>CAKKRH010000010.1 GCA_919902675.1 Omnitrophica bacterium GWA2_41_15
AGGTTACGGTTAGGGTGTCGGTTGAGGTGTTAGTGTTTGAGTCGGTTGCGGTTACAGTGATTAGATTTGGGCCTGAGATTAAGGTGATGTTTGAGATGCCCCAGACGTTGTCAGTCAAGGTGGCTATGCCTGAGCCTCCCTGGTCGCTTGTCCAGGTAACGCGATATAGAGTGGTGTCATCCGAGGCAGTGCCGGATAAGCTAAGAGCGCTTGAGGTAATTGAATATGTAGTGTCTGTCGTGGGTGAGGTAATGGTTATTGTGGGGACAGTTACGTCCACATCATTGACAGTGATGGTTATCTCTTTGGAGTCGGAGAGCTCTGTGTCAGATACGCTGAAACTTACCTTATGTGTTCCAGACTGGGTATAGTTGGGGATCCAGATAAAGGTCTTAGTTGATTCAATAAAGCTTGAGCCTTCGGGCAGGCCAGAGGCAGCATAGGTCAGGATGTCGTTATCCTGGTCTGTGGCTGATATGCTAAAGCTTAGCTCCTTGTTTTCATCTACTACCTTATTGCCTACCTCAGATAAGATTGGAGCATGATTGTTATTTACGGTAAGGGTTATCGGACTTGATGTGGTTGTGTTTCCTGCGCCATCTGTGACTATCGCTGTAAGGCTGTGGCTGCCTTTAGCGGCTGTTGTGGTATCCCAGCTTAGCTCATAGGGGCTTGTGGCGTCTTCCTGGCCTAAGCTGGCTCCGTCTAACTTAAAGCTCACCCCGCTTATCCCGGAGCTATCCGTGGCGCTGGCGCTTATAGTAACGGTTGCGGAAAGGGTTGAGCCGGATGTCGGGCTTGAGATGGTTATTGTGGGTGAGGTAGCGTCTAAGGTAATAGCGTCTTGGCTTGAGGTTGAGATGTTGTTAGCTGAGTCTTTATACCAGCAGTATAAGGTCTTGGCTCCATCTCCTGTGTTTAGGGTGTAAGGGACAGTTGCTAAGTAGCTGATGTTTGAGGTTATGGCGGTCCAGCCGGTTGAGCTTGCGCTGGGGGTGAGGTTAGAGGTTGAGAGGTAATAGCCGGTTACTCCGATTGTGTCGGTGGCGCTTAGGCTTAAGGATACGTTGGCGGAGTTGGTGTAGCTGGCGTTAGAGTTGATGCTAATTGAGCCGCTGGGGGCGGTGGTGTCGGGGATAGCATCATCATTAGTTATGGTTAAGGTATGGACTGTGGTTGCGCCTTGGGTGGCGTTGGTGGGGGTGCCCATAGTGATTATCACGGTCTCATCTGGGGTTTCATAGGCGGAGTCGTTGATGAGGGTAACGCTGATAGCGGCTGAGGTTGAGCCAGCGGGTATACTTAAGGGGCTGGTGGTGATGGAATAGTCGGTTCCGCCTCCGGTGGCTGTGCCGCTTACGGTAAAGGGAATAGTTATTTCCCTGGCGCTGGCTAAGGAGAGCTGGGCAGTGAGAGTGGCAGTGCCAGCGTTTTCGACCCTGGACTGGCTGGCAGTTGTGAAGTTAACTATGGGAGCGGAATCATCATCAGTAATGGTGAGGATCGCGCTTGCGGGTGTTCCCAGGCTGGCGCCAGTGGCAGTGCTGAGGGTGATATTGACCGTCTCATCTACTTCATCGGTTGAGTCGTTGGTAATGGCTATGGTGAAGGTTTTATTGGTTAAGTCTGCGTCGGCCCAGCTTAAGGTGCCGGTTAAAGCGGTATAATCAGAGCCGGCAGTGGCGGTTCCATTACTGATTGAGTATTGGATGCTGGCGGTGCCAGAGCTTCCCCCTGTTCTGGCGGCGGTGATGGTTATGCTCCCTGAGTTTTCAGCTGTGCTGTAGGTGGATGCGGAGAGCGCGATAGTGCCGGGGGTGGGGATGGTGTAGGTTACGGTTAGGGTATCGGTTGAGCTGTTACCAGCCTGGTCTTGGGCAGTGACGACAATAGTGTTGATTCCACTCTGTAAAGAAAGATTGGGGGTTGACCAATTAGTAGTACCGATGGCGGTAACCGGAGTTCCAGAGTTTAGGGTGTAGGTGATGGTATTTAGGCCGCTTCCTATATCCGAGGCACTGCCGCTTAAGCTGATAGTGCTGGTGGTAGTGCTATAGGTGGCATTGGCAGTCGGGCTGGTGATGGCAACGCTGGGAGCGGTGGTGTCAGAAGTTGAAGATATGGTAAGAATATAGCCCACTCCCTTCACTTGTCCGTTGGTGGAGTCAACTGGGATAGCTACGGAAGAGCTTAAGGTTATTTCCGCTCCGGTGGAATTAGCGGTTACGATAAGGTCAGCGCTGGCGTCTCCGGCTTCAATGAAGTAGCCGTCGGTGCTCTGGATAGAGGTGATGGTTTCTCCGGGGTTGAGCTTAATCTTGCCACCAGTGGTGTTAAATACCGCAAAGAGCTTACCGGTCTTCCAGTGGCGGGAATACATTAAGTCAGAGCTGATGTAGCTTTGGAGGTTACCGCTTGAGTTTTTGCTTTGGTAGATACTGCCGTCCCAGCTTCGGTTGGCCAGAGGGATGTTATTGAGATTGTCCCAATTGGGGATGAGGCGGATGAGTTTAAGGCGGGGGTAGACTTCGGTGATGGAAGTAAAATATGGTGTATCTCCCGCATTGTTGAACCACCCAAACCAGTTGTACCAGGCACTGTTAGTGCCGGCTTTGGCGGCAAAAAGACGATTATTAGCTTCTGTTTTTCCTGCTGCAATGAGTTGAGTAATGCCGACTCTGTCTTTTGTGATATTTACCCCTGAATTAAAATTAAGAACCTCGTCAACAAATTTAGTACTTGGTGCTTCCTGTGTCAACATATCCGGGGTCAACTCGTCTTTATCAGCCCGGTCTTTTATCTGATTTACCCAAGACGAAGCATAGATTGTGTTATAAATATAGTAAGGATCTAATATCCACTTGGCATCAGGCCACACTTGCCTCATTCTTGTGTTTAACTGCTTATAGAAAGCCACATATCCATCTTGGTACGTGGCATATTCATGGGTAATTGTCCCGTGTACCAAACTAGAATTTGTCCCAGTCCAATACGACAAGGTTACATCAGCGTTGGAAGTACCAGTCCACCGAGAAAAATCACCATTAATAACTGGTACATCTATCATGTATCCGGCAAACGTAAACGACGGGCTTGTGGTTTCATAACTCTTTGCCAAGGCAATAATTTGATCAACAACATAATCAATAACTGCTTGTTGTTGATAATCCCAATGAATTTGAAATTTTGACGATGAATAAAACCAACCTGAAGCTATATTGTTAGGAAATGCGTCCATGCTTTTCCAGATGAAATACTTTTCAATAAAATCTATTTTTGCCTGTGTGTATGTACTATTGGTGTCAATTTCCCCTCTTGAAATTAACGGGATTAGATTTTGAAGCCTGTCGGGATTAATGAAATAAAATTTAAGTCCAGCACGGTCGGGATTATTTTTATATAGAGTTCTGTTCGCGTCATTGGCTCGGACTGCTATATAATCATATCCCATTTGTTTAGCATAAAGGATGCTTTCGGCTGGTATGTTAGCCGTAGTATTACCCCAAGTAACACCGTAGAAATTCTTCCAATTGTCATTCTTAGCAAGAGTAATGGAATTACTGGCTGTAGCTGAAACATTCCCCGCCGCGTCTTTGTACCAGACATAGACAGTTCTAGTTCCGTCTCCTGAAGAAAGCGTAAACATTGGATTGGCGGAATATGTTGTTGCGGAAGTTATGGTTGTCCAACCGGTTTGGCTGGCTGTCGGCATTGTTGAGTTTTCGGAAACATAATAGCCGGTTACTCCAATATTATCAGTGGCAGAAAGATTGAGTGTGACATTGACTGAGTCGGTGGTTGTAGCGTTGTTATTGATTGTGATAGAACCGGTTGGTTTGGTGGTGTCAGGAACGGCATCATCATTAGTTATAGTTAAGGTATGCACTGTGGTGGTGCCTAAGGTAGCATTAGTCGAAGTGCCTATAGTAACTATCACGGTCTCATCCGGGGTTTCATAGAGGGTGTCGTTAATTATGGTGACGGTGATAGCGGCGGAGGTTGAACCAGCGGGTATGTTTAAGGGGCTGGCGGTGATGGAATAGTCAGTCCCTGCTCCGGTGGCTGTTCCGCTGACTGTCCAGGGAATTGATATTGCCTTGGCGCTGGCTGAAGAAAGCTGGGCAGTGATGGCGGCGCTTCCTCCGTTCTCGGCTTTAGACTGGCTTGAGCTGGTGAAGGCAACGGTGGGTGCGGCATCATCATCAGTGATGGTGAGAACAGCGCTTGAGGGTGTTCCCAGGGTGGCTCCGGTGGCGTTGCTTAAGGTCAAGTTTACGGTCTCATCCTCTTCATCTATGGTATCGTTGGTAATGGCTATGGTAAAGGTCTTGCTGGTTGAGTCTGTGTCTATCCAGCTTAGGATTCCTGAGGCAGTCGTGTAGTCAGAGCCGGCGGTTGCGGTTCCATTAGTGGTAGCGTATTGGATACTGGCGGCACCAGAGCTGCCTCCTGTTCTGGTGGCGCTGATGGTTATGGTTGGGGAGCTTTCAGCTATGCTGTAGGCTGCGGCTGAGAGGGCGATAGTGCCGGGAGTAGGAACAGTGTAGGTTACGGTTAAGGTATCGGTATTGGTGTTACCGGCATTATCCTTGGCGGTAACTACTATGGTATTGACTCCACTCTGCAAGGACACATTGGCAATCGACCAATTAGTAGTGCCGGTGGCGGAGACGGGGGTTCCAGAGTTTATGGTATAGGTAATAGTGTCTAGGCCGCTTGCGACATCCGAAGCGCTACCGCTTAAGTTTAGGGTGCTAGTGGTTGTGCTGTAGGTAGCGCTTGTGGTTGGGCTGGTGATGGTTACTGTGGATGAGATGGTGTCTAAGGTAATAGCATCACTGGCTGTGGTTGAGACATTGCCTGCGGCATCTTTATACCAGCAGTATAGGGTCTTGGCTCCATCTCCTGTGCTTAGGGTATAGGATACGCTGGCTGAATAGTTAGTGGTTGAGGTTAGGGCTGTCCAGCCAGTTGAGCTGGCGCTGGGAGCAGTGTTAGAGGTTGAGAGGTAATAGCCGGTTACTCCGGTTGTGTCGGTGGCGCTTAGGCTTAAGGATACGTTGGCGGAGTTGGTGTAGCTGGCGTTAGAGTTGATGGAGATAGTGCCCGCGGGGGCGGTGGTGTCAGGAGGGAGATCATCATTGGTGATGGTCAAGGTGTGGACTGTGGCTGTGCCCAGGCTGGCGTTAGTGGGGGTGCCTAAGCTGACTATCACGGTTTCGTCAGGGGTTTCATAGAGGGTATCGTTGATGATGGTAGTGGTGATAGTGGCTGAGGTTGAGCCTATGGGTATGCTTAAGGGGCTTGAGCTAACTGAATAGTCGCTTCCGGCTCCGGTGGCTGTGCCGCTTACGGTAAAGGGAATAGTTATAGCTTGAGCGCTGGCTAAGGAGAGCTGGAGAGTGATAGTGGCAGTGCCTGTGTTTTCGGCTCTAGACTGGCTTGAGCTGGTAAAGGCAACTGTGGGAGCGGGATCATCATCAGTGATGGTCAGGACTGCGCTTGAGGGTGTTCCCAGGCTGGCTCCGGTGGCATTACTAAGAGTGATATTGACAGTCTCGTTTGCTTCATCGCTTGAGTCGTTGGTAATGGTTATGGTAAAGGTTTTGTTGGCAGAGTCTGCGTCTAGCCAGCTCAAGGTTCCTGAGGCGCTGGTATAGTCAGAGCCGGCGGTTGCGGTTCCATTAGTGGTTGAGTATTGGACGCTGGCGGCGCCAGAGCTCCCTCCTGTTCTGGCGGCACTAATGGTTACGGTTGGAGAGTTTTCAGCTATGCTGTAGGTTGAGGCGGATAAGGCGATGCTGCCGGGTGTAGAGGTAGCGGCGTTATATAAATCCTTTATCTCCTGATCACCCAAAGCCCGGCTATATATCCTTGCCTCATCAATATTGCCATCCCAGGCTCCTTGATTATTATTATCTGTCCGCATACCTATGCGCAGATTAGAGCCGTCTTTGTAGGCTATTGCTGAAGGTATGCCGGTTGTAGTTTCGGCAACCTTCTCGCCATTGATATAAAGCATAACATAACTGGAGGGCTTATATACCCCAGTTACATACACCCATTTATTGAGATTGCTGGCAAAAAACGCGCTTGAGGTAGTGGTGACTGCCTGGGCGGAGTTACCGTTTGCATCATAAATCCTGAAAGACATCTGGTCTGTTGAGCCGAATTCACACCCCAATGTCCAGCCTCTTATCGCGCTGGGAGTGCTGTTGTAAACATAAGTAGTAGCAATTATCCTCCCCGTGCCGCTGGGAATAGCCTCTGGATATACCCAGGCGCTGACTGTAAGTTCATCCGTAATACCTAAGTTAGTATCAAAATCCACATAGTTGAAGCTATTGCCGTCAAAGTTCAGGGAGCCTCCTATTTTTCCGTTGTCCGGAGTTGCAGCGTTAATCATACCATGGTTATAATTACCCGAGGAATCAACTGTCGCCGATATCTTCTTTTCCTCAAATTTACAGAAAACCTTCAGACTATCTGTCGCCGGATCCAGGGCTACAAACGACAACTCATTACTGTATTCAATTCCGGCACTGGTCTGGATCGCCAAACGATAATAGTAGGCCTTTTGAGAACTCAAGGCGCTTATATTCAGGTTTACACCTATTTTGCCTGAGGAAACGATACTCTGAGTTTCTGACTTTAAGGTATAAGCTCCGGAGGATATCCCATACTCAAACCAGGCAGTTGCCGGCAAATCATTGATATACACCTTGCCGTTTAAGGTTGCCGAAGTAGAAGTAACATTGGTTACCGTTTCCGCCCTTAAGCCGTTGTTGCTGCCGATATAATAACTGGTCATCGGCGGCTGAGGATAAAACATAGAAAGATGGGCCACATCCTGACGGTATAAGGCATCCTGCATAAAGGTAACACGCCGGTCAGCCGCGGGTATGGTAGTGGCATATATTCGCAGTTCCCCACCGCTAACTGAAGTAACAATTTCCTCCCTCCAATCGCCTAAAATATCCGCCCAGGCATACTGAGTTCCAAAAATATTGGTTTTATACGCCCCCCCGTTATAATCGTATATCCTGCGGCCATAAGCCTCTACCAACTCCCGCTGAGCATCGCTATCCCAGTAAACAGCTCTGGGCTGAAGTTCCTTATTAAAAGTCTGTTCGGTTGCCAAAAGCTCTCCTTTGGCCGAATGTAACCAACGCTTAGGTTTCTCTGGCGGAACCTCTTTCTCTCCACTGTAAGTTTCCATCCCGGGATATAAGGGGTCAATATCAGATACCAACCCTGTGCTATGCACATGATAAGTCTGCTCGGCAAGCCCCCATAAGTTCATGCCGGTTTTGGCATCCCAAAGAGAAACCCCATTCTTTAACTGCGGAGTTTCCATTCCCAAATACATCTCTAAGCCGGGCCTTAAGGGATCAATGTCCCCCAAATAACAGTGGTCAGAATGCCCCATATTGGTGGTCCAGAAACCCTTACCATTATCATCAATTATGGCTGAGCCAACAATGACTTCGTCTCTCCCATCTTCATCCACATCCGCGGCATGCATAAAATGCGCCCCTTGTCCGGCATAAATATTGCCCTCATAGCGGCTATCCCATTCCCACAATTTTTCTAAGGTGTTATTTTTATACTGATGGGCTGCAAGCTTAATGGTATTGTATGTCCCTCTCTCCACAATGATACAAGGGGTTTTGCCGTCAAGGTAAGCCACGCCTAATTGATTGCGTGAAATAAAATTCTGCCTCCAGCTCTCATCGCTGCCAAAAAATCCCTCCCGGGAAGGCCAAGGCGCTTTGGCCTTCTCCTGTCCGGTCATGCCATCCCATATAGACAAATATTCCGGCCCGCTCCTCACATGCCCATCTGTGTCACGAGGATCGCCTTCGCCGGTCTTAACCGCGACCTCAGCCTTGCCATCGCCGTCAAAATCATAGACTATATATGGTGCGTAAGATACCCCTTGTTCAATAGCCCATCCTAAGTCGTTACGCCATAAAAATGTGCCATCCGCGAGATAAGCCTCTATTTTATAAGTATCTGTGCTGGCTTTCCAAACATCCGAAGAAGGATCAACGCTTACGTCAGGCTGTCTTATCACAAAATCATACTGGCCGTCTCCGTTAAGGTCGGCTATAGCTACCCGGTTAAATAAATAGCTGCCGTTTAACTTAATTGATAAGTAAGGATTCGCCTCTGAATTTGCCTTTAGCGTAAATCTTTCCGACTCCTGTGCTTCTTGTCCGCCAGAGACGACGCGGACAAAATAGGTGTTATCTTTATCTAAGGGAGCAGTGGTATCCATAAAATCTGTCGTTACCTCTATAGGCTCACTATTTAACTTAACCGGAGCGCCGGAAGCGCTGACGCGATAGATATTAAAAGCGATCTCCTTATCATCATCTTCTAACAGCCTCCATCCTATATATACCTTACCATCCCCTAAAAATATAGCTGCTACCCCCCGGCCAAGACTCTCCTCAACCCTCTGCTGGGCCCAGCCTTGAACCTGAGGTTTAGCTTGCGGAGTAATTTGTTCCACAGAAACACTATCCAGCCATACCATAGCTTTTCCAGTTCCGGAAAAACGGATAAAAATCTGATCACATCCTTCGGGTATCTGGGCAACAGCACTTAACTGAACCCAATTCTCCTTGGTTCCATAAGCTATATCCTTAGCCATAACAGCCCTGGTCATCCATTTTCCAGCGGTCAAACCAATGGCCTCCAGATAAATACTGTTAGTGTCCTGACATTTTACCCAGGCGGTTACTTTCCAAAATTGGCCTTTTTCCACGTTCTGCTTACTGGAATTGTTCAATGCCCAATCCTGAGTATTCGCGTAAACAATCTTCAGGGAACGCAAACCTTCTTGAGCATCTGAGGAAAATTCGGTTGTCCCGGTAGTATCCCTTGACCACCAGCTCCATCCGGTTCCCGGAGCAGTCGTTCCGCTCTCAAATCCCGGATTGGTTATGTTTAGAGAAGCGGCATAGTTAACTGTGATGGTATCGCTTGCGCTGTTGTCGGCTGCGTCCTTGGCGGTGACGGTAATAGTGTTAGTGCCTACCTGTAAGGCCAGGTTAGCGATTGACCAGGCGGTTAAACCTGAGGCATTTACAGGAGCCGCGGAGTTCAGGGTATAGGTGATGGCAGTGAGGCCGCTTGTGGCATCTGAGGCTGAGCCGGATAAGTTCAGGGTGCTGGTAGTGGTTGAGTAGCTGGCGCTGGTTGTAGGGCTTGAGATGGTGACCGTGGGGACGGTTGAGTCTAAGGTAATAGCGTCAGTGCTTGAGCTTGAGACATTGCCGGCGGCATCTTTATACCAAGAGTATAAGGTCTTGGTGCCGTCTCCGGTAGTCAGGGTATAGGGGATAGTTGCCAAGTAGCTGATGTTTGAGGTTACAGCTGTCCAGCCGGTTGCGCTGGCGGTGGGGGTAAGATTTGAGGTTGAGAGATAATAGCCGGTGACGCCGGTTGCGTCAGTGGCTGAGAGGCTTAAGGAGACGTTGGTTGAATTGGTGTAGCCGGCGTTAGCGTTGATGGAGACGGTGCCCGCAGGGGCAGTGGTGTCAGGAGGGGCATCATCATTAGTTATAGTTAAGGTATGGACTGTGGTTGCGCCTTGGGTGGCGTTAGTGGGAGTGCCCATGGTGATGATCACGGTTTCGTCAGGGGTTTCATAGAGGGTGTCGTTAGTAAGGGTGACGGTGATAGTGGCTGAGGTTGAGCCTATGGGTATGCTTAGAGGGCTGGCGCTAACTGAATAGTCGCTTCCGGCTCCGGTGGCTGTGCCGCTTACGGTAAAGGGAATAGTTATAGCTTGAGCGCTGGCTAAGGAGAGCTGGAGAGTGATAGTGGCAGTGCCTGTGTTTTCGGCTCTAGACTGGCTTGAGCTGGTAAAGGCGACTGTGGGAGCGGAATCATCATCAGTGATGGTCAGGACCGCGCTTGCCGGTGTTCCCAGGCTGGCTCCGGTGGCATTGCTTAGAGTTAGGTTTACGGTCTCGTTTGCTTCATCGGTTGAGTCGTTGGTGATGGCTATGGTAAAGGTTTTGTTGGCTGAGTCTGCGTCTAGCCAACTCAAGGTGCCGGTTGAAGCGGTATAATCAGAGGCGGCAGTGGCGGTTCCGTTACTGGTTGAGTATTGGACGCTGGCGGTGCCGGAGCTCCCTCCTGTCCTTGAGGCGGTGATAGTTAGGGTTGTGGAGCTTTCGGCTGTACTGTAGGTTGAGGCTGAGAGCGCGATGGTGCCGAGGGTGGTAGTAGTGTTATTATACAGAGCCTGGACTTGGGCGTCAGTCAAGGCCTGACTGTAAATACGCGCATCATCTATACTACCGTTAAAATAACCGCTATTCACCCGGGAATAACCGATACGCATATCAGTATAGGTAGAGTCTTGGGTTAAAGGAACTATGCTGTTACCGGCTGTATGTGTTTGAGTGGCGGCTAAGATACCATCCACGTATAATTTCTGCTGACCGGTGGCTTTATCATAAGTAGCGGCTAGATGATGCCAGGCGAGGGTTGAATCAGTAAAGGTTTTAGAGGCGGTTTTATAGGTTTTATTGCCATTTGCGTCCTTGGTAACTAAGATAAAATCAAGCCGGTTAGGAGCGCTTTGATAAAACCGTATATCTAAGCCTTCCTGAAGGGATACGCTGGAATTCCATCTCCAACCTCCGAATATGGCATCGGCGTTAGTAGTGTCGTTAGAGTTCTTATAGAACCAGGCGGAGACAGATAGCTCATCGTAGTTCATTACCGGTATGCTGACTGAGGAGTTGCTGCCGTTAAAGCTTAAGGCTTGGCCGCCTATCTTAGCGGTGGTGGTCCAGCTGGCGGAATTAACTGTTCCGTTATTGCCATTGCCTGAGACATCATAGGCAATACTGCCTGAGCCTTCTTCAAAATCATACTGCGCCTTAAGGTTGGGATTATCCTGGCTTGAGGTAGTAAAAGCTACCTCTTGACCGTATACGGTGCCTTCACTGCTACGGGCGGCTATGCGGTAATAATAAGTCTTTCCCGCTATTAAACCTTTAATGTCCGCGCTTAAGGAGGTATCTGTGTTTAAGTCGGTTAAGTTCTGTAGGGCGGTAGCCGAGCTGTAGCTGGCGCTGGTTGTTCCGTATTCAAACCAGCTCTCGGTGGATAAGCCTTTGGCGTTGACAGTCCCGTTAAGCTTGGATGAGTTCTTGGTTATAGTTGTGGCTGAACCGGTAGTTGCGCTAGGGGCCTTGTCTGTGGCAGTGGTAATGATATAGCCCACTCCCTTCACTTGTCCGTTGGTGGAATCAACCGGGATAATTACCGAAGACTTTAAGGTTATTTCCGCTCCGCTGAAATTAGCGGTTACGGTAAGGTCAGCACTGGCGTCTCCGGCTTCAATGAAGTAGCCGTCGGTGCTATGGATAGAGGTAACCGATTCCCCTGGGTTGAGTTTGATTTTGCTGTTGGCGGTGTTGAAGACGGCAAAGAGCTTGCTGGTCTTCCAGTGGCGGGAATACATGACATCACTGCTGATATAGCTCTGGCGCTGACCGTCTTTGGTGCTCTGGTAGACACTGCCGTCCCAGCTTCGGTTGACTAAAGGAATGTTGTTAAGGTTATCCCAGTTGGGGATGAGGCGGATGAGCTTGAGGCGGGGGTAGACTTCGGTAATGGATTGCCAATTGGGCATTGTTGCTCCACCCCCTATGCCCCACTGCCCAAACCAATTATACCAGGCGCCATTTATACCCGCCTTGGCCGCGATAAGACGATTTTGAGACTCTTCAACCATATTACGTTGAGCATTACCAACCATGTCTTTGGTAATATTCATTCCTGAATTGAAATTATTAGAATCGTCTACAAACCAAGTGCCCCCTCCTCCTTCCTGAGTTAAAAAATCAGGTGTCAATTGATCTTTATCTGCTCTTTGACTTACCTGCCATACCCATTCATTTGGACTGTCATTGGCAGCATATATTCTCACTGGGTCTAGTATCCATTTTGCATTGGGAAACTCTTGAAGCATACGTGTATTTAGTTGTTTATAAAATGCAGCCACTCCATCTGGATACGTTGCATATTCATGGGTAATCGTGCCATGTAACAAGCCTGAGTTTGACCCAGTCCAATCAGAAAGCTTTGTAGATATCACGCCACCTAGACCATCCGGTCTCCAAAAATCACCATTAAGTGTTGGCACATCCATCATATATCCTGCAAAGGTTAAGGGATGGCCAGGGTCTCCAGGCACTGTTTCGTATTTATGAAATAGCGTTATGATTTTATCAACCACTTCATCAATAACCGCTTGTTGTTGAAAATCCCATATTGCGGCATATTTTGTAGGAGTAACAACAAACCAACCTGATGCTAAATTATTTGGGAATGATTCGTTGCTTTTCCAAACCATGCGCTGATTATACCAATCTTGGTCTGCTTGCGTATAGGTTAAATTAGCGTCAACATTGTAGCTATGACCAGATAAAGTATCTCGCCACATGTGGGGGTTGTCGATATAATATTTAAGGTTAGCGCAATTTGGATCACTTTTATAAGAATTCACACCCGTGTTAGTAATGATAGCAAAATAATCATGCCCCATTTGCTTCGCATACTTAGCGCTATTTTTGGGGTCACCATACTCTCTCCATACTATATTGTAAAAATTCTTCCAGCTATCATTCTTAGCTAGCGTAATAGAATCGCTGTAAGCCGTTGAAACATTCCCGGCCGCGTCTTTATACCAGACATAGACGTTCTTGGTTCCATCGCCGGAGGAAAGGCTAAAGGTTGGATTTGCCGAATATGAAGCAATGGAAGTTACGGAAGTCCAGCCTGCCTGGCTGGCGGTCGGCGCTGTTGAAGACTCGGAAGTATAGTAGCCGGTTACTCCGATATTGTCGGTAGCGGAAAAATTAAGCGTGACATTAACGGAGTTAGTGGCCGCGGCGTTATTGTTGATTGAAACAGAACCGCTTGGTTTGGTTGTGTCGGGAATAGCATCGTCATTAGTTATAGTTAAGGTATGCACTGTGGTTGTGCCCAGGGTAGCGTTAGTGGGAGTTCCCATAGTGATGATCACGGTTTCATCCGGGGTTTCATAGGCGGAGTCGTTGATGAGGGTAGTGGTGATAACGGCTGAGGTTGAGCCAGCGGGTATGTTCATGGGGCTGGTGGTAATGGAATAGTCGGTTCCGCTTCCGCTGGCGGTGCCGCTGACGGTAAAGGGAATTGATATGGTCTTGGCGCTGACTGAGGAGAGTAGGGCAGTGATGGTGGCGCTGCCTGCGTTCTCGACTTTAGACTGGCTGGCGCTGGTAAAGGCGACTGTGGGAGCGGAATCATCATCAGTGATGGTCAGGACTGCGCTTGAGGGTGTTCCCAGGGTTGCGCCAGTGGCAGTGCTAAGAGCAATATTGACCGTCTCATCGGCTTCATCGGTTGAGTCGTTGGTAATGGCTATGGTAAAGGTCTTGTTGGCAGAGTCTGCGTCGGCCCAGCTCAAGGTTCCAGAGGCAGCGGTGTAATCAGAGCCGGCGGTTGCGGTTCCATTAGTGGTTGAGTATTGGACGCTGGCGGCGCCAGAGCTCCCTCCTGTTCTGGTTACGTTGATGGTTACGGTCGGGGTATCCTCAACTACACTATAGGTTGCCCCTGAGAGCGCGATAGTGCCGGGGGTGGGGATAGTATAGGTTACGGTCAGGGTATCGGTTGAGGAGTTACCGGCGTTGTCGGTTGCGGTTATGATGATGGTGTTAGTGCCTGCCTGTAAGGCCAGGTTAGCGATTAACCAGGTGGTTAAGCCTGAGGCATTTACAGGGGCTGCGGAGTTCAGGGTATAGGTGATGGCAGCGAGGCCGCTTGTGGCATCTGAGGCTGAGCCGGATAAGTTTAGGGTGCTGATAGTGGTTGAATAGGTGGCGCTGGTGGTAGGACTTGAGATGGTAACCGTGGGGGCGGTTGAGTCCAAGGTGACAGAGTCAGTGCTTGAGCTTGAGACATTGCCTGCGGCGTCTTTATACCAAGAGTATAAGGTCTTTATGCCGTCTCCGGTAGTTAGGGTATAGGGTACAGTTGCCAAGTAGCTGGCAGTTGAGGTTACAGCGGTCCAGCCGGTGGCTGTGGCGCTGGGGGTTATGTTAGAGCCAGAGAGGTAATAGCCGGTGACTCCGGTTGTGTCGGTGGCTGAGAAGCTCAAGGAGACGGCAGTTGTATTGGCGTAGGTTGCGTTAGCGTTGATGGAGATAGTGCCTTGGGGGGCAGTGGTGTCATTGTCTGATGAATTCAAAGTGATAATATAACCATTACCGGCGGTATTATTAGGATAAGTTCCATATGTCCCGGCGGTAATTACGACATTATCATTTATATTTATTTCATAAATTCCGTCTGCTGCGTTCCAATCTATTGTAAAATTCGAAGAAGCGCTTGTGGATGGTTCAAATAAAGTATTAATTGTCTGGATTGAAACTATGGAAGCAGGAGCTTCTCCAGACTTTAACCTTATTTTTCCAGTTGTATTGGTGAATACGGCAAAAATTTGGTTTGGTTTTTTCCAATGTCTGGAATACATTACATTTCCGTCCGCATGGCTTTGTTGATAACCGTTAGCATCATAACTGTTATACACCGGATCAGTGGTGCTATTATTCCAAACTCGATTAGCCGCCGTAACTGGAATACCATTAAGATTATCCCAGTTGGGAATAACTCTTGCCATTTTAAGCCTAGGATAAATTTCAGTTATACTATTCCACCTAGGCATATCTCCCGTCCCGCCGAATCTTCCAAACCAATTAAACCAAGCTCCGTTGATTCCAGATTTAACAATGTACAAACGATTGGCGGCTTCACCAAGATCGTTGGGCTCGCTGGTTCCAAGCATGTCATAATTGATAGTGTTTGACACTGTTTTAAAAACAGAGATATCGTCTACATATCTGGGGCCTGACGACTCTTGAGAGAGAAAGTCCGGGATAAGTTCGTTTTTATCACTCCTTCCGCTTATTTGCCAAAGCCATTCATCGCGAGCATTCGCCTGATAAATTAAATTGGGCTCTAATATTCTTTTAAATCCCGGGAATTCTACTGCCAGTCTCGCGTTTAGTTGTTTATAAAAAGCGGCTCTAGCTTCTGTGTAAGTAGCGTATTCATGAGTAATATTCTGTGCTGTAGGATTATTATTAATATCCATAATCGGATGTATTACGCCAGAATCAGTATGATCCGCTGTCAGGTCGGAAAGGTAATTAAAACTATTACTACCGCCGCTCCATAGATGAAATTCTCCGCTTAGACGAGGAACATCAACTTGGTATCCGGCAAAAGTGAAACCGATAGCCTGATTTTCATAAGTTCTCACCAAAGCAACAAATTGGTCAATTAGATAACTGATAACTTTTTGCTGTTGAAGATCCCAATTGGGACGATAATCGGTACCGGAAAAATGCCAACCTGTTTCCATATTGCTTGGAAAAGCATTGTTATTTCTCCACACCATATTATTTTGATAAAAAGCCATTTGTTCCGAAGTGTAAGTCCAGGTAGTGCGAATGCGTCTATTGGAAACCACAGGCACAATGTCTTGCAATATTTCAGGTTCAAGAATTAGAAACTTAAGCCCCGCGCGATTTGGATTGCTGTTATAAAGATTCCTATTCCCATTGTTATAGACCAGCGTCAAGTAATCATAGCCCATTTGCTTGGCGTAAGAGATGCTTTCGTTCACCCCGCCATACCAGCCGACGCCGTAAAAGTTCTTCCAGGATGATGAGCTGGACAAAACGCTGTAAGTTACAGTGATTGTATCATTCGCGATATTGCCGACTGCGTCGGTTGCGGTTATGATGATGGTATTAGTGCCTGCCTGTAAGGCCAGGTTAGCGATTGACCAGGTGGTTAAGCCTGAGGCATTTACAGGGGCCGCGGAGTTCAGGGTATAGGTGATGGCAGCGAGGCCGCTTGTGGCATCTGAGGCTGAGCCGGATAAGTTTAGGGTGCTGATAGTGGTTGAATAGGTGGCGCTGGTGGTAGGACTTGAGATGGTAACCGTGGGGGCGGTTGAGTCCAAGGTGACAGAGTCAGTGCTTGAGCTTGAGACATTGCCTGCGGCGTCTTTATACCAAGAGTATAAGGTCTTTATGCCGTCTCCGGTAGTTAGGGTATAGGGTACAGTTGCCAAGTAGCTGGCAGTTGAGGTTACAGCGGTCCAGCCGGTGGCTGTGGCGCTGGGGGTTATGTTAGAGCCAGAGAGGTAATAGCCGGTGACTCCGGTTGTGTCGGTGGCTGAGAAGCTCAAGGAGACGGCAGTTGTATTGGCGTAGGTTGCGTTAGCGTTGATGGAGATAGTGCCTTGGGGGGCAGTGGTGTCAGGGATAGCATCATCATTAGTGATAGTTAAGGTATGCACTGTGCTTGTACCTATGGTAGCGTTAGTGGAAGTGCCAATAGTGACTATCACTGTTTCGTCGGGGGTTTCATAGAGGGTATCGTTGGTGAGGGTGACGGTGATAGTGGCTGAAGTAGAGCCGGCCGGTAGATTTAAGGGGCTATTGGTGATGGAATAATCGGTTCCGCCTCCGGTGGCTGTGCCGCTTACGGTAAAGGGAATAGTTATTTCCCTGGCGCTGGCTAAAGAGAGCTGGGCAGTGAGAGTGGCAGTGCCAGCGTTTTCAGCCCCGGACTGGCTGGCAGTTGTGAAGTTAACTAGGGGAGCGGGGTCATCATCAGTGATGGTCAGGACCGCGCTTGCGGGTGTTCCCAGGGCGGCTCCTGTGGCACTACTAAGAGTGATATTGACTATCTCATCGGCTTCATCGGTTGAGTCGTTGGTAATGGCTATGGTAAAGGTTTTGTTGGTTGAGTCTGCGTCTATCCAGTTCAAGGTGCCTGAGGCGGCAGTGTAATCAGAGCCGGCGGTGGCGGTTCCATTAGTGGTTGAGTATTGGACGCTGGCGGTGCCGGAGCTCCCTCCTGTTCTTGAGGCAGTGATAGTTAGGGTTCCTGAGCCTTCGGCTGTACTGTAGGTGGAACTGGATAAGGCGATAGTGCCGGGCGTAGGAACGGTATAGGTTACGGTTAGGGTATCGCTTGAGCTATTCCCGGCTGCGTCGGTGGCGGTTACGGTGATTACATTGATGCCGTTAGCGCCGTTATTATACAAAGTAATGCCTGAGGCCGACCAAGCGGTGGTGCCTGTTGCGCTGCCGCTGCCTCCGCGGTTATTTGACCAGCTTATTGAAGCTATCCCGCTATCAGCGTCGGAGGCGCTTCCTCCTAAGGTTATGCTGCTGCTGGTTGTGGCATACCCCGTGCCCGAAGTAGGGCTGGTGATGGTTACTGCGGGTAAAGTAGTATCTAAGGCGATAGAGTCAGTATTTGAGCTTGAGACATTGCCTGCGGCATCTTTATACCAAGAGTATAAGGTCTTTATGCCGTCTCCGGTAGTTAGGGCATAGGGCACAGTTGCCAAGTAGCTGGCAGTTGAGGTTACAGCGGTCCAGCCGGTGTCTATGGCGCTGGGGGTTATGTTAGAGGTTGAGAGGTAATAGCCAATGACTCCGGTTGCGTCTGTGGCTGAGAGGCTTAAGGAGACATTGGTTGAATTGGTGTAGCTGGAGTTAGTGTTGATGGAGATGGTGCCTGTGGGAGCGGTTGAGTCAGGAGATCCAAGAGAAGGCGCCAGAGCACCTCTGAACTTCTCTCCACTTATGCCAGGCCAACCCTTAGAAGAAAGGTCAATAGCTCCTGTTGCCGCCGGGCTGTTTGCCGCCGGATGATAATCAGCGTCAAGCATAGGATCGGCTTCAACCCCGGAATTTTCCCATCCTAGAGTATAATATGTTTTTGTAGCTTCAAAAAAGCTGTTATTGGATTTAAAGGCCGCTAAAGAATTAAAGTCTAGGCGGTTAGCTCCATTTTCCCATCTGTAAAATAACGGATTAACCGCGTTTTGGGCCTGCCGGTAATACAAATTACCGTCTAAAATTTGTGAGCCGTCATGCACCCGGGAGCCCCGACCCATCATATGGTCTTCGCTTTGGATAAATATATTGTTGTACACCTCATGGGGAACGCCGGGGGCGAGAGTTTCATCATAATCAAAGCCTATCCCATCCGGAACAAAGTTAGCGTTTACAGCCTTTCCGATTAGCACTGTGTTATGGTAAATCTTCCAGGGATCCTTATCAATAGCACCATGAGTTCCAAAAGCCCTGTTTTGAATCTTTCCGTCACCACCCGCCTGCAGGAACAAAGGGTCTCCAGGCCTAAAGTGGAGATGCCTTTTTCTAAGGTCAATAATATTGTGATGGACGTACTTCGTTCCTAAATTAACCGCGTTAGCCGCTTCGTCTCTATCAAACGATTTAGAGCAGTTTATGGCTCTGTTATATGCCATATTCACGTTATTGCTGTTTGTATTGAGCTGGAGGACATCATCTCTTATTTCAAAGAAATTATTATGATGGATATAAAAATTATTCCCTCCGCCGCCAATAGCATCCATCACATTGCTGATAGTAGAATTGACTATCGTAACATTCTCGCTGCTGTGCACCACAAAGGCGGACACTTCCATGGCGTGCGCCGGCCTGGTGGCGCTTTTTATATCCTTAAATGCCAGCCAAGGAGGGAAATGCCCGTCTACGGTGATATTGTCAAATGTCAAGTCATGCGCCGCAGCTTCTGTTAAGATATACGTCGTTCCTCCGAAGACTGTTATATTCCTTACACTGATATGGTGCCCGGAGGCAAAATGCAAAGCGTTATTACGGTATTGAAAGCTAATTCCTTCTATGTCTAAATAAGAAGCATTGTTTTCAAAGCGCACCACTCTCCCAACCGGCACTAGGTAAATACTATTCTGCTTTGGGTCTTGATTTGAGGGTATCTGATAGCCCATCTGCGTTTCTAAATCGCTGGGAACAAGCCGTATGTATATCATTTGGTCAAGGCTATTCCAGAAGGCTCCGGGACCAAGATACATACTTCCTGTCTCAACATACAGCTGATTGTCAGAGGCCAAATCATCATATCTCTCATAGGAGATAAGACTAGTGGTTACTTCTCCGGATTTTAGAAAAGCCTTGATAGTGCCGTTCTGTCCTGCTCCGGGATACGTTCTGATAGAACGATAGATATTCCTCTGGTTGTCATACAATTCCCAATCGCTGTTAGGAACAGCCCTAAAATCCTGATAACCTCCGTCAATTACCGGTGTTTCATTAGGATAATTCTTGATAGTGATATGATTGGACTCGCTTCCCAAAATAGCAATGCTCACATTGCTTTCATAATAAGTACCACCTCTTAGGTATAAGGTGTCTCCCGCTGAAAGCTTACCTACGCTGCTTCCCAGCGTCTTCCAAGGTGATGATAACGAACCGCTATTGTTATCGTTGCCTAAAGTTGATGGGTCAACGTAAAAAGTCATTCCGCTTGCAAAAACAGTACAGGTTACAGTCAAGGTATCGCTTGAGGTATTCGCGCTTGAGTCGGTTGCGGTTACGGTGATGTTGTTTTGGCCTGAGGCTAAGGAGATGTTTGATATGGTCCAGGTGTTGTTAGTCAAGGCGGCTGTGCCTGAACCTCCCTGGTCTAAGCTCCAGGTGACGCTCGTGACTCCTATATTATCCGAGGAATTACCACTTAAGCTTAAGGTATTTGAGGTTGTGCTGTAGTCTGCCTCAGATGTTGGGCCAGTGATCGCTATTATAGGAGCGATTGTATCCGGAGCCGCGTCGTCATCAGTTATGGTTAAAGTATGTGTTGTGGTTGTTCCCAGGGTAACGTTAGTAGGTGTGCCCAAGGTGATTATTAAAGTTTCATCCTGGGATTCGTAGGTGGTGTCGTTGATTAAGATAACGCTGATGTCAGCTGATGTTTGGCCTATAGGTATGGTTAATGGGCTTGGGGTTATGGAGTAGTCTGCGCCCTCCCCTGTGGCAGTTCCACTTAGGCTAAAAGGAACGGTTATCTCCCGGCCGCTTTCTGAGGAGAGCTGGATGGTTACGGCGGTTGCGCCTGTGTTTTCAGCTTTGGACTGGCTTGCGGATGTAAAGGCCGCGGTAGGAGGGTTGTCGTTATCGTTTATGGTAAAGACTGCGCTTGAGAGCGTTCCCAGGGTTGCTCCTGTGGGGTTGGTTAGGGTTAAGTTCACGGTCTCGTTCACTTCATCGATTGTGTCGGCTGTGATTGGGATAGTGAAGGTCCGGTTGCCTGATGCCCCATCCGTCCAGTTCAAGGTTCCTGAGCTTAAGGTATAGTCTGAGCCTGCGGCCGCGGTTGCGTCAGCAGTTGAATACTGGACGCTTGCGGCTCCATCACTTCCACCTGTCCTGGTTACGGTGATGGTGGCGCTGGTGTAGCTTTCAGAACGGCTGTAGGCGGCTTGTAAAAAGGCGACTGTGCCTGGGGTAGGGGCGGTGTAAGTTACGGTTAAGGTATCGGTTGATGAGTTATTAGAGTTATCGGTGGCAGTAACTGTGATGGTGTTTGGGCCTTCTTGTGAAGAGATGCCGGATACGCTCCAGGAGCTGTCAGTTAAGGCGGCTGTACCGCTTCCTCCTTTATCAGAGCTCCAGGTTACTTCTTTGAGGCCGCTGCCTCCTGTTTCGTCTGAGGCTGAGCCGGATAAGTTCAGGGTGCTGGTAGTGGTTGAGTAGGTGGCGCTGGTTGTAGGGCTTGAGATGATTACGGTAGGCGGGGTGGTGTCAGAGATTAAGGTATAAGGCGGAGGAAACTTCCAAGTGCCTTGAGGCGTTCCTAAATACACATAACCATCATGTGGACTTACGTCCAAATGCCAAATATTAAGCTCCGGCCCAAGGTCGTAAGTAATATTCTCCCAGGTTTGGCCGTAATCTTGCGATCGAAAAATCCCGTTAGAATAACCCATTCCCGCCCCAAATTTTCCGGCATAAACAACACTGGTATGATTTGGGTCAACGGCTAAGCTATACACATTGATTGACCCAAACCTATCCAAAACCAAGCCATTGGCGGCGTTCTTTAATTCCCACCTACCTGAGGTACTATTCCAGATATTCACCCCTCCCGAGACTGCCGCGTAAATTATTTCCTGATTATTTGAATCCGTGGAAACTTTCAACTCATGGTAATTACCGCTAAAAGTTCCGTAAGGTGCGCTCCAAGTCTGGCCGCCATCAATAGATTTATAAACAGTGGTTGTTCTGCTAGTGACAGAATCATACTCCGCGGAATATACAGTATCTCCATTGCGCGGATAAACGGCAATCACCTTCTTACTCAAGGCGATCCAGTTCAAACCCTTATCCGTGCTTTTATATCTGCCAGCATAAATAATATTTGGATCTCCGGGGTGAAAATAAATGGCATCATCATAATCATCATCAGTTCCGCTTATCTGCGTCCAGGTAGAGCCGCCGTCGCGGGATATTATCAATATTTGATTGCTCCAGCCACCCACCGCGCTGACTATAACCTGATTGGCATAAATCTGAGTCGGCTCTAATGCTCCGGCCGGGGTCGTGATAGCATTGTATCGCGGCACGCTCAATCTCTTAAAAGTCACGCCTCCGTCAAGAGTAAGCATCGGCCCAAAATCAATCAAAAATATAATAAATTTGTTGGGGTCGTAATAATCCCAGCCTATTCCTCCAAAGGCGCCTCCGGTGTAACCATTTCCGGAGTAAGACCAGCTCGTCCCACCGGTGGTTGTTTTAAGCACGGCATTGGTGCCGGCGCCGCGGGCCAAAGCGACACTTTCCAGGGTCGGATGAGCTACAATAGAAGTGGATAAAAAAGTTCCCTGATCATTGTTATCAGTTAAGTCACTCAATAAGTCTTCCAAGTCAATGCTCGTAGGCTGAAACCAGTTATCAGCTCCGTCATCAGAATAATAGATATTTCTCCCTCCGGCCCCGTATAAAGAAACATAAAGCTTTTTGGAATTCACGGGGCTCATTGCTAAAGCCGTGGTTATCGCGCTGGCACTTTGGCTTAATTGAGTGATGCCGGTATTTTTGACAACAAAAGTGGCGCCACCATCGGTTGATTTATACACCCCTGACCTTCCATTGGAAACAATAAGCACTGAAGGATTGCCCGGATCAATCGCCACCGCTCTAGGGAAATTATCATTATTTGGATTAGTGTCGGTATCAATATCTAAAGGCAAACCGCTGCCCAATTTCACCACTTGCGCGGACACAGCTCCCGCATCAGTTATTTTATATAAACCACTGCGAGTAGCCGCGAACAACACACTGCTATTCTGAGGATCAATCTTGATATCCATTACCTCATTTCCAAGGCCATTTCCAACGCCAGGCAAAGAACCTAAAGATATCCACGTAGACCCGCCATCGGTTGATTTAAGAATACCCTCCGCGTATGTGCCGGCGCAAATAACGCCAGTGCCGGAAAATGCGAAATTAGTCCCTCTCTTAGCCTCGCTAAGCCTGTAAAAAGGAGTTTTTCTGACCAATAACCAATTTTCACCTCCATCTACGCTGCGATAGATTCCGTCTGCCGTAGTGTTAGAGTCAAAAGGCCTGCCGGCGCTCTGCAAAGAACCGGCAACGAATACCGCATTTTCGTTATTAGGATCAACCGCGATGGATACCCCTCCTTTTGCTAATGCCCCTTTATGCTTAGGGGCCCAGGTTTTTCCGCCATCGATGCTTTTCCAAACAAACGAGGTATCATTTACTAAATACACCGTTTGCGGATTAGACGGAGCATAGGCTATGCCAAAAATCATCTGCATCCCTTCGCCTCCGGTGAGGCTGGCGACTTTTTGAGCGGCAGTCCGCAAAGGTACTGCCTGCCATACTTGCCCCATGGAAAACTCTTGCACGTAAACAGTATAGGTTACAGTTATGGTATCGGTAGCGGTATTGCCCGAGGCATCAATAGCGGTAACAACGATAGTGTTGGCTCCGCTTTGTAAGGAAATATTGGCTACTGACCAGCTGGTGGTGCCGGTAGCGGCAAGGGAACTGCCGGAATTTAAGCTATAGGTGATACTCTGAACACCGCTGGTAGCATCCGAACTTGTTCCGTAAATAGCTATAGTGCTGCTGGTTGTAGCATATCTTGAACTTGAAGTAGGGCCGGTGATATCAATGGTAGGCGCAGTGGTGTCTAAAGTAATAGACGCACTGTCTGTAATCGGAATATTGCTGGACGCGGCTTGATACCAACTGAGTAATAGGAATGCTAGGAGGATTTTTTTCTTCATGGTGTAGTAGAAACATTGCCGGCGGCATCTTTATACCAGCAGTAAACTGTCTTTAAGCCGTCTCCGGAACTTAAGACATAGTTTATCTTCGCGCTATAATTAGTAGTAGAATTTACAGCCACCCATCCGCTTGCCGAAGCCAAAGGAGCAATATTATTAGCTGAAATATAGTATCCAGTTACTCCTTTATTATCAGTAGCCGAGAGACTCAAAGATGCGGTTCTTGATTTAGTGTGTTTAGCGTTAGAATTGATAGAGATATCGCCGACCGGCGCGCTGGTGTCAATCGTTTCAATGGTTTTAAAGGTCTTCTCGACACCATAAGCAGTGCCTTTGGTGTTTTGGGCTGAGGCCCGGTAGTAATAGGTGGTGCCTTCAGTCAAAGAATCAATATCCAGGCTTACCGAAGCGTCAACTGAACCGGTAAGAATAGACTTGTCCGAGCTTTTCTGGGTATAAGAACCGCTGACTTTACCGTAATCAAACCAGGCAGTAGCATCTAAATTGTTGGGATTAACGGTAGAACTTAAAACAACAGAGGATGAGCTAATGTTAGAGGCCGAGCCGGTGGTCACTTTAGGGGCTGAAGCGGCAGTATAAGTTACAGTAATGGTATCGGTTAAGCTGTTTCCGGCTTTATCTTGGGCAGTTACGCTAATCACATTCTCCCCCTCTGATAAAGATAGGCCTGAGATTGACCAATCATTAGTACCTATGGTTATCAGGACCGCCGGCAGAGTTACATTGGTCGTGACCGCGCCTGTAGACGGAATCGCGCTTTTTGCGGTATCCTGCTTAATTGTATAGGCAATACCTTTGATACCGCTTATTGTATCCGAGCTGGTTCCGCCTAAGCTGATCGTATTACTACTAGTGGCATAACTCTGGCTTGATACAGGCGTAGTGATGGAAATGACTGGCTTAGCAGTATCCAAGGTTACGGTATCACTGACAGCCTCTGAAATATTCCCTCCTGAATCCTTAAACCAGCAGTATACAGTCTTATCCCCGTCTCCGGAACTTAAGGTATAAGATACGACAGCAGAATAAACGGTAGCGCTATCAGTCAGATTTACCCAATTAGCGGCTCCAGATAACGGAGCGCTCTTAGCCGCGGAAAGATAATATCCGGCTATTCCTATATTGTCATTAGCGCTGATGTTGAGGTTTACTGTCGTAGTATTGACAGCCGCCAATCCGGAATTAATGGATATGGAGCCAATTGGAGCCGACTCGTCCAAGGCGGCAAAAGACAGCTCCGCGCCATAGACTATCCCGAGATTATTTTTCGCGGCTATCCTATAATAATAGCTTTTCCCTTCAGATAAAGCGCTAATATTGGCAGATACGCTAATATCGCTTGAGCCGGAAACGGCTTTGGCCGGAGTCTGCTGGGCATACGAGCCGGATGTCATGCCATATTCAAACCAAACGCTGGTAGCAAGATTATTAGGATTTACCGTTCCCGACAGAGCCGCTGAGCCTGAAGTAATGTTCCCGGCTTTTAAAGTGGTAAGATCAGGGACAAGTCCGTAAATTACGGTTATAGACAGACTCGCGCTGTTATCCGCCTGGTCTTTGGCAGTGATAGTAATCGTATTCTCTCCCATCTTTAAAGTCAGGCCCGAAGCAGACCAATTAGCCGTTCCTTGCGCGGTCCTGGCGCTGCCGTTATTAACTGAATAAAAAATACTTTCTACCCCGCTAACTTCATCCCGAGAAGTTCCCTTAAAAGAAATATCACTCATAGCGGTATAATAAGCTGAGCCCACCTCAATATCGGGGTCGGTTACACTTAGGCTCGGAGAAGCAGTATCCAGCATTATCGAGCAGGTGCTTACTTTGGAAATATTTCCCGCGCCGTCTTTATACCAACAATACAATATCTTTCTCCCATCCTCTCCGGAAAAAGTATATTCTATGCTGGCGCTGTAGGTTAATACGGGGGTTAAAGAAACCCAGCCCGAATCAGACGCCTTAGGACTGATATAGCTGCTGGATAAATAATAGCCCTCCACCCCGATATTGTCCTTGGCGGAAAGCCTTATGGTAACCTCTGGCGTATTAACGGCACTTAAGGCGCCGCTTATGGAAATTGAGCCTGAAGGAATCGACGTGTCCAAAGTAATAAATGACATCTTATTGCTATAGGCAGTACCGGAGCTATTCTTGGCCGCCATCCTGTAATAATAAACCTTGCCCTCGGATAATGCGCTGATGTTAGCGGACACGCTGGTATTACTTGAGCCGCTGACAGTCTGAGCCGGGGTTTGATTGGCATACTCACCTAAGGTTGTGCCGTATTCAAACCAGGCGCTGGTAGATAAGCCATTAGGATTAACCGAACCGCTTAAGGTTGCCGAGGTCGCGGATATATTTGCCGCCTCTAAAACGCTCAAGCCCGGCTCCAAGCCATAGGCAATCCTTAAAGACGCGCTGGCGGCATTCCCGGCTTTATCTTGGGCGCTTACCGTAATAGTGGCATCTCCTTGCTTAAGATTGATATTGGCAATACTCCAATTAGTCGTCCCTTCTGCCGCCGCGGTTTGCGCTCCCGGACCGCTCGACCAATTCACCGTTTTAATTCCGCTTACGGCATCCGAGGCAGTGCCGCTTAAGGTTACAATATTTTCTTTAGTAGAATAGACACCGGCTGATGACACCGGATAGGTGATAGCGATAATAGGATTCACGGTATCCAAAATAATAGAATCTTTGACAGTTCTTGAGACGTTACCGGAGGCATCCTTAAACCAACAATAGAGGGTTTTTGTACCATCGCCTGAGGCTAGGGCATAGGAAATACTGGAACTATAATTTGCCACCGGTCTAGTAGTAACCCATCCTGAGCCTGATGGCGCGGGAGCGCTTGAACGCGAAGATAAATAATACCCGGACACCCCTAAATTATCTTGAGCGCTAAGCTTTAAGGTAACTTTGATAGAGTTAACCGCCTCGGCCGCATTATTGATAGACAGAGAGCACATCGATGGAGCACTTTCATCCAGAACGCTAAAAGATATCTCATTGCCATAGGCAGTCCCGGCGTCATTCTTGGCGGCTATCCTGTAATAATAGCTTTTGCCTTCAGATAGACCGCTTAAATTAGCAGATAGGCTCGTATCGCTTGAACCGGAAATGGATTGGCTTGATGTTTGCTGAGTATATGAACCGGATGTAGTGCCATACTCAAACCAGGCGGAGGCGGGGGAATTATTGGCATTTACTGTCGCGTTTAAAGTAACCGCGCCGGATTTCACGCTGCCGGCTAAATTAGTGGTAGCCTGAGGCAAAGTCTTGGTAGTAATAATGTAACCTTTACCTTTAATCTGGCTATAGGTTGCGTCGGTAGGAATAGTAACGCTGGATTTTAACTTTAACTCTTTTGAGCCTGAAGCAGGATTATCGCTAATCTCAATATCCGTGTTGGCATCCACGGATTCCGCGAAATAACCGTCAATTCCCTGGATAGAACTCACCACCTCATCGGCATTCAGTTTTATTGTCCCGCTATAGGTGTTAAATACCACAAAAAGCTTGCCTGTCTCAGGATGTCTGGAATACATTAGATCGCCGCTTATATAACTCTGAAACTTCCCGTCTTTCTTGCTCTGATACACACTGCCGTCCCAGGACCTCTCCGACAGGGAAACTCCGTTTAAATTATCCCAATTAGGGATACAACGGATAAGCTTTAAGCGGGAATAGACCTCGGCTATACTCTGAAAATTAGGCATATTGCTTGAGCCGCTGACACCATTACCCCATTGCCCATGCCAATTATACCAGGCCCCGTTAATACCGGCCTTGGCCGCATAAAGACGGTTTTCATATTCGTCAACCTTGGAGCGCTGGCTTATGCCCACGCTGTTCTTTGCAATATTAACTCCGGAGTTAAAATTATTCGCGTTATCCACGAAACCGGTCGAAGGCGCTTCTTGAAGAATCATATCCGGGGTTAGCTCATCTTTATCGGCCCTGTCCTTTATCTTATCAATCCAACTATCAATACTGCCTGTACTATACAAATGATACGGTTCAATTATCCACTTCAGGCTATTATTGGGAAATTCTGTTTTTAGCCTGCTGTTTAAATTCTTATAAAACGC
Organism: Omnitrophica bacterium GWA2_41_15; assembly: GCA_919902675.1. GTDB lineage: Bacteria > Omnitrophota > Gorgyraeia > Gygaellales > UBA12090 > UBA12090. Next base: position 27,310 of record CAKKRH010000010.1, read on the forward strand.
CGCCATCCCTTCCTCAAAGCTCGAGTAGTCATGTATATGGTTGACATTGGCACAAGAGCTAGTCCCTCCGGTCAAGTCAGATAGCTTAACGCTCTTGTTAGAGCCGTTTTCCCAAATCTTAAAATCACCTGTCAGCCTGGGCGCATCAATGACATATCCGCTAAAGTTAAAATTGGGAATCGCGTCCTGATACTTCTTAATCGCACTGATAATGCCATTAATAACCGCATCGATAACCGCCTGCTGTTGAAAATCCCAAACGCTTATGAATTGGGTGCTTGAGCTAAACCATCCCTTAGCCAGATTATCAGCAAAGCTTTCGCTGTTTTTACAGACTTTATTCTTAGTGTACCAGTCTTTTTGCTCTTGAGTATATGATGTAGAAGCATTGATCTCACGCAGATGATAGTGATCACCGTGAGAGCCGGACTCGTAATAATAATGAGGATTGCTGAGATAAAACTTTAGCCCTGAGAGTTGTCCTTTTATGGCGGCATATTTGCCTACATTTGTATATTGCCTTTGCCTGACCACTATGTAATCATAACCCATCTGCTTGGCGTAGGCCACCTGGCTTGATTCCTCGTCCTTCCAGGAAACACCGTAGAAATTTTTCCAGCTATCTTCGCCAGAGCCATCGGTATCCGCGGAAAAGGCATAGTTTAAAAAAAAGATTAAAAATACAACTATTATACTTCTAGTCGTTTTCATCTAATTGGAATTGTTTTTCAAAAAATGTAATACTAATATTTAAATAAACTTTTAAAAACTATTATGTTAATAAAAAAACCAAGCTTACTATTGGAAGTAGCTTGGCTTCGCACCCTTTAAGAATAAATCCTCGCGCTCTACTATTCTTTGAGGCTAACAACTTGGCTTTATTCTAAAAGTCAAAAGTTACGTTGTCGGTGCGCCAGGCTACCTTATCCTTCTTAATAACTACTTAAAGACTTAGGTCCTTTAGCTTTGCGCCATACGGTTTCCCGCATTTTGCCCCGGTCTTATGTTTCGACCGGCCTACCCACCCTCACCTGCCAGGTGAAGGGCCGCCTGTCATTACTCATAACAGGCGCGGTAGATTTTCGGATGTTGTAGTTAAAGTATATCTTATGAGACGCCCGATTACAATGGCAAAATCAATTTTTTGAGAAAACGCTTTCTTTGAATATTTTATCGTCGAAAACATTGGTTCGCTCATCGGGCCAAAACGCAAAATAATTAAAAAATACCTTTGCGTGTTTTAGAAAAAACAAATAAGTTATTCGGAAATAACAGGCAGCTGAAACTCCATCTGGGTCATCCGCGCTTCCTCAGGCAGAGAAGGAAACGGAAAGGCTGACTTTACGATATTCAACACCGGCTGACTGAGGCCGGCAGAAGTGGTAGATAACAACCTCGGCTCACCCAGAAGACTGCCGTTAGATGAAATCACAAATGAGACAACCGCCCTTCCTTTTTGCTCAGGGCCCATTCGCATCAAATTCATCAAGGAATAGATTTTATTCCTTACATGCTCTGAATAATCCTTAACGGCGCCTCCGGAGGCAAGCGATGGAAGAACAGGCATATCATTACCCGTGCCCTGAATGTTGTATTTGCGGGAAATATATCCCTTTTCGGTTTCCTTAACCAAGTCCATAATATCATCATCCTTGGTGAGGCTGACATATTTGGGCGGAGGAAACTCATCACGGACTATGCGCGGAGTCAAAAAAATTACCAGCTCGGTCTTATTCAGGCTTGAACTTACACTACGGAAGGCCGCCCCTAATATAGGAATATCTCCTAATAAAGGGATTTTCTTCACCTCATTCTCCTTTTTATCTTTCTTGAGTCCGGCAATCACGATAGTCATGCCGTCTTTCACGGTAACCGCGGTCTCGGCTTCAGAGGTGGTTACTATGGGCACCTGGGTAACCTTGCCCTCAGAAGTCAGATCCGTCATCTTTGCCGAGCTTACCTCCGGCTTGATTTTCATTGTCACAAAACCATCCCTGCTGACAGTCGGGGTTACATAAAGCTTAACCCCCACATCCACGAAATTAACCGTCTGGGCGGTCTCACTGGTGCCGCTTCCGCTCTGAGAAGTGGATGAGGTTATATACGCCTCCTTGGTGCCCACCAATATCTTGGCCTCTTGATTATTTATAGCCATTATGCTGGGACTGGAGAGTATTTTAGTCTTTCCTATGGTACGCAATAAATCCAACACCCCCTTGTAGTCATATTTCTCGCCTAAGCTGATTCCGGCGGCCGCCATGCCCAAAGAAAGCTTATTGGGATTACCCAAAGAAAGCGGATTTGCCATCCTTAAATTCTTAGACAGCCAGACATCCCAATCCACCCCCATCTTAAACTCATCCTTTTCCGGGCTAATTTCTATTATCTGGGCGTCAATCCTTACCTGAAGCGGCTTTTCATCAAAGGCCTCAATAATCCTGCCTAACTCCGCGATTTTATCCGGATAATCGGTAATCGCCATCTTGTTGGTGCGCTCATCAATCTTTATCAAGCCGATACCTTTGGTTACCGATTCCTGAAGTTTGGCGCTTATTTTATCTGCCTGGGCGTATTTCAAATCAAAAACCCTGGTTATAACCGGCTTATCCAATTCCTCAATCAACGCCTCTATTTGCTTTAATTTACCCTCGGTATCATCAACTACTATGGTATTGGTTGCTTCATCAACAATCACCCTTCCCACGCTTGATTTTATCTGGGTTATGGTTTTACTCACCTCTTGCGCTTTAGCGAATTTCAATGTCATGCTCAAGAGGTGTTTTTTATCCTTAAATTTATCGCCATAGATAAGCTCATAATCTTTATCGGTCATTATATAAATTATGCCGCCCTTAATCTCGTAAGCCAGGTTATTGGCGGAAAGTATAATCTCAAAAGCCTCCCAGATATCCACATCTTTTAAAAACATAGTTACTTTACCTGAGACGTTCTTGCCGATAATGATATTATATCCTGAGCGCTGGGAAATCATCTTAATCACATCCACTATATCCATGCCCTTTAAATCCAGAGAAATTTTTTCCTGCTTGGAGTCCGGCTTGTCAATAGGTGAATCTTCGCGATGCTGAGAAACGTCATATAAAGAATCGCTGTCGAATAATTCGTCCTGCTCATCCTCGGGACCTGCCGGTGAAATACCGGCAAAACCAAATAAAGCTATAAGGCTTGCCATAAACACCAAGAATATGGTCATGGATTTCATATTAATTACAGGCTCATTTCTATTTTTTGGCCTTCCAGATCAAGAGTAATCTTGCCTTCTTTAATTTCTTCGATTAAAAACTTGCCTAAAGAATCCCCCTGATTAAGGAAATAAGTTTGCTTGGTCCTTTTGTCTTCTATTATCGCCTGAGGCGCATCTTCGCTCAAGATGCCTTTAAGCGAATAGCCGGCCAATAATTCAGAGGCGGTCTGGGTCAATGTTTTTTTATTTTTCTTCTCCGGCGGAGTAATTCCTTTAAAAAGTCCGCGTTTTTTAATTATATCTTCATAGTAGGAGAACGGCCTGGCCTCAACTGTTTTTTCCTCCCTTACGGATAAATCATCATTATTCACCGAGTAGGCAGACATATCCTCTTCGCCAAAAAACCTGTTTTGAATTGATTTAATATAACCAAAAGACAAAAGCGAGAACACGCCACACAAAAAAAACAGCGCGCCATTGACGCGCTTAAGAACTGCGATATTATTTAAGTGGCTCGCGGGAAAAAGATTAAATTTAGGTTTCATTAATTAGTGCAATTAAGCTTGAAATAAAAACCGCTTGCCCTTCTCTATAGCAAGCCTGTCATACGCTAATTCAGAGCTTTCTAATGGCTATGGACACCTCAAGGCTTCATCGCCATCTCACGAAACTTAAAATTAATAATATACTATAACCTCTTAGCTGTCAAGCAGTTTAGTTAACATACAAACGTTATATTTTTATTCTGAAAACCCAAGAAGTACTTCTTTGAGTCCAATAAGCAGTTCTGCCATAGAGAGATAGTTAAGTTTTTCGTAAGTATCATAAGGCTTATGGTAATGCGGATTGCGATAAAAGGCGGTATCAGTCACCATTATCGCGGGGTATCCTTCCTGCCAGAACGACCAATGATCGGAAAAATCAACTCCATTCACAAACCCGGGCAATACCGCTGACTCTATGGGGAATTGGGTTTTTTGCTTAAACCCTGAAACGACTTTCTTGACTAAGCTACGGGATGGGAAATTCCCAACCACGCTGATAAAGTTTGCCTTGTGGGGAAAGAATAAACCCACCAGCGGCGGATAGCGCTGGGAATGAGGCTTATCCGAATAATAACCAATCATCTCAAGGATGATCACTGCCTTGATAATTTCATTCCTCTCTCTCGCCGCTTTGGCATACACCCGGCTGCCCATCTCTTCGGTCTTAAAAAAAGGCGGCTCTTCATTCACAAAGGCAATAAATTTTATGCTACGTTCTAGTTTCTCATCCCAAAGCGCCTTCGCTAATTCCAAAAGACCGGCTACTCCGCTGGCATTATCATCCGCGCCCGGGTTAAAACAGGAATCATAATGCGCCCCCACAACAACTATTTCATTCTCTTTACCCAACCCTCTTTTTATGGCGATGATATTCTTAGCGGACTTACCCTCTACTGTATATTCTTGATATTCTACTTTATAGCCGTAGGACTTTAGCTCTCCGCTGATATATTCGGCAGCCTTTTCCAGCGCCTCATAGCTGTAAATACTGCGCTCACCGATATCGTGCGCCAAGGCATGCACATGGTTTTCAAGGCGTTTTTCCGATTCCGCGTTATTCTGCGAAAGAGTAAACCCTTTTCCCCGTTCTCATCGCGCACCCAAAGGTGGTAGCTTTGACTATGATAAAAGTCACCAGTATTATAATTATTAGCCTGATAATCTTTTTCATGTATCTGCAATTGATTTAATCTCTTATTCTCTACGCTTTGATTCTTGGCAACTCTGAATTTATCTCTTCAGTGATTTAAAAGCAAGAATGAACAAAACTAGAAAAATCAGGTCAAGCCACGCGAATGGCAGCCAGATTCCCGGTAAATTTCCCAAAGCGGCATGATAAAAAGCTACCCCCGAATATGATAACTTAAGCAAAATCCCCATTTTGATGATGTCGCGGTTACGCTGCGGATCATGAGCCACAAACCAAAAACCTATACCGAATATTACTACTAAAGCCGCTGCGAATTGAACATAACCATCATGGTTGGGTAAAGCGATATTAAAATAATTGTATACATGGCGGAATCCTGCCAAGAAAATTACCCCCAAAATAAAATCGTAAAGCGCAGAAATGATAAACAACCGCCGAATAGTTTTTAGGCTCACCCTTGTCCCTCCTTTTTAATTTAAACTGCTTTCACTTTTACACTGCCTTAAATTCTTAAAAAATCTCCGCTGCCTCTCCTCTATAAAACTTTTATCATAAAGTCTCTTTGAAAGCTCTATAACTCCTTTCTCTAACGCTTCAAGAGACATTCGCTTAGGGATATAGTTAACGTCAAATAGGGTGCATTTTTGCCATCCAAACTCATCAATAATTCTCCCCTCGTTGCGTAACCGTTGATATAGGGGAGTACCTGGAAAAGGAGTGAGCACGGTAATCTGTACTTCAAATAATCCTGTCCGTTCAACGAATTCATACACCTGGTTAAAAACCTGCTCAGTGTCACCGTCAAGCCCTAGGATAAAGCAGCCATTTACCGTAATTCCCCGCGACTGAATTTCCTGAATAGCCCAGCCATAACGCTGAAGCTTATCCTTCTTCCAATTGCGGCGCAATTCAATGTGATTAACACCTTCAGGATTAGGGCTCTCTAGTCCCACTAAAACCTGACGGCATCCGCTTTTTTGCATCAACTCCAGAAGTTCCGGACATTCAGCGATAGAAATATCCGCTTCTGTAAACCAATGAATACCCTCATACGCCAACTGCCGCAATAACTCCTTAGCATGCGTGAGGGTTACAAAACTGTTGTCATCAGCAAATTCGATAAAAGGCTGTTGCCATATTGATTTAATATACCGTATTTCCTTAATAATGTTTTCAACCGGCTTCACCTTGTAGGCCTGCGCAATCAAAATAGAGCTCCCGCAGAAATCACAGCGATGAGGGCAACCCCTGCTCGTCTGCACAGTCAAACGATTGTATCGGGAAATGTCTAACAATTCATACCGCGGGATAGGGGCACAGGCCATATCAAAAGATTCTCCTGGGCACGGATAATAGCAATCCTTCAATTGTCCGCGACGAAAATCCTCAATCACCCGCGGCCATGCTATTTCCCCCTCACCGACTACAACGCTGGCACAATGTTGTTTCGCTTCCTCAGGGAAGACACTTACATGCAATCCTCCCATTACTACCGTAACGCCGCTCTTTCTATAATAATCAGCTACTTCATAAGCCTTATAGATTTGGGCTGAAAAAGATGAAATCGCTACCAAATCATAATCATTAGGCAGGTCTCTTTCAGAGGCCAAATCATTAATCTCTTTATATTCAACCTCTATATCTTGGGGAGTCAAAGCAGCTAAGGTTAATAGCGACAAACTCGGCATAGACGCTATCACTTTACTACGCTCTACAAAACCCGGCAATGTCAATCCATATTTCATCAACTCTTCATTATACGCCCGAACTCCGCTCATAGCGATAAAACCGATTTTCATAGCCGCAGCAATCCCCACAATGTTAAGCCTGCCCCTAACGACAGCGAAATTACAGGAACTGTAAATACCATATGCCATCGCTTATTCCACGCCATAAGGCCGCAGCACAACGGCATAGAGATTCCTCCGATGATAAAAGCCTGAGAAGCAACTGACACAAGAGGTGCGGAAAGGGCAAATCTATCCGCACTTCTTGAAAAAAGAATATTCAATATGCCCAACCCCACAAACGAAATATGTCCCAGGCGAATAAGCCTCCGGGGACAAGAGGCATACCCGCCGAGCCATTGTTCATCATGGAACAAGAGGCCTATCACCATCCCTGACAAAAACCCGAGCATAATCCATAACCAACCAAACACTTCATTAATCGGCATACTCTCACCTCTTTTCAGCCGCGCACGCGTTGTGGATATAGGCAGCCACATCACGGACTGTAGCCATTTTCTTGGCTTCAGCATCCGGGATTTTGATTCCTAAAGAATCCTCCAGTTCAAAAAGCAATTCCAAAGACGAAAAAGAATCAACGCCTAAATCTTCTCTTAATCGCTGCTCCAACTTGATATTGCCTTTTTTCACGCCGATTACATTTTCTAGGCTTTTTGCAACTTGTTTTTCGATTTCGTCAAAATTCATAGCTCTTCATCTCTCGTATCTCTTCAGGATGACAGACGCATTATTACCCCCAAAGGCAAAAGCGTTCGACAAAACCACATCAACCTGATGCTTACGCCCCTTATTAGGGACATAGTCCAAATCGCAGTCAGGATCAGGAGTATGATAATTAATTGTGGGGGGAATCACGTTATGTTCAATCGCCAGACAACTGGCTACCGCCTCAATCGCGCCTGCCGCTCCCATAGCATGGCCGATCATTGATTTTGTTGACGAAACCGGAATTTTATAGGCATTTTTCCCAAAAACTTCTTTAATAGCTTTGGTCTCGGCTTTATCATTGGCCTGTGTCGCGGTTCCATGCGCGTTGATATAATCCACGTCTTGAGGCTTAAGACAGGCGTCCTTTAACGCTAAAGCCATTGTGCGCGCCGCATCTTTACCTTTAGGCTCAGGCATCACCATATGCCCTGCGGCACACGATGCTCCATACCCACTCAATTCCGCATAGATTTTCGCCTTCCTTTCCAAAGCATGCCCTAATTCCTCCAAAACCAATATTGCGGCACCCTCTCCCATCACGAATCCGTCCCGTTCTCGATCGAAGGGACGGCAGGCCTGCGTTGACATTACTCGTAAGGCATCAAATCCGGCAAAAGTATAGAACACAAGCGGCGATTCAGTGCCGCCGGCAAATATTACATCCGCCTTGTTTTGACGGATTCTCTCCAAAGCCTGCCCTATGGCGTGATTAGAGGAAGAACACGCAGTAGAAATCGTAAGATTCGGACCCTTACAGTTAAACTCCATAGAAACATGCGCAGAAGGCGCGCTGGGCATAACGCGTAAGAGAGAAGCAGGATGAGTCTTAGAATGGCCAAACTCCTGCATTGCTAAAATTTGTTTCTCATAAAAAAACATTCCCCCTAACCCTGACCCCAAAAACACACCAACCCTATAGGGGTCTTTAGAGGAACTAGGTAAACGACTATCATCTAAAGCCATTTTTGTACAGGCGATGGCGAATTGGCTAAAGCGGTCAATTTTACTCGCCGTCACTTCTTCCATATATTTTGACGGCTCAAAATTATTGACATAACCGGCAATCTTCGAGCGAAAGCAAGAAGCATCAAAAGCTTTTATTGGCCCGACACCAGATACGCCATTACAATTAGCATCCCAAAATGCTTTTTTCCCTATGCCATTTGCCGCGATTACCCCCAGCCCTGTTATTACTACTCGTCGTTGTTTCATAATTATGACTTCAGTATAGCATTAAATTAAAAATAGAGATTATCCATTATCCTTTTTTAGGAATAACAATCCTCTCAAGGACTTCTTTTCTTTTTATCTTTCTTGTCGATGTCTTTGGTAATTCGTCAAAATACAGCGTAAAATCTGAAATTTTCTTATACTCAGCGAGGTTTTCGCTGAGTATGTTTATTTCAGAAGATATTTTTTCTCTGATAAAACCCTTATCTTGCTTCTTGGCCGCGTCAAAAGCATCAAGATTAGGGACAATCACGGCAAAGACCTCCTCTGTGCCTGCCTTGAGCCCTGCGGTTGCCTTTTTGCCCAAGACGCAAATCTCTTTTATGTAATCACTCTTAGACATCACCTCTTCCACTTCTTCAGGGTGCACCTTTTTCCCGCCGCCTAAAACTATCATATTCTTAATGCGCCCGGTAATATAGAGGAATCCGTCTTTATCAAGATAGCCTATATCTCCGGTATGAAACCAGCCGTCTCTGATAACCTCATCGGTTTTCTCCTTATTGCGGTAATACCCCCGCATTATATTCGGACCCCGCACAACAATCTCCCCCTCTTTAGAATTGCCTTCAGCCTGTGCCACGATTTTAATCTCAACACCTTTAAGAGGGATCCCCACAGAACCGTATTTTCTTTGAGTAAAGGTATTTGCGGTAAGTACGGGTGAGGTTTCGGTTAAGCCATATCCCTGCAGCACATTAAACCCCCATATCGTAAAATCCTCCTCAACTACCGCATCAAGAGGAGCGCCTCCGGAAACAAAACACCTCAAGGCCCCGCCGAACTGCTGGTGTATTTTTTTAAAGAATATCTTTCCTGCCCTGATTCTAAAGTTGAGGAGAAATTTAGAAACCTTCATCAAAAAATAAAAAAGCCTTTTTTGTTTTTGGGGCAAAGCCTCTATTTTCCGCACAATACTTCCATGAAACATTTTTAATACTATCGGCACGCAAATCATTGCCGTCGTCTTTGTCTCCTGCATCAGCCTAATAATAGTAGTAGGTTTCAGGCTGTCACAATAAGTAATGCGCGCTCCCGCATATAAAGGCGCGATCAACCCACCGGTTATTTCAAGCATATGATTAAGCGGTAAAATTGAGAGAAAATGGTCTTGCGGGTTAAACTTAACATATTCGTTTAATTCCTTAACCTCAAAAAGCATATTTTTATAGGTTAATTCTACTCCTTTTGCCACCCCGGTTGTGCCGGAAGTATAGACAATCAGAGCGGTATCTTCAGGGTAAATATCCCGATGAGCAGTTTCATTTTCCGGCACCTTGAAGTCTTTCAACAATGCAACATCATCTGATGCGATAGCATCAAGAGAAATAATATTTTTAAGGTTCGGCAGTTTTAGTTTAAGGGTTTTTATCCTCTCTACAAATTTATCTGAGGCAAAAACGCACTTTGTTTCTGAATCACCAAGGATAAAGTGTATCTCGGCATCGCTCAATTTGATATCCATAGGCACCACTATCCCCGCGCAAGAAATAATGCCAAAAAAAGCAACCGACCATTCCGGGCGGCTTTCGGATAGAATTGCCACCCGATCGCCTTTTTCTATCCCTAATTTCTTCAAACCATATGACGTATCCGAAGTACGCTTCCCAAGCTCAATATAGGAGATTGTCCGAAAACCATCACCTCCCTTTATCTGCACCGCGGGCATATCCGAATACCTACGGTTAATAGCTACTAAAAGCTCAATGATGGATACGTTTTTAAGACTCACCTTGGCCATCTACGCTCGCCTCCTTTCTATGATGGGGTTTTATCGGTTCTGCCGGTATGCCAAAATACACTGCCCTTGGCTCTACTTTAGTATTCTTCAGCAACACCGCGCTTGCGCCGATAATCGCGTTATCTCCTATTTCACAGCCGGGCATAATGGTTGAATGTGAGCCAATAGTCACGTTTTTGCCAATTTTTACTTTTTTAAGCTTCAATATTCCCCGTTCAACAATATGCCCAATAATAATGGCACCTCCTCCGATAACGGTATTATCCCCTATCTCAAGGAGACTTGCGTCAAAAACATACTTAGAATTTATCTGCACATTCTTACCCAGCTTTGCCCCTAAAAGCCTCTGAAGGATACTGGCAAAAGGGGTAAGCAAAATAAAATCAATAAAGGTAAAATTAATCATCAGATACAGCGAGCTCACAAACGCCCACTGCATGGCTGTCCAGGAAAACAGAAGATACTTTCCTTCTTTAAGGCGCAGGCCTAACAACGTCCTCGTCAAACCTATCAGGATAATTAGCGAAAACCCAAACAAGAAATAACCTCCGGCAATGGAAAACCCCAAAAATATATAGCGCGCGAATGGTTCTAACAAAACGGTGGACTTCCAGGTTTTTAAGGTAATCGCGATGCCCGGGGCTAACGCCAACCCAAAATACAAAGTTCCCATCAGATACATCAAAAACGAAAATACAAGCTGACTTAGCGAAATAAGAAATGATTTCATACAGCAGTATCCTCCTCTGTTTTTTCTTTGGACATAAACTTGGCGTAAATCATGGAAACAGCCAGTAAAATAACTCCCATCACGATACACGCGGCGATTTTATAAATAGTATTCACTGCCTCCATATCCACAAAGAACACCCGAAGGCAGGCAAAGGAAATAACCGCAAGCGCGGCAATCCTGTAAACCTTATGCCGTAAGAATATGCCCGCGCCTAAAACCCCAACTCCCTCAATTGCCCAGGCAAGCGAAAGCCACCTCTCATTCATTTCTTTACCCAGGGCACACGTAACCAAGACAGTCGCAAAGGCAACAAAAACATTGAGCAGGCTTCTTTCTTCATCTCTTAAACATTCATCAATGGCTTTACTCTTAGTCAATGCCCCTAACGCATAAAAACAGAGCGCGGCAAAAACAAATATCACGCTCACATGGTGTATCTCTATCCCAAAGGCCGAATAGTGCCTATTACTGAAGAAATCAACCCAAAAAAGCCTTATACCTATCAGGATACTCAGTCCCCACGCCAGCACGCGATAGATAAATTCACGGTAGTAGATACCGATGGCAAAAAGCAAGCACAGTTCCACCAGCCAGAAGAAACTTATGCTCAAACGCGGGAATTTTAGCATTATCGCCATCGCGATAAGAGAAAAACTAATGCTGGTATTGATTACCGTCAATCTTGATTTTTTAAGTATCGTGTAAAAATACCCAAACAGGAAGTAGATACAGCTTAACCCTATCAGGAACCAAAAACACAAGTCTTTGCTTGCGATAAGGTGTATCTTAAGATGCGGGCTGATATATCCTATCTCATGTAAGCCTAAAATAACAAAGAATGCCGCGTTACATAATGCCCCGGTAGTTACCGCGCGCACATGCTTTTCATCGGCTATTCTTAACAAAAACAGCGCTGCTGAAAAAAGAATCCAACTTACCGATAAAATGCCGAAGCTTAAGAAAAAACGGTAGAGCGTTACGCTAAACTCTTGTGAAGCTAAAGGAGCGCTCTCTATCTGGGGATAAAGCCAGTACATATAAATAAGGTAGACCCCTGCCATCCCGTAAAGCAAAAAAGTATGCCATTCCAGCTTATAGGAAAGATACACGATACTCCCCGTAAGAAACGCACAATAAATAACTGTGGAGTATTCTATTCCGCCTAAACCCGCGGTGATAAAGGCAAGCAAATAGGTAATGGCGGTAACTACCCAGGAACGGTATTTTAAATTATAAATAACCGCGCAAAAGCTTACTATCCCTAAGAGCATTAATGCGAAAGCCTGACTTTCGATTATTCTCACCTGCTCTATATAATGCAAGGCATAGGTAGAAACATATAAAAGCGCCCAGGCGCCTCCTAAAATACCCCAGGCTATACGAAGATACTTTTCCCTTTTTTCTAAGGCGCTGCCCCAGACAAAAAATCCTAAAGAAGCTACATATCCCAGCCCTATTTTTGCCAGAGGGCTTAAGTATTTAAAACTATAGCTTATAAAAAAGACCACTCCAAGGACAAACAATATCACCCCCGCCCTTGAGAGCCAATATTTTCCAAAGGTAAACTCAAAACTCCATTCCTGCTCTTGTTTTTTCTGAAGCAAAGCAGTTACTTCCTCATACTCATGAGAAACCACCTCCTGAGAAATCACTTTTTCCTTCTCGCTTTGAGTCTCCGCCGCTTTCTCCTCAACGTATCCTGCGGGCTTTTCATGAACTTGTGAGCCTTGAGGGATTTCTTTTCCTAAAGATTTATTGAGATAAGCTTCTAACGCCGAAACCTTCACCTGAAGCCCAAAAAGCGTACTCTTTATATCTAATAACCGGCCTTCAGCATCATGCAATGAGGCTATGCCATCGGAATGTTTTGAAATAGGGATATAAGGCGGGACCAACAACGCAATAAGAAGCGCTACCGGGCCAAGAAAAAGAGAAAGGAAGGTAAATCCTACGACACTAAGATTCTTTTTACTGGCAACAACCGCGCTGGCGATAATACAACCGATCCAGATCAAAAAAAACATTTTTCTCCTCCTTAATGACGGCGCAACGTCTGGATAAACCAGTCTTTTATTAATCCTATAACTTCTTGCGCGTTTTTTCGCATAAGATATTCAGCGTGAGTGCCGTTTTTTATAATTGCTACCTTCTTCTTTGCGGCGGTTTTTTCATAAAGCTTTTTTGAGTGATTGCACCCTACCACCCAGTCTTTATCGCCGTGAATATATAAAACAGGAACGGTTATCTTATCAACCGCCTCAATCGGTTTTTGCTTCTTAAGCCAGAATGGCCCGGGGCGGATTCCTTTGCCTTTTCCTCCTTCGCCAAGGTTATAAAATATATCTTCTTCCGGGTTAAGCTTCCAGAAATGATACTCTATCTTATCAAAATCACTAGGCGCGCTTACCGCGACAAAACTATCCACACCTTGAGTCACCGGCAGGACATTAATACTGATTGCAGCACCCAATGAAAACCCAATCAAGCCTATTATTTCATATCGGGCCTTGGCATGCTCTATTACTGCTTTTAAATCATGCGACTCATAGGTAGTCCAGCTAAAAAGCCCTGAGCTCCTGCCGTGGCCGCGGAAATCAAACATAATTATATCATAGCTATCGCTTAAGCCATCTTTTAGTTTCTTTAATAACACGGATTCCTTGCTGGTAAAAAACCCATGAGCAATAATCACCACCGATTTATGGCCGTATTCATAATGGCCATAAGATATCTTTTGCTTATCCGATGTTAATAAGATGGCTGATAATATCGCCTGGGTCAACACGCAGATACCCCTCTCTTTCTAACTCCAATTTTATCTTGCCGATATCCTGCATCACTTCTTTTACCAATTCATCAGATACAGGATGCTCTTTAATTTCAACTGGTGCCCCAAACCTTACCTCTATGGGAAACCGCCGGGGATATTTCTTAGGCGCAGGCCACGCCTCGTAGGCGCCTTCAATGGCAAAAGGGATAATATCCGCCTGCGCCAATTTCGCGATTAAGGCAACCCCCGCCTTGCCTTCGGTAAGCCTGCCGTCCTGGGTAATTTTCCCTTCCGGAAATATTCCTATAGAGTGGCCGGAGTGTATAATTTCCACTGCCTGACAGATAGACTCTTTGTTAAAACCCCCGCGCTTTATCGGGATATACCCTAATTTCTTAGCGCACCGGCCTAAAAATGCTTCTTTAAACAATGAATCCGCGGCCAAAAAATAAACCCTGTGAGGATACGCGCACATGAGCGCGATGCCGTCAATAAGGCTGGCATGGTTACCAGCAAAAACAATCTTCCTTTTAGCCCGGATATGTTCTAACCCTGAAACCTTAAAATTAAACAGAATCCGCATTACCAAACATAAAAACATGCGAAACAGTTGATACCCCCAGAGTTTATCGGAAAGAAAAATAACTAGCGCGCTCACAATTCCTGCGGTGCCGATTAACCCAAAAAGAAAAATACTTGAAGTAACCTTAAGCAAGAAACCCACTAAAAGCAGGCAGGCTAGAAAAACCGCGTTAGAAACTATCCCGCTTGCCGAGAAAATCTTACCCTTTAATTCATCCGGTATTATCCTTTGTAAAACAGTATCCATGGCAATGGTAAGCATGCTCGCGCCAATACCTGCGCAAAATAGGATTACCGCTACCGCGTAAAAATCAGGCTTACCAATAAAGGCAAGGCAAAAAACTCCCACAATAAGATATGAAAGATACAGCGCGCGTTTATATTTTATTTTATCCTTTCTTTTTATCAAAATTAAAGATCCTGCCACCATCCCTAAGCCGGCTGACGATAAAAGCATGCCTGTGCCTAAAGAATTCTGCTTTAAAGTATTCGCGCTATAATTGAGAATCAGGATATAGGCAAAGCTGCTGATAAAGGCAAATACCGCGCTTAAGGCTATGAGCTGCTTTACAATGCTATGGCGCCAAATATATTTCATGCCTATTTTAATATCCTTAATAAGCGCTTTATTGGTATTCTCTTCATTTTTACCCACGGGAGGCTTGTAATAGGAAATACTCAGGATAAAAAATGCCGATAGAATGTAGGTAAGAGAATTGATATAGAAGCCTGCTTTTATCCCGCTTATTTTTATTACTATACCGGCAAGCAATGTCCCGATAAGGGTGGCAACAGTGCCTGTCGTAACAATGAGCGAATTCGCCTCAAGGTAATCATCCTTAGCGGTGATATTGGCGATTATGCTCATCTTCGCCGGGGAAAATAGCGCGGAGAGCGTCCCTAAGACAAAAACCAATGTTATCATTAAAGCTATAGACTGCGCGTATCCCCAGGCAATAGGTATCAACACCACTATTCCCGCCCTCGCCATGTCAGCGAAAATCATAATCTTCTTTCGGTTATACCGGTCAGCCGCCGCGCCAAAGAGCGGGCCGAACAATAAAAACGGCAGGAGGCTAAAAAAGGTAATGAGCGCCATTTTACTTCCATCATCTTTAGAAAGCACCATCACAAAGGTCAGGATACCCATCTGAGTAAGCCTATCCCCTAATGCAGAGATAAGCTGGCCTGTCCAGAGCGCGCGGAAACTCCTGTTTCCCTTTAAAAGCCTGAATTTCATATTTTACCTGGAAGGTTTTTCTAAGCGCACAAACCAATTGATCAATAGATCTGATAGCCCGCGTAAATCCTCATGCGGTACGTGAGCGGCTATTTCGGCTAATTTTTTATGATATCCAGGCCAAACCCTATCCAAAATCCCTGAGCCTTTCTGGGTAATTTTTATCAAATTCACCCTTCTGTCGCCTTCCTGGGCAAAACGCTCAATCAGGCCTTCCTGATGCAGCCTGTCTAAAAGCCGGGTCATATTTGAAGCGGTAACAATTAAATGCCTTCCTATATCTGCCTGGCTTAGGCCTTTCTTTCCCCCCTTATGCTTGAGCACCATAAGGGCGTTAAACTTGGCGGGGCTCATAGCAAAGGGGCGCAAATAATCAGAAATCAGCTTTTCAATAGTAAGATACACGGAAGCAACTCCATAAATTGCCCCCTCAGTTAAATTATCCTTTCCTATCTCTATCCCAAAACGCTCAAATGGCTGCATACTTTTTCCTTTCTCTAATTATAGATATAGTTTACCATACAATAGTTGACTTGTCAAGTATATAGGTAAAAAAATTAATTAATCCTTAAAACGATTAATTAACTCAAACGGTTAAATTAAGGCAATATCTTGCGTATCTCTAAATATCCGTAGAGAAGCGGGGAATCCCCGGATTGAAGGCTTAGTTCAAATTTATCGATGGTCAAAAGCTCCTTTGACTCCTGAAGCCGATAGATAAAGTCAGCGGCTTCTTTTGCTTCAGCCTCAAGCCTCAATTCCACGGCAAATTCGCTGTAATGCTCCATTTGCTGGATAGCCCGGGGCTTGATGTCATTAATGTTAACGCCGGATTCGTTACCCAGGCGCTCAAGCATAGCAAGAACGCGGGAAACCTGCTGCTGTTTAGGCAAGCCCTCCTCATCTTTTAAAATCGGGGCCAGATCCTGGAAATTCTTTTCGATAGCACTCTTCCTTGTCGTTAAGAGCCTAGCCTTAATAAGCTTATTCTTTAAGCTGGTAACTTTCTTATCTAAGGCATCGATATTCCCGAAATAAGGGGTCAGGATTATGTCAAAGAAAAGCTTCAGAACGACAATCAAGGCTGTAAAAACGAATATTGCCTTTTCTCTCTTATTTAAATTGCCTATATTAATCATATCTATCCTTCCGGCTGGCAGGTGATATCAAAATCCGCCAATGACTCTCCCTGAACCCTGCGCTCAAAAGAATGCCTTAGCTGGACATCTTTAAAAACCGGGGATTCCTCCAAAGCGCTTACGAAATTGAATACCCCGGAAAGGCTCTTGGCGCGCCCTTTCAAAATCAAGGATTTATTAAGGGTATAGCTGAATGAAATCAGGCTTATCTCTTCCTGGGCAACCCGGAAAACCTCGGTAAAAACATCCAGACAGGAACCGGAACGGTTATCCTGGCTTCTTACATACGTAATCTTTCTGGCCATCTTTTCAATCCGTCCCACATCTTCGGATAAACGGCTCAGCTCTTCACCTAGCCTAATAGCCGAGCTCTGCCTAAGGCTGATATTCATAAACATAGCCGAGGCTATGGCAAAAATAATCAAAACGATAAAAACCGCGGTTTTTCTTATTTCAAGCTTATATGCCGCCTTACCCCTTTTGGCCAGTAAATCTTCCGGAAGGAGGTTAAATAAAGGTTTTTTCTGCGAGCAGACAGCGCCGATAAGGCTAGTGAAAGAAATTCTCTTAAAATTCTCAAGCTTAATCTGGCTTGAATTTTTTAGTTGTATCGCTTTATCCTGGGGGTATTTTACGCTCTTAAAAGGCAGACTATTCAACAAATCGTCATCGATGCGCTCCAGGTATTCGCTTGAGCCGGTAAAAACCGCCTCAGCTGGCTTCACCATAGAGGTTTCATTCTGATAAGCAAAAAGGCTTCTGTTGATTTCTTCGCTTAGGCGCATCCTGTAATCGGGAGAACCCAGGCTCACCGGAAAGGCCCGGGAATAAATAAACATTCCCGACAATACTATGTCCAGCCTGGCGTGCTCTGTGTCCAGGTCAACCACGATAACCCCTGTGTCGGCTTTAAATTCTTGTTGCAGTTGGAGCCAGCGGCATATGCCCTGAGAGTCAATAACCACTTCATCTGGCTCTATCTTATTCTTTTCCAGCGCCGCGATATACCTCCTGACAATATCCTGATGTATGATGATCAAAACAATATCGGAATACCCATCAGGATTAACCCTGACAACCTGATAGCCGAAAATGATTTCTTTGGAATCATACGGAATCTGCTTGGGCGCCTGAAGACGAGCCATCTGAAAAAGTTCTTCAGGATTGGTGGAAGGAAACCTCGCGTAATGCATGGCAGCCATCTGCCTGGGGATCATCAGAATAAGCCTGCCCGGATCTTTTTGCTTCAGAGAGCTAAATAATGATTTTATGCCTCGAGCCAGCTCTTCATCGCTTTTTCCTGCGAGAGACAGAGCCTGAACCGCGGAAATCTCCGGAACGAGGCGCCCAGGACAAGACTGGACCAGCTTAATCACCTTATCAGTAATGCTCAGGCAAGTTATTATCCTAGATTTATTCTTCATACCAATACTCGTATTTAACTGGCTCGTTCGGTTCTATCTTCACTACCGCCTGAATCCCGCTCTTTGCGTTATTTACCGTTCCAAAAGAACTCACCCGGTAAAAATAACTCTTAACCGCGGCCCTAGTACTGATAAGGTTGGCTATAACATTCAAGTCATCGCTGGAAAGCATCCTATTTTTAAATATTTCGGCCTGCTTGGATTGCAAATCCTGCGCGTCCAGAATCACGGTATCATCACTCGTCGCCGCCTCCATATCATAGCCACAGCGGTAATCAATAATATCCTGAGCGGATTCTTCGCTTAAGCCCATGGCGGTTAAAACCTCATTAGGGGCGGTATTTATGTTAACCTTACCATCGCCGTAAATCGTGATGTAATTGGCCAGCTTATTGAAAATATCCGAATCGAATCCGTCAATCATCAACAACTCCTCGATCCTGTTCAAAGATTTATTTTTGGCCGTAGCGCCTTTGTCAGAATAGTCCTCCTTGCCGTATTCTCTCTTATCGTCGTCGTAATCCACCCAATCGATGAATCTATCGATTAATTCCTGAGCCTCCTGCTCATCGTAATCCAGGATATCCTCGACAATCCTAAGGAATTCTGAGCGCAAATCATCATTCACGCTACTTTCGGAAACAATCATATTTATATTTATCTTGGACTGCTCATCCTGCATCCCATAGAGCTCTTTCGGCTCTTTATCCTTAGACTCATAGTAAAGATATTGTATCTTAAATTCACCGTTTCCTAAAGCAAAATCCTTAAATTCAGGACTAAGATCCTCCTTAAGCTTGTTACTCCAGTCCTCATTAAGGCTGTCATATTCCTCATTCTCATCATCAGCCTTTAGCGCGCATACGCGCTCCAATCCGGACTTGGCGATATAAAAAGCCTGAGAGCGGTCCAGATGATAGCGCAAAATCCTGGCCTCAAGCGACGCGCGCCTCCCGATGCTCAGAGCCAAAAGCACCAGGATTATCACAATCCATACGCAGACAACCAGAACTGAGCCCCTTACGCCTTCAATCTGTCTTCCAATCATTGTCCCTCTCGGAAACGGCGGCGGATACTATAAAAACTACTCCTCCGGTGGATAAGACCCATTCAAAACAACGCTCTTGGCGCAAACAATGTCTTTTGAGCCATCCACCTTCTGCGTCAGGCTCAGGCGCACCGCCTGAGGCAATGAGGAGACATCCTCAAAGCTGTCTTTCCAGCTCAGCTGGTCAGCCTGAGAAGATTTCTCAGGCTGAGCCGAATAGGAAAATCCGGCAACCGAGATATTAGACAATAACACCTCATATTCCGGGCTCAATGATTGATTAAGTATATCCTCATCTTTTAGATAAGCCCTCAAAAGATTAGCGCCTTCTATCTTATAAAAAACCTTAGCCGGACAGACGTAGGCCTCCCCATCGTCATTCCTTAAAACAGTCAAAGAGGCAAAAGACATTTCCTTGGAACTTCC
This sequence comes from Omnitrophica bacterium GWA2_41_15, assembly GCA_919902675.1. GTDB lineage: Bacteria > Omnitrophota > Gorgyraeia > Gygaellales > UBA12090 > UBA12090. The sequence goes on from CAKKRH010000010.1 coordinate 46,999, forward strand.
GCTGAAGGTGATAGAATAATCATCCGAGGCGCCAAAAATAAACGAATTCCTTAAGTCCCTGGCAAAGGCGCTTAAACTGCCGCGCAAATCCTGATAAACCTGAGATTGGGAATTCAACCGGAGGTAGCTTAACCAGCCTACGCGCAAAGAAGAATAAGCTGAAATCAAAACAATCATCCCGACCCCTATCGCCAATAAGGCCTCTATCAGGGTAAACCCCGTTAGAGGCGTCATATTGCTTACCGACCTTCCTGCTGCCTCTAACGGGGCAGGCCCCTGAATTGTGACTTGTGGTTTGTGATTTGTGATTTCAGAATTAATGCTCATATGAAAAACTCGATTCATCCCCTGCGCGATAGATCATTTCTTAACCGCGAAATAGCCGGACATACTCACCACTCCCGACCTTCTACCGTCTTTCCATTGAACGTCTAAATCCGCCTGGTTTAGTTTTAAATCCGAAAGCCGATAAACATCCATGCGGTAAGAAAAATCCGTGTTCTCAGAGAATTTTCCTTCTTTAATTATATCACTTTCCTTGGCTATAGTTTCCAAATCAAAGAATTTCTCTTCGGCCAGGATTAAAGCCGCGGTGTAATTGGCGAACTGCTGCATCGTGTTCAAGCAGTTCATAAACGCCCGGGAAAGGTAAACAACGCTAAAACCCAAAAGGATTACCGCGGTCAAAACCTCAATCAAAAGAAAGCCCTTGCTCTTCTTTTTCATCATCGATTATTTTAACCTTATTCCGCTTAACGGAAATAACCAGCTTTTTCTTATTCGGATTAATCATTGCGATTTCCGCGCTGCTAAACGAACCGTCGGGGTAAAAATAAATAATATTGCCCTGGCTTTCTATTTCGACATCATCGCTTACGGAAGAACCACCGTATTTACCCTTGACTCGGGCATACTCGCCGCTTTCGACATCTTTTTTTTCCAGCCAATATTCTTTTTCTTTCGCGTCTAAGACGAACTTCATCGGCACGCCCTCGACAATGGAACGCTCGCGGATATAACGCATATAACCGGCTATGTCTTCGGCGCAAAGGTCAAGTTCAAGGCCGTAAAATGTCTTACGGAACAAAGGCGCGGACAAGCCTAAGGTAATGGAAATAATGAGGACAACCAACAAAAGCTCAATCAGGGTAAAACCCGTCAGAGGCTTGCCTGCCGGTCTCCCCGCGGACCCTGACGAGGCAGACCAATTTCTGTCTGATACCATATATCAATCACTTCCAGTTGGTGACATCATCCTCAGTTCCTTCTATACCGTCTTTGCTTTTAGAGGAAAGATCATAGCTGTCGGTATTATGCTCTCCGGGAGATTTATACACATAGTAATTATCCCAGGGGTCCTTGGCCTCCTTTTTTATATACGGGCCGTTCCAGTTCTTCGGCACGGGGTCTCCCGTAGGTTTAGCGCGCAAGGCGGCCAAACCCTGCTCAGTGGTAGGGAATTTGCCGTTATCTATCTCATACATTTCAAGGGCTGAGGATATGTTGGCCTCAATATCGGCCTGAGCAACTGATTTTTTTGCCTGCTCCGACTTTCCCACCAATTTCGGCATAACCATGCTGGCTAAGATGCCTATGATAACCACCACCAGCATCAGCTCAATCAAGGTAAAACCTTGCTCCGTTATTTGTGATTTGTGATTTGTGATTTGTGATACCGTCATCCTATCCTCCTTCTGATATTACGCCTTTTCGCTTTTGTTTTTAAGTTGTCCTTTATCGTTACTACACTGTAAAATAAATTTTTGATAATAGAACAATAGAAAATAGACCGCAATTGAGCTTTTTTCTTGTCTATTGTTCTATTGTCGATTGCTCAATTGCTCTAGTACATTGTTACAAAAGTTTTTGAACAATTGAACAATAGAAAATAGACCGCAATTGAGCTTTTGTTTGTCTATTGTTCTATTACTCTATTGCTCAATTGCTCTGCGCGCTGTCTATTAAAAACTTTTCTGACAGCGCGCTACCTGGTTATCAGATTTATCTGAAAAATTGGAAGCAGCATCGCGGTTACGATAAAACCTACTACTAAACCCATCACCAATATAATCACCGGCTCAAGAAGGCTGGTTAAGGCGCGCGTAAGACGGCCCAATTCCTCTTCGTAAGAAACCGCTATTCTCTTTAATGACTTCTCGAGCGTTCCGGCCTCCTCTCCCACATTTATGATGCTGACGACATATTCCGGGAAATAAACGGACTTTTTCGCCGACTGCGACAGGCTCGCGCCGTCCTTGATCTGGGAGGCGATGCCCTTGATTTCCGACTTTATGACGTTATTGACAATCGTATTATTGACTACATCCAAGGCCACCATAATCGATACCCCTGATTCCATAAGCAAAGAAAGTATCCGCGCGAAATGCGCCATTTCTGATTTCAGGATTATCTTTCCGGCTAAAGGGATGCCCAACAAAAGCTTATCCCAGAAATATTTTTCACTCTGGCTCTTTTCCTGCTTGATTATAAAAAATACGGCTCCCGAAAAAAGCAGCAATAGCCACCAATAATTACGCAGGACCGAAGACAGGTTTATCAAAAGTTGGGTGGGAAGCGGCAGGGCCTCTCCGGCCTCCTCAAACATCGAGGTAAGCTGGGGAACCGCGTAGACAAGCAGCGCGTATATGGTAACAAACCCAACGCCGACGATTAAAGCCGGATAGGTAAGCGCCGAGAGGATATCTGAGCGCGTCCTTTCTTCCTGCTCGCTAAAATCTGCCAGGCGGGTCAGGACGGTTTCCAACGACCCGCTGATTTCTCCGGCCTTGACTACGGCGCAATAATACTGAGAGAACTGTCCGGAATGCGCGCTTAAAGCATCGGAAAAGGTTGAGCCGTCTTTTATCCTTTCTCCGATATCAAAAAGAATATTCTTTAAAACCGGATTGCCGGCTTGCTTAATGATAATATTCAAGGCCTGGGCTATGGTCAATCCAGATTCAATTAAATTAGAAAATTGGCGGGTGAATATCGTCAAATCCTTAAGTCGCACCCGTTTCACGGAAAAAACTCCCATACCAGCGGATTTTTCGTCGCTTACCTCTTCGATGCTTATCGGAAAAAGCCCTTTTCCCTCAATAATAGCCGCTACCTGGGAGCGCCCCTTTGCATCTACGATTCCGAAAACTTTTTCCTGAGGCCCTTTCTTCGCGCTATACGTGAATTTTGGCATATACGTCTGTTATTCTACAAGCTCTTCCTGCTGGGTAACCCGCATCACTTCTTCTACGGTAGTTATGCCGTTTAAAATCTTTTCCCATCCGTCCTGGCGCAGGGTGCGCATGCCTAACTCTATGGCTTTTTTCTTGATCTGCTGGCTGGAAGCCCGATCAATGACCATCTCCCTTAAAATATTATTCATCACAATAACCTCATGAATACCCGTCCTGCCCCTGTAGCCGCTGAATTTACAGGCCGGGCATCCTTTACCCTTAAAAACTTCTACACTATCTGAGGAATCGGGAATGTTAAAATTTTTCAGAACTTCTTTTGTTACCCTGGCGGAAGTCTTACAACCGGGGCAGATCAAACGCACCAGCCTCTGGGCAATCAGGCATTCCAGGGAAGAAGAAACCAGAAACGGCTCAACCCCCATATCCAAAAGACGGGTAATCGCCCCGGCGGCATCGTTGGTATGGAGGGTGGAAAGTACCAAATGTCCGGTTAAGCTGGCCCGTATGGCCACCTCCGCGGTCTCGTAATCTCGCACCTCTCCTACCATTATCACATCCGGGTCATGGCGCAGGATAGAGCGCAGGCCGGTGGCGAACGTTAGGCCTATCTTAGGAACAACCTGAATCTGCATAATGCCACGCAGCTGATACTCAACCGGGTCTTCCACGGTGATTATCTTTATACTCGTAGAATTAATCTGCGCTAAAGAGGCATAAAGCGTGGTAGATTTTCCCGCGCCGGTAGGCCCGGTAACAAAGATTATTCCGTGCGGTTTTTTAATTACCTGCTTTATCTTCTTTAAGTCATCATCGGCAAAACCCAGTTTTTCCAGCTCCAGAAAAAATACCGAGCTAAGCACCCGGATATGAACCGATTCGCCGAAAGATGTGGGGATGATCGAGACACGCAAATCAAGCTCACTGTCCTGCAGTTTTACCTTCATCCTTCCGTCCTGGGGCAGACGGCGCTCGGCGATATTAAGATTTGACATAATCTTTACTCTGGACACGATAGCCTGATGGAAATATTTTATAGTTGGAGGAATCGGAGTTTCATACATGATACCGTCAACCCTCATCCTCACCCTCAATTCATTCTCAAAAGGCTCGATGTGAATATCCGAGGCTCGTTCAGCCAGGGCCTGGGCCATCAGCTGGTTGACGAATTTTATGATCGAGGCATCCTCAGCCATGGTTTCCAGGTCTTCAGCTTTTTCAGCCTTTGCCGATAAGGCCGCCTGAGGATTTTTCTCGCTGACGATCTGCTCCAACGTATCCGCACCCACCCCGTAATACCTGCGTATAGCCTCTAAGATATCCTTTTCTCCTGCTAGGACCGGCTTAATATCAAAACCTAAAAGCAGCTTAAGATCGTCAAGGGTATGGACATCAAGGGGGTCGGTAACCGCCAGGGATATAGCGTTATCTTCCAGCAATATTGGTATGAGCTTATAGTGAGTGGCGAATTTCGCGGGAACCTTGGAAATCACCTTAGAATCTATATTCAACGCCTTTATTTTAACAAACGGCATATTTAGGTGCCGTGCCAAAATCGGCAGGACTGCATCTTCCTGCAACAAGCCCATTTCAATCAATGTCGTGCATATAAATTTGCCTGATTTTTTCTGTTCTTTTAAGCCCTTTTCCAAATCTTCGGCACTTATAATCCCCGCGTCCATCAGTATCTGGCCTATCTGTAGATTGTTTTTGGTAGTCATAAATTCAACTCCTTTTACACATAATCGCCGCTAATTCCCCGACCTTCCGCCTGAGCCGTCATTGGCGGGGATAAATAGAGAGACGCGCCGGGATTAAGCGATTCAACCCGGAATTTGCAATAGTAATGGCATTCGCCGCCAAACAAGGGCGCATCTTCGTCAGAAAAAAGCGCTTACATACTAAAAGTATGCGCGCACTTTTTTCTGCCAAATCTACACCCTTCTTTGGCGTCTCGGTGCCGCATTCCTATTGCAAAATCCGGGTTTAACGGCAAAAACTGATATAAGGCAGGATAAATCTTATAAATCTGAAAGCATCCAAGAGCGGATTTATCCTGCTAGAATGATTTTTATACACCGAGGCTATAGGGATGCTGATTACTCTGGCTCCGAAAGCGGCCGCCTTAATAATCACTTCGCTCTCTATCTCAAACTTATTGCTGGTTAATTCCAGTTTGCCCAACAGGCGAGCCCTGATTAAACGAAAGCCGTTTTGGGTATCGGGAATACTCTGCCCGCACATCCGGGAAATTAAGCCAGACATAATTATGTTGGTCAGGCGCCGAATCCGCGGCATCCCTATCGGATGTCTCATCCTGTTACCGACTATGATATCCGCCTCAGGGCTAAGCGACTCTACTTTGAGAAAATTTTCGATATCCGGCGGCAAATGCTGTCCGTCACCGTCCATGGCGATAACCGTTTCATACCCATGGCTTAAGGCATAATCAAAACCTTTCCTTAAACTGGCGCCTTTACCGAGATTACGGTTATTTCTTATAACTTTTACTTTATATTTAAAGGCGGCCTCGCTGGTTGTGTCCGTTGAGCCGTCGTCGACCACTACCACATCCACAGGTTTAGATTTAAGCTGGATCAAAATGTCATCCAGGACATGCGCCACATTATAACAAGGAATAACCACGCAAATCTTATTTACAGAGTTGCGATTGCTCATTTTTTTAGTTAATCCAGCCAAAACTTACGGAACATATACCATTGCTCGGGATATTTTCTGATACAATCTTCTATTTGCCTTAAGTAAATTCCGGTAACCGCGCGGATATCTTTTTCGTAATCGCCTGAGGGCTCAAATTCTAGCGGCGGGCTAAAAGAAAGACGGATTCTTCCGGAAGGCTCCCGCACGGTAAAACCGGGCACAATCGGGGTTTTATTCCTAAGGTAAAAAACTGCCGGCCCTTTAGGGATTAAACTCGGGCGGCCGAAAAAATCCACCACTATCCCCCCTTGAGTAAAATCACGGTCTCCTAAGATGCAGACTATCTCATTGCGGCTAAAGGCCTCCAGGCACTTCTTAACCGCCACCCCCAGAGGTATCACTTTTATATTCTTGGATTCCCTGTTACGGTTAAAAAAATCCTCCGCCTTTTTATGTTTGTGGGTCAGGGTAACCGCGTTCATCGGATAACCCAAGAGCCCCATAGCCATTCCCCCCAGTTCCCAGTTACCGACATGGGCGCTCAAGATAATCGCTCCCCTGCCCAAGGAAAGCGCCTTATCTATATTCTCTCTTCCTTCAACCGCGACATTTTTTCTAAAAAAACCGGGGCCTGACTTCCGGGATTTAAAAAAAACGGTTAAATACCGGCCGAAATTTATGAATACGCCTCTGGTGTATCTTTCTAAAAGCCGTCTATCTATATCCGGAAATATCACCCTGAGGTTATTTCTCACTGAGGTTCTATCCGCGGATGAGAGAAGGTATTGAAAGGTTGAGATTATCCTGGCTAAAAAAAAATCAAGCTTAAACGGCAGATAGAGGGTTAAAAATTCTCCTACGCGGTAGAGGATGTAGTTAAACATAACTCCAGGATTAATTTTCCTATGTCTAAGCTGGCATAAGGCTTGCTGATTTTAAGCGCCGCTTCGCGCATCGCCTTAAGCATTGAAGGGTTAGAAAGCAGGTCCTGCAGGAATTGCAAAATAAGCTTATCATCGGTTATCTTAACTGCGGCCCCCTTATTCAGGAAGTAGGTAGTATTTATTTCCTCTTGCCCGGGCAGGGGCTTAATGATTACCATAGGTAAGCCCTTGCAAAAGGCCTCAGCCGTGGTCAGGCCGCCGGCCTTAGTGATAATAATATTGGCTATCTCCATCAATTCATCAATATTATTAATGAATCCATAGAGGAATATCTTCTTGGAATAGGATTTGGCCTTGCGCTCTAATTTGCGGTATAGCTTTTTATTGCTTCCGGCTACTACCGCCAGCTGGGAATTTATCCTCATCTTCTTAAAGGCCGAGACTATCTTATTCAAAGGCCCTAAGCCCTGTCCGCCGCCCATAGCCAAAATAATCGGCCGGCTAGGGTTTAAACCGAATTTTTTGACTAACTCCTCCCTATTATGCTTTAGGGAGAATTTTGGACTGATAGGAATCCCGTAAACCCTGATTTTATCAGAAGGCACCCCTTTGCGGATAAACCTATCCTTAACCTCTTCGCTGGGGGCGATATAATAATCCACCGTATCGTATATCCAGTAAGAGTGCGGGGCGTAATCGGTCAAAACCCCGACCAGAGGAATAGAGCTATTATATCTTTTCTTAAAGTCCGCGGCCATTCCACAGGGAAAGGCCTGGGAGCAAACTACCGCGTCAGGCCTGAACTCATCAAAAAGCCTTTTAAATTTCGGTGAATTGTGCTTATGGATCGCATCTTTTATTTTTTGGGTGCTTTCTATTACTGAGGGATTATCATACAAATAATCCCAGATGCCGGGGGTGCGCTTGATTACTCCCAGATAAAGGCGGTTGACTATCTTTTCGGTAAAGGGATTGGTATAATTAAAGGCGTTGAGATTCAATATCTCAACATCGGGGCGCAGGATTCTAAGGGCGCTCTCAATGGCGATAGTGGCCTGATGATGGCCAGAGACCTCAGAGATGTAAAGCAGCAAGACCCGCAATTTTGCCATGCAGTAATAATAGCATAAATGTTATTTTGTGGCAAGCCAAAAGCGATTGACCGGCTAATTCGGTTTTTTCTTGGCCTTGCCTTCTATGCCGGTCAGAAGCTTCTTAAAAATGAAATGATGAAAAGGCAGGCAGGCATACCAATAAATCTTTCCCAGCAAAGACTGGGTATTGTAATAAGCGATTACCGAGAGCTTACTCTTCATTCCTTCTTCCTTAACATTAAACTCAAGCCAGGCCCGGCCGGGAATCTTCATTTCGGCCCTCAGAAGCAGGCGCTTATTCTCCTGAATTTCCTCCACCCGAAAAAAATCCACCACATCATTTGTTTTGAGATGGGAATAACTCTTCCTGCCCCTGATAATACCCACTCCCAAAATGACCCGGTCAATAGTACCCCTTAGCCTCCATAGCCAATTATAGTAAAACCACCCTCTCCTGCCCCCAATCCTGCAAAAAGAGCGAAAGAGCTTGTCAGCCTCTTTTTCCGTAACTAAAGAATAACTAACGCTGTAAGTAACCGGTTTTTTGACTTCGTATAGCTTTAAGGCCAGATCGTAATAGGGATGATAGGCGTCAGACCAGCGAGTAGAAACCCGGTCTTGCTCTTCGCGGGAAAGGGCGCGTACAATCTGCTCTTGGTAAGAAAGGGGTTCAAATCTTAGATAATCTTTGATAGAGTTATCATAACAGATAACCTCGTTTTTTAACCCCTCCATAAGACAGCGGCTGATACTGTGGGGAACCGGGGTAAGCAGGCTGGCAAAATAGGCGTAGACTTTAAGCGGAATAAAAGGAAAATCGAAAAAGACGGTCTTTTTTCTGAGCAGATGCGTAAAAACCCTAAGCATTTCTTCATAGGTTAAAACATCTTTACCTCCGATGTCAAAACTTCTCCCCAGGGTCTGGGGGGTTTCTAAAGCCCCTACCAGATATTTAATCACATCGCGCACCCCGATAGGCTGGCATTTCTTTTTCGCCCAGGAGGGAATAAGGATAAGCGGAAGTTTTATTACCAGATGTTTAATGATCTCATAAGAGGCGCTTCCTGAGCCGATGATTACCGCCGCCCTGAGCGCCGTAACCGGGACATTGCCTTGCTTGAGTTCTCTGGCTACTTCCGCGCGGCTGCGCAGATGCGAGGAAAGCCGGCTGCGCACATCACCCAGGCCACCAAGATAGATGATTCTCTTAACCCCCTGCTCCTGGGCGGCCTCGCGAAAATTACTAGCGGCTAATATGTCCGCCTTTTTAAATTCTTTCGGCCCAAGATGCAGGGAGTGAATTAAATAATAAGCGGTGTCGATGCCGGAAAGGGCACAGCGCATCTCCTCTTTGCTTAAGGCATCGGAGCGGACTATCTGGGCCTGAGGCCAGATACTTTTATAGGTTAAGGGATCTCCCCTAACCATGGCCCTTACCTTATAGCCACGATGCAGAAGTTCAGGAACCAATCTCCCGCCGATATAACCGGAAGCCCCGCCGACTAAGATTATTCCGGTATCAGGTAAAGGCGCTGAAGGCAAATCATCGCAGAACATATCACTAAGTTGCGCCTGTTCATCTATCCGCATAGCTATCTGCCTTATAATTTATCCCTAACTATCCGCGTTGAATAACTATTTTATCCGAGGTAATCTTCGCGTTCGGGACTATGACGGTTTTTTTGTCCTTAGTCTCTATGATAGTGCTAAAGATTTGTATTTCTTTCACCACACCGCTTGCCCCGCCGGCGTCCACCTCGTCTCCGACCTTAAATGGTTGAAAAAAAATCAACATCACCCCAGCGGCAAAATTTGATAACGCGCCTTGCCAGGCCAGGCCCACGGCCAAACCGGCCGCTCCGATTATCGCCACAAACGAGGTAGTCTCAATACCGATTTTATTCAAAGCGGCTATAGCAACAAAGGTAAGCAGAGCGTAATACACAATATTTTTCATAAAAGATACCAGGGTTTCATTCATTTTTGCCCGGACCATAGCCGCGCCGGAAATCTTAGAAATCATCCGGGCGCACAATTTTCCCACAACAAAAATAAGAAGAGCATACACAAAAGACACCCCATACCGCGTTAAATACCCAATAACCGCATCCCATATATCCCCCACCCAGCCCTCCTTTTTTTAATAAGCGCTACTTATTCATTTTGAAAGAATATATAAAAGTTTCGCGAGATATAAACCAAGGGTGATTATTGCCGCGCCAATAATTCCCAACATAATTCTAGCCCCTTTATCCTTGGCTATTCTATACCCTAACGCGCACAACACTTTAATTATTAACGCGCGAGCTTCCGCGTCGCGTGCTTCTCTGAACATCCTAAGTTTGTTCTTATCAAAAAATAACGCCGCGAAAATAAACCAAATTCCTGAACCTATAAGTGAAAGTATAACCAGAAAAGATACAATCAGGCCTGTTGTTTTATTTTGCATTTTTTTTATTCTACCAGCACTTCCTGGGCGGCTTTGATTATTTCGGGGTCGAACTGGGCGCCGGAGCAGCGTTTAAGCTCGGATACGGCCTGTTCTTTACTTAAAGCCTTGCGGTAGGGGCGGTCGGTAGTCATGGCGTCAAAGGTATCAGCCACCGCGATGATGGAGGCAACTAAGGGAATTTCTTTTCCTTTTAAACCTTCGGGGTAGCCTTTACCGTCGTAGCGCTCGTGGTGGTATTTTATTCCAGGGATAGCTTCACTAAGCTCTTTAATAGACTGCAAAATTGTTACCCCGGTTAAGGGGTGCTCCTGGATAACCTTTCTTTCTCCGATAGTCAGCTCAGAGGATTTATTCAATATCCTCTCCGGGGTGCCGATTTTACCGATATCGTGTAAAAGGCTGGCAATGTGCAGATTTTCCATGAAATTATCGTCAATTCTTTTATATTTCTTTAGTTTTTGGGCAATGGCCAGGCTGTAGTTGGTAACCCGGGAGATATGGCCGTGGGTATAATGATCCTTGGCGTCAATTGCCGCGGCCATAGCGATAGTGGTATGAATAAACAGGCTCTTACGCTTGGCCAACTCCTCTTCCAGCTCGGCAAAAAGCTGGGCATTGCGGATAGCCATAGCCACATCCGAGGCCAGGGCGGTAAAGAAGTTAAGCTCATCGTCTTTAAAACGGGACTTATCCTTCTTTTCCCCCAAAAGCAATATTCCCAAAAGATCATCCCGGAAAAAGCTGGGCACGCAAGCCACAGCCTCAAACATCTCTAATTGATAAGAGACCTTGTTTAATAAAGTGAGTATGGCCGGCTTATGTTTTTTGTTTTTCAGCTCTAAGCTGATTCTTTTGGCTTCCAAAACCCCTTCCGAGCCGAAAATCTTTTTATCATAGCGCTCGGTAAAAAAACGGATCAAGGGGTTGTCTGTGTCCATCCTGGCCAAACCCGCCGGCACCTTAAGGCCCACAGCCCCACGGGAAACGGTAAAAACATAGGTATTCTTTGCTTTGTTATAAAGCAAGATTCCGGTGTGCATCACCCCCACCTTCTGCACAATCATCCGCGCGATCATCTTGATTAAAATCTGCGGATCGTGGATAAGAATCATAGACTTGGCCGCGGACTCCAGCTCTTTTTTGTAATCTACCATCCGTGTTTTTTTATTCATCTAAAACTCCCAAGAAAATAACTTTATTTCGGAGGAAACAGTTTCATTACCAGCTTCTCCACCTCATCCAACTCTATCGGCTTATGGATAAATCCGTAGGCCCCCAATCTTTTGGTCTCCTGCTTGGCCTCATCATCTTCCCGGCCGGTAACCATAATCACCTTCACCTGTTTATCCAGCTCCTTGATCCTTCTCAAGGTCTCAATCCCATCCATCCCCTCTAACTTTATGTCTAAGAGTATGGCCTTGGGCCGCTGGCTGACTACCATTTTAATTGCCTCCTCGGCGTTAGGGACAGCCAAAACCTCAATCTCTCTGCGGCCAAAGAAATTAGTAAAGAAATTCCTCACATCAATTTCATCATCAACCACCAACAGTTTTTGCGTATTCTCCATTCTCACCTCCTTAATAAACGTATTGTCAAAAGAATTTCCTCCCCTAAAGTGTCATTGCGAGCGCTTTTTGCGAAGCAATCTTTTAACCAACCTTATATCCTATCAGCCAAATCTTCCCATCCCGGGTTCGCTCTTATGATAAGTTCGTTTTTCTTTTGTCTCGATCCGGCTTTAAGTTGCTTTTCCCTTGAAATGGCTCCCTCTACTTCTTCACAAATCTCATAATAAACCAATTTATTCACGTTATATTTTCGCGTAAAACCTGGCATTAAGGCGTTTTTATGTTCATAGACCCTGCGCTTTAAATCATTAGTTATCCCGACATAAAGAACCTTGTTATTCCAATTCGTCAAGAAATATACGTAGTATTGCTTACGTAGCATATTTAAAAAGATTGCTTCGCTTTGCTCACAATCAGACTGTATCATAATAGTAAAATGCGTGTCATTGCGAGCGTAGCGAAGCAATCTTTAATTCAGACATCGTCGCAAGTAAGATTGCCACGGTCGCCTTCGGCGACCTCGCAATGACACAAAAGGCTATTATGACACAGTCTAAATGACACAATTCAAATACCCTTGCTATGCTTATTCTTCATAAAGTTTCTGTTGATATCTTAACGAACATTTCACTCCCCCCAAATCTCTATGTTCCCTTTGCTATGGGCGTTATTTGCGTGTTCGGCTGTATCCGCGGTAGCAAGCTCCAAGGAAAAGGTGGTGCCTTGCTTGTAGATAGAGCTCACCTGAATCCTGCCTTTGTGGTTTTCTGTGATTATCTTCTTGATTACATAGAGGCCTAAGCCGGTGCCTTTGCGATTAGATATTTTAGTGGTAAAGAAAGGGGTAAAAACCTTCTTTTGGTCTTCTTCTTTAATCCCCAAGCCGTTGTCGTGGACGATTATTTTGGTAACACGGTTTGCGGGATCGGGGATGGCGACTATCTTAACCTTGCCTCTATATCCGGGTTCTTTAAGAGCGGCTTTGCGTTCGTTCATCGCGTCGTAGGCATTATCAATCAGATTGAAAAAAACTTCCTGTAATTGGGTAAAGTTGGCCTTGAGGTTGGTTTCCTCTTTGGGGTAGTTTCTTTCAATATCTATCTCATTAAGCTTGATTTTAAACTGGAGCATTTCTAAGGCGGCGTTAAGCAGCTCATCTAAGTTCACTCCCGCGAAACCTGTTTCGCCTTTACGGGTGTATTTAAGCATTCCCCGGACAATATCTCCTCCCTGTAAAGAGTTGGACTTTATCCTTTGAGCCGAGTGTTCTAAGTAGGAGAGCAGTTCTTTAATCTCAGAAGAGGAGTTTTTGCTATCGGAACTCTTGATACAGTCTAAGGCATCACTGGCAATCAGGGACATGGCGTGAAAGCGATTGTTCATCTGGTGTGATAATCCGTCAGCCATAGTCCCCAAGGTGGCCATCTTCTCGGCCTGAGAGATTTGCTCGTGGGTTTCCTTGGCGCTTTCAAAGAAGCGGGCATTTTCTATGGCTAAACCGGCCTGACTGGCCAAGACCGTGAATACCCTTAAGTCATCCTCGGTATAGATAGAGCCGGAGCGCTTTTCCCCTAAAACCATAAAACCCAACAGGTCATCCTCAATAAAGCTGGGAATGACTACCGAGGCTGAGAGCGTATAAAGCTGGGCCTTTAAGAGATTATCCAGATAATTCTTTTGATATCTGCCCTGCTCTAAGGCCTCATCAAGTATAGGCATATCATCCCGGCCGGAGGAATTATTGGCAAGCTCTTCCAATAAAAGAGGGCTTTTGGAACTTAGGAGGTACCGAATCAGAGGCGAATCCAGGCCTATGGTTTGGATTTGGTCCATGTTTAGGCTCCCCCGGCTTGAGCCTAAGATATAGCCGTCAGCTTCTTTGTTTAGGATATAAACCGCGGCGTGGTTAAGGCGCACGGCCCTGGCTACGGTATAAACTATCATCTTCAGGAGCTTGTTTATGTCTCTAACCCGGGTCATCCCTAAAGAGGCCCGCTTTAGGGTATCCTGATAACGGCGCTGTTCTTTAAGGATCTCTTCCTCCGCTCTTTTATTCAGGTAGATATAGATAAACGGGCCGGTGGTAGCAAAGATGGCCATTAAACCCAAAGGAACCATCCACCAGCTAACTCCCCACACGGCGGACAGCCAAGGCTTAAACCATATCCCTAATGCGAAAGGTATCCCCAAAACAATGGTATAGACCGCAATAAAAATACTCGCCCGGGTAATGGCTAGCCGAATATCCATCAGACGATAGCGAATAATGGAATATATCAAAACCAACATGCAGGCAACAACTAAAAAATCGTGCGGGAAAAACTCTGGAATATTAAAAGAGGTAGAAAAATGAAGTAACCCACTAATAAAAGCAAGAAAAAACCCTAAAAAAACATACTTTAGTTGATTCCTCCTGAACCCTTTCGCTTCTTTATACGCGATAAAAAGTTTATGAAAGCAATATAAGCATACTATTCCAAAGAATGCGATAAATAATAAGTAGATTAAACCGCCTCTTATAGTAAAATATGGCTTAAATAAATTTACTTCTTTTATAAAAAATGAAGAGGTCAAAAACGGCAAAAAGAAAAATATGGAAATAGCAAATGATAGCCTAATCAGATTCTTCTCATGACTAATCTTCTCCAATTCCAAGATTGTCAAGCCGAAATTAAGAAAGAATGGCGCGGTAAATACAGCTGCAATATACACTAATCTAGTGAAGAAAAGAGAATTATTTATTCCGCCCACAGCCGCCATAAATGGAAAAGCGCACCATATCCCAGCGCAAATGATAATTGGTATTATTGCCCTGCGCGACTTATCATGCAAACCATTAAATAAAACAAATAAAGCCAAAATAATTGAAATTACAAAAGCGCTCAAAGAAGATATGGTATAGATATTCATTACTGTTTATTTCTTTTCCCTGGTTAAGCTAATACCTTGCAAATGAGAGGTCTTCTGCCAGACATAATTCATCTCTCCATAGGGCCCTCCGGACTTTCCTGTTCCCCCGTGAGTAGACAAGTAAGACGAAAAATCCACATGACGAGAGTTAATTCTCAGCAATCCGCTGTTATTGATATATCTCACAAATTTCCTGATATACAGATTCGACTTGGCCCAAACAGAAGTCCGCAGGCCGTATTCGTTGGAATTGGCAAAATGCATCATGGTCTCAAATATCGCATTATCTGAAGAACCTTTAATCCTGACAATGGGTAATAAAGGAAAAAAATTCTCCTCCTTTATACAAAACATATCAAATGCGTTCTTATATTCTTCAATCACTATAACTGTAGGCTGCAGGTATGCGCCTTTTTCATCTTTAAATCCTTTATAATTTATTCTATTCCCTCCAAAAAGTTGCTTTGCGCCTTTAGTCAACGCATCATCAAGAAAGATAAAAAATGAATCCGCTAAAGCCACAGGAGAAAAACAAGTTTCCGGATCCGATGGAAGACCCACCTTCATTTTCTTCACCTGCCTCACAAATTCATCTGTGAATTGTTCGTATATGTCACTATGCACTATTGCCGCCTTAGGCACCATACATATCTGAGTGGAGCCTAAGAAAGCATCCATGAGCGCACTGATGCTTCCTTTTAAATCCGCGTCTTTCCAGATAAACATCATATCATTTCCTGAGAGTTCTAATATCGGTTTTTTACCTGCCCGCACAATCTCTTCTGCCAGTAATAACCCTTTTTCACTCTTGCCGAAATAGAGTATATCATTCACATAAGGACTTTCCAGCCACTCCCGAGTTATTTTATCT
Source organism: Omnitrophica bacterium GWA2_41_15 (assembly GCA_919902675.1). GTDB lineage: Bacteria > Omnitrophota > Gorgyraeia > Gygaellales > UBA12090 > UBA12090. The sequence continues at coordinate 62,630 of CAKKRH010000010.1, forward strand.
GAATTACCAACCAGTATATTTAACGTTCCATCGGGGGCTCCATTATTTCTTAAAGCCTCCCCTACAACTTCTTTCCATAAAAATATAGCTGAAACCGGGGCACGCAAAGGAGGCTTAATAATTAGAGAATTTCCGCTTAACAAAGCAAATCCCGCGATTAAAGAACTACTTGCCGCCGCATTTTTAGGAGGGCTTACGCAAACTACCCCATCAGGCTTACGGGCCCAGTATACTGTTTCATCACCGATTTTACCCACTTCGCGCCACAACTCATCTTTAAAGAAATCCAGAGACTCATCTCTATATGCCTTTTCCATTCCTGAAAATTCCCATTCGGCTAACTTCCTAGGATGGCCCTCAACTATAAGCATTTGAATAAATTCCTCTTTTTTTTCCAAAAGCTTCTTATGAACATCGCCTAATATCTTTCTTCGCATTGACAACGGCATATATCGGAATGTATTGCTTGCGTTATACGCGGACTCAATCGCCTTTAAATTTGTATCATCCTTTCCGACACAATATTTAGCATAAATATACTCTCGTGCCTCTTCGTTTTCTTCAGCCATCTGGCCGAGTTTTAGCTGAGTAATAATTCGGTAAGTGCCGCGGAAATCGGTTATCAGCTTGTCCGTATAAGGAAAATACTCATATATGCCGGTATCCAAATCTTTACCATTAACAAAAAGGGTGAATTTTCTCATAAACCATCCTCTCTTCCCATGGCAAAACAGCCTTGCGCCAGACATTTCTGCTTTTTAATATTGTTTCTTGATTGGCTGAAGTTTATTTCTACGATATCATTATTCTCCATAATCAAACCTCGCGCAAATAAGAAGGCCTTGCGTTATATTCGCGCAAGGCCTTGTTGTTTTATTGCTTTTGCCTATATTTGAGCTTCTTTTACAAGATTTATTTATTTTCTTATTTTGTATCTTCATTTTCCTTCTTTCCCGGCTTCTTTTCATCCCGGGCTTCCCGTTGGGGAGCCGGACTGGGCTTCCTTCTCTCCCTGCCCTGCTGCTGGTAAACTATCTTCTCATTTATCCAGCGCTCGATGTGCTTACGGTGGAATCTCCAGTCCGCGCCGATCTTAAAGGCCGGGATTTTTCCTTCCCTAGCCAGCTTATTCACCGTAAAAGGGTGCAGTTTGAGGAAATCACTGACTTCCTTGGTGTTCATTATGTCTTTAGCCTTGTCCATACCTACAATTTCGCGTACGCGCAAATTTTCCGTAGAAATAAATATATATCTTCTATGTCCTTAGCTAGAACGCTATAGACCTTTTTAAAATCGATTGTTTCGTATTCATGGATAATAATGTTTCTAAAGCTGGCCATTTTACTTAATTTCTCCCCTAACTCCCGGCTGATTATCTTGTGCTCGGCCAAAACATCAAATAGTTCTGCCAAGGTCGCGGGAACTGCCCAGCCGGCATCAGAAATTATATGGCTGGACATATCAACGCATCCCTGAATAGCCAACTGCAGATTATGCAGAACTATATCCTGCAAATCAATATTCTTTTTAAATTCATCAAAGCCGACCTTTTGCTTTTCCTTAAGGCGGCTGAGACTATTCTCAATACGGGCTATTTTGGCTTTTATGATACTTATATTTACCATTACGCGGCTTTATTAATTTTTGATAATATACCTTCTTCGATTCTATTCTTTATGGGCAGAAAGTCAAAATACTCCACTATCGCCCTGGCCTCAAAACCGCGCTCGTTTCTATCCGCCCTCTCGTAAACCCTCAGGCCGTTTTTCAAAACATTGTATTTTAGAAAGGAACCTGCCCGGTTTAAAACTACCACATCCGCCTCCCGGCCCAGAAGCCGGCCTAAGTTGACAGCCAGGTCTATTTGCTTATCGGTATAATCTTCGGGATTCACCATCTTATCAAACAACACCGCTATATCTATATCGCTGTATTTATGAGGACTACCACCGACATATGAGCCAAAAAGGTAAGCCGCCAAAATCGTGCTTTCCTTCTTAAAAACACTGCTTATTTTCTCTAATTCTGTTTCACCAAGCATAGATATCCCCAAATGCCTGCCGCCTCATCTTAAAAAACCAGGAAAACCGCGCCCTCAAACCTTAAAGTAGCGGCTTATCGAGTTGCTTACCAGGATTTCTTCTCTCCCTGCCCTGCTGTTGATAAACGATCTTCTCGTTTATCCAGCGCTCGATGTGCTTGCGGTGGAATCTCCAGTCCGCGCCAATCTTAAAAGCGGGAATCTTTCCTTCCCGGGCCAGCTTATTCACCGTAAAAGGGTGCAGTTTGAGGAAATCACTGACTTCCTTGGTATTCATTATGTCTTTACCCTTGTTCATCCTTACCTCATTAGATAAAACCAAACACAATTATAAGTATACTAAACAAGCAAATACTTGTCAAGAAAAATAAAGCACACCAAAGAAAAAGCCGAACCATTTTCCTGGTTCGGCAGATAGTAAAGAGCTCAACCCGGTTATTTCACATTCCACAGAGCAATCTTCCGCGTCCCGGCTCCTTATGCTCAACAAATAACCCCTATATTTATGCTCATTCTCCCCTGGAACTTCAAAGACAAAGAAATCCTCACCCGTATGGGAATCATTTTGTAGTAATGCTTGCTGTTTTGGAGAAATCCGATGCTGATGAGCCTTTATAGGCCCGGACCTTAAAATAATAGGTAGTTTTGCTTTTCAGGCCGTGCATATGCATAAAGGTTGTATTCTTTCTATACTTCGGCTTGCTAACTGAGTTCTCTGAGCCGCTTTTCCAGAAATACAGCTCAAACCCGTCTTCATTACTTGAGTTATCCTGCCAGCCTACCTTGAGTGAACTATCCCAGTTTGTGGACACCCTAAGATTTGAAGGAGCTTTTGGTTTTATCCCCGTATCCTTAGCCGGAGTGGTAATTGTGGCGGTGTTGGAATAGCTTGAATTCCTGGATTCGCTGGATTCCTTATAGGCTTTAACCCTGTAGTGGTATTTGGTATTGGCCTCTACGCTTGCATCGCTGTAGGTTTCCTTATTTCCTTCAGCAGAGGCAATCTGGGTAAATTGCTCTGTGCCTTCCTTCCTGCGTTCTATCCTGAAGCCGGACTCATTAACAGAGTTATCCTCCCAGGTAAGCACAACAGAGCTTGAAGAAGCCGCCCTGGCCGAAAGATTGGTTGGCGCGCTTAATCTCTGATTGTAGGCATTACTCCCCGTGTTCACTGATACCGTATTTGAATATTCCGATTCTACCGAGCCTTTATAGGCCTTGACCCGGTAGTAATAGGTAGAATTGGAATTAAGGATTACGGTATCATGGCTGGTGGTTCCTGCCTCTACGCTGGCCAGCGAGCTAAAGGATCCCGAAGAGCCTTGCCTGTATTCAATCTTAAATCCATCTATCGTATCATCTGAATCATATTCCCAGCTCAAGGTAAGCCCGGATGAAGAGGTGAACTCCGCGCTTAAGCTTAAGGGAGCGCTAAGAGTAGACACGCTCAGTGTGGCGCTATCCTCGCTTGACCAGCGGCCGTTATTATCCTTGACCTTGAAATAAATAGTATGCTCACCCTTGGAAAGGGATGAGGTTGTAAATGAGCTATCTGAACTTAGATCCCCATCAAGGCTTGAGCGCCAGGAATACGATTCTATACTGCCGCTGTTGATCTTCCCTGAGCCGCTAAATGATACCGATTCTCCCTTATTCACGCTGCCTGAGCCTGCCGAATCAATAGAGGCGATAGGCGGATCAAGGCTTAGGGTGCCGTCACCTAAGAGGGTAATCCCATTAAGATTACCGCGTGAGCTTGAGAGGTATTCTTTATTGAACCAAATTTTATACGCCTCTCCCAGAGTTTTCCTTTGATCTTTTCCTAAGGGGGGATAAAAATAGGAATACATTGTTATGCCGCCGGCATTAGTGGTCCCCAATGACGCCAATCCGTAGGTTTTTGAAAAAATGTAATGGCCGCCTAAGTAATTATCCGTATTATACGCCGACGAGGTGCACGCAAAAAGAAGATAAAATAAGGATTTAGGGTCGGTATCGCGCACATCAGAATATTTTACCAGCCTGTTCCAATTATTTTCGAATAAATGCTCATGCGCTGTTGAATGCGCCATTATATGTATCCATTCGTAATTATCTTTAAGCCTTTGCTTGTAGTCTGTATAGGAAGTGGCGCTTTTATCGCTAACAGTAGTAACATCCAAGTAGGCCTTGTCCAAATACGATTTTGAGGTATACCAATCATCATCTGGATAAAATAGGGCACGCTTTGTGATGGATAGTTCTCCCCTGCGGTATTTTTTATTTTTGTCGAAATAATTCTTTAGTATGCCGGCTTCATCCATATCGCTGCGTTCCACGGTTGAGGCGGTTAATCTTCCAAGCCATATCTCGGTTCCTATGTCTCCTGAGCCAGCGGTATGGGAATCATAGTATCCGTCGCCAAATATGTTATCCGACCACTGACCATCTAAATCCATATAAAATATATCCGTAGGGAAGGGGTATTTCTTTTTGTATTCATCATAGTATTCTTGAGTTGTTTCGCAATAATAGGCGATGGGCAAATCACCGATAAACATTACTCCTTCAATGCCGGAATTGTCATAACAGCTTTTGATATAGTTTTTTAATTCTTCTGCGGTACCGTCAATGAATTTTGCCGCGCTTACCTTATAGCTTTCAGCTTCTAAATCCGAGATGTATTGGCTTAAGGCCTTATTTACCGAGCTATAGATATCGGAATTAACCAATACAAGGATATTCTTACTCCCCGTCTGTGAGGCATATATCTCGTCATATTGGATTCCGGCTGATACCGAAGACGCGGCGCACAAAAGTACCGATAGGCTCATTATATAATATAATTTTGTTCTCATGGCAATGCCTCCTTATAAATTAGGGACTAGTCTGCATGATTATTATCGCGTTCTCGGCTATATTTATAGACTTTTCCCATTGCAGCATAAGCATGTTTTCGGCCGGTTTATCCTTCTTAAGCATATCTGTATATTCAACAATCTCGGGCAGGGCGCTGGTATCATTAATCTTAGTTAAAGAGTTTATCAACGCGTCCTTATACAACTGGTCGCCGTAAGTTTTCAATTCATAAAGAAGTATCTTTACGGCTCGGTTATCCTTTAGTTTTCCTAGGGAATTTACAATCGCGGTCTTAACTCGCATTTCTTTTTCATCCTGTATTTTATCAAGCAGACTGCCTACTCCATAGGGGTGGTTTAACTCTCCCAGGGCCCAGGCTGCTTTCTGCCGCGCGCTTATATCTTTGTCAAAAAGCGTCAAGGAGAGTTCGAAAACCGCCTGCTCATCTTTAATCTTGCCCAGCGCCTCGGCAGAATTGCGCCGGATATAAGCGTTTTCATCTTTGATAGCGGATAATAAAGCCGGGATTGCTTCTTTATCCCCGATCCTGCCTAAGATAAAGACAATCTGTCCTTTAAGCGGGATATCCGCGCTTTCCAGGCCTTGGCATAATAAAGGCACAGCCTCTTTGCCTAAGGCAGTGAGCTTATCCGCAGCCTCCTGACTTATCTCAAAGTCATCGTTCCCTAAATCGGCAATCAAGGATTTGATTTTTTCTTCTGATTCTAAAGAAGTGATAGCATCTTTAAAGCCGCCATTCTTCTCTTGGGAAGACAGTAGATTTACCTGCCCTGCGGATTCTATTGCTTCTTCTTTCCGCTCTTCCTTAGGGGAATCTATTGCTATGGGTGAGAATGAGGTATCTTTTTTACCGGGATTGTTAGCTAAGGAATATATGTAATACAGAAATAGTATATTGATTATAATAATTAATCCTAAAGGAGCGATTATCTTCTTAAATATCTTCATTATTAGTATTTTTAAAAGTGTTTAATAAGTTAGTAACAAAATAAGCTTTGCTGCTTTCTAATGTTGCCTGCTTTGTTTGGATTTGTTTCCTCATTCTAAGAAAAAGTATAACATCAAAGCTTTATAAAAACAATGGCATTTCAGAGGTTTCAGGAAAACGCTTTCTTTAAACAACTTTTATTTTGCCGGATTATCGATGCCCGCGGCGCCATAAAATACTGAAATATGCCTATCAGGGCTAAATTTACTACCCCAAATAACCCTGCCATAAGTTCTAAAAAAATGTTCAACATGCGTTTTAAAGCTAAAAGACGCGCTTGAACGCGGGCTTTTTGCCAGCGCCTTACCCCACAACTTAGCCAACTTCAAGGCCGGCACGCGCTGTTTCCTGAAAACCCTTACCAAATCATCAACATCAGGGTCTAAATATCTGGCGATTTTACCTATGGACCAATAGGCCGGCTCAAGAAGCATAACTATAACCCTTCCAAATCTTTTATAAGGTATCGCGTGGCGCTTATAATCTAAAAAAGTTATTTGCGACCACCTATCTATATCTTCTGAGAAATTGACTGCGACACCGGAAACCGCTGATGTCCGTTCTATGGCATCCTGGGCGTCTGCGAAATATTTCTTATCACAGCGGACGGCAAAATCTATATCCAAACTTGGCCGCGCTCCGCCTAAAAGATTCCCCGCGGCGCAACCGGTAAGAAAAATCTTCATACCGCCCTTAACCTTATTAGAGTTTTGGCCCAGTTTAGAGAAAAAATCATCTATATTCTTTTTATTCATTTATCTTTAGATTTAATAACTTATCCTGCCGAGACAACAAATTATCGGCAACTTCTTTTCCAATTCTTGATTTTAACATAAGCCAACTATTTATACATGCCTTGCGCGTCTTAATGGTATTTTTATAAATCTTTTTTTGGGCATTGATTCTATTTTTAGTTATTTTTGAAAAAAGGCTGCCGATAGTCCTGTCCTTAGGGTTTAATTTATAAAAGGCCGCACCCAAGCTTACCTGTACGGTATTTTCTAATACCTTGCGCGGCCAGCTGGCACTCTTATTAAGTTCAAGAGGCGCAATACCATCCACCAATACACCAGGCTTTATCCCCAAGGCAAAAGAAAGCGCCCTTAATGTGGCTACGGTAATATCCTGCCTGCCATGCTCTATAGCGCTAAGATTAGGCCTGGGAATACCGGCTCTCAGCGCCAATGATTCCTGGGACAATCCTTTCGCCAAACGCCACAAACATATATTTTCCCCCAAACTAATCATGATTATAATGTAGCATATTTACTACATTATGTCAATATAGTTTCTATTTCGGTATGAAGCTTTGATTTATCAACAAAAAACCGAACAAGATGTTCGGTTGCGGATAAAGCGGCCTTCCGGAAAAGACATATTATCGCTATCTTAAGATAACCACATTATGAAGCCCAAGAAAATGTTTATCACTGGTAATTAATTTTGCCTTCTCCTGCTGGGCAGTAGCATAAATTATCGCGTCCGCCATAGCAAGATTGTATCTAAGACTAACATCTGCCGCTGTCAAAGCCAAACTATCATCCAAGACCACAACCCTGGCCTTACCCATATGGGCGACGGCCAAAAGCGCGTCTTCCTCGCTTCTCTCCCTTTTAATCTTTTTATAGACCTCATAAATAATTAACGCTGGAACAACGATTTCCTCGATCTTTTCCAGATAGGAGAAATACTTTTGCGCGAGCGGTCCATCAGTAAAGAACTCCAGCCATCCCGATGAATCAACTAAATTCATATCCTCTGGCTATGGTCGCGCGGCGACTTAATGTTCATGCCTTTAATGTATCCGCGGAATTCCTTCAAAGGCTTTCCGGGAACCAATGTAATCAGCCCTTCCTTAACCAGCATCTCTATCTTCTGGCCGCTTTTTAAAGAAAGCGTCTTTCTTATTGCCTTAGGGATAACTACCTGATACTTCGGAGAAAGCGTTACTTCAAGCATCGATACATACTCCTTCCAACGATTTGATTATCGTTAAATAAAGTATACAACATTTTCACAAAAAAATCAACTTTTTTCCCGACAACAACTGACCCCTCTTTAATCTTTAACCCTCTGCAGGGTTAAAGATTAAAGAACAGACTCATCAGTGGTATTTTCGAATAAGCGAATAAGCGAATAAGGGGTCAGCCCTTGAAATGTGAAATGAGCTCCTCAACCTCGCGATTAACCTTCTTATCCTCTTGTCTTAGACGCTCAATATCCCCGGCCGCTTTACTGACCGCGGAATAGGTTATCCCAAACCTGGTCCCGATTTCAACGTTACTTAAAGAGGTGAGTTTTTTAGCCAGGTAGATAGCGACCTTCCTGGCGAAAACCGGCTTTTTCTTGCTATTTTACCTTACTTATATTTTTTCTCCTGGAAAGGATTATAATATTTGCTCATTCCATCCATCAGCAAGGCCAACTCATAAAATTTTTCTTCCGGTATATCCTTAAACTCTTCAAGGCTCTGTATCTCCGTACTATATTTTTCTTTTATTTCCTTAAACCAAATTGAAAACTGTTCCTTCGCTCGTTCGCGCATATATGCATCCGGAGCGTCATCATAAAATGTCTGTATTACAAATCCTTGATAAGACTTCAGCAGTTTAACCTTATCTTTTGAGCTCCATTTAACAGTAACGCCAATAACCCAAGCACCCCCATGGTATACACCAAAATTAATATTTTTAATCGCCATGTTGCTCTCATGTCTTTTCCTGAACTGAGCATAAACAGCTCTGATTATCTCTAATCCATCATTATTATAAACATTCCACCCTGAAGATACTAAAGCCTTTTCTTCGTTTGATAAATTAAACCATTCTTGTGGTCTAGTATTTTTGCTTACCATATTGGGGCAAATTTTGGCTTATTACGATCTAATAATAATTATGGGATCAGGCCTTGAAACTTGAAATTAGTCATCAACTTTGCAAACAGCCTCAAGAAACAAATAAAACATTTATTCTACACCAAATAACAAAGCTATTGGTTAAATTCAATATTCAAGGTCTGGCCCCTTAATCCCTTTTGCAGTTTTAAGGTATTCAAGGAATTTTTGGTAGTCGGTTTTATCGAAGAAAATCTTTTTGCGGTCATCACCGCGGCTGGTTATGTGATAAAGGCAGCCTTCGCCTTGCAGTCTGTAAGGACGGGCCTTAGCTGTATTTTATACTGGACAACGAGATTATCAAGTTAAATTCAACATTCAAGGCCTGAGCCCTTAATATTTTTATTTGCTTTCGCACTTACAATTACAATCTTCTCATTCAAGGACTGACACCTTTATCCATCAAACTATGGGTTAAGGAACGATGTTCTATATTTACTTTTACAAGGGGGGGGAACTTGACAGGGAGTACTCTTATGCCTTAAATAAGCTAAGGCAATAGCTCATTTTTAGCATGATTGATTGCCACTGCAAAATTGAGATTCTGTCCTTCATCAAAACTGGAAGATGTAATCCCAATCACTTCTCCATTCATATTAAAAAGTGCACCTCCACTGCTTCCAGGAGAAATCGGCGCGCTAATCTGAATAAGTTTGGTGCCGTTCATATCCCTCACCGCACTGACTAAGCCATCGGAAACTGTATTTTCGAGCCCTTTAGGATTACCGATCGCTACAACCCGCTCCCCAACAGAAACTAGATCTGAATCTCCTAAAACCACCGGTATAAAATTACCGGCACCGTTAATTTTTAACAACGCCAAATCTCTAATCGTATTATCCTTAACAATTTGAACATTGGAATAGACGCGATTATCGGCAATAAATTTTATTGATATTGCTCCTCCTCCACTAATTACATGAGAATTAGTAATAATCAATCCGTCTGAGCTAACAACAAAACCGCTGCCAATCGTCCCTTGGGCCTGTACAAGAACAACTGACTTACCGAAAGCGCCAACAATCTCTTCCGCTGAAGATATTGGTAAGCTCTTTTTTGCGAGCTTCCCTGAAGATTCAAGCGGGGATACGCTCTGCTTTTTTGAAGCATCACTTCCGAAAATCTCATTCCAGCGGTTTATTTCGTTCTCTTCTTGAAACTTGATCCGTTTTGCTGAGACAAGATCCCCTTCCTTAACGGCCTCCTTCATATCAAATGGCCGAGCTAAAGATAGATTCTTTTCCAATACCTCAGTAATCTTAATTTTAGCAATCTCCGTTTGCTTATATCCAAGGATACGACTCGTAGCTTGATCTTTAATCGGTTCATGTAAACGAACTACAGCGAAAACATCATTTTTTTCAATCTTATCGTTAAGACCCGCATTTATATATATACCTTTGTCATCTATGCGGACAACGCGACAAATCCAATAATCACCTTTAACATCATCCGATAGAATACTAACCGCATCTGCTAAGGCCTCTTGCAAATAATTTTTCTGCCCTGTTCCGGTTGCGATAATATCTCCTGTATTAACATCTACCAAGCGCAATGTCGCTGTATATTGACTATCTCCGAATCGTTCACCACTCTTATTAGGAAGAATATCTCCAAACAAAACATATTGTACCCCATAAATATTTCCTAATTGATTAGCGGGATCTTTTTTTACCCAATCGGATTTCTCGAATTGTATCTCACGGATTAATTGATTCACTTCTTGTCGCTCTACGACATCAAACATACTGGTCTTTTTAAGAAGGTCAGATAACAATCCTACAACAAGGTTAACTTTTGGTTCGCTGGGTTTTTCCAAGTTTGGCGTGGCAATATTGATGTTATACGCATGCGAGCCGCTCGTTTCTGTCTTGTCGGTTTTGTTAAACGGACTACCGGAGATATTGATTGACTCACCAAAGCTACCAATAGCTACCTTATATTTTGTATTTTTCTCTTTAATCTGACTTAGTTTCTTATGAAGGTACTCAAATTCTTTCTTCACTCCTTCTTCTGCCCGAACAATCCCTTGAGCGATAAAACCGAATACTAAAAATAAAATAAATAAATAGAAAACAAGATTTTTCTTCACTGTTTACTCCTTTATTGTATTTCTTTATTATTGCGCCTTACGAATGCGGATCGTATAATCCTTAGCTTTAGGATTAAAGGCAGTCGTTTTGTACGCATACGTAGAATATCGTGGTATCAAAACAAGTTCCCAATTAGTATCGTCTCCTATTTGAAAATCCTGTTCATCGCGGAAAACAGTTTGAACTTGCAATCTTAATAACTCATCTTTCATATTTCGGATCTCGCAGTAGACTTTAAGCCGTTTATCCTCAGTCCAGTCCGTCTTTTGAGCTAAAATAACAACACGCTTTGAAGAAAACTGATTGTCCAGGTCCTTATCGAGGATAACTACTTTAAGATTTCTTTCCTTATCCTCATGAGCATTATATGGAATAGCATGATACGGTCCGGTAGCACAACCGTTTAAAAGAAAAATCCCGGTTACAAGATAAAAGATACGCGAAGGCTTCAACATATTCAGCTCCTTATCGTTTAAGTTTATTGATAGGCAACCCCTGCTTCGCCTACTCGTTTAATTTCATAGGAATCTTCCCAAACAATATCGCTATTTTCTGCATCAATCAACTGAAAAGCCATCAAGACATAATCTGACCGGTTTCCGCTAGCTGCCTTTGATAACCCAGTCAATTCTCCGGTCAAGTATAAATCGACACCCAACAGATCATCTTCTTTGCTGGCTGTTACCAGATTCTTTCTTTTAGCTTCGCGTTCCTTAAGAACATCCTCTATCCGGTCACGGGCAAGAAAACGCACCTTACCAGTAGCATTCTTATTAAGTTCGATTCGAATCTTTTGAGTAAAAATATCTTTATTAATTATAAATCGCGTATTGTTCTTAACCGGCAAAATAGCGATTCGGGGAGTTCCTTTAGCGTTCATAACCTCAGGGATCTCTAAAATGGATAGAGCCATCTTCCGCGCAACCGTCATGATATCGGTAGATTCAATACCTGTTCCCCCTAGATTATCATCATCATCAGGAAGGATCACGGTTGAGTGCGAAATCGGAACACTAGCACAAGACGATAATGTAAGTGTAAGTAGAAAAAACAATGTCCAATATCTCATATTTTTCTCCTTTAGTATACTATATCTTTTATAATAGTTCGATTTTGCAAAACAGGATAACCATTTTTGAAACGCACCTGATCTTCATCAATTCTGTCTTCTATTTTAATCTCGTGAGTCTGGCGACCTTCAAATACAAAGAAACCAATCTCCATTCTCCCCGCATAGCTGATTCGCCCCGGAGCGACATCGAATAGTCTATTGACACCCAAGAGAGACTGCATTCCGTTCAAAGATACCAGCTTATAAGTCCCTCTATGTAATTTTAAAGAAAACAAAAACAAATCATCCTGTTTAATATAATTTTCATTCGGAGAAGGAACGAAAAACCATTTTTTATTACCGTATGCCTTGTATTGATTAACCTCTTGCAATGTTAAGCTTGCAACCCGAAAAACATCTTTTTGATCTGGTTTATCTTTATTGTTAAATTTACAAGAAAAAAGCACTATCCCCTCTTTTGGCTGCAGCTCTAGCGTAGTTTTACGCTTCATGAGCAAATAAGGACTAGCGCAACCTAATGTGGACAAGGATAAAATTAGTATAAGTGCCCAAAGTTGAAATTGTTTTCTCCTCGATTTCATTCTGTAATCCTTTGTATAATAACGTTATCGCCTTCGTGAATATTTACATCAAATTCTTTGCTTAACCCTGCAATTAGATTATTGCTGGCATCTGAGACCTGAAGTTGAATATGGTGCTGACCGATAGAAAGCCTAGTAGGAATTACACGCACTTCAGCGGGCAACAGGCTCCAGTGCCGCACATCGGCTGCGGGATTAGCTATTGAGCTCCCAATAGCAAAGGCTAAGCTTATAAGAGCTATACCTACAGCAGCATACGATGCTCCTGCTGCAGCAGCACCACCAGTTCCATAGAGACCAGCTTGTTGCTGTAATCTATTGGCTTGATCAGACATTTGCCGAGATACCTGCGATAATTGATACGAAATTTGTGCTGTCGTCTCTTTAAACTCAGCCTTACCCTTAAGAATGCCATCCATCATTCGCCCGCCACGAGTTGATGCTTGGTAAATAGTGTCATTATAGAGCATCGTCTTATGCTCATCAAAACTATCTTTTTTATCTACCACGATCACAACATTATTTGCCTTAAACGGCTTAGATGTAAAGACGGCTATTTGGCCATATTCACCAATCGGGTACTTGATTGGACCGCGTCCTAGTTCAACAATAAACAAAACATTATTGGTGGTATCGACGACTTGCTTAAGAATTTCTGTTGAAATTTGCTTGCAATTTTCGGTGCGGATTCCAGTCAATGTTGTAATAGCTGTTTCAAACGCTTGGATTTCTGCTTCGAGCGATAGGACTTCCTTTGGTTTCTTAGGAGAACTGGTTGTACTATCATCTTTTCCTTTTGAAGAAAAATTCTGAACTGGACCCTTTGAAGCCACCTGTCCTTTTTTCTTATCTTTCTCCTCTTTCTTTGGCTTCGAGGGAGCCTGTTTAGACATCAATTTCTCTAACTCTTTTTGTTTTTGACCCAAAAGATTAAGCTTGCTTTGCTCGTCTGAAACAACATATCTATTAATAGGATAAGCCAAAAAGTATGCCTCTTGTGCTTTTTTAAAATATTCATCGCTCATTGACTGATTATTATGCAGTATTTCCAATCTAGCTGCCAATAAATATAGTAATGTTGCATCGCTCTTATAAAGTCCACCCTCTACATCTGAATCGCATAATATTCCGTTTTTCACAGCAGCAAGGGCATTGTCATAATCATGTTCTTGTTCTAATAACAAGGCTACATAGAGTGAATTATAAACTCTTTCATAAGGATCACCTTTATACGCCTTCTCTCTTTCTTCCCCTGTTAATGAAACGGCGCGAGATTCCAGATGGCTAAAAGCAGACGTATCATTCATAAGGTAGTAAGCACCGAGAAATGCACTTAAAGCTTGCTTATAATCTCCTGCTGTAAGATAAATTGATCCTAGCTGATTATTCCAAAGAGCAAAATCCTTGTCTTTCGTTTTCGCGAAAGCAGCAAACAAAGAACCGGCTTTAGCAAAATCACCTGAGTAGAAGGCAAACTCACCATCAATTGCCTGTTCACTTGGAATAGGCTTACTTTCGGCAGGTTTTGATTTGACAGATTCTGATTGAGATCCGCTAAAATTGGATGTCTGAGCTAAAGATGGGGTTAATTGGGCAGAAAGGAATGCCAAGATGAGAAGAAAACAAGCTAACTTCTTTAAAGCGCTTTTTTCCAACATCTTCTCCTCTCTACGAATGAGTAAACCACAAGAAGCAATTCATATTATATAAAAAATGCGGTATTTGTCAAAGCTTAACTTGCGTCATGTTAAATAAGAATTAAAAGTCCCCAGTTCAATGAGGAAGTGCAACGATTTTATAGTTCGTGTGAGAAAATTGGCTTTATCGAAACCTCTTTTGCAACTCGTAGTCGGAATGCTTAAATCGACGGTGGAGAATTCAAAAATGGGATGTCTAAATAAGCCGCTCTCTCCGATTAAAAACTTATTTCTGACAACTAGGCGTTGCACTTCCTGGTTGAATGTAGTTCTTCAATTATGGGGTCAGGCCTTGAAACTTGAAATTAGTCATCAACTTTGCAAACAGCCTCAAGAAACAAGTAAAACATTTACTCCGCACCAAATAACAAAGCTATCAGTTAAATTCAACATTCAAGGCCTGACCCCCTAATCCGCATGTTTTAATTCTATCGGAAAGACTAAGAGATATCAAATCATTTCACATTTCAAGGGCTGACCCCTATTTCTCTCCTCTGGAATTAGACTGGCCCTTATTTTCCCTCATTTCTTCCACTTATTGTATACTTTTTTATTATTGATAATAATTGCATACAAACTATTCCAACTTATCCGCCAACTTGAATTTATTGATCCGGGCTTAGAATTCTTAAAAATAAACTCAGTTGCATTTTTCGTTGACAACACCTCTTTACAATGTGGACACCTGGGTTTTGTCAACCGAGTGAATTTTCCTCCACATTCGCATTTCTCTAGAAACTGCTCTATGTCTCTATTGATTTTTTCGTACCTATCTTTAATCTTAAAAAAACAAAGACATGCTTGGGGAATTTGTTTATAATGTTCTTCCAAAAAGAGTGTTTTTCCACAACTATCACAGTAAGCATATGTGGTCTCATTAAAGCCATTATGGATTAATTCATATGAAAATTTGAAGCCACATTTATTACAATAGCCGATTTCTTTTTTCATGTTCTTGATTATTCGATTTCATAGCCTCGGTTTAAACGCCTTTGCCAGATTTTCCCAGGAAGTGTATTCTCTCCACCATGTTTTACTCCAGGCACATATAGATCAGATTGCTTAACATTCAAGTCAAAATGATATTTCCCTTTTCCAGCACCTATGCCTAATTTTGATTCTATGGTAGTGGCTCGTGTTCCTTTTGGAAATGCATCTGCTTTCGTAACAAAGGCGTGCCTATTAAGTTTTCCAGCTTGTTCCATAGCTTCTTTCCCCGCTTTATTAGTATAATGCCGTACCCTGGTTAAGTCATCACCTTTATTTATCACTTTACTCGCTATCCCAGCCCCACCTGGTACTCCCGGAGCAAGTAAAGCAAGAGAATCTGCAATTAACCCTAGTCCATTCATAAAGCTGGGGGTATCATTGAATTGCTTTATGGATTGACAAAATGAAGTAATATCCCAAAAGGTTTCCCAAAACCCTCTTGGGGTTGGAGCTTCACTAAGGCTAGAGGCTTCGCCGTAGGTGAAGCCGCTGGAGATACCTGTGACCAAACCAGAGCCGAAGACTCCACCCCAGAAACCTTCCGCTCCATTCTGCTGATATGCGGTTATCCCAGAGGCGATCACCACTCCAGCATCAAATATCTGCCGGCCAACATTTTTAAAAATTCCGGCTACCCCCTCCCCTAGTATCCCTGTCCCTAAACCAAACGCTGCTCCCCATAGCGCACCATCACCAGCATTTTGGCCGCTTAATCCCGCGGTAGTGGCTCCTCCCGCGGCTCCGGCTATGGCTCCAGTCAACATCGGCCAGATAAACGGCGAAGCGATAACCGCTACCAAAGCCGCGACTACCCCGCCGGCAAAACTGTTCCAGAACTTTTTCCAGCTCCATTTATGACCACTCGGATCGGTGTAATTTATAGGATTGTTGTTACAATAGGAATAACGGTTTAGGTCCTGAGGGTTGTAGGGGTTGGGGACTATGGTATCAGGGGTTATGAAACGGCCTATGTCGGGGTCGTAGTATCTGGCGCCGTAGAAGTATAGGGCGGTTGTGGGGTCTTCTTCTTTGCCGGTGTATTTGTAGTTGGTGGTTTTGGTGCCGTCGGAGAGATATGTCTTGCCGTAGGGGTAATACTCTATACGCTGTTCTTTCTTGCCGTCGGCATCGCTAATCACATTGCTTGAGCCTAGGTGGTCGGAGTGGTAGTAGTGCGGCTCCTGCAGTCCATTTACCGTAAGGACACGCTGGGAGCCGAGATAGATGTGCTTCTTGGCGCTGTCTTGAGAGTCTACCTCATAGAGGCTGCCCACATAGGTTGTGGTCAGGCCGGAACTAGAGACATACTTCTTCACCCTGCCTCCGTCTCCGTCATAGGTGAAGTTAGTGGTGGCGCTTGTGGCATCTTGGTCGTAAGAGAGCTTCCAGGAGGCGTCTTTCAGACAGTGGATAAAATAGGCCTGGCCCACGATCATATTCGCCTCTGTGCCCATTGCTATGTATTTCTTGCTATCGGTATAATATTCCTGGAGGCTGTCGTAATCGCTGTCACGCTCCAGGTTATTCAAGGCGCTTTTGACTGTGATGCTATTTTTAGAAGGACAGCCAATCAGGTTCCAGCCTTTCTTCAGGGATTTGGTCATCTGATCCGAGGAGGTCTTACCGGAGACAGTCAGGCTGACGCTGCTTAGGCTTGAGATATACACCTGGTAGCCTCTGCCATATTCTAAGCTGGTGAATTGGTTAAAGTCTGAGTTTTTGACATAGTGCTCGAACTTCTCATCCTTAGGGTTATAGCGGGAGATTTGGTTGTATTTTGAGAAGATGCTTGAGAATACACTGCTTATCTCTAAGCTCTCCGGGATTAGCGGCAGGGCAAAGAAGTTCCAGCCCGGATTTAAGGTCAGACTTACCGAGGCGGAAACAGACTCATCGGAACCCTCAGGCGAGGTCTTGGTCAGCCGGTTCTCATAGTCATAGGTATAGTTAATGGTCTTTGATTCTGAGGTAGTCTTCTCTTTAAGGTTGCCGTTTGAGTCGTATTCAAAGCTTGAGCCGTCGGAGAGGCCGCTTAAGGCGTGGGGCTTGTCCGAATTATAGCTGTAAGTAGTTGAGCCGTTTGAGAGCATATTGCCAATTGAATCATAGCTGTAATCTATTGAACCATAACTGCCGGAGGCAGAAGTCAGACGGTTCAGGTTATCATAACTAAAACTCTGGTTAGAGCCGTATTGGGAATCAGTAATACCCTTGACATTACCGTTACTATAGAACTCATAGGAGAGATTCTGCAAGGTACCCTGGCTGCCTTCAGTTTTTAGGGTAGAGAGCCTCAAGGTCTTTTCATCGTAGGTGTAGTTAGTCTCTACATCGTTGCCGTATTTGATATAGGTTATCTGACCGCTGGCGTTGTAGTTTACCTCTTTGACATAGTCTTTATCCATATAGCCGTTTCGCACCTTAGTCGGGCCCTGGGCGGAATATGTGTATTCCAGGTAATTGCTATCCGGGTATTTGAGCTTAGTTAAGCGATCCAAGGTGTCGTATTCCTTTTCCACGCTGTAGCTGGTTGAGTCTATAGTCTTGGTAGACTTGGTCTCCCGGCCTAAGCTATCATACCAGAATTCGGTAGAGCCGCTCTGGTCGCTGATCTTGGATAATCTGCCCTTATAGTTCTCTTTAGAACTGTCATCATAAGTATAGCTGACCAGGGTCTTGGATTCGGGCGAGGTTACCTTCTTTTTGGTTAAACGGTTTAACTCGTCATACTCAAATTCTAAAACCTGCTCTTTGGCATCGGTCTGCTTAGTAAGGTTACCCAGGTCGTCGTATTCATAACTCCAGACCCCCATATCCGGATCGTCCATCTTGACCTTGCGGCCTAAGGAGTCATAGTAGATAGAACTGGTATTGCCTTTGGCGTCTTTGACCTTGGTTAGGTTGCCCTGGATGTCGTAGGTATAGGTAGTGGTGTAAACTTGGGAGTCGTTGTGCTCTTCCACCTTGGTCAGGCGACCGTAGGCGTCGTTATAATAAGTATGGTAATTGCCGTTCTCATCAGTCTTGGTAGTGGTCCAGTCAGAGTAGCTGGTTGAGCTATAGCTGCCATCCGGGTTAGTGTTCTGGGTCAGACGGCCTACCGGGTCATAGTCAAAGCTGAAATAATAACCGGAATAACTAGGCGAGCTAAAGGAGCTATCGTTACTTACCAGATAGGGCAGATACTGCTTATTAACCTGGCCTTTTGAGTCATAGGTTACTATCCCGGAAACCACCTGGTAGCTCTCATCCTGGGCCGGGGATTTAGTTTCTATCATGCGGCCCAAACCGTCAGAGAACTGGTAGGTGGCCAGGTAATTACCGGAGTAATCGCTTTTGACCTTTTTGGTAACTTTTATGGGCTGACTGGATAAGTTATATTCATAGCTTATCCCGGGCAGGCTTTCGCTGTCTTTGGGGCCAATGGCTGAGGTCAACCGGCCCAAGCTGTCGTAGCGGTATTCAGTTGCCTGGCTGTTGGAGTCGGTAGACTTGGTAACCTGGCCGGTCTGGTAATCGTATTCGTTGTTTAAGGTATGGCCTTTGGAATTGGTGATCTTGGTAGGATAACTGTGCAGGGTGGAATCGTATTCGGTTGTAGTAGCGTAGCCTTTAGAGTTGGTGGCCTTGGTGAGATTACCATAAGAGTCATAACTGTATTGGCTGGAGAGCTTCTTCTCGCTTGCGTCCTGGGAGTTATACAGCCAGGCCTCCTCTTTAGTCAATAAGCCATGGCTGGCTGAGGCATCATAAGAGTCAGCTCCATCATAATAAAACCACCTCTGGGTTACTCTTTCTCCGCTTGCGTCCGCAAGTTTGACAGACTTAGGCAGACCGACTATCCAGTCTGAGGTATTATAGCTATACTCCGTGGTTAGGGTTCTTTCATCGCCGCTTTCGGAGACATTGCCTTGGCTCTGAACCTTGGCGGGGTTGCCGTAGTCATCGTATTCGTAGGTTAGGCGGGTCTGCTTATAGCTGGAGTCACCGTCATAGATATAGCTGTCGGCCTGGCTCACATAGGCGAAGTTGACCCCGGAATAAAGCTCCTTTTTGCTCCAGGTGTTTTCAGCTTTGGCATAGAGATTGCCGCCGGAGTCTCTGGTCTCCTGCTTGTAAGGCTTGCCCTTGTAGACCGAGTCCTGCTTAAAATAGCTCTCGCTGTAATTGCCGTCGCTATCGGTTACTTTGCAATAGCCAAAGCCCCTAAACTCCCGCTCGCTAAAATCAAATACTCCGTCCTTATAGCTGTAGTTAGTGCTGTAGCTATTGCCCCGGCCGTCGCTTAGCTGGCTCTGGCTGACCGCGTATATCGGGAAGCTCAAGTCTGACTGAGTATCAGATCCGCTGTTAGAATACTGGCTAGAGGATTTATAGGTTATCTCGATGCTGCCGCCTATGCCGCTATCTATCTGTTTTAATAATTCGGGGTATGGGCTGGGATTAATATAGCTAGAGGTCTCGCTATCAGTGGGATGATGGATAAAATCCAGCTGGCCGTCGGAATTCACATCCAGGACCCTGGTGCCATCGGTAAAATCTCCGGTAGTCATCTTCCAGCTAGAGTCCTCTTTCCAGCCTAAGCCGGTGTTGATGTAGGTCTTTCGCAAAGAACTGCCTTTATTGATCAGGATATCGGCTAAGCCGTCGTTATTCACATCGGCAAACTGAGTGGAGTTATCGTTGATGTTGGCATCTGAGGGCGGATCAAGGCTCGACTCCCTGGCCCAGCCGCCTCCGGTATTAAGATAGGTCTTTCTCCCAAGACTAGAGGTATCGCTGGCTATCACCAAATCCAATAGGCCGTCGGCGTTTAGGTCAACCAATTGCGTGCCGTCCCGTAAGTCACCGTCAGGAAGGGCCCAGGAGCTGTTTTCGCTCCAGCCGCTAGACTTATTATTCAGATAGGTTATCCGGCTGTCGGAGCGGCAGTAAACATAATCCGCGTAACCGTCACTATTGAGATCAGCTAAAATCACCCCTTGAGATTCATGCCAGTCATGATACTCATCATACCTGGCTACGGCTATGTATTTACCGCTGGGAAAACTCCAGCCGGAGCTACTCTCCCAGCCGCTTTGCTTATTGTTTAAATTTATACTATTAATCACACCCCCTTCTTTGGTTTGGAAATTCTGCACCAAGTCCACCCAGCCGTCTCCGTTTATATCCGCGAAACGCACCCCCTGGTCCCCGGTGTATGACCAGATATGCGGGCTAATCTGCCAGTTGGTGGTTTCCTTCCAGGCGGAGACGGAAGAATCAAACAAAAAGCTGTGGTTTTCGGTATAATTATCTCCGTAATACCGCTTTCTGATTATATCCGGATAGGTATCGTTATTCACATCCACAATCACGCATCCGGAATCAAAGTTGGCGTAAGGGGGGATGCTGTAACTGGTGCCGGAGGCCTGCCAGCCCTGAGACTGCTGTTGATATTCAAAGCTGATTTCCGGAAGGCTTATATTATTATCCTGGCCGTAAGTCTTGACCGAGCTAAGCAAACTGCGGCTGTTCTGGGAGGTGGCATAGCTTAAAACATACCGGCGCACCTGCTCATCCTGGTATTTTACTTTAATCTCGCTTAGCCTCTTGGCCATAGTTGCCTTAAATCCCGGCCGGTAATTAATAATGCTGTCAGAGCGGCTCTCGTAGCTAAATTGGACGCTGTAAGCCGGCTCAAGTGAATTACCGCTGTTACCGGTATAACTTATCCGGCTGGGATAGAGCTGGTTGTCTTCTTTTGTATAACTTATAGTCAAATAGTTATTATAAAGGTCTTCCACCCTGTTCAAAGACCATCTAAATACCTTGGAGCCGTAGTCCTGGCGGCTGGAGCTGGTCTGGCCAAAGTAGTATTTAATCCCGGATTTATCGGTTACCACCCAGGAGCTTCCATCATAGGCGAATTTGCTAAAGGAGGATTCTATCTCAGGGCGATACTGGCTTCCGCTAGCCTTGACCAACTCCGCGTTTACTCCGCTTGAACTGAAGATATAACTATCGGTGCCGTCGTATTTGGCTGTGCCTTTACGGGTGGACACCTCTATGGCCCCTAATTCCAGGCTCCAGCCAACTCCGGCTATACCGTTAGCCTGTCCGGAGGCATACAACAGGCTGAGATTAGGCTGAATACCCTTCCTGCCTCCGGGAGCATCTATAGGTATGCTAAATGAGGCCCGGCCGGTAAAGGGGTCGCTTTGAAATGACTGCAGTGCCGATAGATTCGAGCCTATGCTTTTAGTCTGAGGCATCCAGCCTACCGCCCCTTTAGGCTTGGTGTTCTTATCCGGCGGATTAATCTCTTGGGGCTTCTTGGCCTGGGTGGAGCTGTCACCGGAATCAGCGCTTCCGGAGGAAGATGCCTTAGGACTAACCGAGGCCTGTCTGGATACTCCCTTTACGCTCTTATCAGCGGCCAAAGCCAGGTCCCTGGAGCAAAAGACTGCCAAATGGGTTATTATCAGCAAAACGGCTATTGATTTGTAAAGATATTTTAGGTTCATTCGCGCAGATATTTTGATATAAAATATCCCTTGTTTTTACTATAAACTATCAGCCATAAACTAAAACCGGCTGTCCAAAGGGTATCCATTTAGTAATCCTCCGGCGGCTCAACCGGTTCATTTAAAACAAAAGCCTTGGCTGTTTTTGATGAGCTTCCCCCTTGGTCTTTAGCTTCAAACTTCAAGATATAGGATTTGGTATCCAGCCCTGAGGTATCCCAGCTATAGCTGGTTTTAGTGGACCAGGATTGTTTGACCGCGGCGTCTACGGAGAATTGATACTCGTTAGAGGAATCGCCGCTGTCGGAGGTAGTCAGACTGAGAGTCTGGGTTTTTCCTTTGTAAATAAAGCTATTGGGATCAGGGCTAAAGCTGGAGATGACCGGAGGGCTGGTATCCGAGCCGGAGGTAACCGTGATGCCGTCGGAGTAGCCGGTATCCGACCAGAGTCCGGCGCCGTTTTTGGCCTTGACCACGAAATAATAGCTTTTGCCTATGGTCAAGGATAAGCCGGTCTTGGTTGTTGAAGTGGATGTCCCGGCAGAGGTCCAGCTAACTATCGTCGTCCCTGAACTTGAGTCCCGGGTTATCTGATACTGGTATTCGGCTATCCCGCTGGTAGTGTCGCTTGAGCTCCAGGAGGCGTAAAGGCTTGTGGTAGAGCTGGTGCTTGAGCCACTGTCGGTAACCGTGGGCTTAGAGGATTTTATTGTATCCAGGGTAATGCTGTCGCTTACCGCTAAGGTAATCCAATTGCCGGATGCATCTGAGAATTTGGCGTATACGGTCTTGGTAGTGCCTCCTGAAGACAAGCTCCAGGATTTGCTGGCACTGTAGGATTCCTCACTTGACCAGATGGAATTATCGTTGGAGAATTTCATCTTACCCATCCCTGAGCCGCTGTCGGAGGCGCTTAAGGTGAGGGTAACGCCGGTTGAGGAGCAATAAGAGGCACCGCTATTTATCTTGATTGAGCCTGTGGGAGGGGTGGTATCCGAGCCGGAGTTAACCGTGATGCCGTCGGAGTATCCCACATCCGACCAAAAGCCCACCCCGTTCTTGGCCTTGACCCCGAAATAATAGCTTTTGCCTGAAGTCAAGGACAATCCGGTTTTGGTTACTGAAGTGGATGTCCCGGCAGAGGTCCAGCTGACTTTTACTGTCCCGGCGCTTGAGTCCTGAGTTATCTGATATTGATACTCGCTAATCCCGCTGATGGAGTAGCTTGCGCTCCAGGAGGCATAGAGGCTTGAGGTGGAGCTGGTGCTTGCGCCACTATCGGTAACTCTGGGCTTAGAGGGCTTAACGGTGTCTACATTAATGTTATCGCTGACCGCTTGTGACATCCAATTGCCGGATGAATCTGAGAACTTGGCATAGACAGTCTTGGCGCCGTTTCCTGGGGACAAACTCCAGGATTTAGTAGTTTTATAGGATTCCGCGCTTGACCAGTTGGAGTGATCGTTAGAAAAACGCATCTTACCCTTCTTCATCCCTGAGCCGCTGTCTGAGGCGCTTAAGGTGAGCGTAACGTTGTTTGAAGAGGTATAGTAGGAGTTGTTATTGATCTTAATGCTCGCCTTAATGGGAGGAGTCTTGTCCGCGGCAAAGCTTTCAGAGGAGAAGATCGGAAAAAGAAACAAAAAAAAGACCAAACCCGCGCTCTTTTTAACCGGCTCTGGTTTAGTTGTTATCTGGAACATAAGGCCTTTCTCTCTGTTCCGTGGCTGTATTAATCTAATACCATATTTTTGCCTAAGTGTCAAGGAATGAAGAAAATTTGTCCTCTTAAAAAAAAGATTGTTTTTAAGCCGGCAGGCCTAAGTCGGTGGGGGCGCGGCCGATGGAGGTAAGCAGATCCAAGACTTCCTTGATCTTATCTTTGGCCTCTTTTTCGGTTCCGGCGCGCTGGGGGTAGATTTGATAGAGGTCCTGGTATTTTTTGGGGGTAAGGTTTATCATCAAGGAATTGGCCCCGGAGAGAAATCCGGCCCGGGCGCCATTGTTTTTATCCAGGGTTTCCAGGGCAGTAGTTACCAATATTCGGGATTCCGGGTGCCTAATCCTGGCCCGGGCAATGGTGTTCAAGGTTGATTCTAAGGAAGGACTCGGGGCGTCCCTTAAAGGAGTTTCCGGATGGGGAATAAACGGACCAAAAGAAAACATCTCCGGATTTAAGGAATGGGTAAGCTCAATATCGTTAAGCACATCCTCCTGGCTCTCTCCGGGAAGTCCGGATAAAAATCCGGTAAAGATCAGATAACCAATGGCCTGTAATTCCTTAATCAGGGCCAGGCGCTCTTTTAGGGTCCGTCCGGGACGGTATTTTTCATACAATTCCGGGTTGCTGGTTTCAAAACGAACCAGCGCTCCCCGGGCACCGGCCTGATATAATTTTTTATAGAGCTCAATATCCCTCTCTCCAATGCTTAAGATGAGTAAAGCCGGAGACCTGCGCATCAACTCTCCCACAATATTAGAGAGTTTTTCCGCGTCATACCAAAGGTCCTCACCGGACTGCAGAACCAGAGCCTTGAATTTAAGCTCATTTACCGCGTATTCGTAAGCCTGAATTATTTCTTCCTGACTCATCCGGTAGCGGGCAAGCTTTAGATTATCCTGACGTATCCCGCAGTAAAGGCAGTTTTGGCGGCAGTAATTGGAAAATTCTATTATTCCGTGGATACAGCAGGAGTTACCTAAATATCTCTGCCGGGTGGCATTGGCAATCTGATGCAGGTCTTTGGGCTCCCGGGTAAGACGCAAATCAACCTCTTTGAGTTTGACAAAGAGCTCTTGCCAGGTTTTAAGGATATTTAAGGCTTCGGCCTGGGAAATTCTCTGGACCACAAATCCGCCCTGGGCGTAGACATATTCCCCGACTGTTAAATCCTGATAAAAATCATTGCGGGCTTTTTTGCGTTCCTCAAAATAGTCAACGGTAATGATTTTATCGTTTATCTCTACAACTTTTCCGGGGATAGCGTAACACATAACAATATATAAATTAGAGAGGTTAGAAGTTGGTGGTTAGAGGTTAGGGTGATCAAAAATATAAATCTCTTTCTCCTTGCTTAATCTTTTTGAGGCGCTCTTTAGTTTGCTGGCGCAGGCCTTCGTCTTCTATCTGGTTTAAATAAAATTCTATCGTCTGGTAGCCTTTTTTGTAGAGGCCGTTTCCGAAATCTTCCAGATATTCGGCAAAGGTCAATAAGCCGTTGGAGCGGCAGAAGGTATGGATTTCACCCGGCTTAGAAAGCTCCATAAAGGCCTCTCCTGTCCTGCCCCTGCGATAGCAGGCGGTGCAAAAGCTGGGCAGCATTTTATCATCCACAACGCCTTTAATTACCTCGGCAAGCGGCCGCTCATCCCGGAGTTTAAACTGCGCTTCATCTTTAACATTACTGCCGTAGCCGCCAGGAGAGGCGGCTGACGCGGCTGAGGCCTGGGATATCCCGATTTTAAAGGCCTGCTTTCGTATTGCCGAGGTCTCCCGCGTAGAGAGAATCATTCCGGTATAGGGCACTGCCAGGCGGATTATGGCAATTAGCTTAAGGAAATCCGCGTCGCTGACCGGATATTCCGGCTGATAACTCACCGCGGAGGCCGGGCAGAAACGGGGCACGGAAATGGTATGCGGGCCGACCCCCAGCTCTTTCTCTAAATATTGAGCATGAGCGATTAAAGCCAAAACTTCAAATCTCCAATCATAAAGCCCAAACAAAACCCCCAGGCCTAAATCATCCAGCCCGGCCTCAAAGGCCCGTAAATGAGCGCTAATCTGGCGGTCATAATCCGCCTTAGGCCCCTGATGCAGTTTTTTATAGGTTTCGCGGTGATAGGTCTCCTGAAAAAGCTGATAGGTTCCAATATTGGTTGTCTTTAGCTTGCGGTAATTTTCAACTGTGGTGGCGGCGATATTAACATTAAGCCGGCGGATATTCCCCTTTTCCCTCTTTAGCGAATATATCTTCTCAATAACCGCTCGGACATAATCAATATCATTATGCGCCGGGTCTTCCCCGAACTCCAGGAGCAGGCGCTTATGCCCCATATCAATCAGGAATCCCACCTGTTTTTCTATTTCATCCAAAGAGAGTTTTTTACGCTTTAACCCTTTATTCTCAGTATGAAAATTACAATAGGCGCACCCATTCACGCAGAAATCCGAAACATATAAGGGAGCGAAAAAGACAATCCTCTCTCCGTAGATTTCATCCTTAACCCGGGCGGCGGTTTGGAACAATTCATCTTTGATTCGCACGGCATCAGAATTTAACAAAATTCCGACATCATCCAAACCTAATCCTTTTTTCTCGCGGGCCTTAGCCAGGACATCGCGGACATTTTCCAAAGAAGGGCTCTTTGTCCCTTCCAGAACCTCTTTAATTTTTATTTCCTCAACTATCATTTTTTGGTTTTCTTTAACCACAATATCATAACTATCATCAGCATAATGATATTCAACGTCTTAAGCGGATGGCCCACCAGATACAAAGGCCCCGGGCCTCCCTTTATATCTAACCAGGCGCCAATTCTGCCGATAGAATTAAAAAACGGCGCCTGGGCAATGGTTACCGCTAATAAGAAAATAAGCGTGGGCCGGCCGATAGTCTTTAAGATACCATCTCCAAAAATAAGCAGGATTATCAGCCAGAAAATCGCCACATGGCTCCAGGAGGTAGGGCTTAAATGCAGGTTCTCAAGGCCGCGCGGAGTGCCCTTTACCGGAGCTGTCCCCGGATAATGTTCAGGGTCCGGGTATGCTCCCAGATGAAGCTGATTATCACCGGGGACGGACTGATAAATTCCCGCGGCTTTAGCGCCGCCCTGTTTATAGGTTACGGTCAAATTCGGATGAGTATCGTAGAGTAAACCCAAAAGCGGCCCCACCAGGGCATAAAACAACATCGCCCCCCAGATAAAAATCAAGGCTACGCGGGTAAAATGATTGAGCCCCTCCCGCAGGCCGAAACCTCCCCATAAACTGTGCCAGCCGAGAAATAAGAAAAAGACATACAATAACCCCGGAGCTATCCAGATAATGCTATGAGTTTTAAAGAAAATAAAGATTAATAAACCTGCCAATGTGAGAAAGACCACCGTGTTTCCTAAAGTAGAGGCAAAGCGTATTTTTTCCTTTTTTGCCCCTACCGCGCTCATTGCCAGGGGAACCATCACCAGCCCCACCGCGAAAATTCCTAAATGGGTATGCATCTGGACTAATGCCGCGGGTGTTACCGCTTTATGCTGTAAGGTAAATAAAAAGAGAATAAGAAAACCGGTTATTACCGCGATTGAAAGAAAAAAACTATACCCTACGAATGACTTGCGAGGGATTTCCACTGAGGAGCTGATTTCATAGCGTGATAGCTCAGGCCTGTCGCTGGTAAGAAAAGGTATTTTTACTCCCGCGGCTAAAAGCCCAAGCCCTATCATCACCGCGAAGAAACCGGATTCGCATACAAAAACCCCTACCCCCGGCCAACTCACATAAAACGAGCCTAAAGCCCCAAGGATAAGCTTATAGGGATGCTCCATAGTATAATGCATGGTCATCAATATCACATACACCGGGATAAGCAAAAAACTTACCCAGGTTATCAGCTTCTTTATCGCGGGTTTTAAAGACAGATGCGGCACAATCAAAGAGGAAATCACCATAACCAGCGACCACCAACAAATATGCGCGTGGAGCACTTTTAAGAATGCCGGCACCGCCTTACCCTGGACAAGAAACCCCCAAACCCCAATAAGCCCCAAAAGCGGCGCGCCAATAAGCATCGCGCATAATGACGCGACAAAAAGCGGCACATTCAATCCGATTCGCATTGTCTTAGCTCCTGAATCATCCTTCATTTCTCTATCCTCCTTTTACCGCGCCTGCCATTCAGGCTTTCACTAATTTAACATACGTATCATAGAAAGCAACCGACGCCCCCACTAAATCTTCTAAACAGGTATTCTTTAAATAAGGGTCTATGCGCATCACGGCATTGGCGTTGATCCCAGCGCCTCGGCGCTTATCCGCCTTGACAATCTTACCGTCAACCAGAATATCTCGCGCGCCGTAAGCCCAATGGCCGTGGCCTAAAGAAAAAGCAATCACCCCTGGCCTTATCCCCTCAATAACCTTAAGCCGGCCTGTCATCGGCTGGACTTGACCCGCCTTTAAATCCAAAATACCACGGGGATTACTCTGGGAAACTATCCTTGCCAAATCTCCATTATTAAACCCCAAGCGCAGGGCATCCCGAGAATTTAAAAGGATAAAATTTTCCGGCAGCAGGCTTAAGAGCCAATAATTGGAAATAGTCCGGCTCTTACACTGAGCAATCTCCCGATAAGTAATCAGATTCAAATCAAAACCCTCCGCCTCATCCTCTATAGCCTTACCCTGGGAATCAGCAATGGGTAAATACGCGGCCGTTGAAAGGAAGCCTTTTCCGGTAATGGAATTTTTTATCTTTACTAATTTTTCAATGTATATATTAATCTGCTTGCCGTATTTATTCTTTAACTGCTCTCCATCAAAGGCCTTCTCAAAATCCTCAAACCTGCCTCCCCGGTTCAAGAGATATACCACCTTCTTCCATAATTCCGGAGTCAGGGCTTTGCGCCATTTATCGGCATCGAAAACGCTTCGCGGCAGGTTCCTCCTGGCCTTCAAGAAAATATCTATTTCTTTATTGTCAGCCTCCGGCACTGCCTTGGAGCCGTCTTTCTCATCGCCAAAGGCGACATTAGCAGCCATCTTTAAATAATAATCCTCCGGCCGCAGTAAATCCAGGCCTTCCTTAAATCCGCCCCTGCCAAAACCCGGCATATTCATTATCTGCGCGGCTTTTAAGAAAAAAGCCTCCAGGGAAATGGGCATTTTTTCTCCAAACACCTCCACCTCTTCCGGGATAGGCGCGACCGCGGGCTGGCGCAAGGGCTGGACCTTCCAGATTACCGAAGGATGCGAACCCTGAAACTCCCAGCGCTCTAAATAAGAAAGATCCGGAATGATATAATCCGCGTATAACGAGGACTCTCCCACCGTTATATCCGAGGCGATAAATAGGGGTATCTTATTACTATCCGCCAGGACATCGGCCTGGGTCTGGCCCGCGGGCAGGGAATAAACAGGAGACCCCATATACATAATCAAGGCCTTTACCGGATAAGGATAGCCGTCTTGCGCGGAAGGTAATATCTCCTGATAAATATCCGAGGCCATGGGAAACCAGGGGCGCTTAGCCGGATAACCGGAAAACAGGGTCGTCTC
Source organism: Omnitrophica bacterium GWA2_41_15 (assembly GCA_919902675.1). Lineage (GTDB taxonomy): Bacteria > Omnitrophota > Gorgyraeia > Gygaellales > UBA12090 > UBA12090. The sequence continues at coordinate 91,620 of CAKKRH010000010.1, forward strand.
TTCGTATTTTACATCATGGCGAATAATACTGATGCCAAAAGGAGAGATTTTCTTAGGATGCAGCTTCCCCATATCATAAGGCTTACCTTCCTTTTCTCCGGTATTATCATAAGTGGATGCCTGGGACAGTCCTCCCTGCCAATCAAAATTACCAATCAAAAGATTGAGGGTATACCAGGCCAAAACATTGTAAAAACCATTGGTATGCTGGGACACCCCCCGGTGAATATCCGCGACCGCTCTCCTTCCGTGGCTGGTAAATTCCTGAGAAATTTCAATAATATCTTTAACCTCCAAGCCGCAAAGATTAGCCCACTCATCCAGACTAAACCTAAAAGCCTCATCTCTGATTATCACTAAAACTGATTTTACCTTGATTCCGTTAATTTCAGTATCAACCAACAAATCCCCCTTAGCCGGATTGTCCGGGTCGTTAGGGTCAAAGGTAACCGCTTGAGATCCGGAATAACAGACAAAATTATCAAATTCGTATTCCACTAAACTGCCGTCTTTTAAGGTCTTGTTCTTAAGAGGCTTCTCCAATCCCAAATCCGAAGCCCGTAGAAATTCCCCGGGCTTGCCCTCCTTGATCTTAACCAACCAACAAGCATTACTCCAGTTAGGCTCATTATCCGCCTTGGCCGAAGCCTTATTCGCGTTAGCGAGATATTTAAGATTGTATTTTTCGTTCTCAATAATCCAACGGGTAATGGCCAAGGCCAGGGCCGCCTCTGTCCCGGGTTTAACCGGAAGCCACTTCCAGGCCTTAGCCGCGGTTTTAGAAAGGCGAGGGTCAACTACCACATATTTCAGCTTTCCGGAAACCATGCCCTGGGTAAGCTTATTACTGCGAAAAGGCGGCCCGTAATTAGCCTCAAAGACCGACGCGCCCACAAAAATCACAAACTCCGCTCCCGAAAGGTCCGCCTGCCAATAAAACTTTTTGCCCCCTGCCCACTTGGCCTTTTTATCTTTCTCGTCAAAGTCAAATTGGTCGGACATCGCCTTTCCGGTAAAATAGAGCGAACCCTGGCAGACCGTGGTGTGGCCGTGAAAATTCGTTGAACCAAAAGAATCCTGAATAAAGCGCTTAAAAAACTCCGAGCGGCCGCTTTTAAGCCGGCCATGAATCCAAAGCAACTGGTTATTCTTCGGGCCGAAATCCGGATGAGCCGGGTCAATCAACTTATCAATATGTTCTTTATATTTTTCTTGAAAATCCTTAACCTTTTTCTCTTTCTCTTCCTTTTCTTTGGTATGCCAGATTTCCTTAATATCAGCGGCCATTGCCTTAAAAACCTTGGGATCCTGTAATACCCAAATATCTTTTAGCCCCTCAATAACCCTATTCTCTTCACCCGGCACATTACTAAAAAGCTTTCCGCCGTTAACAATCTCATTTACCGCCTGATCAAAGGAAATACTCACCCACTTATTTTCACCGCGTTTGCCCGCGCGCTTAAGCACCCGACGGATACGATACGGGTCATAAAGCGTCTGAATCCCGGATTGCCCTTTGGGACAAATATGCCCGTCAATTGCCGCGGACTCACTCAGAGAAGTTTTATACGGTATATGCGGCCACATTGTCCAGGGGCTGTAGGGATTGCCGTCAATCTTAACTACCAAGCCGTCAAGGTGTTTTACTTTTATGGAGCAACCGGTATTGCATTGCAGGCAGACGCTGTTGATGATATTCTCAGCCTTATTCAAATCATAAGATGCCTCTTTCATATTATCGGCTAACGCGTCGCGACTTTCCATAAGGGCCGCGCCTAATAATGCTCCGGTCGCGCTTGAAAGCTGGAGGAATTTCTTCCGGGATAAAGGCTTTTCTAAAAAAGTATTTGTCTTTTCCATCAGGCTTTTCTCCTTTCTAAGGAAGGAAGCAGCTTCAATCCCGCGTAAAATAAACCAACAGCCAAAGCAACAATAAATAAACTCACCTGCCACTCATGCAGGCTTGGCACGTAAGAAAACATAAGGCGTTTCTCAATAAAAGCGCTCTCTAAACCCTTTAATTCCGGAATTGCCAGAGCCGGAATTACGATATTAAGCCGCACGCTCATAAAGGTAATAGCAATTAATCCTGAAGCAACCGCCGCCTTAATGATATTGGTTTTACTCAACAATAAAAGTAAAGGAATAAGACAGCCCAAGCCGATATGCGCGATCCAAAACACCCACCAAAATTCACCGAACAAAACCAGCTTCACCGCGTCTATATGATAGGCAATCTGCCCCCAAAGAGGTACTGCCATAACGCTAGCCTCTAAGACGATATTTGCCGCTAATAACCCTAAAAGTATCTTGGGAAGAATAATAAATATCTCCTCTTTATCATCTTTGGCAAGGCCAAAAACGATCCCCAGGAAAGTAATAAGCGCTACTCCGGAAAGAAGCGCCTCAAAGAAAAATAGGACCGGGAATATTGCCGAATGCCAATAGGGCCGGGCACCAATTACCCCAAAGAGTGATCCCCCGCAGACAGGAATAGCGATGGCTAAAGGAAACCCTATCAAAAACAAAAAGCGCGCTTTTTCAGCCTTAGCGGAAAAAACAAAAAACACTTGCGTTACAAGCAATAAAAGGTAAAGGCTATAGAGCCAGACCATCCAACTCATCATTGAAGATGGAGTAGGATAAATAAGGACATACCAAAATCTCTCCCAATGCCCCAGATCCAGAACAATCGCGACAAGCGCCGCGAGCAAGGTTACCAAACTGGTTAACAAAGAGATTCTTCGTAACTTAGCAAAGCGCTCTAATTTAAAAACTGAAGCCAGAGAAGTAAAAATGTAGGCGCCGCTGGATAATCCCACCAAATAAATATAAAGCGAAACCCACAACCCCCAGGTTACATAGCTGCCCAAATTAAGCAATTTCTTACCTATGACTAAACGCTCTCCTACTGCCATAGCCCCCACGGCAAAACATATTCCCCAGAATATCTTATAGAGCAATCTCATTTTTTACCCCCATATGTAATAGACTTTTGGCTTGGTGCCTAATTCGCTTTTTAGGGTAGTGATATTTGGCCTGGAAATTAACTCAGAAACCAGGCTATCCGTATCATTATTATCGCCAAAATAGGTTGCCCCGCCGATACAGGTGGTTACGCAGGCGGGAAGCAATCCTTCCTCTATTCGGTGGATGCAGAAATGGCATTTGCGCGCGTTACCTATCGGAGATACGCCATGCTTACGCGGCCACTTCTTTTTATATTCAAAACTCGGACGCGATTCATACTCCTCTACCTTAGGGGTGCCTTCGGTATACTCCTCGCCAAAATCAGCGGTGCGGGCATTATAAGGGCAGGCAGTAATGCAATAGCGGCAGCCGATACAGCGCTCATAATCTACAACTACAACGCCGTCTTCGCGTTTATGGGTTGCCTTTACCGGGCAAACAGGGGTGCAGGGAGGATTCTCGCATTGCATACAGGGCCGGGGAGTAAAACGGCGGGTTACCTTAGGAAAAACACCTATCTCTTCATCCATCACCGGCCTATACACCACTCCCGGAGGCAGAACATTCTCGGCCTTACATCCGATAGTGCAGGCAGAGCAGCCGATACACTTACGCAAATCCAAAACCATTGCCCACTTTCTTTCTTTAAGCGGTTTCTTAAGGGCACGCAGCAAATCTTCCTGCATCCGCAAGAGTTCATTCTTTTGCACTATATCCTGAGGCAGCTTAGACAAATCAACATCCACCGCCTGCGTTGGCTGCTCTTCCCTGGCCAGGCCCTTCTTTAAACCTAACAAACTGCCCGCGCCGCCGGCTACCGTAGCAACGCCGGCTAACTTCAGAAAATCTTTACGGCTGAGTTTTTTCTTCTCTTGAGTATCGGTTTTCACGGCTTCACCTCATATAGAATAATTTCCTCTAACCCCGCGCCTCTTAGATATGTTTTTTATTGATTATGAAAAGGTGCGGGGTTAATTCAGCCAACGGCTTGCGTTCACTACGCTCCGTAAGCCGTGGCTTCATTAAAACTGTGTAGCTACAAGCGCGGAAAGCAGGTTATCATCCGCGTCATTCACGCTTGGGCCTGAGTTCTTATTCCAATCGTAACCGAGCTTTAGGATTACGTTATCGCTCCAGTGATACCCTCCACCCAGAGAAAAGCGGTCGTATCTGTTAGCGGTAACGCTGTTTAATGTCGCGGTAACATCACCATTCATATCAATAAAGCTATATCTGCCGGCGGCGTAAAACTTTTTATTCAGATTGTAGATTCCATCCACGAACCCGAAATTACCACTGCGGGTTCTATTGCCGTCATCTTTAAATTCGCCGTATGAGAGCCGGACAATTGCCTTGCTATCGCTAAAGACTATGGGCTCAAGCGGTTTTTTGCCTTTACCAAAATCATAGCGGGCATCTAATTCCCACACGCTCCTTCTCCAGGCCATACCGCTTTGAATCGCGCTGGTTACACCGGCAATAGACATCTCAGAGCTTGAGCTATCCAACTCACCTGAGTTATAATAACTGCCGGACACATACAACGGCTCGATAGGGTTATGATATAGTTTTCCCATAAAGGCCTTGCTGGCAGTTGAGTCTGAACCAACTCCTGAATTTCCGTCAGAAACCGATACCACCCAGCCTAAAGGTTTCAGGCCAATATCCTCCAACTTCACCTTTCCGGCAAATTCCAATCCTTCATCAACCACGGTAGCCCTGGCCGCGGAATTTGACGGCACTATGCCTTCAACCAGGTTATCGGTCCAGGTTTCCTCGCCGAATCCCAGCTTGAATTTTCCTAAACGGCTGGACAAGCTAAACGGTGAATCTTTTAATGCCGGGATAAAATCCTTGGATTGAAGGTAAAAGTAATCCAGGAGCGGGCTTTGGGCGGTGGCATTATTCAGATTAAAGCGCAGAACTAAGGTATTTATTTCATCCGGCTGAAATCCGAACTGGAGTTTGGCATCAGGCATTTCAAAAGAGCCGGCGGGATATGATCCGGCTTTACCTGAGTCAAAAAATCCTAAGGCTGCCCGGCCTTTAATCTTTAGTTTTGATAAGGTATTCGCCAAATCCACCCTCCCCGCCTGCTGCGCCTGAGAAGTTTCCTTTAATTTCGTCACCTCTTCTTTTGCCTTTTTGCTCTCTTCCTTGCTCACTACCTGCTCTACCTCTAATTTCTCAATCCTCTTTAATAGCTCCTGAACCTGGGATTTTAAAACTGTCAACTCCTCTTCATTTGAACCTTCGGCAAAAACATTGACCACCGCTATATTAAATAAAAACAAGACTAACACCGCCAACTTAAAAAATCTATTCCACATTTTTATCTCCTTTCCTTTTCAATCATCAGCTCTATCTTCTTAGGATCTTTAATTCCGTCAAGATTAAAGACCATACTCAAAATAATCTGTTTGATGAAATTTTTTAAAAATGGCTTTAACGTGACATTTTTACCATTAATAAATAATTTCAGCTTAAATTCTTTTCCTATATCCAGCATATCTACTCCAGATAGGTTACCTCCGCGCTTTCGCCGGCGCGGATAGCCTCCATATCTTCGGGCAATTCCGCGATCCCGTTAGCCAAAACCATTGATCTTAATATGCCCGACCCTTGAGGCCCGGTAAGAGAGGCATACATCCGGCCGTCCTTATTGGTCAAAATCACCCGCAGAAAATACCTCAATCCCTTTTTCTTCTCAAAATTCCCGCTAAAAACCGCCGGAAGACGAAGCCTAAAGATATCCTTAGCCCCGGACATCTTTAGAAGCGCCGGGCGCACAAACTGCTCAAAACTAACCATACCGGAGACCGGATTTCCCGGCAGACCAAATACCGGAACTTTTCTCATTAAGCCAAAGGCCAGAGGCTTTCCCGGCTTCATAGCCACCCGCCAGAATTTCATTTCCGTGCCCACATCCTTCAAAACATCCTTGACAAAATCGTAATCCCCCACCGAAACCCCTCCGCAGACAATTAACACATCCGCGCTTAGGCCCTGGCGAATCTTATCCTCTATGGCTTTCTTATTATCCCGGGCAATTCCTAACAATATAGGAAGGGCTCCCGCTTTAAGCACCTGCGCGTATAACGAATAGCTGTTGGAATTACGGATTTTCCCCGGGGCCAGCTTTTGCTTGATTTGTACCAATTCATCGCCGGTTGCCAATATTGCTACTTTTGCTTTTCTAAAAACCTTAATCCGGTTAAACCCCAAAGACGCCAGCATCCCGATATGACCGGATTTTAGGATTGAGCCCTTAGGAATCACAACCTCGCCCTTCTTAACATCCTCTCCCGAATAGCGGACGTTCTCCCCCTTCTCAATCTCTTTGAATATCTCAACCAATTCTTTCCTTTTACTGTGGACTGTGGACTGTGGACTGTGGACTACTCTTGTATCCTCCACCATCACCACGCTGTCGGCCCCATTAGGCAAGGGCGCTCCGGTCATAATTCTAATTGCCTCACCCCGCCGGATTATTTTGCCAGCGGTATATCCTGCCGCCAAACTCCCCACCACCTCTAAAATTTTCGGATTCTTTCCTGTCGAGCCTTTTACATCTTCGGCTCGCGCCGCGAAGCCGTCCATGGCGCTGTTATCAAAAGGAGGAATGTTTTCTTTGGATTTTATATCCAAGGCGCACACCCTCCCCAAAGCCGATTCAATCTTAATCGGCTCACTCTCTTTTACGCGGAAGATGTTCTTCAGGATAATTTCTCTGGCTTGATCTACGCTTATCATTTTATCTTGTGAAATTTTTCACATTACTAAGAAAATAAAAAAGGTCTACGGGTCCACTGCTTACCGCCATCTCCCGCAGACTTCTTTACTATTAAAAGTATATCACTCAAAAATATCTTGTCAATAAGTTTTTTCCTTAACTGGTCTTAACTGGTCAAATCAAACTTCATTCCGTCGTAGGCGGCGAGGACTTCTGTCCCTAACTCTAGCGATAACTGCTTGGCCAGGGTGTGCGGCTTATGCTGGAGCATAGTCATTCCGAAATGGGTTAAGATAGCGGTTTTGGGTTTTATGCCTTGGATAATCTTTCGCGCATCGGGAAGGCTTAAGTGGTCTACACCAGGCCTTTCCTCATAAAAAACTACATTGATGATAAGCACATCGGCTTTATATAACTGCTCCAGGGCCGGAAAATATTTGGTGTCCGAAATAAGGGCAAGCGAAAAACCAAAATCAAAAATCAGGCCGTAAGTGGCCACCGGATGAGCCTGCTTAGAAGGCACGCTAAACTTAATTCCACCTATCTGGTAATGCTTTTTTTCTGCTAAGATTTCTATACTGCCCACCACCGGACGCAGATGCTTTAAGATTACCGGCTCCTCATCCATGGCATCCGCGGGCAGAAACACCGTGCCCCGTTTTTTAAAACCGCCCTCGGTCATCGCCTCAATCATCACATTCAGATCATTAGAATGGTCTAAGTGGCGATGAGTAAGGATAATGCCATCTAATTCGGTAGGATCAATTTTAGGCTTGGAAAGAGCGCAGCGGGTAATACTTCCCGGACCCGGGTCAATAATCAAATTGGTGCCTTGATAAGAAATCCAAATGCCTCCGGAGGAGCGTAGCTGCTTAATCATTACAAAGCGCGCCCCGGCAGTACCTAAGAATTTAAGGTAATTTTCTTTTTTTAGCAAATTTGCCAATCCGTGTAAAAAAATCCCTGTTTATCCTGCCTAAAGCCAGAGCTTCTTCATCTCCTCGGTAATCCTCAGCGCGGATTCTGGCGATAACTTGGGCCTGTTTTCCGGGCCGGGACCTGGCGGTTGTGCCTTAAATATATTCGTAAATTCCTGGACAGTTTTTATCCGCGCCTGTAAACGCCTGACACAGCTCTGGATATCCCGGTCATTGGTAACTACTACTATATTTTTAGGGTTAGCCGCAGACTCAACCAATTCCTTTATCTTCTCATCCGCGCTCATCCCTTGAGAAAAGATAACTCTTGTTCCCGAATCCTGATAAGCCGGCCAGCTTATGGAGGCATTGGCTTGACCACCTGTGGTGAGCGCGGTCGAACCATCAAAGACCACCGTAACCCGGTTATTTTGACTGCCCTGGGGGCGGCTGATTTTAATAAATTGGATAAGGCTGGCGCGAGAAAGCTCCAAGCTGGATTTATTCAGCCCGGGCGTCTGTTTGATTAGGTTGTAGCCGTCGATAATGAAGTGTAGAGACATAAAATATGCCTCCGATAAGGCCAAGAACGGCGATAACCGCGAAGCTCAGCAGAGATTGAGCCAGGGCGATATCCTTAGACACCCCGGCTTTAGAATAAAAAAAGATGCTTGAGGCGTCCCTTAAGCCCAGGCCGCTTATGGAAATAGGAATAGTGGTTATAACGGTGATAACCGGATTAAAAACCAGAGGATAAAGCATGTTAATCCTGGTATTTAATGAGCGCAGGATAAGATAAGAAAAAAGCGAAGCCCCGGTTTGAATTACTATCGAAAAGAGGAAATTAGCGCAGAGAATACCCCGATGCTGACGGAAAAAATATATCTCCGAATGCAGTTTCTTGAAATTATCCAAAAATTTACCTCTCTTAGCCCTTCGACTCTGCTCAGGGCTAATCCCGAGCGAAGTCGAGGGATTAGAAATAGAACGGTTGAGCCGGTTATATATCCCTTGATTGAATAAAATTAAAAATACGCCGGTCAATACGCACGCCAAGAGAGACACCGTGGCGTAAACTGAAAAATCATCAATCAGCCGATGCCCGAAAATAAGCGAAACTATGGCCACACTTACCAGCCCGGCAAATCCGCTCAAGCGGTCTAAAAGCACGGTAGCGGCAATAACCCCGTAGCGCTTAGTATGCGCGCCAAGATCAATACTCCGGGATAAATCCCCGCCTATGGTTGAAGGCGTAAACAGATTCAAAAAAAGCCCGCCGGAGAAAGAATTAAGCGCCCTGATTAAAGGCACATCCACCTTATGAGCATCCAGAAGCATCTTCCAGCGGAAAAAAACCATAATCGTAAGGATAAAAAATATGACCAGCGCCAGCATAAAATAATACAGGTTTAAGTGGGCTATAACCTTAAAGGTGCCTCTAAAATCTATCTTTCTAAATAAAACAAAAAGTAAAGCCAAGCTGATAAAAATCCGCAGAGAAGTAGAAATGGTTTTTTTCACTTAAGAATGCCTTTTTTTCCGGTAAGCATAGCATAGGCCTCTAAATATTTTTCGCTGGTTCTCTGAACTATCTCCGGCGGCAAATCAGGCGCCGGAGGGTTTTTATCCCAGCCAAGACCCTCAAGATAATCCCGGACAAACTGCTTATCAAAACTGGCTTGTCCTCTGCCCTTAACGTAAGAATCTACCGGCCAAAAACGCGAAGAGTCCGGAGTCAAAACCTCATCAATAAGGATAAGCCTGTCTTCAAAAATACCAAACTCAAACTTGGTGTCAGCAATGATTATGCCCCGTTTAAGCGCGTATTCCGAGGCCTCGCGGTATATGGCTAAGGCCCGCGATTTTGCCTGTTCATACACATCCCGGCCTGTGATTTTTATTGCCGCCTGGTCATCTATATTCAGGTCGTGGCCCACATCGGCCTTGGTAGAAGGGGTAAATATCGGCTGAGGCAGTTTCTCGGACTCCTTCAGGCCTTGAGGAAGCTTTTGGCCTGAGACCGAGCCTTTTTGCTGATATTCATTCCATCCGGAGCCGGAAAGATAACCCCGGACAATGCACTCAATAGCCAAAGGCCTGCTCTTTTTAACTAACATCGAGCGGTCTTTTAAAATATCCGTATATTTTTTTAAAGACTCCGGATAATTTTGGACATCCGCTCCAAGCAGATGATTTTCTATGATATCCCTGGTAAAGGAAAACCAGAATTGAGAAATCCGGTTCAGGACTATTCCTTTATAAGGAATCGGCGTAGGTAAAACCACGTCAAAACAGGAAATCCTGTCGCTAGAGATAATCAAAAGCTTATCACCTAAATCATAGACATCCCGGACCTTACCCCGCCTAAACAACTTAAGGTCTTTTAAATTAGTAGAAATAATATACTCCATATATTCCATTCCGCGAAAACCCTAAACTCTAAACCCTAAACTCTAAACAAACTCAAAACCTAAAACACAAAATTCAAAGATTTTGTTTTGGACATTCGGGTTTTGAGTTTTAGATTTGTTTATGATTTAGAGTTTTATGCTGTTACCACTTTTTAACTACATAAGCTTAAATTCTATTCCAACCGCTTCCGTAATGCCTCATACTCCTGCCAGAGCTCCTTAGGCAGGTCTTTTTTGAATTGGCCGAAAAATTCCTTAATTAAATCCAGTTCCTTAAGCCACTCCTTATTATCAATCGCCAATAGCTGTTCTAAGGCATTTTCAGAGAGCTTCAATCCGGTCATATCTATATCGTGAGGCCTGGGCAAATATCCGATGGGGGTTTTTATAGCTTCGGCTTTATTGTTACAGCGGTCAAGTATCCACTCTAAAACCCGTAAATTTTCTCCGTAACCCGGCCACAGGAATTCTCCCTGGTTAGATGTCCTGAACCAGTTGACATGAAATATCCTGGGCGGCTTAGACATCCCCTTGCCCATATTTAACCAATGGCGGAAATATTCGGCCATATTGTAGCCGCAGAAAGGAAGCATGGCCATTGGGTCACGCCTGACCTGGCCGACTTTACCGGCCTGGGCCGCGGTAGTTTCCGAGGCCATCGCCGCTCCCACAAACACCCCATGCTGCCAATTAAAGGCCTCATACACTAAAGGCGCCAGATGCGCTCTGCGCCCGCCAAAGACAATCGCCGAGATAGGCACCCCATGGTGCTGTTCTATGCGAAACGAGGCCGAAGGACAATTAACAATCGGGGTGGTGAAACGGCTGTTGGGATGAGCCCCTTTAATCACATTACCCTGTTCATCTTTCATTCCCGGATTCCAAAGCCTGCCCTGCCAGTCAATCCCGCTTTTGGGAACCTCACCGTCAGCGCCCTCCCACCAGACGGTCCTATCCGGCCTTAAAAGGACGTTAGTATAAATAGTATTCTTTTGGATAGTCTTAACCATATTGGGATTGGTTTTGGAGTTGGTCCCCGGGGCCACCCCGAAGAATCCCGATTCCGGATTAACAGCCCAGAGCGCGCCGTCTGAATCAACGCGCATCCAGGCAATATCATCCCCCACGGTCCAGACGCGATAACCTTTTCTCTTTAGGCCCTCCGGAGGGATAAGCATGGCCAGATTGGTCTTTCCGCAGGCGCTGGGAAAGGCCGCGGCAATATATTCAATATGTCCGTTAGGCGATTCTATGCCCATAATCAACATATGCTCAGCCAGCCAGCTTTCGCGCTTTCCTATATAACTGGCAATCCGCAAAGACAGGCATTTTTTGCCTAAAAGCACATTTCCGCCGTAACCCGAGCCCACGCTCCAGATAGTATTATCCTCAGGAAAATGTAAAATCAGCCTTTTATTGATATCCAGTTCGGCCTTGGAATGCAGGCATTTAGTGAATTCACTATCCTGGCCTAATCTTTCCAAGACAGCCGAACCCACCCGGGTCATAATCAGCATATTCAGGACCACATAGATAGAATCAGTCAGCTCTACTCCAATCTTGCTAAAAGACGAACCCACCGGCCCCATAGAAAAAGGAATAACATACATTGTCCGGCCCTTCATCGCCCCCTTAAAGATTGCCCTGGCTTTCGCGTAGGCGGCGCGGGGAGACATCCAGTTATTATTCGGCCCGGCGGCCTGCTTGTTTTTGGTGCAGATAAAGGTCAAATGCTCGGTCCTGGCCACATCGTCTTTGGCGCTGCGGTGAAAGAAACAACCGGGAAGCTTTTCCTGGTTAAGCTGAATAATCTCACCCGAAGACAAGGCCTCCTTTTCCAGGATTTTCTTCTCTGTTTCTGAACCGTCTATCCAGACTATCCTTTCCGGCTTACACATCGCCGCCATTTCTTCAACCCAATTATTCAAGTCATTATTTTTAGATACAAAATTTTCCATTATTTTAATCCCTGGTTTCTAAATAACGATTAGCATTAAAAGCCGCGATTGCCCCATCCGCGCAGGCAGTTACTACCTGGGTCAGGGTCTTTTTGCGGCAGTCTCCGGCGGCGAAGATGCCGCTGATTGAGGCTTCCATATCTTCATTGGTTAAGATAAAGCCGGTTTCATCCAGCTTTACCAAATTACCCAGAAAAGCCGTATGGGGATGGATTCCCACAAAGATAAATATCCCGGAACAGGCAACATCTGAAATCGTATTACTTTTTAAATTTTTAATCCGCAAGGCCGCGACCGTCTTTTCGCCCAGGACCTCAAGAGGTATAGTATTCCAGAGAATCTCGATCTTTTTATTCTCCAGAACCCTCTCTTGAAGTATCTTGCTGGCCCGCAATTGGTCCCGGCGGTGAATCAAGGTAACCTTGCGGGCAAAGCGGGTTAAAAATATAGCCTCCTCAACCGCCTTGTCCCCACCTCCGACCACAAAGATATCCTTATTCTTAAAAAGCGGACCGTCGCAGGTCCCGCAGTAAGACACTCCCCTGGCAATCAGTCTTCCTTCGCCCGGGATATCTAACTTTTTGGGACAGGCCCCGGTAGAAATGATAATTGCCTTAGCCTGATATTCAGCCTCCTGGGCCGCAACCTTAAAACATCCGGGCTGGGGATCTATCCTGAGCGCCTCATCAGCCTTAATCTCAACCTCTAACTCCTCCACCTGCTTGTGCATCGCCAGGATCAGGTCCGCGGTGGCAACGCCTCCGGCAAAACCGGGATAATTTTCAATAGTAGGAGAAAGAATAATCTGCCCGCCCAACCCGGTTTTTTCTAAAAGCAGGGTTTTTAAGCGGCTTCTTCCGGCGTATAGGCCAGCGGTCAATCCCGCGGGACCGCCGCCGATGATGATTAAGTCATACATTTTTTAGCGGATAGCGGATAGCGGATAGCGGATAGTTTTTCTATACGCTACACGCTATACGCTATTATCTACCTTGCGATATACTTCTTCTGCTTTATACGAACTCCTCACTAAGGGGCCGGAATAGACCGCTTTAAAACCAAGATTCAGGGCTTCCCTGCGATAAGACTCAAATTGCTCCGGATTAATGAACTCCTTAACCGGGATATGCCTGCCGGAAGGAGCCAGGTATTGGCCTAAGGTCAGAATATCGCAGCCGGATTCTTTTAAATCCTTGATTGCCTTAACCACCTCTTCCCGGCTCTCGCCAAATCCCAGCATTATACCAGATTTCACCCAACCAGCAAATCCCAAATTTTTGACTTTCCTTAGCACCTCTAAAGACTGCCGGTAATCTGCCAAAGGCCGCACTTCTTGATACAGGCTTTCCACGGTTTCCAGATTATGGGCGATAATATCCGGGCAGGATTTAGCTACCAAAGAAATCGCCTCCGGCTGGTTTCTGAAATCCGGAATTAATAATTCGATCTTTTTCCCGGGGTTGATCTTTCTTATCAAATACACTGCCCGCGCGTATTGGCTTGCCCCGCCAAAAGGCAGATCATCCCGGGTAACTGAGGTAATCACCACATAGCTTAAGTTCAACCTATTAATAGTCAGGGCTAAATTATAAGCTTCAGAAAGCTCCAGAGGATTAAGCCTGCCCTTGCCTACGGCGCAAAAACCGCAATCGCGGCTGCAGCTTGAACCCATAATCATAAAGGTTACGCTGTTCTCCTTAAAACAGCCACTTAAATTAGGGCACCTGGCGCTTAAGCACACCGTGTTCAGCCCTGAATTCTCAAATTCCTTCAGGCGGTTTTTAATAAAACCCGTGTCTTGAGGGATTTCTTGGCGAAACCAGGAAGGAAGCCGCTTATGGCAAGCCGCGCTGTCAACGTCTTTAGGCATTTTTTGATTTCAACTGCTTGATTTTTTCCTTTAAGGCTGATTTTTGCCACACCGAAGCGTAGTCAATAATCAGCTTTCCCATCAAATGGTCAATCTCATGCTGAACGGCCCTGGACAATAAGCCGCCGGCCTCAAATTCAATCTGCTGATTATTTTCATCCAAGGCCTGGCAGGTTACCTCCCTGGCCCTTTTTACCTTGACCGTTATCCCGGGCAGACTCAGACATCCCTCTTCAATGGCCTCCTGCCCTTTTTTTTTAATGATTCTGGGGTTAGCTAATTTCAAAACCTTGTCTTCAACGCAAATAACGCACATCTGCTTATCAATACCCGCCTGATTTGCCGCCAGGCCAATGCCTTCGGCCCGGCGCATCAGCTTAAGCATCTGCTCAAAAATCTCCCGCTCTACCTGGGCTACTTTTTCTACCGCCTGAGCCGGCTTTCTTAAAATCGGCTCGCCGATAATATAAATCCGCTCTAACATATAATTAATTTATAGTTGATGGTTTATAGTTTATAGCATATAGCTTAAGGCTTATCGCAACAGACAAGCCATAAACTACCAACTATCAACAAACTTTATTTTTTTACAATCCTGTTCTTCTCATCCACAAAAACAACCTTGGGCTTGAGTTTTTTGGCATCCTTATCTTCAATCATCCCGTAAGCCAAAACAACCAGGATATCCCCCACGCAGGCATGCCGGGCGGCTGGGCCGTTCAAGCAGACTACCCCAGAACCAGGTCTTCCTTCAATAGCGTAGGTCTCCTGACGGGTGCCGTTATGCAGATTTAACACCTCAACCTTTTCGCCCGGAAGAATATCGGCCTTATCGAGCAATTTCTTATCGATAGTTATACTGCCTTTATACTGCAAATTGGCCTCGGTTACCCTCACCCGGTGTATCTTTGACTTTAACATTATTCGCAACATTATTTTTCGCTCCTTATTATTTTTTAATATTATCACAGATGCGCCGCGCCACCGATTGATTACGCGTCCTAACTTCTAAGGTTGAGGTCTGACCCCTCAATGTTCCCCTCAATGTTCTATATGTTTGGCGGGCGATCATCAGCTCCTCATCTGTGGGAATAACCATTACCCGGGGTTTTATTTTCAGGTTCCCGAAAAGCCCTTTGCATATTTTCCGCACGATATCAGGGTGATTCTCACCTATTCCCGCGGTAAACACAATAGCGTCCGCCTTGCCTAAAATCCCCATATAGGCGCTGATATACCTTTGGATGCGGTAGACAAAAATTTCTATAGCCAGCTTTGCCCTCAGATTACCTTTTCCGGCGGCCTCCTTAATTTTACGCATATCATTGCTGACGCCAGAAATTCCCTTAAGGCCGCTTTCCTTATTTAAAAGCGCGTCAACAGAAGAAACGGACATCTTTTTTCTCTGTATCAAATAGGTTACTACCGCAGGGTCAATATCTCCGGAGCGCGTGCCCATCAACAAGCCTTCCAAAGGCGTAAACCCCATACTGGTATCCACGGACTTGCCATTTTTTATTGCCGTAACGCTGCAACCGTTGCCTAAATGGCAGGTTATCAAATTCACCGCGGAAATATCTTTCTTTAGCCTTCCCGCCGCTTCCCGGGCCACATACTCGTGGCTTGAGCCGTGAAAACCGTATTTACGGATTCCGTATTGCTGATAAAGCCTATAGGGAAGGCCATAGATATATGCACTCTCCGGCAGGCTCTGATGAAAAGCAGTATCAAATACCGCCACCTGCTCGACATTCTTTAAAATCTCTCCGCAGGCCCTGATTCCGTCAAGATTCGCCGGATTATGCAAAGGCGCCAGGCCAGAGCAGGTTTTTATCTTGCGGATAACCCCGCTATTAATAACCACCGGCTCCTGAAACTGCTCACCCCCATGGACCACCCGGTGGCCTATCGCGTCTACCTCTTTAATTTCTCCTAATACCCTTTCTAATGCCTGAAGGTGGTTCTTTATACGGCTCCCCTTCTCGCCAATCTTGTCAATCGCGCCCTTAGCTATCAACTCCTCTCTTGGCATCGAGTAGAATTTATATTTGACCGAGGAGCTGCCACAATTAATCACCAGGGTATTCATAGCAGTTATTATACCAAAAATAACAAACCCGCCAATCAAAACTTTAGCGGGTTTGTTATGCCGTTTTTAAAATTAATTAATTCAGGCTATGGTTATTACCGGCGGCCAATCTCTCTTCCGGCAGGACATAACTGCGGGTGTCGGCCATAACCACCGCCTCTCTCTCGGCGGGAGCGCTTTCTATGCCCTCCTCGGCCTGGAGCTGGAATACCTCCAGCATAGAGAGGATAAAGTCATCCGCCTTTTCCCCTACCTTTCCCTTAAAAATGCAGGCGCTGATGTATTCTTTCAGCCTTTGGGGAGAAGGAAGCATACTCCTTGAGGCCATCCGCGTGATGCTTTCAAGTTCTTTATCCAAATCCATAGCCTCAAGCGCCGAACTGCTTAAGAGCACGGGGGCAAAATCCAGCCCGCTGAAACTGCCCATTGGCTGAATCAGCATATTCATTGAGCGAAAGTCAATACCGCCGACTTGCCTAGTAAGCGACGAAGAGGCGCCACCCAAGGATTTATATATTTCTTCTACCTGCTTAGCAAAATCTTCGGGAGCAACTGCTTTAGCAATAATAGGTATAGACATGCTAAATTGAGCATAAACTTGTGAAGGATAGCCAATGAGATGGTTATTTATAGGTTTGTCTGTAAAACCATCTATTCCTTTTTGCAAATCGTAAATTGCTAATTGAGCGGCTAAAATAAACCCCATAGGGTTTATTTTAGGATTTAACCTATTACTCAAAAATTTTCCAAATTTCCACACTGCTTCTCCTAATTCCGGCCGGGATTGTTCCAGATTATTTAGCTTCTCTTTCATTTCATCTGTAGCCACCGAGACTTGAGTCGAGGGATTGGGAAATTTTTCTATTATAATTTCCTTCAAGGAGCCGTAAAAAACCTCTAATGACTTTTTGCCTATTTTAGGCTCATTTTTATTTATCCATGTAATTATGTCATCGCATACTTTTTTAACCGCTAATAGGTCATCCGCATGCTCTAACCGAATCTTCCATACTTCTTTGTCCAACTCCTCCATATTCCTGGATTGCTCAAACACCCTTGACATTATTCCTGCCAGCTCTGTTTTGTTAGCCTCTATTATTTCTTTTTCCTCCATCGCCGAGCTGGCGCTGCCCTTGCTTAAAACCCCCTTAATACTCTCTGCTAATTTCCTTACGTTATAAAGCCTATCAGCGCTAGTCAAAAAGGGGTCTTCTGGCATAAACGTTACCACAACATCATCATCGGGGAAAAACTCACTTCTGAAATAAGTTTCTAAATGTCCCCAGTCAGGCTTTTGTTCCACAATAATAGTATACGCATAAACCCCGTTCTTTTTTATATCCTCGGCGTTTTCATGTATATGCATCTTCATATTACGCCAACCCTTAAAGTATTCGCCACTAGCTTTAAAATCAATATACATATCTACCGGCTGATTAAGTTCTGCCTGTCTGCCAGCGGCAATCATTATTCTGCGTGTCTGCTGTCTAATCAAGTCTACGGTAATGCCATTTTGCTTAAAGTAATCCGCAGCAATATAGCGCTCTAAACGTTCTTTCTCATTAATTAATTCCCGCATATCCTCTTTTTTTATCTTCTTTTCATTTTCCAGTGTAAACTTTACTATTTGATTATAAATATGCTCAAAACTTTCAGCAGTTTTAATTCGAGGAACGTATTTTTCGTCAATCTCTTTTATATTTGTCTTCCTAATTTTTTGTATGGCCGCGTTTTTCGCCTCTTCCACTGTCAGCGGCGAGGCGGCGATTTTTGTTTCTTTTATATAATTGCCGTTTAGATTTAATAACGCTCCGTTTACCGGCTTTACTATTGCCGAGCCGACGGTTTCTTTATAACCACCCGTAGGTTCAGCAGCCAAGTTAAACACACCCCCGCTTACATACCTGCGGATGAGCTGTCCGGTAGGGGTGTGGACTGTTTCGCTAAGGTTGTATTCACCCTGCTCAAAGGACTTCTTATATTCCCGGTAATAGGTATCCTTACTCCAGGGCTTTTGGGAGGTCAGGTTATCCAGATTCCCCGAATCTATCAAATCAGGGACTGTCCCCGAAGGGGACTGTCCCTGAAACTTCCCCTTAAACCACCTGGCTAAGATCAGGGAATAAAACACCTGCCTTAATCCGGCGTATCTCTTGGAGCGGTTTATCTCTTTGGTCAGCTTGGGGAGAATCAACTCCCTAATAAGTTGAGTAGAATATTGGTTGAGCTCTTTTAATCTGGGATCGGAAAAGTTGTAGTTAGAAGTTAGAGGTTGGTAGTTTGGGTCGGAAGGCTGAGAGCTTTTTAGGTAGTCTTCTTCTAAAAGCACCTTGAGCGCGGCCTTGTAGATATACGCGCTTGTGGTGAGCGGAGTCGAACCAGAGTCGCCGGACTCCCGGACAATGATTTCACCCGGGACTATCCAGGGCCGGGTAAGGGTAGGGATAGTGATATTCTCCGAGCCGAAAAGCTCACCGGCCTTCTGATACAGCTTATCCCAATACTCTTTTCCCTCTTTGGTCTGGGGAGAGGTGAAGCTGGCGGTGTCTTTCTTAAGCTCAAGGTCAGACTCAAGCATAATCTTGCCTATATCCGTTTGCTCAAGCTCCGGGTCGATAATCTGCTCCGGGGCATCCGGCCTTAGGTTTACCCAAAATTTATCATTAGGCAGGGATAGGCCGATACGGAAATATTTCATCAGCTCATCGGCCTTATCCTTTACCTGGGTATCGCTAAGCCCCTTTTCGTCAGCCTTGTCTAAGAGTATCTGAAAGTTGTCGGTCTTAGGTTCATAAGAGAAATAGCGCAAGGAAGCCGGGTGGAAGCGGTCTAAGCTAACGGAGCTTAAGCCCTGGCCTAAGTATCCGGCCAAATTAAGCTGGGCTGCCTGGGCAAAGCCGCAAGTTTGCAGACTAAAGACTACGGATAGGGCTAATGAGATAATTCTTTTAAACATTGGTTCCTCCGGTATTATTTTCGGTTTTCTGGTCTATTTTATTTAACCTTTAAGCTCTACAAAAACAAAACGAGATTGGCCTCTTTTCCGTGGCTCAATCTCAATTAATATTCTTTTAAAACAAACCCTGCTTAAGTCTCTCCAAACCTAAGCAGGTGGATTATTATTATTTATAAATAGTTAATAAAAGTATAACATATAAATCTTTTCTGTCAAGCCTTTTTCGCCAAAAATTTAGTACAATATCTTGCCTCCTCTCCTTTTT
>CAKKRH010000011.1 GCA_919902675.1 Omnitrophica bacterium GWA2_41_15
GGTTTCCGGGGCATTTCATTCTTCTTTAATGCGAGAGGCGGCTGTAAATTTTTCTGACTTTTTAAAAAAGTTTAACTTAGGCAACAGTTCTATCCCGGTTGTAAGTAATGTTACAGCCAGGCCTCAGCAGGAAAAAGAAGAAATAGCCCAAAATCTGTTCAAACAGATATTTAGCCCGGTGCTTTGGGAAGACTCAATCAGGTTTATGGCGGCCCAGGGGGTTAAAACTTTCTATGAAATCGGTCCGGGTAATATTTTAAAAGGACTGCTCCGAAAAATCAACCCTGAGCTAAACGTAGTAAATATAGGCAAAAAAGAAGATATTGACAAGCTCGTAAGCTAACCGGGTTAGTTAAATTAAAACTCATGAACTCAATAAACTCAATAAACTCAATAAACTCTACAAACTCTACAAACTCTACAAACTCTACAAACTCAATTAACTCCGAGCGACTGAAAGGAGCGAGGCAATGAGGCTTAAAGATAAAACTGCTTTAGTAACCGGTGGAGCCAGGGGAATCGGAAGAGAGATTGCCTTATGCCTGGCTCGAGAAGGCGCGAATGTGGTAATCTGGGACGTCAATCCCGAATCGGCTAAATCCACAGCCAAGGATATTGAGGCTTTAGGAGTCAAGGCGGATTACGCCCAGGCAGATGTAACCAAGTTTAACCAAGTAGAAGAATCAATAAACAAAATCCTTGACAATTTTCAGAAGCTTGATATATTGGTAAACAATGCTGGCATCACCAAAGACAATCTTCTGCTTAGAATGAGCGAAGCGGATTGGGACGCGGTGATAAACGTAAACCTTAAAGGCACTTTTAACTGCACCAAGGCCGCCGCTAAAGTGATGCTCAAGCAGAAGTCAGGCAAGATAATAAATATCGCTTCGATCATTGGCATTATGGGGAATTTTGGTCAGGCCAATTATGCCGCTTCCAAAGGGGGGATAATCGCCTTAACCAAAACTACGGCTAAGGAATTAGCCTCAAGGGGAATTTGCGTTAACGCGGTCGCCCCGGGCTTTATTCAAACTGAGATGACCGCGAAGCTAACCGCGGACATCCAACAGAAAATGCTCGCGCAGATTCCCTTAAGCAGACTTGGAAAACCCGAAGATGTCGCTAATCTATGCTTATTTTTGGCATCAAGCGAATCAGATTATATTACCGGTCAGACTATAATCATAGATGGTGGCATGGTTATGGCGTAATCGCAAAGATGCAAAATTCCAGCAGTACATAGTTACAGCGCAAAATAGTAAATCAATTATTGCGTTTTAGCGTAAAAAGGAGGAGAGAATAATGGCAGTAGCAGACAAGGTAAAGTCAATAATAGCAGAACAATTAGGGGTAAAACCAGAGGAAGTTACTCCTGCCGCGTCCTTTATTGATGATTTAGGCGCGGATTCACTGGATACCGTAGAACTGGTAATGGCTTTAGAGGAAGAATTTGGCATTGAAATTCCGGATGAAGATGCCGAAAAGATGACCACGGTCGGAGACGCTATGAAATATATTGAAGAAAAGGCGAACACTGCCAAATAGATGCCAATTTAAGTTAATACTACATCAAATTGCCCCGGATAAGCACTAACCGGGGCAATTTATTTCTTATTCACGAGGGACAAGCTTTATGGCTAAACGCAGGGTTGTGATTACCGGATTAGGGATAATTTCACCACTTGGAAACGACGTAGGAAGCTTTTGGCAGGCATTGCTTGCGGGAAAAAACGGTATCGGTCCAATAACCACCTTTGATTCCAGCGCTTTCGATTCTCAAATCGCCGGCGAGGTTAAGGGTTTTGACCCCTTGAAATATATGGACTCCAAGGAAGCCAAAAGGATGGAGAAATTCGCCCAATACGCGGTAGCGGCAAGCAAACAGGCAATCAGCGATGCCAAGCTTGACTTATCCAGAGAAAATACTGAGCGCATCGGAGTCTTGATCGGCTGTGGCATTGGCAGCCTGCGGATTGTAGAGCAGGAATATAAAACCTACTTAGAAAAAGGCCCCTCCCGAATAACCCCATTTATGATCCCGTTAATGATTGTTAATGAGGCCGCCGGACAGGTTTCCATACTTTTAGGCCTGAAAGGGCCAAATTCCTGCGTTACCACTGCCTGCGCCTCCGGCTCAAACGCCATTGGAGACGCCTTTCGGATAGTCCAATACGGAGACGCGGATATTATGATATCCGGAGGAACCGAAAGCAGTATAACTCATTTAGGCGTGGGTGGTTTTTGCTCACTTAAGGCCTTATCCCGCAAAAATGATACCCCGGAAAAGGCCTCCCGGCCCTTTGATAAACTGCGCGATGGTTTTGTCATGGGCGAAGGCGCGGGGGTAGTGGTCCTTGAGGAGTTAGAGCATGCCCTAAAGAGGAATGCCACAATCTATGCCGAGATGGCCGGCTACGGCATGTCAGCTGATGCCTATCATATGACCGCGCCTGATTCATCCGGCAGCGGCGCTCACAGGGCAATGCGGGCGGCGTTACTGGATGCCGGATTAAAACCTGAAGAGATACATTACATTAATGCCCACGGAACTTCAACCGCCTTAAACGATAAGATAGAAAGCCTGGCCATAAAAAATACCTTTGGCGCCTACGCCCATAAAGTCGCTATCAGCTCAACCAAGTCTATGACCGGCCATCTCTTAGGGGCCGCCGGCGGAGTAGAATTCGTAGTCTGCTGCCTCTCCATTCGCGATTCAATAGCACACCCCACCATAAACCAGGAGGTCCCTGACCCGGAATGCGACCTGGACTATGTTCCCAATATCTCCCGCAAGATGAAAATAAACACCGCGCTCTCGAACTCACTGGGCTTTGGGGGCCATAACGCCACTTTGATCGCGAAAAAGTTTAGTTCATAGAGTTCCTAGAATTATAAACTTGGGTAACTCAATAAATTCAAAATGCCTTACACAATAACCGAAAAAATACTCCTGAAACACACCCCCGGCAAAAAAGATATCCACCCCGATGAATTTATCTGGGCCAAGGTTGATTTATCTTTAGCTAATGATATCACCGCTCCCCTGGCAATAGAAGAGTTTAAAAAGGCAGGAACAGAGAAGGTGTTTGATACCAAAAAAATTGTCCTGGTTCCGGACCATTTCACCCCGGCTAAAGACTTAAAGAGTGCCAACCAGGCAAAAATGCTGGCAGATTTCGCAGGAGAGCAAAATATAAAAAATTACTTTGAAATAGGTTCTATGGGAATTGAGCACGCCCTGCTTCCTGAGATAGGCCTGATTCAGCCGGGAGATTTAGTAGTGGGAGCGGATTCGCATACCTGCACTTACGGCGCCTTGGGGGCATTCTCAACCGGGATGGGTTCAACCGATATTGCCGCCAGCTGGATTAGCGGATACGTCTGGTTAAGGGTTCCTCAGACCTTAAAATTTATCTACACCGGGAGACTAAAAAAGTGGGTAAGCGGCAAAGACCTGATTCTCTATACCATAGGAAATATTGGGGTTGACGGAGCCTTATATAAGGCGATGGAGTTTTGCGGACCGGTAATTGAAAATTTAGAGATAGACGCGAGACTCTCTATGTGCAATATGGCAATTGAAGCCGGAGGGAAATCCGGGATTATTCAGCCAGACGAATTGACATTTGAATATTTAAAGCAAAGTCAAAAGTCAAAAGTCAAAAGTCAAAATTACAGATTAAAATTTAAAAATTTAAAATCTGATAAAGACGCGAAATATGAGAAAATATATGAATATGATGTGTCAAATTTAGAGCCGCAGGTTGCCTGTCCGCATCTGCCCAGCAATGTGAAACCGGTAAGCCGGCTAAAGAAGATAAGCGTCAACCAGGCGGTAATCGGCTCCTGCACCAATGGCAGAATCTCAGATTTACGCCTGGCCGCCAAAATCTTTAAAAATAAAAAAGTTAAATCTAACGTGCGGACAATAATCATACCCGCCACCCAAAATATCTATAAACAGGCAATCAAAGAGGGCTTAATTGAAATATTTTATCAAGCCGGATGCATTATTTCAACTCCTACCTGCGGGCCGTGCCTGGGCGGGCATTGCGGGATATTAGCTGAGGGAGAAACCGCGATTGCCACCACCAACCGTAATTTTATCGGCAGAATGGGTTCGCCTAGGAGCTTTGTCTATCTGTCTAATCCGGCGGTAGCCGCGGCCTCGGCCATCAAAGGCAGGATTGCCCATCCGGAGGAAGTAATATGATTTTAAAAGGAAAAGCTCTTAAGTTCGGCGATGATATTAATACGGATGACATTATCGCCGCCAAATATCTGGTAACCACCGACCCTGTTGAGCTGGGCAATAAATGCATGGAAACTATCGCCCCGGATTTTGTTAAGCAAGTAAATAAAGGCGACATAATCGCCGGTGGGAAAAATTTCGGCTGCGGCTCAAGCCGGGAACATGCCCCGATAGCCATCAAGGGGGCGGGGATTTCCTGTGTTATCGCCAAATCCTTTGCCCGGATTTTTTACCGCAATGCCATCAATATCGGCCTGCCTATTCTTGAAATAACTGAGGCTGACCAGATAAATAGCGCGGACGACCTGGAGATAGATTTAGTCAAAGGAGAGATCAAGAACATCACTCAAGGAAAGGCTTATAAGTCTGAAGGCTTCCCGGAATTTATGCGGAAGATAGTGGAGGCCGGCGGGCTGATGAGCTGGATAGAGAAAAAAAAGGAATAATCTATGTATAAAATAGCGGTTATACCCGGTGATGGAACCGGGCCGGAGGTAGTCAGGGAGGGATTAAAGGTCCTAGAGGCATCAGGAAAAAAGTTTAACTTTAAATATGAAACTAAAACCTTTGATTTTGGCGGTGAGCGATATTTAAAAACCGGAAAAACTTTAGAGGATAAGGATATTGAGGAGCTAAGAAAATACTCCGCCATTTTTCTGGGGGCCATCGGCCATCCTGAGGTGAAACCCGGGATTTTAGAGACCGGTGTCCTGCTCAAACTAAGATTTTCTTTAGACCAATATATCAACCTGCGCCCGGTAAAGCTTTATAATTCCGTTTATTGCCCTTTGAAAGACAAAAAACCGGAAGACATTGATTTTGTGGTAGTACGGGAGAACTCCGAAGGGCTTTATAAAGGAATGGGTGAGTTCCAGAAAAAAGACACTCCTGATGAAGTGGCTATTCAGATTTCTTATAATACCCGCAAAGGGGTGGAGCGCTGCCTGCGCTATGCCTTTGAATACACCCGTAAGCGCGATAAAAGGAAAAAATTGACCCTCTGCGGAAAGACCAATGTGCTTACCTATGCCTGGGATTTGTGGGAGAGGACATTTAAACAAGTGGCTAAGGAATACCCGGATATTACCACTGACTACGCCCATGTGGATGCCACTACAATGTGGTTTGTCAAGAACCCGGAGTGGTTTGATGTGATTGTTACCGACAATATGTTCGGGGACATTATCACCGATTTAGGGGCGATGATCCAGGGCGGGATGGGTATTGCCGCCGGCGGCAATATCAATCCCCAAGGAGTGTCTATGTTTGAGCCTATCGGAGGCAGCGCCCCCAAATATACCGGCCAGAATGTGATCAACCCGCTGGCAGCCATCTGCGCGGCAGGAATGATGTTGGAAGCACTGGGCGAGTTAAAAGCCGCCAAGGCTATTGAGGAGGCGGTAATAAAAATAGTCGGCACAAAGTTAAAATCTTTGGCTGCCGGGAAAATGGGCCATTCCACCAGCGAAATAGGGGATCTGGTGGTAAGTAATTTACAGGCAGAGGTCATAAAATGAAACAAAAGGCTAAATATAATGTCGCTGTAGTAGGAGTGGGAGCTGTAGGCGAGGAGATGCTTCGGGTCTTGCGGCAGAGAAATTTCCCGGTTGATCAACTGCGGGTTTTTGCCCGTTCGGATAGAACCATCCAGGTTGACGGACAAGATTATTCGGTAAAGCCGATATCTCCGGAAGGCTTTGAGGGAGTGGATATTGCCTTATTCGCCGGGACCGAAGGGGAAAAAGGCGCGGCAGTTACCTATGCCCCGGAGGCGGTAAAAAGAGGCGCGGTGGTCATTGATAACGGGGCGGACTTTCGCATGGACCCCAAAGTTCCGCTGGTGGTTCCGGAGGTAAATGCCAAAGATGTCAAAAAACATAAGGGCATAATCGCCAATCCTAATTGCTCGACAATTCAGATGGTAGTGGCTCTTTGGCCGATTTATAAGAAAGCCGGAATCAAAAGAATAATCGTAACCACCTTGCAGGCTTCATCCGGGGCCGGCCGGGGAGCGGTTGAACAGCTGAAAGAAGAAACATCTAAAATCGTATCCGGTGGATGCGAGAATGTGCAAGCCAATGTAGAAGATAAAGCTATGCCCCAGCAATTGGCCTACAATGTCTTTCCCCATATCGGCAGTTTTACCGAATGCGATTACACCAATGAAGAGTGGAAATTGGTTAAGGAAACCCACAAAATTATGCACGATGATAAAATTAAGATTTCCGCCACTACTGTCCGGGTTCCGGTGCGCACCGGACATTCGGAATCAATTTACATAGAAACCAGGAAAGCAATTGCTCCGGATAAGGCCAGGGCATTATTAAAGAAGTCCGCGGGAATAGTGCTTATTGACGAGCCTAAAAGCAATCTCTATCCTATGCCCAAAGATGCCGAAGGCCGGGACGAAACCTTTGTGGGCAGAATCCGTAAAGACCCCTTCATAAAAACCGGCTTATGGCTCTGGGTAGTTGCCGATAATCTGCGTAAAGGCGCCGCCACAAACGCCGTCCAGATTGCCGAAGAACTGATAAAATACCAAAAATAGCCTTCTTCTATACTCCACCCTATGCGCAACATCAAACTCATCATTGAGTACGATGGGACAAATTACTCCGGGTGGCAGATACAGAATAGTCCACAGTCCATAGTCCATAGTCCACAGAAAAAGAGTATTCAGGAAGTTATAGAAAAAACCCTCCAAAGAATCCTCCGGGAGAAAGTTAAAATTATCGGCTCCGGAAGAACTGATTCCGGGGTTCACGCTTTAGCCCAGACTGCCAATTTTAAAACCAACTCATCCCTGGCGCTTAAAAAAATTCAAAAGGCGCTCAATAGCCTCCTGCCTGCCGATATCTCCATAAAAGAAGTATGGGAGGCGGATAAGGATTTTCATTCCCGCTACCGGGCGAAATCCAAGATTTACCGCTATTTTATCCTCAATAGCGAAATAAGGTCTGCCTTCTTAGACAAACACGCCTGGCATATCCCTTATCAGCTCGATGTAAGGCTAATGCGAAAAGAATCCAAGGCTTTGGTAGGCAGGCACGATTTCAAATCCTTCTGCGCCAGCGGCTCATCCGTGAAAACCACTGTCCGGACCATTAAGAAGATATCCGTAAAGGAAGCTCTCAGCCCTCAGCTTTCAGCTCTCAGCTCTCCCGCGATAATTATTGAAATAGAAGCAAACGGTTTCTTATACAATATGGTCCGCAATATCGTGGGGACACTGGTTGAAATAGGCAGGGGCAGATTTAAGGAGAAAGACCTGAATAGAATCCTTTTGGCCAGAAACAGAAAACAGGCCGGCCCCACCGCCCCGGCCCAGGGATTGTTTCTAGCTGAAGTAAAGTATTAGCCGTTGAATCTAAAGATCTTAGAATAACGAATAACGAGCTAGGAACTATTAATAACAGGACTTTGTTAGTTTTCCAATTTTTTCTTAAAGCGCTGAGATTGGATTTTGT
>CAKKRH010000012.1 GCA_919902675.1 Omnitrophica bacterium GWA2_41_15
TTGCGGTCTATTTTCTATTGTTCAATTGTTCAAAAACTTCTGTAACAATGTACTATCGCTCCGTTAACTTAATTCTTATGAGTATAACGAAAGTTAACTCCGCGCTTCCAATAGTCTCGCCGACTTATCGTCGAGACTGAGAACACCCCCAAGCGCGGGGGGGGGGGGGGCGGTCTCCCCCACACCCACTTTACTGCACCGTTAACATTTAAAAATTAATTTAACCCGTTCATCAATTTTAGTAAACAATCCTTCGAACCATGGCCTTCGTTTTTGAGCCAAAGATACCTTAAGCATTTTTTGGCGGTATTTCTTTCCAATCCAGCTTCCTAAAAAAGAATTCTTTTTATAGGGCGCAGCCTTAGTATCCTTTAATCCCACCTGTTCTATCCTATCGAACAACTGTTTTATTGCGTAATACAGGGTTGTATCAGTAGCTATTTATTCGGCATTTTGGCGAATTCCCGGATAGAGATACAATTAGATGTATGGGGAACGCAATACCCGCGCAATACCGAAAAGTTATTTCTTTTAGTCTCTCAAGGTGATATAATGCCATAATTAAAGCCCATTGAAAAAGACGATCACCAAATAGCGAGGTTATACCATGCGAGTAACGAGAAATAATCAAAAGATGCACCGGACAACACTGGACATCCCGGATGACCTTTATTTCTTTTTAAAGCAGGAGGCGCTCGAACGCCAGAAGCAGGACAAAGAAGCCTCCATCGCGGCGATTATGCGCGAGCTGATCGAGGAATACAAGGCCAAGCGCACGAAAGTTAAAAAATGAGCATTATTAAGAGGGCGGAAGTATAAAATATGTGACGTAATGCGTCACGGATTAAGACGATGGAAAATAAGAAGAAACCAAGCGGGATTAATTCCTGGCCGGAGGATGATAGACCGCGCGAAAAGTTGCTCAAGAAGGGCGCGGGGGCTTTGAGCAATTCCGAGCTTCTGGCTATTCTTCTTCGAATAGGCACTAAAGGTACCAGCGCTCTTGACCTTGCCCGTAAAGTTTTGAAGAAATTCAGCACATTCCGGAATATGGCGCATACGGATGTCCGCGACTGGAAGGAGTTCAGGGGTTTAGGCGGGGCCAAGATTGCCCATATTCAGGCCGCGCTTGAAATCGGGCGGCGATATCGCGAGGACGATGTGTCCGCCGGGAAGCAGAAGATCGCCTCTGCCAAGGATGTTGTAGACATCGTCATGCCACAGCTCCGTGACCTTAAAACAGAGGTTTTCAAGGTCGTCTATCTGGATAGCAATAACCGCATTATCGACATTTCCGACGCTTCGGTCGGCACCGTTGATCAGGCGTTTCCCATTGTCCGTGAAATCATCCACGCCGCATTGCAGAAATTTGCCAAGTCGATAGTTTGTGTTCATAATCATCCTAGCGCGAACATAACGCCAAGCACACAAGACAAAAAATTCACCCAAGAATTGAGCGATGCGGGGAAGTTGATGCAGATCAAGGTCATTGATCATGTCATCGTTGGGGATAACCAATATTACAGTTTCGCGGACGAAGGGTTAGCGGGTTTACTATGACAAAAAGCGAAGCACAAACGAGACAATTCATCATTAATCAGCGGTTGAAACTGTCCGGCTGGGAAGTCAAAAATCCGCTACATGTAACCGAGGAGTTGGATATATGGGTTGGACTTCCTGCGGGGGTCGCTGAACCTCAGACACCGTATCAGGGACACTTATTTGCTGATTATGTTTTGCTTGGCAAAGATGGCAAACCGTTGGCAGTTGTTGAGGCCAAGAAGACAGCTGTTGATGCTGAAATTGGAAAGGAACAAGCGCGAAATTACGCCCAAAAAATTCACGAAACAACCGGTGTTCCCATGCCATTTGTATTTTATACGAATGGTTATGATATTTATTTCTGGGATACGGAGCGATTTCCTCCGCGGAAGATTTTAGGCTATCCTTCCAGATCAGACCTCGAGCGAATGCAGTTTCTGCGCGACAACGGCAAGCCGCTTTCCAGTCAATTAGTGGATACCAGGATTTCAGGCCGCCCGTATCAGATTGAAGGTATCCGCGCTGTTCTTGAGACCATTGAAAAAAGGCGCCGTAAATTCTTGATGGTTATGGCTACAGGTACAGGAAAGACGCGGACATGTTTGGGGCTGGTGGATGTTCTTACACGCACAAATCATGCCCAGCGAGTTCTTTTTCTGGTTGATAGAATTGCTTTGCAGGAACAGGCTTTGGATGCTTTCAAGGAACATCTGCCAAATGCGCCGATATGGCCTAAAGAGGGCGAGAAAGAATTTGTTTTAGACCGGCGCGTCTATGTGATGACATATCCGACCATGCTGAATTTGATTCAGCAGGAAAATTGCCCCCTTACGCCGCATTTCTTTGACCTTCTCATTGCCGATGAAAGCCACCGGTCAATTTATAACGTCTATAAGAACATCTTGGATTATTTTGACGCTCTTCAGCTTGGGCTGACCGCAACACCTAAGGATCACATTGATCATAACACCTTCGGGCTTTTTGAGTGTGATGAAGGCTTGCCGACATACGCTTACACCTATGAAGAGGCGGTTAATAATGTCCATCCGTATTTAAGTGACTTTGAGGTTTTTGGTATTCAAACCAAATTTCAGCAGGAAGGGATCAATAGCGCTACGATTGCCGAGGCTGACAAAAAACGCCTACTCGCTGATGGACAAGATCCCGACGAGATCAATTTTGAAGGAACAGAACTCGAGAAGAAAGTCAGCAATAGAGGAACTAACGCGGTCATTGTTCGGGAGTTTATGGAGGAGTGCATTAAAGACCATAATGGTGTTTTACCGGGGAAGGCCATATTCTTCGCGATATCAAAAAAGCATGCGTACAGATTATGCGAAGTCTTTAATGCCCTTTATCCAGAATACAGAGGTCAATTGGCCGAAGTGATTATTTCCGATGTCAAAGGTGTTCATGGCAAGGGCGGCATTCTTGATCGTTTTAAAAATCAGGATATGCCCCGGGTCGCCATTAGTGTTGACATGCTGGACACAGGAATTGATGTTAGGGAAGCGGTTAATCTGGTATTTGCCAAACCGGTTTTGTCCTATACGAAATTCTGGCAAATGATTGGCCGGGGAACAAGGGTTTTGGATCCACAGGACATTAAACCTTGGTGTCCCAAGAAGGAGAATTTTCTGATTATGGACTGCTGGAAGAATTTTGAATACTTCAAAATGAAGCCAAAGGGCAAGGAACCCGGAGGAAGCCTGCCTTTGCCGGTGCGTCTTTTTGATGCGCGGTTAAAGAAACTTGAGGCCGTATTAATCGCCAAAGACGCGGGGATTATTGAAAAGACGCAGAAACAAATCATGGACGATATTCGGCAATTGCCATCAAACAATGTAATAGTTTTGGATGGCAAGAAGCATCTGGATGAAGTTCTTGAGGCGGGTTTCTGGCTTTACATGAACGACGACAAATTCAAATACTTACGGCTTTATGTCGCGCCTATTATGAGGGCGAGATCCGAAGCTGATTTTAAAGCCATGCATTTTGAGCTGGATATTGTTGATTTAAGCACCGCCTATATTCTTAAAGACCATGAAAAGTTTGAGAATTTAAAAGAGGGCGTAATTGAAACGGTTTCCGAGTTGCCTTTAGAGGTTAATATCGTTGCGGAGAAGGAAGAGTTGATCAGAAAAGTGACAGGTGAGAATTTCTGGATGGTATTTACCGATGATGATTTAGATGAGGTCGTTAAATCGCTCGGGCCTTTAATGAAATTTAGAGGGCCCAAACGCACAAGAGAAGTATTGCCAACCGACTTGCAAGATTTGCTTGTCCAGAAAGATTATATTGAGTTCGGCCCCAAACACGAACGATTAACAACCAATCACTACCGGCTCAAGGTTGAAGAATTTATCAGGGATTTGGTCAGAACCAATCCGGCTTTACAAAAATTATCCCAGGGTCAGGACTTGTCGGAAGATGAAATCGCGGAGCTGGCAAGGATCCTTGAAGTGCATTATCCAAATGTGACCGAATATATTTTACGTGAAATTTATGACAATCGAAACGCGCGGTTTATCCAGTTCGTTAAGCATATTTTAGATGTTGAACCGCTGGCAACGTTTACGGAAATAGTATCTTTGGCGTTTGACGAATACATCAGAAAGCACAATAACTACGGACAGATTCAGATTCAATTTTTATTGACGCTGAAATCCTTTGTCTTGCAAAAAGGCGCGGTTGAAAAACGCGATTTAGTCAATGCTCCGTTTACCCAGATTCATCCGCAAGGCATCAGGGGAATATTTAAGCCTAATGAAATTGAAGAAATTTTACGTTTTACAGAAAAGATAGACATTCAAAAAGAAGGGGCCTGATATGGCAGAAAAAAATGATTCGCAACTGGTGATTTATAAGACAGAGGCGGGAGATATAAAAATTGATGTCCGGTTTCAGGATGAAACCGTCTGGTTGTCCCAGCAATTAATGGCCGAATTGTTTCAAACGACCAAGCAGAACATAAGTCTTCATATAAAGAATATATTTGATGAAGGAGAATTGTTGGAAGCTTCAGTAGTCAAGGAATTCTTGACAACTGCCGCTGATGGAAAGTCCTATCAGACAAAATTTTATAATCTTGATTTAATTATTTCCATTGGCTATCGGATTAAGTCAAAGGTGGCTACGCATTTCAGGCAATGGACTACCCGTCACCTGCGCGAGTATATTGTCAAAGGGTTTGTCCTTGATGATGAACGGCTCAAGAACCCAGGCCAGCCTTTTGACTATTTTGATGAACTGGTCAGGCGTATACAGGATATCCGCACCTCTGAACGCCGATTTTATCAAAAAATTACGGATATTTACGCGACCAGTGCTGACTATGATCCGACCGCCCCGATGAGCATTGATTTCTTTAAAACAGTTCAGAATAAAATGCATTGGGCCATAACAGGGAAAACCGCCGCTGAAATCATCTATGAGCGTGTAGATAGCAAAAAGAAAAATATGGGATTAACAAACTGGCGTGGAACAAAAATCCGCAAAGATGATGTCGGAATTGCCAAAAATTATATGAATGTGAAAGAACTGCTTGAGTTAAATAATCTGGTTGAACAATATCTCATTTTTGCCGAAGGTCAGGCCATGAGGCGTATTCCAATGTTTATGAAAGACTGGATCAAGAAGCTGGACGGATTTTTGCAGCTTAATGAACGTAATATCTTGGCGCATACCGGTAAAATTTCTCATCAACTGGCGGTTGAGACTGCCGAAGGTGAATATGATAAATATGCCCGCGCCAGGCAGATAGCCTATGACAAAAAGGGCAATGCCTTTGATGCCCTTGTTGATGAAACGAAGAAGCTGGAACGTAAAAAGGGGAAGAAAAAATGTTGACGCCTGGTATGAAGTCGCTGATCAACCAGCTGTGGGATAAATTCTGGAGTGGAGGGATTTCCAATCCGTTAACCGCCATTGAACAGATTTCCTATTTGCTATTTATGCGCCGTTTGGATGAGCTTGATGCCAAACAAAAAAGCGACGCGGAATTCACTGGGGACAAGTACACCTCTATATTTGAAGGAAAGTTTAAAATCCCGAATTCCAATGATACCGTTGATAAGGCAGCCTTGCGCTGGAGCTATTTTAAGCAAATGGAAGGCGGCGAGATGCTTCGCCATGTCCAGACAAAGGTTTTTCTTTTCATAAAACAGCTTAATGGCAGTAACACCGCCTTTGCCCGGCATATGGAAGATGCTGTTTTTATTATCCCTAAAGCGTCCCTGCTTGTTGAGGCCGTAAGCATTATTGACCGCCTTTATGAAGAAATCGAGAAGCAAATGCAAGCCGGGCAGATGTTTCATGACACTCAAGGGGATATGTACGAATTTTTGTTGTCGGAAATTGCTTCTGCCGGGAAAAATGGCCAATTTAGGACGCCGCGTCATATCATTCAACTGATGTGCGAACTGGTTGCTCCCAAACTTCCTGAATCGATTTGTGACCCGGCCTGTGGAACCGGCGGCTTTTTGTTGGGAGCATATCAACATATTTTGACCCAGCACACCGGCAAGGAGCAATTGTTTAAGGATGAGAACGGATTTATGCGGGGGACGCTGGGTGACAAGATTACGGATGAACGGCTTTGGAAACAGCTAAGAGAGAAAACTTTTTACGGTTATGACTTTGATTCAACTATGGTGCGTATTGGGTTGATGAATCTTATTTTGCACGGGATTCCGTATCCATCCATTGATCGAAAAGATACGCTTTCCAAGAATTACAACGAAGACGACTGCTATGACGTGATTCTGGCCAATCCACCGTTTAAGGGAAGCATTGATGCCGGGGATATCAATGAGGGCTTCGCGTTACAGACAACCAAGACCGAGCTTTTGTTTGTGAACCGCATCATTAATTCGCTTCGCATCGGCGGCCGCGCGGCAGTGATCGTGCCCGATGGCGTTCTATTTGGTTCAAGCGGCGCGCACAGGGACCTTCGTGAGATGCTGATTAAAAAGTGCGAATTGCAGGGTGTGGTGTCCATGCCAAGCGGCGTATTTAAACCATACGCGGGGGTAAGCACCGCTATTTTGGTCTTTGTCAAAGGCGGCACCACACAAAAGGTGTGGTTTTATGACATGCAGTCTGACGGCTATTCGCTAGATGATAAGCGCGAGAAGATCGAAGCCAATGATTTGCCCGACATCGTGAAAGAATGGAAGGCGCGCAGTAAAAATAAGAATGATGACCGAAAGGAGAAACATTTCTATGTTCCGATCAAAGAGATTATTGATAACAACTACGACTTAAGCATCAACCGTTATAAAGAAATCGCCTATGAGCCGGTCAAGTATGATAAGCCGGAGAAGATACTGGAAAATATTGAGGCCATTGAACAAGGCATTATTAAAGGAATCAAAGAACTAAAAGGGTTGTTAAAGTGAAGAGCTGGGTCAATATTTCGGATGCCGTTGAAATTACCAATAATAGGATAAAGCCCTTTAAGGGTGAACGGCGTTATTTAGCTACAGGTGATTTGATTGGCGACGCAGTCAATGAAAGCATTGTTTCGGTTGATTATGAAAATAAGCCGAGCCGAGCGGATTTATTGGTTGAGGAGGGCAATATTATTGTTGCCCGCATGCAAGCCACAAATAAAGTTCTTTTGATAGACGAAGCCACCGAGGATTTAATTGTCTCAACCGGCTTCTTGAATCTCCAGCCAAAGAAAGATTTTGATGGCAGTTACCTCGCGCATTATTTCCGATCTGATGTCTTCCAGAAGAAAAAGGATAAATATTGTTCAGGCGCAACTCAGAAAGCCATAAATAACGGAGCTTTCGCTAAACTTCAAGTTCCGAGCTACTCTCTGGATGAACAGAAAAGAATCGCAAATATTTTAGACCAAGCCGACGCCCTTTGCCAAAAGCGCAAACAATCCCTTCAGCTTATTGACGACTTCCTCCGCGCCACGTTTTTGGATATGTTTGGGGATCCTCTTGCTAAGAAAAATAAATTTAAGACGGCGCCATTAGGTTCTATGGTTGACTTTATTGGAGGTGGTACCCCAAGCCGAGAAATAGCAGAATATTGGCAAGGTAAAAATAAATGGGCAAGTTCAAAAGATATGAAGGGATTAATACTCAAAGATACTCAGGAAAGAGTCAGCGATAAGGCAATTAAGGCAAGCGCGACAAAGTTAGTTAAGCCGGGAACGTTGCTAGTCGTGGTTAAAAGCAAAATACTTATGAGATATTTGCCGGTCTTGATTACTGAATCAGAGGTCTGCTTTAATCAAGATATTAAAGGGATGGTGCCCAATAAAGAAATTAACCCATGGTATTTGCTTTTTCATATGCGGATTGGACAAGATGCCCTGTTGCAGATAGCGCGAGGAGCAAATACAGAAGGGCTTACCTTGGATCACTTGCGCAATTATAAACTGATACTTGCCCCGAAGGACATACAGGAACAGTTTTTTGTAATCGCTAAAAAGACGGTAACGATGATAGAAATTATGCAAGAAAGTCAAACCGAATTAGACAACCAGTTCAACGCCCTGACGCAGAGGTATTTTGTTTGTAAAACCTAAATATGGATTCGTTAAAACTTCCAAAATATATTGAAAAGGCTGGATTCGAAAATCGATTAGTGATTTTCGAAGTCAAAGACGCTCTATGTAACTCATTGCCCGGCATAAGGTTGCAAAACAATTCCGCGAAAGAAATATAGAAAGCGTAATTGTTTCGTAACTTACTCAGCGCGATAAGGTTAGATAAAGCGTCTTGTGATTCTCAGAATTTACGCTATACTTGGACTATTTTGAATAATTTTGCTGATGAGACCAAAGAATATTATGATTTGAGATACAATAAATTATTGACGTAAATATGGATGAAATTCTGCATAATCGGCGGTCGGCACGGTTAAAATCATATGATTATTCGCAAGCGGGTGCGTATTTTGTGACGGTGTGCGTAAATAACCGCGAATTGTTATTAGGTAAAATCGGAGATGGAAAAATATCGTTGAATGAATATGGTCACATTGCCACAATTTTCTGGCATGAATTATCTAATCATTACGATAACATAGAATCGGATTATTTTGTTATAATGCCGAATCATATACATGCAATAATTATCGTAGGGGCGGGGTTGCCCCGCCCTTTGAATAATGGATGCGGCAATATAATATGGCGCGGAGACCGCGCCCCTACATTGAGACTCGGAAATCATTCTCTATCAGACAGAAGACGGCAAAACAAAGCTGGAAGTCCGCCAGTATTTTACGGAAGGCAAGATTATTGGAAAGGCAGTGTGTGGAGGTGATTAATGACAAAAGAAATAGTCCCTAACGATTCAAAAATAATCCTTTACGCCAGTGATGATGGACAGATCAAGGTTGATGTGCGGTTTCAAGGGGAGACGGCTTGGCTTACGCAAAAGCTTATGGCGGAATTATTCCAAACCACTATTCCTAATATTAACATACACATAGGTAATATATTTAAAGAAGGCGAATTAAAAGAGGATTCAGTTATTAAGGATTTCTTAATAACTGCCTCTGATGGAAAAAAATATCGCACCAAGTATTACAGCCTGGATATGATAATCTCTGTTGGATACAGGATAAAGTCGGCGGTCGCGACACAATTCCGTATTTGGGCCACACAGCGGTTGAAAGAATATATCATTAAAGGCTTCGCATTGGATGATGAACGTCTTAAGCAGGGCGGGCATAAGGCCCGATATTTTCAGGAATTATTGCAACGTATCCGCGATATACGCAGCAGTGAACGCAATTTTTACCAGAAAGTCACCGATATTTATGCTACCAGCATTGACTACCGTAAAGACGATAAGTTGACCAAAGAATTTTTCGCGACTGTGCAGAATAAAATGCACTATGCTGTCCATGGCCATACTGCCGCGGAGATAATCGTAAAACGCGCGGATAGCGGGAAGCCATTGATGGGGCTTACCAGTTTCAAAGGTAATTATATTACAGCGCCAGATACTAAAGTTGCTAAAAATTATCTTACCGAAACCGAACTGAAACAGCTTAATTTGATCGTATCAATGTATCTTGATTTCGCGGAATTGCAGGCGGCTAACGGCAGATTGATGAAAATGGCAGATTGGATAGCAAAGCTTGATGAATTTCTGAAGCTAAGCGAACGAAAGCTTTTAACTGATGCTGGAAGCGTAAGCGCCGAAGAAGCCGCGCAAAAGGCCGAAGAAGAATTCGCAAAATTCAGTAAAGAGAGAAATAAGGATTATATTAGCGATTTTGACAAAGTTGTTAAGAAAATTATGCACAAAAAGAAAAGAGAGACCAAGAAAGAATAAGTATGCCGTTAGGGTATTATATGGAAAATAATGACTGTAGATAAAAATCGTTTCACAAAATCAGAAAGAAAAGAATTGCGCGAGCTTGTCGGGTTGGCGTATGAGCGCGAGCTTGGTAAGGCATTAGAGGCGCTTGAAGAGAGCTTTAGGCAGTGGAGAAAGAAAAAGATAAGCGCATTTGAACTCAGCGACCGTATTCATAAATTTCATAACGGCGTCGCGCGTGATTTGTGGGGTTTTTATGAGATTGGACATACGGAGTTGCTCGTTAGGCATGCAATCGCTGAAGAGATTATTTTAAAGAGCGAAGTCAGCCCGGGTATTTTAGGGAAATTAACATGATTACTCCTGACACACAAGCAATCAAAGATTTTAAAAAAGCAGTGACAGCGGCGAAGAGCCGCAGGGAGATGTTTTGGCGCAGTCAGACGCCTGATTTAGCCGAGATGCTTACTCATACTTTGGAGCAATTAAAGAAAACGGTCTGCGACCCTCAGGTTGGAGTGGATGCCTTAGTCGATTTCTATAAATGCGATGCTGAAATTTTCGAGCGGTGTGATGATTCATACAGCAATATCGGGGATGTTTGCCGGGCGGCTTGGCAAGGCATTGTCAAAGTATTATTCGCACGGAGTGCGATATCTGCTCAGACTTGACGCGGTGGCTGATCAGATAAGCGACTGGCGCGGGATTGAATCCCATGCCGGGTATGCGCAAAAAATTAGGCAACAGCATGGCCGCAAGCCTGCTTTCTGGGCAAAGTATGAGCTCAAGGGGCGACATCTTGTCGAAAAGGATTGATTCTTGGCAGGGATCGCATATAACGGTGCGGTAGGCCGCGATTTTAGGATAATTTCCCTTGCCTAATGCTGTAATCCTGATATAATTATTTTAGTTGTTAAGGCCTTAACTCCTTAAAAAATAAACACTTTTTGTCCTGCAATAAGTGTGTTCCGCGTTATCAAACCATCAGCAAAGCGCAAAAACACGTTTTTTATTAAAAACGGGGGCCTTTTTGTTCTCAGGGCCTGTGGAAAAGCTGTGGATATTGTGGAAAAATCGAGCCTCACCCCATTATGGATCTAATAGAAGCCTGGTCAAAAACTAAAAGAGCCCTCCAGGAGGATATCGGAGACGCGGCTTATGAAGCCTGGATAAACCGGCTCCAGCCTCAAGAGAACAACCCCGGAGTCTTGACCTTGGGCGCTTCGGATGAGTTTTCTAAAAACTGGATTGCTAAAAATTATCTGGAACGAATAGAGGAGTTTCTGAAAAAATTCGCCGGCGGCTCAATAAAAATAGAACTCTGCGTTAAACCGGCGGCCCTAAAAACAGACAACGAGCCGGCCAAAAACGACCCGTTTCCCGAAAAACCGCTTCCCCTGTTAAACCTTAATCCCCGCTACACTTTCGAAAACTTCATAGTTGGCTCATCCAACCGTTTTTCCCACGCGGCCTCGGTGGCGGTGAGCGAATCGCCGGCTAAAGTGTATAATCCTCTTTTTATCTACGGCGGGGTGGGCTTGGGTAAAACCCACCTGATGCAGGCAATCTGTCACTCAATATTAAAAAAGAATAGAAGCTCGCATATCTGCTATATCCCTTCGGAGAAATTCACCAATGAATTGATTAGCGCCATCCAGCACCACTCCACCGCGCGCTTTCGCCAGAAATACCGTAACGCCGACGTCCTGGTTATAGATGATGTGCATTTTATCGCCGGGAAAGAATCCACCCAGGAAGAATTTTTCCACACCTTTAACACCCTTCATGATGCCCATAAACAAATAATCATCTCCTCAGACCGCAACCCCAAAGATATTCCTAACCTTGAGGAACGCTTGGTTTCGCGATTCGGCTGGGGGCTGGTAACTGACGTCCAGCCGCCGGATTTTGAAACCCGGGTGGCAATTTTAAAAAAGAAAATAGAGCATGAACCTACTGATATTTCGGATGAGGTGGTATTCTTTATCGCGGAGACGGTCAAAACCAATATCCGGGAATTAGAAGGGGCGCTAATCCGGGTGATGGCTTACTCTTTGCTGGAAAACAAACCCATCTCTTTGGAATTAGCTAAAGAGGTTTTAAAGGATTTTCTGAAAGAAAACAATAAATTGGTTACCGTGGATTTGGTCCAAAAAGAAGTGGGGATTTTTTTCAACCTCAACCCGCAGGACATAAAAGGAAGCAAGAGGGATAAAAACACGGTTTTTGCCCGCCAGATAGCTATGTATTTAACCCGGGAGCTGACTAATTTTTCCCTGCCGGAAATAGGGGGATTTTTTGGAGGCAAAGACCACACCACAGTGCTGCATTCTTATAACAAAGTTAAAAAAAATCTCTCAGGGAACACAAAACTAAAATCAGATATAGAAAAATTGATTCATAAGATTAAACAGTAAATTAACAGTAAATTAACAGTAAATTGTGGTTATTTTTAACGGTTTTTTATGAATGGGTTTTTCCTTAAGTGAATAAGAAAATCCGTTCTTTTTAGCTTAAAATTTTAACAAGGTGCTTGTTTTTAACAGAAATGTAACCCTATTACTACTAATACTATTTATATTAGTTAATATAATATATAATAGTAATACTTATCCGGAGGTACGATGAAATTTCAAACCACAAAAGAAACACTGTTTAACGGTATTCAAATTGTGCATAATATAGTAGGCTCTAAGGTGAATCTACCTATATTATCTAATATACTTTTAGAAGCAAGCAATGGAAAATTAAAGATGATAACCACGGATTTAGATGTAGGAATATCCTGTGAATACCCTGTGGAAACTGTGGAAAACGGTTCCATAACAGTGCATACCAAGAGATTTTCTGATATTATCCATGAATTACCGGATGGTAATGTAACATTAAGCGTTAAAAAGAACAATATGGTTACCATACAGACCGAAAATTGCGAGTTTAAGATTTCCGGGCTTCCTAAGGATGAATTCCCCAAACTTCCGGAGTTTAAAGATAAGGAGGCCATAAAAATAAGACAACCGCTTTTAAAAGAAATGTTTGTTAAAACCGGATTTGCCGCCTCTAAAGACGAAACCCGTTATGCCTTAAACGGAATACTTTTTGAGGTGGAAAATAATAAAATCAGCCTGGTAGCCACAGACGGAAGAAGGTTGGCGATTATAGAAAAAAACATTAACACCGGAA
This sequence comes from Omnitrophica bacterium GWA2_41_15, assembly GCA_919902675.1. GTDB lineage: Bacteria > Omnitrophota > Gorgyraeia > Gygaellales > UBA12090 > UBA12090. Next base: position 13,017 of record CAKKRH010000012.1, read on the forward strand.
TTAACCGGCAAATAAGCATGATTGTTCCTATTAAAACCATTAATGAATTAAACCGGAACTTAAAAGACGATGGGGATGTTTTGATTGTGTTAGGTGAAAATCAGGTTTTATTTGATTTAGGCCCCGTGCATATTATTTCCAGGCTTATTGAAGGGCAGTTCCCCAACTATAAACAGGTTGTGCCTCAGGAGCAAAAAGATAAAATCAAACTAAACCGGGAAAAGTTTTTACTGGTTTTAAAGAGAGCGGCGATCTTGTCCACCCAGGATTATCAGGTAGCCAAACTTGAGGTGTTTAAAAATAAATTGGTGGTTTCCAAGTCAACGCCGGATATAGGCGAATCCCGGGAAGAGTTATCTTCAGAGTATTCCGGAAAGGAATTGATTGTGGGTTTTAACCCGGCCTATTTAATAGATGTCTTGAAGAACCTTCAAGAGATAGTGGTTAATTTTGAGGTTACTGATCCGGAAAAACCCGGGGTGATCCGCGCGGACGGTTATCTCTATGTAGTCCTGCCGATGAGGTTGTGAGGCAAGATGAAGGCGGAGCCGATAGCCAAAACCCTGGAGGCGGTTTTTCACCGGATAAGCTCTTCCCAAAAAAGCCAACAGCAGGTAATTTACGAGATATTAAATTCAGAACTGGATGAAAAAGAGTCGCGGCATATCCAGCCCTGGGATTTTAAAGATAAGGTATTGACTTTGCGCGTGGATTCTCCGGCGCGGATGTATTCATTGAATTTAAAAAAAGCGAAATTATTAAAAGTCTTGCAAGAAAAGGCGGGAAAAGATATAATTAGCGAAATTCGTTTAAGGATAGGACCCATACAACAGAGCTAAAAGAAAAATAATGAGTCAGGAAGAGAAAGAAAAAAAAGACCATAGTTATGATGCCGCTACCATCCAGGTATTAGAGGGCATTGAGGCAGTTCGTAAGCGTCCGGCAATGTATATCGGCGACACCTACACCCGCGGCCTGCACCATCTGGTGTATGAAGTGGTGGATAATTCCGTGGATGAGGCCTTAGCCGGACACTGCACCAAGATAGAAGTGGTAGTTAATTCGGATAACAGCGTCAGTGTCAGCGATAACGGCCGGGGCATACCGGTGGATATTCATAAAACCGAGAAAAAACCGGCGGTGGAGGTGGTCCTGACTATGCTGCATGCCGGGGGTAAATTTGATCACGCGGCTTACAAGGTATCCGGCGGCCTGCACGGGGTGGGGGTGAGCGTGGTCAACGCCCTTTCCGAGTGGCTGGAGGTGGAGGTCCGGCGCGATGGCAAGGTGTATCATCAGCGCTACGAAAAAGGCAAAACCGTTTCCAAGCTTACGGTTATCGGCAAGGCCAAACATACCGGCACCAAGGTTACCTTTAAAGCCGATAAGGAGATATTTAGCGCCATTGATTATTCTTACGACACCTTATCCGGGCGCTTGAGAGAACTGGCCTTTTTGAATAAAGGCTTAGAGATAACCATTGCCGACCAGAGGCATGATAAAAGCGCCGAGTTCAAGTTTTCCGGGGGGATTGTCTCTTTTGTGGATTATTTAAATCAGAACAAGAATCCCCTGCATAATAAGGTGGTTTATTTTGTCAAGGAAAAGGAAGGGATAATCCTGGAGGCGGCCCTGCAATACAACGACGGCTATTCCGAAAACATCTTTTCCTTTGCCAACAACATTAACACTATTGAGGGAGGCACGCACTTATCCGGATTTAAATCCGCGCTGACCCGGGCGATCAACCAATACGCCAAAAACAAAAATATCCTTAAGGATAATATAGGCATTAGCGGAGAGGATACCCGCGAGGGCCTGACCGCGGTGGTCTCGGTTAAGATTCCTAATCCCCAGTTTGAGGGCCAGACTAAAACCAAGCTGGGCAACTCCGAGGTGGAGGGCCTGGCCTCATCGGTGGTCTTTGATTCCTTAAGCACTTTTTTTGAGGAAAATCCTTCAGTCGCCAATAAAATTGTGGATAAGGCGGTTCTTTCCAGCCGGGCCAGGGAAGCCGCGCGAAAGGCCAGAGAGCTGACCCGTAGAAAAGGCGCGCTTGAGTCCGGGGGCCTGCCGGGAAAATTAGCCGACTGCTCCGAACGCGACGCCGCTCTTTGCGAACTATATATAGTGGAAGGCGATAGTGCCGGGGGCTCGGCCAAGCAAGGGCGCGACCGGAGGTTTCAGGCAATACTGCCGATCAAGGGGAAAATATTGAATGTGGAGAAGTCGCGCTTGGATAAGATTTTATCTAACGATGAAATCCGCACCATCATTACCGCCTTGGGCACCGGCATAGGTGAGGAGTTTGACGCGGCTAAGCTCAGATATCATAAGATTGTGCTTATGGCGGATGCCGATGTGGACGGCTCTCATATCAGGACGCTTTTACTCACCCTTTTATACCGCCATCTGCCTAAATTGGTTGTGGACGGTTATGTGTATATTGCCCAGCCGCCGCTGTATAAGATTAAGAGGGGACAGCGCGAGGAATATATTCAAACTGAAGCCAAGATGGATGAGATGGTCCTGGATTTAGGCCGGGAAGGGAATACCCTTACCCGGCTTAAGGATAAACATGCCTTTAGCGACCAGCAATTTAAGGAAATTTTAGGTTTGTTGGTGGAATTGGAGAAGATTGGCAGGATTTTAGAAAAAAAGGGAGTAAGTTTCATAAAATACCTCAATTTTAGACATCCCAAGACCAAAAAAATGCCAATTTATCGGGTAAAAGTGGAGGGTAAAGACCAGTTTGTCTATTCTGATGAAGAGCTATCTGAGCTCACCCAAGAGGTTAAAGATAACGGCTTAGATACCTTAGAGCTTTTTGAGGCCCAGGATATGGAAAATCTAATCGCCAAGATTGAGAAATTAGGCCTGGAAATTTCTTCCTACGGCCAGGAAATTGCTCCAAGTGAGGGAAAAGAGACTTCCGCTGAAGATAAAGAGAAAGAGCAAAAATTTAAACCCATTTATCGGATTACCAGCGCTGAGAAGACCCAAAAAGATTTCTTTTTTCTCAAAGACGCCCTTGTTTTTATCAAAGAGCAAGCCACTAAAGGGATGCATATCCAGCGCTATAAAGGTTTAGGTGAAATGAATCCGCATCAATTGTGGGAAACCACAATGGACCCCGAGAAACGCACTATGCTCAAGGTTACCGTGGAAGACGCGGTTGAGGTAGACAAGATGTTTACTATGCTGATGGGGGATGTGGTAGAGCCCCGCCGGGCCTTTATTGAAAGCTACGCCCACCAGGTGAAAAATTTGGATGTATAATAAATAATTTAAAAGGTAAAAGTCGAAATTCAAAAGTACAAGTCAAAAGCTAAAATTATTATCGGAAAAATATTTCTTTTAAGAAAATTTTTAGCTCTTAATTTTGACTTTTGAGTTTTGACTTTTGAGTTTACAATGTATACCCGTAACGAAAAAATAGTCCCGGTTTATATTGAGGACGAGGTTAAGGACTCTTACCTTAATTACGCGATGAGCGTGATTGTGGGCCGGGCCCTGCCCGATGTCCGGGATGGGCTTAAGCCGGTGCATCGTCGGGTGCTCTTTGCTATGCAGGATCTTAATTTAGAGCACAATAAACCTTATAAAAAAAGCGCCCGTATCGTGGGGGAGATTTTAGGTAAATACCACCCACACGGAGATGTGGCGGTTTACGATACCTTGGTCCGGATGGCCCAGGATTTTTCCCTGCGCTATCCCTTGGTTGACGGCCAGGGAAATTTCGGATCGGTTGACGGGGACTCCGCGGCCGCGATGCGCTACACCGAGGCCAGGTTGGAAGCCATTGCCGAGGAGATGCTGGCCGACATTGATAAAGATACGGTTAAGTTCGGGCCGAATTTTGATACCTCCTTAAAGGAGCCTTTGCTTTTACCGGCCAAACTGCCTAACCTTTTGGTTAACGGTTCAAGCGGAATCGCCGTGGGCATGGCTACCAATATTCCGCCGCACAATCTAAACGAGGTGGTTGAGGCCATAATCTATCTTCTGGAGCATCCCGAGGCTGAGGCCAAAGACCTGATGCGCTATGTCAAGGGGCCGGATTTTCCCACCGGAGGGGTAATCTGCGGCCGGGGCGGGATCAAAGACGCCTATAACACCGGGCGCGGCAAGCTTACTGTGCGGGCCAAGGCCGCGGTTGAGCACCTAAAGAGCGGTAAGGATATGATCGTAATTACCGAAATACCTTATCAGGTGCAAAAGGCCGGCTTGATTGAGGCAATCGCGGATTTGGTTGAGGATAAAAAGATTGAGGGGATTTCCGATATCCGCGATGAGTCGGATAAGGATGGAATGCGTATTGTGGTGGAGCTTAAGCGGGATGTAGAGCCCCAGATTGTCTTAAATCAGCTGTTTAAGCACACCCAATTAGAGACCACCTTCGGAATCATTATGCTGGCCTTAGTGGATAATCGGCCTAAGGTTTTGAATCTGCGCCAGATTCTTGGCCACTATATTGAACACCGCAAGGTAATTATCCGCCGCAGGACCCAGTTTGAATTAGATAAGGCCCTAAGAAGGGCGCATATCTTGGAAGGCCTTAAGATCGCCTTAAAGTTTATTGACCGGATAATTAAGGTAATCAAGACCTCTAAAAGCGTGGAGGCGGCCAAAGAGAACCTGATTAAAGAGTTTGAGCTTTCTGAAATCCAGGCCCAGGCGATTTTAGAGATGCAGTTACAGCGTCTGACCGCCCTGGAACAGGACAAGATTGACGCCGAATACAAAGAACTACTTAAAAAGATTGAGCTTTGCCGCTCTATCCTGGCCTCGGAGAAAAAGATTGAGGCAATCATCAAAGAAGAGCTGGAAGACCTAAAGAAAAAATACGGCGACCAACGCCGAACCGAGATTGTGGGAGAGGTGGAAGAGTTTAATCTTGAGGACTTGATTGCCGATGAAGATGTGGTGGTAACTATCAGCCACGGCGGATACATCAAGCGCCTTCCGGTGTCTTCCTATCGCAAGCAAAAGCGCGGGGGCAAGGGGGCCTCGGGCGCCGAGGTAAAAGAAGAGGATTTCATTGAACATCTCTTTGTGGCTTCCACCAAGGATTATCTTTTGATTTTTACCGATAAGGGACAGGCGCATTGGCTTAAGGTTTATGAGATTCCCCAGGCCAGCCGTATTTCCAAAGGCAAGGCAATCATAAATTTATTACAGGTGAGTTCGGAAGGAAAAATAGCGGCAACCATACCGGTCCAGGAATTTTCCCCGGATAAATATTTAGTGATGGTTACCAGGCAGGGCCTGATTAAAAAGACCTGTTTAGACGCTTATAGCAATCCCCGCAAGGGTGGTATTATCGGCATAACCCTGGAAAAGGATGACGCGCTTATCGGCGTAGAAATGACTGACGGTAAACAGGAGCTTCTGATTGGAACCCGGGAGGGCAAGGCTGTCCGCTTCCCCGAGGCCCAGGCGCGGGATATGGGCCGGGCCGCTAAAGGCGTGCGGGGGATCAGGCTGTCTAAAAAGGACCAGGTTATCGCGATGATTATTGCCCAGGCAGAGGCCACTATCCTTACGGTTACCGAATTGGGTTTTGCCAAGCGCACCCTGTTTAAAGAATACCGCTTGACCCGCCGCGGGGGCAAAGGTATCATAAACATCAAAGTTACCGATAAAAACGGTTTTGCCATAGCCCTTAAAACTGTCCGCGATGAAGACGAGCTGATGGTAATTACCCAGACTGGAATGTTCTTAAGGTGCGCCATCAAAGATATCCGTCCTACCGGAAGGGCTGCTCAGGGCGTGCGCCTGATTAAGCTTGACGATAAAGACCGGGTTTCCTGCGTAGCCCCGGTAATCGCGGAGGAAACAGAGTAAAAAACCTGTTAACCTGCGAGGTTAGCAGAGGGTTTAAAAATGAAAACTATTCATAGAAATTTGCCATTTCTTATTTTTCCTTTCTTGATAGTTACATTTCTCCAAAAGACGCCAGATAGTTTTGCAGCTTTGAATAATCTTCAGTATTTATATCAAACTTGGTTTCATTCTTATGAAGAACAAGAGAGCCGTACTGAATCCATCGAGACCTATCGTCCAGAGGGATTGAATGAATTTCCACCCAGTAGGTTCCGTAATAAATATATTTTTAAAGAAGACGGTTCTTGTCAATGGTTAGTCTTGCATCCAGCCGATGCGCACTATCTAAAATCAGGAACATGGGAAGTCTCGCGAAACGAGACCCAAGTGATTTTAATCTATGATCAGCACCATAATTTGCAGAAATCATTTAAAATTATAGAAATACAAAAGGACTTATTAAGAATAAAGTCAATAGTATTCTTGCCAGAAGAACGTCCTGAAAATAAATAGACCCCATCGTCTAGCCTGGTTAGGACAAGAGCTTTTCAAGCTCTCGACACGGGTTCAAATCCCGTTGGGGTCACTTTATAATTAGCTATCGGCTTTCAGCCGATAGCCGATAGCGGAAAGCTATATATGTGCGGAATAGTCGGTTACATCGGAAACAGATCAGCCCAAGATGTCCTTCTGGGAGGACTTAAGCGCCTGGAATACCGAGGGTATGATTCCAGCGGTATCAGCGTAATTAATTCCGATAACAGTAAAATCTCTACCCAGAAATCCCCGGGTAAGATTGTTCTTCTGGAGGGCCTTTTAAAGAAAAAGCCTCTTAGCGGAAACGTTGGCATCGCCCATAGCCGCTGGGCCACCCACGGCGCGCCCAACCATATCAACGCCCATCCCCACGCCGACTGCAAAAAAGAAATAACCATAGTCCATAACGGAATCATTGAAAATTACGAATCCTTAAAAACCGGCCTGATCAAAGAAGGACACCATTTCTTAAGCCAGACGGATACTGAAGCCATTGTTCACCTTATAGAAAAATTCTATAAAAACGGCGCTTCTTTGGAAGAGGCCGTGCGTAAAAGCCTAAGGCTTTTAGCCGGTTCGTTTGCCATCGGGGTTATTTCGGCCCGCGAACCGGATAAGCTCATCGGAGCGCGCTTAGGCAGCCCTTTGATAATAGGCGTTGGTAAGGATGAGAATTTTCTGGCCTCGGATGTGCCGGCAGTGTTGGGGTCTACCAAAGAGGTAGTTTTCCTGGAAGAAAACGAGATGGCGGTATTGAGTAAGGATGGCGTAAGGATCAGCAATTTAGACGGCAAGGAAGTTTCCCGGAAACCGGTGCATATCAGCTGGGATATCGCCCAGGCTCAAAAGCAGGGATATAAGCATTTTATGCTTAAAGAAATCAACGAACAACCCAGGATTGCGGAGGATCTGCTTAAACTGCGGATAAAAGACAAAAGGGTAATTTTTGACGAACAAAAGATCCCGGAAGCCAAATTAAAAGCGGTCAAAAACATTTTTATTGTTGCCTGCGGCACCGCGTATCACGCCGGCATGGTAGGAAAATATATTATAGAATCCATATGTTCTATTCCGGTAAGCGTGGATGTCTCCAGCGAATTTCGTTATCGCAATCTCCTGTTAAATAAGGATACCCTGGTAATCGCGGTAAGCCAGTCCGGGGAGACCGCCGATACCCTGGCCGGAATTAAAGAGGCCAAGAAATACGGGGTACAGGTGCTTTCTATCTGCAACGTCTTAGGCTCAAGCCTTACCCGGGAGTCCGACGGTGTTATCTATACCCACGCCGGCCCGGAGATGGGAGTGGCCTCCACCAAGGCCTATACCGCCCAGCTAATGGCTTTTTATTTCCTAGCCTTTTATCTGGCTGAATTAAAAGGGGTTATGCCGCGGGAAAAAATAGCTCAGGCCTTGTCAGAGCTAAAAAAGATTCCCTATCAGCAAAAGGATATTTTAAAAGGCCAGGCCGCGATTGCCATCCTGGCCAGGCGCCATTCCCATCTGGGGTCATTTTTATACCTGGGAAGGAATGTGAATTTCCCTTCGGCCCTGGAAGGAGCCTTAAAACTGAAAGAGATTTCTTATATCCCGGCCGAAGGCTATGCCGCCGGCGAGATGAAGCACGGCCCGATTGCCTTGATTGACGAATATCGGGCGGTGGTCTGTATTTGTCCGCAGTCGCACGTCTACGAAAAAATGGTTTCCAATCTTCAGGAAATCCGGGCCCGGCGCGGTAAAATCATCGCTATTGCCAGCGCGGGTGATAAAAAAATCAAAGAACAAGTCAAAGAGATAATCTATATCCCGCTATGTTCGGAGATTTTTTCTCCGCTCCTGGTAGTCCTGCCCCTGCAACTTATTGCCTACCATATCGCGGTCAAAAGAGGCTGTGATGTGGACCAACCCCGTAACCTGGCCAAGAGCGTCACGGTAGAGTAAGCCAAAATAAATATTGACAAACTGTATCGGACAATATATGCTATTATTGTCCGATATGTCAGACAATAATAAAAGGGCTGGTTATGGAAAAAAGTGAAATAATAGAGAGCCTTTTGGCCTGGAATTTTTGGCAAAAAGGCCTTGATACCGGGATAAGCCGCGGGCCGTATTTAGAACAAATCCGCCGTTATTTAAAGACTGATGAGGTTGTTGCTCTTTCTGGGATCCGGCGCTGCGGAAAGAGCACCATTCTCCTGCAAGTCCTGTCCGAGCTGATAAATAACGGCCTGCCGAAGCAAAATACCCTATACATCAATTTTGAGGACCCCAAATTTTTCAATTTTTTAGGGCTGGATTTGTTGGATAAGATATGGCGGGCTTATCAGGAATATCTGAAGCCGCGGGGCAAGGTATATCTGGTGCTGGATGAGGTGCAGAAGGTAAAGGGATGGGAGCATTGGGTCAGGGCCAAATACGACCAGAAGGAAAGCGTTAAAATCTTTGTTACCGGCTCAAATGCCGAATTGCTCTCCGCGGAGTTTTCCAGCGTCCTCACCGGCAGGCATTTAGAGCTGGCGGTGGCGCCTTTAAATTTCAGGGAATACCTGGGGTTTAGAGGGGTGAAGATAGAGAACAATAAGCTTTGGATGGTAGAAAGCCGAGATCTTCTTTATGGTCACGCCCTGGAGTATCTGCGGATCGGCGGCTTTCCCAAGATAGTCCTCACCGGGGATGAATTACTGCGTAAGGAATTGCTCGAGCAGTATTTTAACGATATTCTGACCAAGGATATCCGGGACAGGTATAAACTGAAAGAGGCGGGTAAATTAAAGAACCTGGCCTTGTTTTTTGCCGCCAATTTCACCCGGCCCTATACCTTCCGTAAGGTCAAGTCCTTGTCCGAAATTCCCTTATCCCTGGATACTGTCCACCGTTTTTCCCATTACTTGGAAAATTCTTTCATTGTGGATTTTTTAAGCCGCTTTTCCTATTCGCTTAAGAACCGGATGCAGACCGCCCGCAAGGTTTACTTTGTGGATAACGGCCTGCGCAATGCGGTGGCCTTTAAATTCTCTTCGGATACGGGTAAACTTCTAGAAAACGCCGTTTTTCATCATTTAAAGCAGCAAAAAAAGGAAATTTATTATTACCAGGAAAAGCAAGAGGTGGATTTTGTTATTAAAGAAGGTTTGAAAATTACCGGACTTATCAATGTGTCAAACAATATTGAGGACAAAGAGACATATTTAAGGGAAACTGCCTCCTTAAAAGAGGGAATGAGATATTTTAAGCGGAAAGATGCAACGCTAATCACCCTTGAAGGCAAGGCCAAAACCATTAGCGACGAAGGCTTTACTATCCTAACAGTTCCTTTTTATCAATGGGCGATAGCAGATTTGCCTTAATACCTCAACTCCAACCCCGCAACCTGGCCAAGAGCGTCACGGTAGAATAGTTTTTCCCCTGACATAAAGATTGTCAATCCCGCCTGCCTAGCGGCCCTCGGCTTCGCCGAGAGGCGAGCAAGGCCGCTGGCTTTCGCGGGAATTCAGCAAAAAACGATTTATAAGCCACCCAAGAAAGCGCTTTCCCAAAACCCCTGATTTAGCCTTGTTTTTACCTCTTCCATGTGGTTTACTTTAAGTATGCCCCATAGGTGTAATAAGCTCATTTCCTTCACCTTATGTCTTTTGCTTCTTCTGGAACAAACCGGTTTGGCCCAGACCGTCAGCCTTAACCTGTCTAACTATCTTAGCCAGGCCCCTAAGCCGGCAGTTTCGGACACCTTCCGCCCGTTACACCTGCGCTATATCTCTTATGACAATTCTAGCCAAAACTTTCAGCTTCTCTTAGACAAGGGAAGCGCTAAAAATCCGGAAAACAGCGTAGTTAATGATACCACCAAAGAACTGCTCAAGTATTTCTTTATCGGTCTAACCCTGCCTAATGAGAAATTCTGGGTCAACCTCAGGCCGGACTCGCCCGATGACATCTTGGACCCGGACTTGGAGAAGACCGACATCGGCCGGATATTCCTAGAGGCCGATGTCCAGCTTAAAAAAGATACTTCCGGGATGACCTCGCCCCAGACCCCGGAAGGCAAGCAATATTGGGATAAGCTGTATAAAAAGGCCGGAGAACTTTTCGGCAGTGAAAACATCACCATTCCCACCTTAACCCGGCCTTGGATAGTCCCGGATGAGGTGATCATCCGGGAATCCCCGGAAGGGGCCTATATCTATAAGGCAACGCTGAAGGTGATGCTGGAGGAGGATTATCTCGAGGGATATCAGCCTTCAGCTGTCAGCTCTCAGCAATCCAAGCCAAACTACCAACTTCTAACTTCTAACTACACCTTCTCTGACCCCAGGCTTAAAGAGCTCAACGAATATTCCACCCAATTAATTAAAGAAACCATTATCCCCAAGCTCACCCGCCAGATAAATACCTCTAAACGCTATGCCCCACTAAGACAAGTTTACTATTCCCTCATCCTGGCCCAATGGTTTAAACAGAAATACGGTCGCCAGTCTGCGGTCTCCGGCCTCCAGTCAGCAGAACAAAATAATCCCTATGTCAAACTCATAGATTCCGGCAGCCTAACTTCAAACTTCCAACCTCTAACTTCCCAGAACCCTTATTCTAAAGAGATTTACTTCCAGCAATATCAGAAGTCCTTCAAAGACGGTGAATACAACCTCCAGGAGCCGGTATATACGCCTATGGGGCAGAGTATCAGGCGGTATATGAGCGGGGGGATGCAAATGGATTGCTTTCCTGCGATTAAGGCAGGAAAAATTTCCGGGGCAGGCTCGCCTGTAGATGGCCTGCGGCCAATTATTAAGAAATACTGCCTGTTGATAGGTTTACCCTTTGCAATGTTTTTATCCGCAGAACCTTCTGTAAATGCAATAACCCTTAATAATAATGGGTTAAGGCTTGAAGCGGTTGTTGAGAGCGAAGAATCATTGGAAGAGGTGGTAAGGGTGGCATGTAAAAGATTAGGTCTCAATATCGAAGATGGGGACATCAAGGGATATGTAGCTATTCTTCATAATCAATACCCCGCGGAAGTTAAAAGAGGTGATAGCATAAATATAAAAGAATTGGTTGAAAAAATGATTGTAGAAGATATTTTGAAAAAATGCGAAGTTGTTTCGAAGCAATTAATAGAAGTCGACAATATAAAGTATAAGGTCTATTTTGTTAAATCAGGCAAGGATATCAAATATTTTTCTTCAACAAAAGGGGCTTCCATCGGTGACACCATTTTTATTAATTTGGAGATTTTGAAACGGGATGTTAAGTCCGCATTGGAGGATAGGGTAAGGAATTTTATACCTCCTGGGACAACAGAAGCCGAGTTATTCAATGATACGCTCAAAGCAACGCTTATACATGAATTGATGCATATATTATTATCTAAGTGGTTGAAGGAAGGATTGAAAACATCGCATTTGGATGAGGTGCTGAGTGATTGGTTTGGAGAAGTTCCATCGGCAAAGAGTTATATGATGAAACAAGAATTAATAGCTCATCTTGCGCAAACCTTAAGCAGCCTTTATCCGAAGAGTTATTTAGCCAGCTTCATGGCGGGCTTGATTAGCAATGACCATCCGGAATGGTACATCAATATTTTTGCGCTGATTATTGATGAAGTGCTTAATCCGGGAGCGGATGGCGATCCAGTAAAAAGGTTAGAAAGGTTATCCAATGTTGAAATTATGGGTACGGTTAGGGGGATGTTAGAGAAATACTTTAGGAAAGATATAATCAAAATACTTTTAGAGCTTCAGAAAGCGGTTGATGGATTACTTTCTGCCGAGAAAAAGCCAAACAATATTGGAAACGGCGATGCGATTCATAGCATCCCTACCGAGAAAGCGGAGTCTCCTATAATCCCGGATTCTTCCGGCAGTCCGGCTACGGAAAAAATAAAGGAGTACATTCCTCCTGGCTCCTCTTCTCCTATGGAGCCCCCTTCCGCCAGCTTGAAGCCTGTGGATGAAGAAATGCAGCGATACATTGATAAGATGGCAGAAGTAATTTTTAATCCGCAAACAAATAAGTTTGTTGATAGTCTGCCTATTGAAGATTTGTCGCTAGGGATAACTATAGAAAAACTTACCGGAGGAAACAGGGGGAAACCCGTCTATAAACTATCCACAGGAAGTGAAAGCGTGGTGGTAAAGTTTTTTCCTCCAAAATTGCCGGACATAGAAAGTGATTTTGATATTGAGCGTATAGGGTTAGAGAGGGGAAAAGGACTTCCAGGGTTTCAGCAGCTCAGAGCCAGCAAAAAATATCCGGATTTGAATGTAAGTTATATTTTAACTGAGTTTATTCCCGGGAAAAGTTTTTCCGCCGGGAAGTGGGACTTTTGGGAATATCAGAAAAAACAGAGCGAATATATTAAAAAATTAACCCCGGAAATTGAAATAATGCCCTTAGAGCACTGGAAGCAATTAGTTTTAATATATTTACGGGCCGATGAAAACGAAATTACGCTGGATGTTAGTCCGGAGAATTTTAAATATCACCCCGAGAGAGGGTTTATGGTTTTGGATTATTATCCTAGAGGAGGAGGGCTTTATTTTAGCCATTATTCAGTAGAGCATGATGTTGTGGAAATAGTTACCGGCATAAAGGAGCATATGCTTGGAACAGATAACAAGCTTGTAAAGTTTATTAAGAAAAAGATATTTGAAGCCCAGAAGGCAGTAAATAAAGAGGTTAAAACCGGCGGTATTGACCTAAGCCGCATCAATAAGAGCATGCGTATGGAAAGCGTATCTTCGCCCGGATCCGGAGGTTTGGATAGCCCGGTGGATGTAGATTTCGATTTGGATGAGGAGCTCTCCCAACTGCAGAAATTACTTAACGCCCAGATCATCCCTTCAGCCGACCGGCTGAAGCGCTATGCCTATGCCGCCCGCGCAAGCTCTTTTTCTTCTCCGGAGTCAGCCGACAGCGCCCTTTCGCTTGTAGCCGAGACCTTCCGCCTGCAGGAGGAGAATGCCCTCCCCGCCTCCCCGGAGCTCAAAGCCCTGGCTGCCTGGCTGGAGCAGACCGGGTAAGTCTACTGCAAATTTTCCTTGATGCCTCCAAAAATATATGTAATTTGAAGTTGTGTATTCCAGATTGATTGGACCGTAAAATAGTGATTAGGCTTGACAATACGTACGCTATATGATACGCTTTGGGTAAGGAGGTAAACCAATGACAACTTTAACTGCTACCCAGGCGCGCGCCAGGCTGTATAGATTGCTGGATTCTGTCGCCCAATCCCACGAACCGGTGCAAATCACCGGCAAGCGCCATAACGCGGTATTGATATCCGATGACGACTGGCGTTCCATAAAAGAAACCCTTTATTTGCTTTCCATTCCCGGTATGCGCAAGTCAATCCGCCAGGGGCTGAAGACCACGGTTTCCCGCTGCGCCAAGACCATTAAATGGTAAGTTGGCAGTTAGTTTACACTAAACATGCGCAAAGGGATGCTAAAAAACTTTCCGCGTCGGGTTTGCGGCTCAAGGCTGAGGCCTTGCTGGAAATCTTAAAAGAAAATCCCTTCCAAAATCATCCTCCTTTTGAAAAGCTGGTTGGGGATTTAGCCGGAGCCTACTCGCGCAGGATAAACATCCAGCATCGCCTGGTATATCAGGTTATTAAAGAATCCCGGACAGTCAAAATTGTCCGGATGTGGACGCATTACGAATAAAATTTGCCTTGACTTGAGATAAAAATTTGGTATAGTAAGGATACCCTTTAAATCCGGCCCCGAGAGGCTGGAAAGGAATGAAAATGGAATACAATAAAAAAAGAATAATCATAGCCAAAACAGCCCTTGACGCCAAAAAGCGTTCAAGGGTTTTTATTTTATGAAAATAGTAAATAATATCCTTTTAAGCGAACTTAAAGAAATGGCCGAAAAAGGTTTTGGCAGCATGGTAAAGGCTGTGGTGGACGTAGAGAAAGAAATCATAGCCGTAGACGCCGAGTTGCATTCGGACGAAGAGGCCTTGCTTTTGGAAAACGGATCGCGGCAAAAAGATCTCTGGGGAATAAATTTGTATCCTGGCGCAAGCGGGGATAATTTTATAGAATTTGATTCAATGATTAATCTGCGTCCGTCGCAAGGCAATATGAGCCGCGGCGTGGATAATCCCGAAGCGCGCGAGAAGATCACGGCGGCAGTCAACAAGATTATAAAAAGATGAGTTATCAGCATAAAGAATTAGCCGCCGGCCGCTGGACGGCGTTTTCTCTCATGGAGCAGATGGCTAATGTGGGAAGCGAAGTGGAAAGGGCCATAAGCTGGAAAGATAAGGGGAATCCGGATTACAGCCGTCAGGCATTTTACCGGGCGCTTGAGCTTATGGAGCTGACTATCGCGGATGAAAAAAACAAAAAACGGCTTAAGGAATTGACCCGGGCGCGCGAGGTTTTTATCGACTGGTTTGCCTTTGATAATATTTATCATTCCAGCGCGCAAAGCTGGCGTAATTATTTTTATCCCTTTAATTTTGCTGCCAGGCGCGCCAGATAAGTGAAAGACAAGAATCGAGTCCAGCCATGAAGGAAAAAGCGAGGGTTTTAGACAATCAGGCCATGTCCCGCAGCCTTTCCCGGATAGCCCATGAAATCCTGGAGCATAACCGCGGAACGGATAACTTGGCGATTGTGGGCATCAGAAGCCGTGGGGCCTATCTGGCTCAAAGGTTAGCAGAGGGCATTAAAAAAATAGACGGCAAAGAAATTCCTGTAGGTATTTTAGATATCACCTTATACCGCGACGATTTAACCCTTTTGGCGGCTCAGCCGGTAGTGCGTAAGACAGAAATAAGCTTTGATATCACCGATAAGAATATAATCTTAGTCGACGATGTTTTATACACAGGAAGGACTATCCGCTGCGCTCTTTCAGAGTTGATTGATTTCGGCAGGCCAAAAACCATACAACTTGCGGTCCTTGTTGACCGCGGCCACCGAGAGCTGCCCATACGGGCGGACTACGTGGGTAAAAATATCCCTACCTCGCAAAATGAAACTGTGGAGGTGCGCCTTGAGGAAACCGACGGCAGGGACGAAGTAGCGATTGTGGAAAAATGACCTGGACCAGGAAAGACCTTTTAGGTTTAGAATATTTATCCCGGGAAGAAATCAACCTTATTTTAGAAACCGCGGAGTCGTTTAAGGAGGTCTCCAGCCGGGACATCAAAAAAGTTCCGGCCCTGCGGGGTAAAACCGTGGTGAATTTATTCTATGAGCCATCTACCCGCACCCGGGTCTCTTTTGAGGTGGCCGCCAAGCGTCTTTCGGCGGATGTGATTAACATCGCCAGTGAGACCTCTAGCGTAAGAAAAGGCGAAACCCTGATTGATACCGGCAAAAACATCGAAGCCCTAAAGGCCGATATCCTGGTTATCCGCCACAACTATTCCGGGGCGGCCAATATGCTGGCTGAGCACCTTAATATCAGCGTGGTTAATGCCGGAGACGGCTGGCATGAACATCCTACCCAGGCCCTTTTAGACATCTTTACCTTGAAAGAAAAATTAGGCCGGATTGAAGGCCTGGAGGTAGTAATCGTCGGGGATATCTCCCATTCCCGGGTGGCCCGTTCCAATATCTGGGGCCTGAATAAGCTGGGGGCCAAGGTTACGGTCTGCGCCCCCAAGATGTTGATACCTGCCGGGATAGAACGGATGGGAGCCAGGATATCTTATAATATCGACCAGGCCCTGGAAAACGCGGACGCGGTTAATGTCCTGCGGATGCAGTTTGAGCGTGACAACGAAGAGGCCTTCCCTAAACAGCTGGAATATTTCAAGGATTTCGGAATCACCAGGGAAAGGTTAAAAAGAGCCAAGAAAAACATCCTGGTAATGCACCCCGGCCCGATAAACCGGGGGATAGAGCTCTCCAGCGAAGTTGCCGACGGGCCGGGTTCGGTGATCCTGGAACAGGTAACTAACGGCATTGCCGTCCGGATGGCGGTGTTATTCCTGACCGCTCAGGCCGGCGAAGAGAAAAAATGAAGCTATTAATTAAGGGCGGACGGGTTATCGATCCGGAAAACCGGATGGATGAGGTTTTAGATCTCCTGGTTGAAGGCGATAAGATATCTAAGGCCGAAAAAAACATAAAGTGCCCGGCGGATAAGATAATAGACGCCGCGGACAAAATCGTGATTCCGGGACTGGTGGATTTACACGCGCATCTGCGAGAGCCCGGCCGGGAGGACAAAGAAACGGTTTTAAGCGCCACCCGGGCGGCCCTAAAGGGAGGGGTGACGACAATTTTGGCTATGCCCAACACCTCTCCGGCAATGGATTCTCCGGAAAATGTCGCCTTATTGCAAGAGATTATCCGAAGAGATGCCCAGACAAATGTCCTTATCTGCGGGGCAATTACCATGGCTCGCCAAGGTAGGGAATTGACCGATATCGCTGGGTTAAAAAAGGCGGGGGTGCGCGCTGTTTCCGATGACGGCTCAGCCGTGGATAACGAGCAACTGTTTTTCGAGGCCTTAAAAAAGGCAAAAGAAGAAAAGGTCTTAGTGACCTGTCATTGCGAAGACCGGCTTTTGTCTAATAAAGGGGTAGTTAATCTGGGCTTTACCTCTACCCGCCTGGGTTTAAGGGGGATTTCCCGGGAATCCGAATATAAAAGGATAGAAAGAGACATCTGCCTGGCTGAAAAGGCCAAGGCCTCCATACATATCGCCCATGTTAGCTGTAAAGAGTCGGTAGAGATAATTGCCATAGCCAAAAAAAGAGGGGTTCATCTGACCTGTGAGGCCTGCCCGCACCATTTTTCCCTAAGCGAGGAAGATGTCCTGGATTACGATGCCAATAAGAAGATGAATCCTCCTTTGCGGGGAAAAGAGGATGTGGAGGCCATAAGGCAGGGCTTAAAAGACGGGATTATCGACGCTATTGCCTCAGATCACGCCCCGCATACCGAAAACGAAAAGGACATAGAGTTTGAACGCGCGGAGTTTGGGGTCATCGGTCTGGAGACAATGCTGGCGGTAAGTATCACCGAGTTAGTCAGCGGCGGCATATTGAATTGGCCGAACTTAGTAAGGAGGATGTCTTTAGGCCCGGCTAAGATTTTAGGCCTGGACAAGGGCACGCTGGGAGCAGGGTGCGTAGCGGATATAGCGGTGGTTGACCCAGAGAAGGAATGGACGGTTGAGAAAGGTGGGTTTGTTTCCAAATCCCGGAATTCAGCCTTCCTGGGCCGGAAGCTAAAAGGAGTCGTTGAGTATACGATTCACAATGGTATAATAGCCTATCCCTTTGATAATGGAATTTGTCGCTGATTTTCATATACACTCAAAATACTCCCGGGCCACCTCCAAGGATATGGATGTGGAGCATTTAGCCCAATGGGCCAAGATAAAAGGCATCCAGTTGATGGGCACCGGGGATTTTACCCATCACTTATGGCTGGAGGAACTCCGGAGTAAATTAGAGGATAAGGGAAACGGTTTATATGAATATAAAGGCATTAATTTTATCTTATCCAGCGAGATAAGCAGTATCTATTCCAAAAATAACCGGGGCCATCGCATCCATAACATTATTTTTGCCCCTTCATTTAAAACCGTAGACAAAATTAACGCCCATTTGGCCGGAATTGGTAACCTGGCCTCGGATGGACGGCCGATTCTGGGCCTGGACGCCGCGGAATTAGCCCGGATAATTTTTGATATTGATGAGAACTGTGTCCTGGTGCCCGGGCATATCTGGACTCCCTGGTTTAGTTTGTTTGGCTCAATGTCCGGGTTTAATAAAATTGAGGATTGTTTTGAAGAGCAGACTTCCAAGATATTTGCCTTGGAAACAGGACTTTCTTCGGACCCAGCAATGAATTGGCGTTTAAGCGCCTTGGATAGGTTCAGTTTAATTTCTAATAGTGATAGCCATTCTCCCGCAAAAATCGGCCGGGAGGCCAATGTCTTTAACTGTGAGCTTTCTTATCCGGCAATAATGGAGGCCTTAAGAACTAAAGATAAAAGCAAGTTTTTATATACTATAGAGTTTTATCCGGAGGAAGGCAAATACCATTACGATGGCCATCGCCTCTGCGGGGTGCGATTTTCGCCCCAGGAAAGCAAGGCCCATAAAAACCTCTGCCCCAAATGCGGTAAGCCTTTGACCATCGGGGTGATGAACCGGGTGGACCAGCTCGCCGACCGGCCCGAGAGCTTTAAGCCGGATAATGCTATTCCCTTTAAAAACCTGATTCCTTTGGATGAGATTATTGCCGATGTTAAGGGAATGGGCAAGGCCTCAAAGAGTGTGGAACAGGAATACCGGAGTATCCTGGCTAAGTTCGGTACGGAATTTGAGGTTTTGGGCAAGGTGCCGCAAGAGGATTTGCGTAAAGGGATGGACCCGCGCATCGCCGAGGCAATCATCCGCAGCCGCCAGGGCAAGGTGAATATCACCCCCGGCTATGACGGCGAATACGGCAAGGTCTCCATCTTTGGCGATGACGATAAGCCCAAAAAGCACGAAGAGCAGTTAAGCTTTTTTTGAGATAAATTGCGCGCCTGTGGCCCAACGGATAGGGCAGCAGCCTCCGAAGCTGCTGGTGCAGGTTCAATTCCTGCCAGGCGCATAAATACAGAGTTAAGAGTAAAGAATTAAGAGCTAAGTTAGGTTAACAGCTATTTTCAGAAGTGGAGTAGTTAACCCATAAAATTAGTACAATTGAGGTAAAAGTGGGGCAAGCAATACTGCTATTAGAGGATGGGACAAGTTTCGTGGGGGAAGGCTTTGGGGTGCAGGGTGAGGCCTTCGGGGAGGTGGTTTTTAATACCTCTATTACCGGCTATCAGGAAATCATTACTGATCCTTCTTATAAGGGGCAGATTGTCTTGATGACCTATCCGCTGATTGGTAACTATGGGGTTAATGAAGAGGATGTGGAATCCCGCAAGCCCTGGTTGGAAGGATTTGTGGTTAAGGAGTTGAGCTCAATTCGCTCTAACTGGCGCTCCACGATGAGCTTGGATGAGTATTTGAAAAAATATAACATCGTGGGCATCCAGGGGATTGACACCCGGGCCTTGACCCGGCACCTGCGGATGAAGGGGGCCCAGCAGGGGGTAATCTCAACCCAAGACCTTGATGCCGACAGCCTGATGAAAAAGCTTAAGGCCTCGCCTCGGCTGGTAGGCGTTGATTTAGTAAAAGAGGTAACCTGCAAAGAACCGTATGAATGGAGTGAGAAGTTAGGAGTTGCAAAGCACAAGTTAAAATATAAAGTTGCAGTCTTAGACTGCGGAGTAAAATTCAATATCCTGCGCAATCTGGTAAGCGTCGGCTGTAAGGTAAAGGTAATGCCGGCGCGAACCTCTGTTGAAGAGATACTGAAACTTAAGCCCGACGGCCTCTTGCTTTCCAATGGCCCCGGCGACCCGGAGGCGGTTACTTATGTGATTGAAACCGCGCGTAAACTTTTGGGTAAGCTTCCTATATTCGGGATATGCCTGGGCCATCAGATACTGGGGTTGGCCTTAGGTGGGAAAACCTATAAGTTAAAATTCGGCCATCACGGCGGAAACCATCCGGTGAAGGATTTAAAAACCGGCAAAATCTCCATCACCAGTCAAAACCACGGTTTTAATGTGGACATGCGGTCTATTCCCGACAAAAAAGCAGTGATGACTCACATCAATTTATACGATAATACCGCCGAAGGATTAGAACATAATAAACTAAAGCTTTTTAGCGTCCAGTATCACCCCGAAGCCGGCCCCGGCCCTCACGACGCCCGATATTTGTTTGAGCGCTTTGTAAAGCTGATGAGGAAGTAGAAACAGAAGTTTGAAGTTTGAAGTTTGAGGTTAGGAATATGGAAAAGTTTATTTTTGAAAAATTAGAGGTATATAAAAAAGCCTTAGAATTCATAGGAAAAGTAATTGATACGGCAAAAACCTTGCCCACAGATATAAAATACACTTTGGGAAAGGAGTTGATAAAAACAAGCGTGTCTATTGCCAATAATTTAGCTGAGGGAAGCGGCAGAAGAAGCAGAAAGGAAAAAAGACAATTTTATGATATTGCTCAAGGCTCCATATTTGAATGTATTCCTATGCTTAGTGTATTAAAAAATAAAACATTTATTACTCAAGAAGAATATTCAGAGTTATATGAGTATTGTTTTGTAATGGCTAAAATGGTTTCCGGCTTAATCCGCCACCAAACTACTAACCTCTAACTTCTAACTACAGCTTTTTATGCCAAAAAGAACCGACATCAAAAAAATCCTGATTATTGGCTCTGGTCCGATCATTATCGGCCAGGCCTGCGAGTTTGATTATTCCGGGACCCAGGCCTGTAAGGCTTTACGGGAAGAAGGTTTTAAAGTAATTTTGGTCAATTCTAACCCGGCAACCATTATGACCGACCCGGAAACCGCGGACAGGACCTATATTGAGCCGATAACCGTGGAGATGTTAGAGAAGATTATTCAGAAAGAAAAACCCGACGCTCTGCTTCCTACTTTAGGCGGACAAACCGGATTAAATGTAAGTATCAAGCTGGCGGAGGCCGGAATCCTGGATAAGCATAAGGTTCAGATGATTGGCGCTGACCGTAAGGCTATCAAGAAGGCCGAGGACCGCAAGCTCTTTAAACAGGCGATGCAAAAAATCGGCCTGGATTTGCCTAAGAGCGGATTGGCCCGCGACATAAAAGAAGCCAAAAAGATTGCCGCGAAAATCGGCTTTCCGCTGATTATCCGTCCTTCCTTTACCTTAGGCGGCAGCGGCGCCGGCACAGTTTATACCGCGCAGGAATTTGAGCTTATGGCCCGGAGGGGTCTGGAATCCAGCATGATTTCCGAGATCCTGATTGAAGAATCCATCATCGGCTGGAAGGAATATGAGCTGGAGGTAATGCGGGATAGAAAAGACAATGTGGTGATCATCTGTTCTATTGAGAACTTTGACCCGATGGGGGTGCATACCGGAGATTCTATCACCGTGGCCCCGGCCCAGACTCTGAGCGACCGGGAATACCAGAAGATGCGCGACGCGGCAATTGCCTGTATCCGGGAAATCGGAGTGGAAACCGGTGGTTCAAATATCCAGTTCGCGGTCAATCCGGATAATGGCCGGATGGTGGTGATTGAGATGAATCCCAGGGTTTCCCGTTCCTCAGCCCTGGCCTCCAAGGCCACCGGTTTTCCCATTGCCAAGATTGCCGCCAAGCTGGCGGTAGGTTATACCCTGGATGAAATCCCCAATGATATCACCAAAAATACCCCGGCCTCTTTTGAGCCGACTATAGACTATTGCGTGGTCAAGATTCCCCGTTTTGCCTTTGAAAAATTCCCTTCGGCAGACTCTACCCTGACTATTCAGATGAAGTCCGTGGGCGAGGTAATGGCTATCGGCCGGACTTTTAAAGAGGCCCTGCAAAAGGGAATCCGCGGCCTGGAGATTAAGCGCGACGGCTTAAGCGGGATAAAATATAAGGATAAAACCGAACTGGAAGAACAGTTAAAAAGGCCGAACGCGGAAAGATTATTTTATCTCTATGAAGCGCTTAAAGAAAATTATTCCTTAGACAGGCTTTATGAGCTAACCAAGATAGACCGCTGGTTTCTGCAAAACTTAAAAGAGCTTGTAGAATTTGAGAGTCAGCTTTCAGCAAAAGAAAACCCTCCGCAAGAAATAATTTTAAAAGCCAAACAGCTGGGTTTTAGCGATAAACAAATAGCCAGGATTTTAAATAAAGACGAAGATAGCGTCCGGGCCTTGCGCAAGGCCCAAGGTGTTGAGCCGGTGTATAAGCTGGTGGATACCTGCTCCGCGGAGTTTGAGGCCTGGACTCCGTATTATTATTCTACTTATGAAACGCCCTTCGCTAAACCCGAAACCCGAAACCCGAAACCCGAAACAAATCCTAATGACCAAAACCAAAATTTCCAAATTACCGAAGACGAAACCAGAAAGACCGAGAAGAAAAAGATTATGATTTTAGGCGGAGGGCCGAACCGGATCGGCCAGGGGATAGAGTTTGACTATTGCTGTGTGCACGCCTCTTTTGCCCTCAAAGAAATGGGTTATGAGACCATAATGGTTAACTCTAACCCCGAGACTGTCTCCACTGATTACGATACCTCGGATAAATTATACTTTGAACCCTTGACCAAAGAAGATGTACTAAATATCATCGATAAGGAAAAGCCGGAAGGGGTAATTGTGCAGTTGGGCGGTCAGACCCCTTTGAATCTGGCGGTGCCGCTTAAAGAGGCCGGGGTGAGGATTTTAGGCACTTCGGCCGATGCCATTGACCGGGCTGAGGACCGCAAGCGTTTTTCCCAGCTGGTGGAAAAATTAGGCCTGGTTCAGCCGGCTAACGGCAGCGCGGTTACCTTTGAGCAGGCTAAGACAATCGCTCGAAAAATCGGCTATCCGGTTTTGGTCAGGCCTTCGTATGTTCTTGGTGGCCGGGCCATGGAGATCATCTATGACGATCAGGCCCTGGAGTATTATATTCAGCGCGCGGTCTGGGCTTCTCCGGAGCGTCCGATTCTGGTGGATAAATTTATTGAGGATGCCATTGAAGTGGATGTGGATATGGTTGGCGACGGGGAAACCTTTTGTATTGGAGCAATTATGGAACATATCGAAGAGGCCGGGGTGCATTCAGGCGACGCGGCCATGGTTTTGCCGGCGCATACCTTAACCCCTGAGATTTTAGATAAGGTCCGTGATTATACATATCGCCTGGCCAAAGAGCTGAATATTATCGGTTTAATGAATGTGCAATACGCGGTCAAAAATAGCACCGTCTATATCTTAGAGGTTAACCCCCGGGCCTCACGCACCGCGCCTTTTGTTTCTAAGGCTATCGGCGTGCCCCTTGCCAAGTTAGCGGCCAAGGTAATGGCAGGTGAGACTCTTAAAGAACTGGGCTTTACCCGGGAAATTACCCCAAAACACATTTCAGTCAAGGAATCCGTCCTGCCTTTTGTGAAATTTCCCGGAGTGGACATAACCTTAGGCCCGGAGATGAAATCAACCGGCGAGGTAATGGGCATTGATACCGATTTTGGCCGGGCTTACGCCAAGAGCCAGCTGGCCGCTTATCAGAATTTGCCCGCGGCCAAAGGCACGGTTTTCATCAGCGTCAAAGACAAGGATAAAAGAACACAGATGGCCAAGACCGCCAAGAAGCTAAAGGACTTGAAATTTGAAATTATCTCAACTCTGGGCACGGCTAAGTTCCTGGAGGAAAACGGAATTATCGCCCGGACCATCCAGAGGGTCAGCGACGGAAAACCCAATGTCCTGGATTTGATACAAGAGGGCAAAATCAAACTGATAATTAACACCGTATCGGGAAAAATCCCCCGTCAGGATGAGCTGAAAATACGCACTAGCGCCATCGCCTTAGGCATCCCGGTGATTACTACCTTGCCCGGGGCAGAGGCCTGCTCCCGGGGAATCGAGGCCTTGATAAAACATAAATTAGGAGTCAAGCCGATACAGGCCTATCATAAAAAGTTAAAAGTTAAAAGTAAAAAGGCAAAAAGACAAAGCAAGGTGTAAAATTTAAAGAAACACTTTTAACTTTTGCGTTTTGATTTTTGAATTCCGAGCGACGAAAGGAGCGAGGTAATGCCGGAACTGCCGGAAGTGGAGACTATAAAGCGGGATTTGGAGAAGGTGATTGTCGGTAAAAAGATTACCGATGTCTGCGTACACCATCCGGCAGTCATCCGCCAGCCTTCGCCGGATAAGTTTAAAAAGGGAATAGAGGGCGCGCTTATCAAAAATATCCTGCGCAAAGCCAAGGTCTTGATTTTGGAACTATCTAACGGCAAGTCTTTGACCGCGCATTTAAAGATGACCGGGCAATTGGTTTATCCGGGAAGCGGAGTAAAGAGCCGGGTAAGCTTTCATCTCTCAAATGGTAAGAATTTAGACTTTAATGACCAGAGGCTTTTTGGCGAATTGCGCCTTTTGGACGACTGGCGCTCCTTGAAATTTATCCAGGGCTTAGGCCCTGAGCCGTTTGATATGAGCGAAACGCGGTTTAAGGAAATACTGGCTAAGAAAAAGACCAAAATCAAACCCCTTTTAATGGATCAGTCTTTTATTTCCGGAATCGGCAACATCTACGCCGCCGAGGGCCTGTTTCGAGGCCGGATCCATCCCGCAAGGCCGGCTAACAGCCTTTCGGATAAAGAGAAGGAGCTTCTTTTTAAGGAAATTAAAGCCACCCTGAAAGAGGCCATTGAGGCCGGCGGTTCTTCGGTGGACGATTATGTGCGGCTTTCCGGCGAACGAGGCGGCTACGCGAAATACCATAAGGTTTACGGCCGCCAGGGTAAGCCTTGTCTAGCCTGCAAAACCCCGATTAAAAGAATAGCCTTAGGTGGTCGAGGCACCTTCTTTTGCCCCAAATGCCAGAAATGAAACCTTTTCAAATAACCGCTAAAATCATCTCAAATAAAAATATAAAAAATAATTACTTTGAAATCGTTTTGCTTGCTCCACAGATAGCCCGGAATGCCCTGCCGGGGCAGTTTGTGAATATCAAGACCAGCGAGGGATTTGAGCCGTTATTACGCAGGCCGTTGAGCATACATAGGATTGGTCGCCAGTCTCGAGTCGCCAGTCTCGAGTCAAAAGAAGGTAAAGAGATTATAATGCTTTATGAGGTCCTGGGCAAAGGCACGCAAATACTTTCTCAGAGAATGCAGGGTGAGTTTTTGGATGTGATTGGGCCATTAGGTAACGGTTTTAATTGCTATCCGCTATCCGCTATCCGCTATCCGCCGATTTTGATTGCCGGGGGAATGGGCACCGCCCCCTTAGTTTTTCTCGCGGAAAGATTAGTCCACAGTCCACAGTCCATAGTCCATAGAAAGCCGTTGGTCTTGATTGGTGCCAGGTCAGAAAGCCATATTCTTTGCGAAAAAGAGTTTAAAGAATTGGGGTGCGAGGTAAAAATTGCCACCGACGACGGCTCCCGCGGATTTAAGGGTTATGTCAGCAGTTTATTAACTGAAATCCTGTCAACCGTCAACTGTCAACCGTCAACTATATATGCTTGCGGGCCAAAGCTTTTGCTTAAGGAAATCAGCCGGATATCCCTTGAGCAGAATATCCCGGCCCAGCTGTCCTTGGAATCGCATATGGCCTGCGGAATCGGGGCCTGTATGGGATGCGTAATAAAAGTAAAAAGTAAAAAGGCAAAAGGCAAAATTGACGACGAGTATAAACGGGTTTGCAAAGAAGGGCCGGTGTTTGAGGCTCGGGAGATAGCTTGGGAATGAGGGAAGGCCTGGTGGTAAATATAGGAAGACTGCGCTTAAAAAATCCGGTGATGGCGGCCTCCGGCACCTTTGGCTACGCCGAGGAGTTTAAGCATTTTATAGATTTAAAGAAGTTAGGGGCAATAGTTACTAAAACTATTACCTTGAAGCCGCGCGTGGGAAATCCCCCTCCGCGCACCTGCGAAACTCCGGCCGGATTGCTTAATTCTATCGGTTTGGAGAATCCCGGGATAGACAGGTTTATCGATGAGAAAATACCTTTTATCAAGAGCCTGGGCGTGCCTTTAATTGTCAGTATCGCCTCAGAAGGAGGCGTTGAGGAATTTGTCAGCCTGGCTAAGCGTTTAGATAGGGTAAAAGAAGTCTCTGCTATTGAACTGAATATTTCCTGTCCCAATATTAAAAACAGTCCACAGTCTACAGTCTACAGTCTACAGAAAAACAATGGACAATTGATTTCACAAGACGCAAAGGCGACATACGAAGTGGTTAAGATGGCGCGTAAGGCTACCCGGAAAACCTTGATCACCAAGCTGTCTCCGAATGTTACCGATATTACGGAAATTGCTCAGGCCGCCCAGGATGGGGGAAGCGATTGCCTGGCCTTGATAAACACCCTGATGGGAATGAGTGTTGATGTGCGCACCCGCAAGCCCAAGATAGCCATGGTGACTGCCGGCCTAAGCGGCCCGGCTGTCCGACCGGTGGCCTTACGGATGGTCTGGGAGGTTTACAAAAAAGTCAAAATCCCCATAATCGGGATGGGCGGAATAACCGACACTGAGAGCGTCCTGGAATTTTTTATAGCTGGAGCAAGCGCTATTGCCGTGGGCACGGCTAATTTTATCAATCCCCGGACTATGATTGAAATCATTTCCGGCTTAGAGAAATATTTAGCCCGGAATAGAATCAAAGACATAAAAGAACTGATAGGAAGCCTGAAGATATGAACGAACGAAAAATAATCCTGGCTTTGGATGTGGACAGCTTTGAAAAAGCCAGGAATTTAATAAACCTGCTGTATCCTAAAGTAAGGATTTTTAAGATTGGCTCCCAGCTTTTTACCGGATGCGGGCCGAAGATTATAGAGTTTATCCATAAAAAAGGAGGAGAGGTTTTTTTAGACCTCAAGTTCCACGATATCCCCAATACCGTGGCCAATGCCGTCTTCCAGGCCTGCCGGCTTAAGGTTAAAATGCTGACCTTGCATATTTCCGGAGGGAAAGAAATGTTAGAAGCGGCAGTCAAGGCGGCTAAAGAGGCCTCCTTAGCCATTAAGCGCGAATCTCCACTTTTAATCGGGGTTACGGTTTTAACCAGCCAGGAGTCAGGCCGGGATGAGGTCTTGCGTTTAGCCGGGATAGGCTTAAGCTGCGGCTTAGACGGGGTGGTCTGTTCTGCCCAGGAAGTGAGGTTCTTACGGGGTGAGCTTGGCAAAGATTTTGTAATAGTAACCCCGGGGATCAGGCCTAAGCAGGCAGGAGTTGATGATCAAAAAAGGACAGCCACAGCCACCCAGGCTATTGCCGCCGGAAGCGATTTTTTGGTGGTGGGCCGGCCGATTTTAGAGGCCAAGGATCCGGCAGTGGCATTAGCCGGCATATTGAATGAATAAACAGCCTAAGGATCAGACGCTTTTCCATCTTCAAAAAAAGGTGCGGGAGTTTATTCAAGAACGGGATTGGCTGAAATTTCACTCCCCCAAAAATATCAGTATGTCTATCGCCATTGAGGCCGCTGAGCTGATGGAGCATTTTCAATGGCTAGACGCCAGGGAATCCAAAGAACTGCTCCGGGATAGAACCAAACGCGGGGAAATCGAGGATGAGCTGGCCGATATCGCTATCTATATCCTGGATTTCTGCGAGCACTTTGGAGTTGACCTGGAAAAAAGCATCCTGAGCAAGCTGGATAAGACCGCCAAAAAATACCCGGCGCGCTTAGTCAAAGGCAAGGCCCATAAGTATACCTATTATTTAAAGAGAAGACAGGCAAAAGCTTTATAGTTGACAGACCGGGGATTACAGGGTAGTATTTAACGGTATCGGAAGCATAACCAAGGAGGAGGATTTATGAAAAATACAATCGCGGCGATTATGTTGTTAGGGTGTTGTATGTTTGTTCAATCGGTTTCTTATGCCAAGGGCTCGGAGGTAAAGGAGTGTAATTTAGAAAAGCACGCCAAAAAAGCCAAAGGGGCCAAAGCGGATAAGATTAAGGCCAGGCTTGATAAATGGACCAAGGCCTTAAGCCTGACCCCCGAACAGCAGGCCCAAACCAAAGAAATCCTCGCCAAGGCCAAAGAGGACATAAAGGTTGTCTGGAAGGACACCAAGGCCAAAACCAAGGAAATCCGCGTTGCGGCGCATGACCAAATAGCCGGCATTTTGACAGATGAGCAGAAGGCCAAATTCCAGAACCTGCGCAAGGAATGCGAAGAATCCCCCGAAGCCCATAGCGAGAGTAAGGAATAAAATATTCGGGCGCTTAGCTCAGCTGGTTAGAGCATCTGCTTTACACGCAGAGGGTCAGGGGTTCAAGTCCTCTAGCGCCCATTAAAGCAGAGTAAAGAGGTAAGAGTAAAGATGAGTGCGGATGAGCCTCGGTATAGAAGGTTGCTGATATGGAAAAAAGCGCATAATAACGCGATTATCTTGATAACGTTAATAAAAAACTGCAACTCGAAATACGGCCGCGTTATAGATCAATGTCTTGGCAGTGTTACCTCAATAGGCGCGAATATCGCGGAAGGTAATGAATCCGCGACACATAAACAAAAAGAAAGCTATTTCCAGATTTCCCTGAATTCGGCATACGAATTGGATAACTGGCTGCAAATATTAAAAGACGGAGAAATAATTACCGACAAAGAAAAAATAGCAGTGATAGAAAAAGAAAACATTGAAGTAATCAAAATTTTGTGTACAATAATTAAATCCCTTAGGTTTTGATTTTTCTTTACTCTTACCTCTTTACTCTTAATTCTGCTTTACTGGGGTCGTGGTGTAGCCTGGTTTAACACATCGCCCTGTCACGGCGAAGACCGCGGGTTCAAATCCCGTCGACCCCGCCATAAACAACATAAACCGCGAAATCTCTCGCGGTTTTTTGTTTTGATAAAGCGTAAAAATGTTGTATAATAATTAAAGTGAAATAAATACGGAAAATAGGAGAAAACGAAAATGAGCATTATTAAAAAAATATTAGGTTTTAGCGCGGTGCCGGTATTGTCTTTTGTTTTTATGTTTTCCGCTTTCGCTCAAGAGGCGGAGAAGTTGGTTTTGGATGATTTTGAAGGGGTGATTTCCGGAGGCGAGCAGGGGACAGTGGATTTTGGCTCAGGTGGCGGCTCGCTTGTTGAGGTAAGGGCATCTAAAGATATAAAACACCACGGAGAGCAGGCCCTGGAGGTGAAGTTTGAGGCAATAGCCGGCGGGTATATGTGGATTGGCCGGGGATACGATATGACGGTAAAAGGCGCGGCCTGTTGGCTGGTTAAGCCTGAGGACATAGATTTTAAGAAGTTTAACGCTATCTCGATAAATATTTACGGTGCCGACACCAAAGGGCAGATAGCCGTGGATTTGGTGGACAGCGGTTCGGAATACTGGCGCTATTTGATTGAGGATAATTTCAGCGGGTGGAAGGAGATTGTGATACTTTTTGGCGATTTCTTCTCCCGGGGCGATTGGCAGCCGGAGAAGGCGGATAAAAACGGGGTGATGGATTTTCCGCTTAAGGTGTTTCAGTTTGAGCCCCGGCCGGAAGCAAAAGGCACAATATATTTTGATTATGTGAGGTTGGTAAAAACAGAGTAAGGGGACGGTTTAAAACCGTTCCCTACAAACAAGGAGGTGGATTATGGGTTGCGGAACTTGTGCTCCTAAAAAGAAAAAGCCGGTGGCAAAGAAGAAAAAGAAATAGTTTCGCTACGGCTAAAGTTTAAATGGGCGCCTGCGTATCCAACACGCAGGCGCCCATTTATCTAAAAGGATAAAAAAATATGCTGGAAATTGCTTTTAGAAAGATTGAATCAGTCGCGGTTTTGGATTTGACCGGTAATATTAATATAGATTCAGCCAATTTTATAGAAAAAATCGGCTGGTGTTTGGAAAACGGTTACCCGGACATCCTCTGTAATTTTGAAAACATCAATCTGGTGGATTATGCCGGATTATCGGTGCTGGCGATCGCCTTTAAGAATGTGGAAAATCATAAAGGCAGGATAAAACTCATGGGTGTGCCAGGACATATCAAAAATATTTTCTCCCTGATGTGCTTAGACCGGATTGTTGAGATTTGTGATGAGGAAAAGCAAGCCATCAGCGGCTTTAAGGAAGACCAGGTTATTTCTGAGATTAAAAAGAAGAAGTTAAGAAGAAGATTCCGCCGCCTGCCTTTAGATATCAAGGTGGAGTTTAAAGCTAAGGATAAGAATGAGGAATTCAGCCGCGGGAAAGTAGCGAATCTCAGCGGGGTGGGTTTATTAGTTGTGGCGGACAAGCTGTATCCGCTTAATGAAATGCTGGAGGTTAGGCTGATGCTCTCGCCCAAAATCGGGGTATTGGTATTTCAGGCCAAGGTGGCCTGGTTGGTGCGGATGGAATTACAGCCGCAGTTTTATCCCGGAATGGGCTTGGAGTTTTATCAACTTGAACATAGCCTGCAGAAAAAGATTGTTGAGTTTGTGGAAAGGAACCTGCCTTCAGGCTGCAATATATAGAATTACCCCGCGCGCAGCTGCCTTTCGGCATCCACGATGTCCCGGTTGATTTTAGGAATAAGAGAGCTAATTTTTTCTTTAAGGATATCCGAACTCAGGCGGTTGGAAAGCATTTCCCTTAAAAGCTGATTGGACATCCTCAGATATCTGACTAACTCTCCTTCGTCAGTTGAGGTGTTCAGGATGGCCTTATGAAAGGGCTCTCCCCGGACCCAGGCCTCTACGGTATTAGCCAGATGGTAATGGGGAATCTTACTGGCCGGATATATTTTAAATCTATCTTCCTGTCTTAATATCTGGCGCATTATGTTCTCGGTAAGATTTTTGAGATTTTTCCCCTGGCGGGATAATTTGGGCAGCTCATCGTGGCGGCGCGGCTCAAAGACCACCGCGGCCATCAGTATCGCCAGCTCCGTTTCATTGAAATTTTCTAAGTATCCCTCCATAAACAGTTCGGATAAAATAATTTCATAACCGTATATCCCGGAGGCGAATTTACCCTTGGTGGTAAGCTCGTTATTCTTGATGTAACCGGCAGACTTCAGGAAATTGATTTTCTGGCGCAGGAGGCCCAGGGCTTCTTCTTTTTTGCGCGCGCCGGATTGATAGAAGTGATAGGAAAGGGGATATATTTCCAGAAAGCGCTCTTTGTATTTTTCATACAAATGCAGCAGGGTGGCGTAAGAGCTGTTAAACTGGGAATTGACCGCCTCCGGCTGGCCGTAGATTATCCGCTTGAGCTCATCCGGGGTTATTTTACTCGGGTTGATTCGGGAATAAACAAAGCCCTCGGTATCAATTCCCCGCCTTCCGGCGCGTCCGGCCATCTGGTAGAAGTCCCGGGTTTTTAAACTGCACACATAATTTCCGTAGAATTTTCTTAAATCATCAAAGGCCACCGAGCGCGCCGGCATATTTATCCCCAGGGCAAAGGTTTCGGTGGTAAAGATGACCTTTAAAAGGCGCGAGGTAAAAAGCTGTTCCACTACTTCTTTTAATGTAGGCAGCATCCCGGCGTGATGATAGGCAATCCCCCGGCTGACCAAAGGATACATCCGGGAGGCGCTGGGTTCGCGCTCAAGGTCATAGCGTTTCAGCAGTTCGTTGAATAATTTAAGCACGCTTTCGCGTTCGTCATCCTTCAGAAAGTCAAAGTTGTATAATTCCTCGGCCAGTTCCTCGCATCTGCGCCGGGAGAAACAGAAATAGATGCAGGGCAGTTCCTCATTCTGACGGATATGCCCAATAAGCGCGGTCAGGCGGTTGGGATGGGCTTCTTTATGGAATTCAGAGCGCTTTCCGCGATAGGCGTAGCTAATAACTTTGAGGCTTATCTGCCGAAGCTCCTTAAAATCGTCTAAGATTTTGTTCTGGCACTGAAAGCGAAAATGCAGCGGTACGGGCCGGGTTTCCTCAATAATAATCTTAAGCGGCATCTTGTGCACGGATTCAAGCCAGCGGCTAAATTCTTCGATATTGGGGACGGTTGCGCTTAAGCCCAGGATGCGGATATGGCTGGGTAAAAGCATTAAGGATTCCTCCCAGACCGTGCCCCGCTCATAGTTGTCAATATAGTGGATTTCGTCATAAATCACCCAGGAGAATTTCTTAAGTGTTCGCGGCTCATCCAGAATCTTATTACGGAAGATTTCGGTGGTCATAATCAGGACCGGGGCATCCGGATTGATCGAGACATCGCCGGTGAGGATGCCGATTTTATCCCGGTAGGCCTTGGTGAAGTCGCGAAATTTCTGATTGGAGAGGGCCTTGATCGGGGCGGTATAGATTACCCCTTGGTTGGATTCTAAGCACTCCTCAATCACATATTCGGCAATGGCGGTTTTTCCCGCTCCGGTGGGCGCGGAAACTATCACCGAATGGCCTTTTTTAATATAATCTATGGCTTCCTGTTGAAAGCGGTCGTAGCGCATAGATTTATTATAACACAATATCACGGACAGGAGGCCTAAAAAGTGGTATAATATTTTGTTTTCTTATAATCAAGATTTTATTAACTAAAGGAGGATTTTCTAAATGGATACCAAGAACAATCAGGTAGAAGCATATTTATCTCAGCTTCAACAGGAAAAGTTTAATGAACAGTTAAATAGCGCTTATGGGATTTCTAAGGATGCCGCCAACCCTAAGATAGCCCGGATAGGTTTTGACGGAAAAGAAAATCGCTTAGGCTGGACTCTGGCCAACCTGAATTGGATTCTGGGGAATTACCGGCTTGTGGAGAGCCTGCTCGAGGATGCCCAAAAGATCCGCGATAATTTCAAATACGCGGTTTTCTGCGGTATGGGGGGGTCGGGATTAACCGTGCAGTTAGTCAAGGATACCTTTGGTGAGAGCGGGGTAACTATATACAGCTTAAGGACTACCGATCCTAAGGCGATCAAAGATATCTTGGATGAGATAACCGCGATAGAAGGCTCTTTGGAGAAAGCGCTGGAGAAAATATTAGTGATTGCTATTAGCAAATCCGGGACCACCATTGAGACCGTTTCCCATAAAAAATATTTTGAAGAGCTTTATAATAAATCCGGAATAGATATTAAAAAGCATCTCTGGGTCCTTACCGATAAAGGCTCACCAATGGATACCGGGGATTACAAGCAGAGAGAAATTCAGCTTAACGGCCGGGGAGATATCGGGGGCAGGTTTACCGCTCCGGCCACCAATATCTTTTTATTGCCTTTGGCCATAGCCGCCGCGCAGAAAGTGCGGACAGTTTTAGAGACGGCTAAATCCATGAATGATTTCGCTGATATTAAGCAAGACACATTCTTAAAGTTAGGGGCTTATTTATATCATATGGCCGCAGATGAGGGAAAAGATAAGCTTACTATGCTTATGCCGGATGAATTAAAAGACATCCCGATGTGGGCGGAGCAGTTGGTTGAGGAGTCTTTGGGTAAAGACGGTAAAGGCATAAGCCTTTTTTACGCGGAGAAGCTCTCGCCTAAGGAATTAAGGCCTGCCCGGGAGAATGACCGGGTATTTTTCCGGATAAATATAGGCGGCCGGAAAACCAGCCCTGAGCTTTGGAATTATCTGACGGCAAATAAATATCCGGTGTTTGAGATAGACATAAAAGATCTGGACTCCATCGGCGGGATTATGCTGGGATTACAAAGGGCGGTTGCCGCGATCGGCTATCTCTGGGATATTTGTTTTGTGGACCAGCCGGCAGTAGAAGGCTATAAGAAGGCGACTAAAGAGGTAATGAAAATAGGAGGGGAAGCCAAGGTTCCCGCGCAGTGGCGTTTTGCCGCCTTTAAAGGGTTGAAGTTATATTATAGCCCTTTACTTGAGGCAGGAGCCTTTAGCGACAGTCAATTGCGCGAAGAAGTAAAAAAGATGAAGGGAAATCCGGATAGCGCGCCTGATGCCTACGCGGCAATAATCAGCCTGCTTATTCAAAAGGCAAAATTAGAGGCGATTGAGCTTACCTCTTACGGCAAGATGTCTCCGGCTTTTAAAAATATTCTTGATCAGGCCAGATATAGCCTCTTTACCCGGGGCTTAAAACTTCCGGCAAAATTAGGGGAGGGCCCGGATAAGAACCATTCTTACCATCAGAATATTGAGGCTGGAAAAGATATGTGGTTTTCCACTTATTTCCTGGCCGATAAAATTGAACAGCCCCAAGGTTTGGAATTTGACCCCAATCTGCTCAAGGCCCAGGCCATCGGAACAGTCCAGTCGCTCGTCAACAATAAGCGCAAGGTGGCGCTGATTACCTTTGCCGGCACAGCTCAAGACGCCCAGGTTGAGCTAAAAGAATTCTGGGATAAGCTTTTAGGAATTCTTATTGCCGCGAAAATAATAAAAAGCCCCGAGGCAAGCCAGATGGTTACTTATGATGAATTCAGAAAATCAGAGATAAGGGTAGCGCGGATACAAGAGGTTAACCCGCATCCCAATGCCGACAGGCTTTATGTGCTCAAGATTGATTTAGGCGGTTCTCCGCGTCAGATCGTGGCCGGAATCCGCGCTTCCTATAAGCCTGAGGAATTAGTGGGGAAACAGATCGCGGTTATAATTAATTTAGAGCCGGCAGTAATCCGGGGGGTGGAAAGCCAGGGAATGCTGTTGGCCGCTTCCGATGACACCGGAATCGCAATCTTAACTCCGCAAAGGGAAGTCAAGCCGGGGAGCGTGGTAAAATAACCAAATCCAAGCCCGCATTGGAATTTTGGGATTAAATTTGAAATGGAATTAAAACAATTTGTCCATTCGGATTATTGCCTTAAGTGTGTGGGTTGCTGCCGTTTTCTTGAAAATCCTACAATTTGGGCTCCCCAGGGATTCCGTTTAGTAAAAACCAACGATGGATACCGCTGTGAACACCTGAAAGAAGAGAATAATTGCTGTGCCATATATTCTCAAAGGCCGCTGGATTGCCGGCTGTATCCTTTTTTATTAGTTAGAAAATGCGGAAATCTTCATCTGGGCCTGCATAAAAGCTGTTGTTTTGTTGAAGAGAAACAGCCTGCCTCGGCCGATATTCAGGCTTACGCCCAATATCTTAAGAATAGACTCAATGCCGCTTCACTTATTTCCGCGATCCGTGAAAATCCGGAAATCGCCGCCGATTATCAGGAAAATGTAGAGCTAATCACAGATTTAAAATATATATTTGCCAAAGCCTATCTTCCTAAACTCAATAAACTTACTCTCAAAGATAAGCCCCTGATAGAGGGCTACCTTTTAAAATCTAAAACCAGCCTTTCAGCGTATCATTTCGCGGATATCTTTATTTGGAAGGATTTATTTCAGATTTTTTGGTTAATCCTTGAAGATGAGCTTTGTATTTTTTATCATGATAAAATTGGGATGTTTATGATGTTGCCGCCCTTAGGAAAGTTTAAGCCAGCGGTGGTAATGAAGTGTTTTGAGATTATGAACGCGTATAACTCTGATAGTCCGGTGAGCCGGATTGAGAACGCGGCCCGGGAAGATATTTCTAAATATTCGCGCTTAGGATTAAGTTCTAAGCTTAAAGACGGCGAATACCTTTGCTTAAGAAAAGATTTGATTGAATTAGCCGGTAAAGGCTTTAAGTCCAAGCGTTCAGGCTATAATTATTTCGTTAAGAACCATAAGGCCGATTTTTTAGAATATAAAGACAGCTGCTACCTTGACTGCCTCAAGCTTTATCAATACTGGAGCCGTCAACGTAAAGAAGGACACGGAGATGTTATTTATCAGCAGATGTTGGAGGACAGTTTCTTAAGTTTCCAAACCGCTTTACGATACTATAAAAAGTTAGGCTTAAGAGGTTATGTGGTTCGACTACGCTCACCACAGGCGGCAAAGATTAACGGAAAAATAAAAGCCTGCACTTTCGGCTATTCTTTAAACAAAGAGACATTTTGTGTTTTATTTGAAATCTGCGATTTTAATTTTAAAGGAATAGCCCAGTATGTCTTCCGGGAGTTTTGCAAAAAGTTATCCGGGTATAAGTATATAAATATTATGGGCGCCTCAGATTTAGAGAACCTAAAAACAGTAAAACTTTCCTACCACCCGAAGAAAGAAATCGGAGTCTACAATATTTATCAATAATGACGATCTAAAATGCCATATTTAACCTGGAAATCCTTTGGCTGGAAGATGGGTGCCTGGCCAATCTTTGAGGCAATTAAGGGTAAGCAAAATGTATTTTTTTTAGACAGCTCTCTGCGCCGTCCGGCCTTAGGCCGTTATTCCTTTTTAGGCTTTGAGCCGTTTTATATCTTTAAGGCTAAAGGCCAAAAAGATTCTCTTGATCAGTTAAGAGGTTTGCTTAGGTGCTACAGGTTAGCAAATACCAAATTTCCTTTTTTAGGCGGGGCAGTCGGCTATTTGGCTTATGATTTCGGATTAAGCTTAGAGAATATTAAGGAAAAAACCAAAGATGATCTGGGTTTGCCGGATGTGTTTTTTGGATTTTACGATACCATAATCGCCATTGACCATTGGCAGAGAAAACTGACTGTTTTTTCCACCGGTTTTCCCGAAAAAAGCTCTTTCTTAGCCAAAAAACGCTCAGAGCAGAGATTAAAACAGTTTATTCAGGAGTTGTCTAACCAAGGCCGTCATTCAAGTTGTGTTACGATGTCATTGCGAGTAGCCGCAGGCGATGCGGCAATCTCAAAAACGGGTTTGCTTCACCCCTTCGGGGTTCGCAATGACAAATTAGCAGTTAAGCCCGTATCTAATTTCACCAAAGAGAAATATTTAAAAGCAGTTACCAAAGCCAAGGATTACATAAAAAAAGGCGACATCTATCAGGTTAATCTTTCCCAGAGATTCAGCGCGCAAACCCCTTTAAGCAGTTTTGACTTATATCAGAAACTGCGTCAGGCTTCACCCAGCGATTTCTCAGCTTACCTTGACTGCGGAGATTTTCAGATTATCAGCTCTTCTCCGGAGAGATTTCTTAATTTTGACGGGAAAAAGGTTTCCACCCGGCCGATGAAGGGGACCAGGCCGCGGGGAACAAATCCCCGGGCTGACGCGCGCCATAAGCGGGATTTGCTTCAAAGTCCCAAAGATAAGGCCGAATTGCTGATGATTGTGGATTTACTGCGCAATGACCTGGGCCGGGTCTGTAAATACGGCTCAATCAAAGTCAGCTCACCGCGCGCCCTGGAGGCCTATTCTACGGTTTATCAGACCACCGCCTCTATTGAAGGAATTTTGCATCCGGAAAAAGACCGCCTTGACCTGCTCAAGGCCTGTTTTCCCGGAGGCTCAATAACTGGATGCCCCAAAATCCGCTCAATGCAAATAATTGAGGAGTTAGAGCCGAGCCGCAGGGCAATTTATACCGGCTCGCTGGGGTATCTTAGTTTTAATAACACCCTGGATTTGAATATCTTAATCCGCACAATTTTAAAAAAAAGTGATAAAATATACTTTCAAACCGGCGGCGGAATCGTGGCCGACTCCCAAGCCGAGAATGAATACCAGGAAACTCTGATCAAAACCCAAGGCATCTTCCGGGCGTTAAATGGCGAGAGCGCGTAATAAAGAGAAACGAATTTTGTTGACAAGCAATCCATTTTCGGCGATAATGTAAAGTATGAAATACATTCACAGATTCCTGGAAGAAAGAATACGCCATACATTTAAGCGGGGTAAGAGCGTTCTTTTGCTTGGTGCGCGCCAAACCGGTAAAACTACGCTCATCAGCCGGTTTAAGCATGATTTGCTGGTTTCGTTTGTGCCGCCGGATATAAGACAGCAGTATGAAAAATCCCCCCATTTATTAAAAGGAGAAGTGGAGGCCTTGGCGGCCGCGCAAACGGGAAAGCGCCCGCTGATTATCCTGGATGAGGTTCAGAAGGTTCCGGTTATCTTGGATGTTGTTCAGGACCTGATTGACCGGGGAAAAGCTAATTTTATACTTACGGGCTCAAGCGCCCGTAAGCTTCGCCGGGGTGCCCAGGTAAACCTCCTTCCCGGACGCGTTGTTGCCTTTAAGATGGACCCGTTTAGTTTGAGGGAATTTCCCGCGAAGGATCTCAATGAACGGCTTCTTTACGGTTCATTGCCCGGCATTCTCTCGGTCCCGTCGTTAGCAGACAGGGAGGCCGATTTAGAATCGTATGTAACGACTTATTTGGAAGAAGAAGTGCGAGCTGAAGCCGTGGTGCGCAATCTGGGGGATTTTGCGAGGTTTTTAGAGCTCGCCGCATCCGAATCCGGAGGAATTATAAATTTAAGAAAACTGTCGCAGGAGATTGGCGTTTCTCACACGACTATTGGGGCTTATTATCAAATATTGGAGGATTGCCTTATTGCCGAGCGGATAGAACCGTTAACCATAAGCAAAACCAGAAAAAAACTTACCAAGTCCGAGAAATATCTTTTTTTTGATTTAGGGGTCAGGAGGCTTGCCGCTCGGGAAGGAACAAGGCTTTCCCGCGACGCGATGGGGCGGATTTTTGAACAGTTTGTCGGCCTTGAACTCTTAAGATCAGCGCATACAAAAGGCCGGGGGATAAAGATTAGGTTCTGGCGCGACCCGGACGGCCCGGAAGTGGATTGGATTATAGACAAGGACGGCGCGTATACTCCCATAGAAGTTAAGTTGACCGCGAGCCCCGGCATATGCGATATACGGCATTTGGAGGTTTTCTTATCCGAGTATAAAACCGCGAAACATGGTTTTTTGGTCTGTCAGGTTTCGCGCAAGCTTAAGCTAAGCGAAAGAGTCTTTGCCTTGCCCTGGCATGAAATCAGCGAAGTCCTTGGAAAAGGGAAAAAGGGGACGCTTCTATTTTAATTGACACGAAGAATGTTCTGTGATATTTTCAGTCTATGCCAAGAATATTTAGGTTTCTTCCTGAAATAGGTGTCTTCCATATTCTGACTAGAGGTAATAATCGTCAAAAAGTATTTAGAGACGATAAGGATTATCAGTTTTATCTTGAGCTCTTACAGCGTTATAAAGAGGAACATAACTTTTTGCTGTATCATTATTGTCTCATGCCAAATCATGTCCACCTTATTTTAGAGACTACTCGCCAGACAGACCTCTCCAAGTTAATGAAGCAAATCAACCTGAAATATCATTATTATTTTAGAAGAAGGTATAGATACTGTGGTCATCTCTGGCAAGGAAGGTTCAAGAGCCTGCTTATTGAAAAGGATAGCTATCTTATTGCTTGCGCTAGATACATTGAAAGAAATCCTGTAAGAGCAAAGATGGTAGAGAAGGCGGAAGATTACCGTTGGTCAAGTTACCTTTACTACGTGAATGGTAAAAATAATCCTCTTTTGGACAGGGATCCATTGTACCAAGGCTTAGGAGTGGATGATAAGAAAAGACAGGAAAGTTATCAGCTGTCTCTTGATAAAACTCATACGCCAAATTTGAATCTTAGGTTTATAGGCTCAAACCCATTTATAAAGGCAATGGAGGAAAAGTTCGGGATAAAGAACCTTAAAAGTAAGAGGGGAAGGCCGATAAAAGCAAATAAATAGAAGCGTCCCCTTTACTACCCTTTACTACCCTTTACCTTTACCGCCCTTTCTGTTATTCGGAGCGTAGCTGGTTTTTAAGATGAAAATTTGGATTAATGGGAAATTTGTAGAGGAGGCAGAGGCCAAGGTTGACATTGTCTCAGCCGGTTTTTTATACGGCCAGGGGGTTTTTGAGACGATGCGGGCGTATAATGAGCGGGTTTTTCGCTTAGACAGCCATCTGGAGCGTTTGTTTAAGGCCCTGCCTGTGCTTAATTTGGAATTAACCTTAGGGCCCGATGTTTTGAAAAAGGCGCTTAAGCAGGCCTTGAAAGAAAATAATCTTAAAGACGCCTATTTGCGGATAACGGTCTGGCAGGGGAAAGATAAGGCTGAGGCCGCGGTTTTTGCCAAAGCCAATAATTTTTTAACCAAAGATGATTATTACAAAGGCTTTAAGGCCATAGCTTCCAGTTTCCGGCAGAATGAATTTTCAATCCTTTCCGGAATCAAGTCCGCGAACTATTTGCCCTTACTCCTGGCCTACCAGGAGGCGAAAAAGAAAAATGCCGATGAGGCCATACTTTTAAATACCCGGGATTTTCTGGCTGAGGCCTCACGGGCCAATATCTTTTTAGTTAAAGATAATTGTTTATTGACCCCATCTTTAGACTGCGGATGTCTTCCCGGAATTACCCGGGATACGGTTTTGGGTCTGGCGGTTAAGGAAAAGATAAAGGTAATTGAGGCTAAGCTTAAGCCTGAGGATATCCAAAGAGCCGATGAGGCCTTTTTGACTAATTCCTTAATTGAGATTATGCCGCTGACAACTTTTGAGGGCCGGCCGATTAAAAAAGGATTTCCCGGTAAAATTACCGAGTTGATTTTAAAGCGCTACCGCTTGCTATTACAATGATAAAACATATATTGAGATTGTTGAAAAACATGGTTTTTCAACAATCTCATCCTGAGGAGGGACGCAAGTCCCGACGAAGGATCTCATGCGGAAGTGTTCAAGATAAGCGTTCTCAGGGGTTTTGTAACGGTCTTATATTCAGGATAAGCCTAGGGGTGGTTTTGATACTTTTAGGCGTTGCTGGGATATTTTTGCCGATTATGCCCGGGCTATTATTAATTCTTTTGGGCAGCGCGGTAATAGTAGAGAAAAACCCCAAGGTTTTATTCGGCGAGCTCGCTGAAAAGGTAAAAAGAAAGATGAGGGCTAAAGAAGATGAAAAGGCTCGTTAAGCTGTGTTGTATTATCTTAATTTTTCTCGTTGGTTGCTCCGCGGAGCTGGAGAACGCCAAACATCTGGCGGAAAAATCAAAATCCGCGTATAAGCGGTCCATAGCCGGCTACCAAAGGCTTTTAGCTAAAAATAAGAAAAACAATGATTTACGGCTGGAATTGGCTAGGCTTTATTTGGGCCACGGAGATTACGACAGCGCTATAGCTGTTCTGCATGGCTCAGAAGGGCTAAAATCCCAGATGCTTTTGGCCGTTTCTCTGTATAAATCCGGGGACTATACTCAGGCCTTGGGCATTTTCGAAAAGTTAGGAAAAATTCAGGACGGTGAGTATTTGTATTATTACGGCTTGACCTGCAAAAAACACAATCTCTATGAGCAGGCCTTGGAGGCGTTGACCCGGATAAAAAATAAAGAATACGCCCCCAAAGCCCAAGAACTGATTAAGTCCATCCAGGGCTCAACCCGGGAATATCCGCAAAACACCACTCCCGAGCTTAAAGAGGCGATACTTAACTCTACCCAGGAGAAATATCCTCTGGCCGGAGCGGTAATAATCCTGGCGGATGAGGATATCCGGCTTTTAAAAGATGATACCGTGGTTTCACAGTCGCGGTTTATTATCAAGATATTAAACGAACGGGGCAAAAATGATTTTTCCGAGATAGTCATCGGTTACGATTCTACCTATGAAAAGGTGGAGGTCGAATACGCCCGGACTATTCTTCCGGATGGCCAGGTGATCACGGTGGGGGAAAAAGACATACGGGATGTTTCCTTGTATCTGAATTTCCCGCTCTATTCCAATGCCCGGGCCAGGATAATTTCTATGCCGGGCCTTGTCGAGGGCTCAATCGTGGAATACAAGGTGAGGCACATAGAGAATCTGGGCTTGAGTAAAAAAGGCTTTAATTTGGCCTATAGCCTGAAGGAAGGCCAGCCAATAGCGGACGCCAACTTTAAATTAACCGTCCCTAAGGATAAAAATCTAAAAACCAAGCTATTAAATCCCGAATACAATACAGAGAAATTTGATTTATCTCCCCTGATTACTCAAACTCGGGATGAGAAAATTTATACTTGGGCTTTTCAAAATATTCCTCAGATAGAAGTAGAACCGAATATGCCGCCGGAGGCTGAAATAAATCCGATAATTCTTGTTTCAACTTATCAATCCTGGGATGAGATTTATAAATGGTGGCAGGAATTAGCCAAAGACAGGATGTTAGCGGATAAGGCTATCAGCGAAAAGGTTACACAGCTTATCCAGGGTAAAAAAAATAAAGAGGAAATTATCCGGGCTATCTATAACTACTGTGCCCAGGACATCCGTTATGTGGGCATAGAATACGGCCAGGCCGGATACCAGCCGCATTATGCCGGGGAAATATTTAAAAACAAATACGGCGACTGCAAGGATAAGGCCATACTTTTTATTGCCATGCTCAAATCCGCCGGATTTAGCGCTTATCCGGTTTTAATCGGCACCCGGGGCAATCCGGCACCACAGGATGACATCCCAGCGGATATCTTTAACCATTGCATCGCCGCGGTAGAGTTAGACGGTAGATTGATTTTCCTGGATATTACTGCCGAGGTTTGTTCTTTTGGGGATCTGCCGGCAGGTGATCAACAAAGGCGGGTTTTGGTCTTTAGGGAGGATAGATATGAAATAGTCGAAACTCCGTTATTGAGCCCTCAGCAGAATCGGATTAACTACCTTACCCGGATGAATATTGCCAAAGACGAATCTGTTTTCGCCCAAAGGCAGGTTGATAGTCGGGGAGAGTTTGACCAGGCCCAGCGCTATTGGCTTAGATATACCCAGCCGGATTTGATTGAGCAGGGTTTAAAGGAAAGGGTTCAGTCTATGGTGGTTTCCGGGGATTTAATCAAGTATAATTATGAAAACGCCGATGACTTGAATATCCCAATCAGGCTGACCTATGAATTCCAGGGAAAGAATTTTCTCTGGCGTTCCGGACGGGCCAGGATAATGCCGCCTCTGGCCGCGATGGATGCCTCTATAGCGGCTAAAAGCGCGCGGGTGTATCCTTTGGAATTGGGCCAGCCGCACAGTAAGGAATCTGTTCTTGAGATTAAGTTAGAGAAGAATTTTATTCTCAAGTATCTTCCGGAAAAGGTGGATGTCAAAAGCCCCTGGTTAGATTATTTAGTTAGCTATGAGTTTAAGGGCCAGGTTTTAAAGGTCTCTCAAAAGGAAACCTTAAAATTAAGGGAGGTCAGCCGGCAAGAATATCCGGAGTTTAAAAGGTTTTTAGAGGATTTGGCCGGTAAATTAAAGGAGTATATAATCTTAGAGAAAAAATAATGCCCAGAAAAAAAGAGGATAAGGAAAAAAAGTATTTGGATTTTGAGATTGATTTCTTCGAGCGATTGCTTAAGAAAAAGCCGGATTTTATCCTGGCTTTAACCGCCGTGGGAAATGCCTATACCCAGAGGGGAGATTATAAGAAAGGTTTGGAAATTGACCTGCATTTAAGCCGCCTGCGTCAGGATGATCCTACGGTGCGTTATAATCTGGCCTGCAGTTATTCTCTCCTGGGCGAACTGGATAAGGCTTTCTCCGCCCTAAAAAAGGCCATTGAATTGGGTTATGATGATTTTGTGCATCTCAAGTATGATCCGGATTTGGAAAACTTAAAAAAAGACGAGCGTTTTCAGCTGATCTTAAAGAACAGGCAGGCCCCTTATGCGGACAAGCCCTGAGGCAAAAAATTATCACCGGATAAAAAACAGCTTGTTTGTGTTTAATTTGTTGTTTTCTTTAATCGTGCTTCTGACGGTTATCTTCAGTGGCTTTTCAATCTGGCTTAAGGCCGCGCTTGAGAAATATGCCCACAATCCACTCTTTTTAAGCGGCATATACATAACCGCGCTTTCGCTGTTTTTTTATATCTTAGGCCTGCCTCTGGAGCTTTACGAAGGCTACTACCTTGAGCGCCGCTTTAAGCTTTCCAATCAAAGTTTGGCCGGATATTTTAAGGATAACCTGAAGAAATCCCTCCTCTCATTAGTTATCGTCCTGACGGCGGTTGAGGTTCTTTACTTATTCTTGGGAAGGTTTGCTCAAATCTGGTGGATTCTGGCGGCTATAGCCTGGTTTTTCCTGACCATAATTTTAGCCAAGATAACTCCGAATATCTTTGTCCCGCTTTTTTATAAATACCTGCCCTTAAAAGATATTGAGTTAAGGAATAAAATTATGCAGATGTTTAAGGATTCCGGAACCAGGCTCAAGGACGTGTATATGATTGATTTTTCTTCCAAGACAAAAAAATTAAACGCCGCGGTGGCCGGCTTCGGAAACAACCGCCGGGTAATTTTGACCGATAATCTATTAAGCGAACTTTCACATGATGAGATATTGGCTATAGTCGCCCATGAGCTGGGACATTATAAAAATAAGGATACTATCAAGATCATTTCTTTTGGCGCGCTGGTTACCGGAATTATGTTTTTTTTAAGTGATATGATCCTGAGGAAAAGTTTTGCTTATTTTGGCTATACCTCTATCGCCGATATCGCCGGGTTCCCCTTGTTTTGCCTGGTAATGCTTATTCTGGGGCTTTTCAGCCTGCCTCTGCAAAACGGGTTTATTCGCTCTTTAGAAACCCAGGCCGACCTTTACAGCCTTAAGTCTATTGGCAAGGCGGATGTTTTTATCTCGATGATGGAGAAATTAGCCGCTAAGAATCT
The DNA here is from genome assembly GCA_919902675.1 of Omnitrophica bacterium GWA2_41_15. Classification (GTDB taxonomy): domain Bacteria; phylum Omnitrophota; class Gorgyraeia; order Gygaellales; family UBA12090; genus UBA12090. The sequence goes on from CAKKRH010000012.1 coordinate 57,287, forward strand.
GGCTGAGCTAAATCCCTCTAAATTTATTGAGCTTATGCTTTATGACCATCCGCCGATAGGTAAAAGGATTGAGCTGGCCCGGAGATTCAAAAAAGATGAAAACTAAATCCGGGGAAAAAAGAGGATACCTGCGCCTGAATTCGGTGTTTCCGGTAAAATACCAGCTGATAAAAGCTCAAGCCGGGGAAGGCGCTTGGCATCAGGGCTTTACCGGCAATGTCAGTGATGGCGGGATATGCCTGGAGTTTTCCGATGTGGATAAGGAGATACTGGCCCTTTTAGACAGCCCCCAGGAGGTCCGGCTGAATTTAAAAATTAACATTCCGGTGTTCAGCCGTTCGGTTTGCGCGTGCGCCAAGGTAAGCTGGTTTAAGCAAGAACAGGATAAATTCGGCCACTACGCGGTTGGCCTAAGATACGACCATATAGCTGAAAAAGACCGCCAGAAGATTATGCGTTTTGCCTACAGTAAGGTAATTTTGCCCCGGTTGGCCTTAGGGGTTATTGTTATCCTGTCTTTGACCGCCGGGATTATCCTGTATAATAATTTCCGCCTCTCTTCGGATAATAAAAAGCTGGTTAAGGATATGGTAAATGTCCTGAAGGATTCCAGCGAAAGTAAAGCTGAGCTGGAAAATATTCAGAAAGAAAAGGCCCAATTAGACGCGAAACTCCGGGAGTCGGAATCTAAAATCAAGGCCTTTGACTCCCAGCTGAAAAATAAAGAAGAGGAATTTAAGATGATAGAAGAGGATAACACTGAGATGCTCAGCGAAAAGGAATTTGAAATCCATAAATTGAAATTAAGGATTATTGAGCAGGCCAAAGAAAATACCGGAATTTTGGAAAAGATAGGGGATTTAGGCAAAAAGGAAGAGACGGTGAGCAGTAAGCTGAATGAAATCAGGGATAAAAAAAATATTCTGGAGAAGGCCAGCTTCGAGCGGATGTATCAATGGGTTAAACTGCATCAAAATCCGCGCACCGGTTTAATTATCAGCTTTGAAGGTGATGGCGGGCTTAGTGACCAGGCCTTTACCTATGATCAGGCGCTTTCGGTGATCGCCTTTAGTTATTTTAAGGACTATGAACCGGCCAAGAAAATCCTGGATTTTTATCTAAGCCGTCCGGAGCAGAAAAGCGGTTTCTATAATGGCTATTATGTTTCAACCGGAGAGGCCTGCGAATTTACCGTGCATAGCGGGCCAAACCTTTGGCTGGGGATAGCGGTTTTACAGTATGCCAGGCTCACCCAGGACAGCAGTTATCTCCCCCTTGCCAAAAATATTGCCAGATGGATTATAAAGATGCAGAATGAGGATTCGGGAAAAGGCCTGCGCGGCGGACCGAATACCCTGTGGTATTCTACCGAACACAACCTGGATGGATTCGCCTTTTTCAATATGCTTTATAAAATTACCCAGGATGATTCTTATCGTGATTCCGGGTTAAATATCTTATCCTGGCTTAAGACCAATGCCTATGATAACCTGGATATTCCGATTAAACGGGGTAAGGGTGATGCCACTATTGCCACCGATACCTATGCCTGGTCAATTGCCAGTTTAGGCCCCCAAAGGCTGATTGACCTGGGGATGGATCCGGAGGCGATAATGCAATTTGCCCAGGATAATTGCGGTGTCGAGGTAGAGTTTCAGCGTCCGGATAACGGCAGCGTCCTGGTTAAAGGTTTTGATTTTGCCCGCGCCCGGCATATTGCCCGGGGCGGGGTAATCTCCGCGGAATGGACTGCCCAGATGGCCCTTTCCTATAAGCTCTTAAGCCGCTATTTTGCCGCGAAAGACGATATTGAAAAGGAATTGATTTATAAAAATAAAGCCGAGGAATATCTGGAGGAATTAAGTAAGATGATTATTTCAAGCCCCTCGCGCACCGGCCAGGGCCAGGGATGCCTGCCTTATGCCTCAAGCGATTTTGTGGATACCGGACACGGCTGGACCACCCCCAAAGGTGAAAACACCGGTTCGCTTTCAGCCACGATTTACGCCATCCTGGCTTATTACGGCTTTAATCCCTTAGAGTTAGACGGTCGGCTATGAGTAAGGACAAAAAAAGCACAAAAAAGATAAGTAAGCATTGCAGTTTTAGATAGTAGCTGTATGAAAAAAGGTATAGGTCTTAGAATAAAGATTATTATCTTTATTCTTTTGTTTATTTTAAGTATATTCCTGCAATCTCGGTATCGATATATAGAGATATCCAATGTTGTGAGAGATAAAAAATGTAATGTTTCATTCACCGTAAGAAATACCACACGTAAAAAGTTAATTGTTGGATTGCTCATAAGTATAAACAGACTACCAACCAAGTTTCATTCTGGAGGGTCTAGAGGGTCAAAGCAAATAGAGCTAACATTACTGCCGCAAGATAAGAGGAACATCAAGGAAAGCTTGGCATGTTCAGGGCTTGTAACTGGAGGCGTTGCCGATATATTAGTAACAAGGATCAAAGAAATAAATAAATGAATGAAATAGAGAATATTTATCAGAAGCTCTACCGCCATTTCGGGCCCCAGGCCTGGTGGCCGGGAGAAACGTGTTTCGAGGTGATAGTGGGGGCCATCCTGACCCAAAATACCAACTGGCAGAATGTTTCTAAGGCCATAGCCAATCTCAAAAAAGCCAAAGTGCTCAGCCCTAAGAAGCTATATTCTCTGCCGCAAAGCAAGTTGGCCCAGTTGATCCGGCCTTCCGGCTATTTCAATATCAAGGCTAAACGGCTAAAGGAATTCCTGAATTTTCTCTTTAATAATTACGGGGGAAGCCTAAAGAAGATGTTTGGCCGGCCTTTAGAAGATTTAAGGAAGGAAATTCTGTCCGTTAAAGGCATCGGTCCGGAAACCGCCGACTCCATCCTGCTTTATGCCGGAGGCCTTCCGGTATTTGTGGTGGACGCATATACCAAAAGGATTTTTTCCCGCCAGAAGCTTTTAAGCGAGGAGGCGGACTATCATACGGTGCAAAAAATATTTGTGGAAAACCTGAAAAGAGATATCCGGCTATACAACGAATACCACGCCCTGATAGTGCGCCTGGGCAAGGATTTCTGCAAAAAGACCAAACCCAAATGCGAAATCTGCCCGATAAAATGAAGTTAGGCGTTCGTGAATCTCTTGATGAGATTTTGGAGTTGCTGATTCCAAAAATGGACTTAAAATGGAAGCGCAAAAAAAGCCATGATAGGACAGAATAAAGTATATAGTACATTATTTTTTCTGATGAGCTTTATTTATTTGGCTCCTGGGGGTGTTTGCGCTTACCAGAATCCTAAATACGAGATAGAGGCCAGGGTGGATACCGCCAGCCACATTATCCGGGCTAGACAAAAAGTAACTTTGGTGAATAATTCGGATACGGCTGTAAAAGAGGCCTATTTTCATATTTATCCTAACCGTAAATATACCGAAAAAGAAAAAAGGTTTATTTCCCGCTATGCCGCCTATTTTAAGGTGAATCTGTTCCCTGAGGGTTTTCAGTCGGGAAGCATAGAAATAAATTCGGTTTCCGCGTCAGGCCAGGGCCTCAAATACCAAATTGAAGGCCAAGACCAGACTATATTGAAGATTGAACTGGAAAAAGACCTTGCCTCTGGTTCCTCCGCGGTAGTGGAGTTAGAATATCAGGTAGAGATACCTCATGGTTACGGAAGGTTCGGCTGGAATAAAAATATTACCAGTTTACTGCGCTGGTATCCTATGCTTTCGGTATTAGATAACCAGGGCTGGCATAATTATCCATTTTACCCTTATCATCAGCCTTATTTTTCTGATGCCGCCGAATATTCGGTTAAGCTCACCGTGGCCAAGGACGAGACGGTTATCCATAGCGGGATATTAAAAGAGGAAAAACAAAATCCGGATGGCAGCAAAACCCTTTTTATTGAGTCCGAGCTTCCTTTGCGGGATTTTGGCTTGGCCTTAAGTCCGGATTATAAAGTAACATCCCTTCAGGCGGGAGGAATAAAGATAAACTCTTATTATTTAGAAAGGGATGATTTTTACGCCCAAAATGCGGCGGAATCCGCCCGGGATTTAATAGAATTTTATTCTCAAAAGTTAGGCCCTTATCCTTACAAGGAATTTAACATCGCCCCGGTGTATCTGGCCTACGGAGGGACTCAATCCTCTAATCTTATTCTGATTGATACCCGGGCCTACCGCCTGCCGAAATTTTTAATCCGCTATTTCGATTTTTTGATTAGCCATGAAACCGGCCACCAGTGGTTTTACAATTTAGCCGGTTCGGATGAATACCAGGAAATGGTGATTGACGAGGGGCTGAACTCTTATTTTATCCTTAAACATCTGGAGAATAAATACGGCCTTGATGCCCAGGTGATGGTTTTGCCCAGGGCCCTGCAATGGATTATCCCCAATTTCTCCTTTTTGCGCGCTCAGACCGACCGCTACAGCTTTACCGCCGAAAACGGTTTAGACTCACCGGCCTTAAATAAGCTTTCCAGCTTCCAGGAGCCCAGTTCCATATTTTCCATCACCTACGGTAAAGGTTCTAAAATATGGGATATGCTTAATTATGTGGCCGGCGACGAAACCTTTAAAAGAATTACACGGAGGATTTTCGCGGAATACAAATTCAGGAATATCTCAATGCGGGACATTCAGGCCCTGGCCAAGGAAGAATCCAGAGAGGATCTGGACTGGTTTTTCCAGGAGTGGTTTAAGACTTCTAAAAAGTGCGATTATGCCGTCAAGGAGGTTAAGGATAACAAGGTTATCCTGGAAAACAGGGGTGAAATCCGGATGCCGGTTGAGCTCTTGGTGGAATTTGAAGACGGGACAAAACAGAAATTATCCTGGGATGGCCGGGGAAAAGAAAAAGAATTATTAATTGAGCCTTTTAAAACGATAAAATCCGTCCAGCTGGATCCGGAAAAAAGGCTCTTGGATTTAGATCGGGTTAATAATAATTGGAAACGAAAAATAGAACTCAAACCGGTTCCTTTATATTATTCGATATACGAGATTCCGGTTTTTCTTAAAGACGATGCCTATAGCTTAGTTTTGGGTCCGCAGATAGGTAGTGATTTAGGGATAAAAGCATCTTTGCAAAAGCCCCAGGATAGTATTTTTTATTTCTCCAGCGGATATAATTTTGGCGAAGAGAGGATAAAAAATGTCTTAGGGTTCGAACAGCGCCATTTTGGAGGGAAGCTGCTTAAGTGGGGCATAGAGGCCTTTGATTATAATGACGCGAGCGGTAATGACGATCAGAATGGCTTTAAGCTGTATTTACGCAAAGAACTTTGGCCGGCCAGCTACGGTCTGATGGATGAGAATGATCATCTCAGCCTGTATCTTTTAAAGAGCCGGGATTTTAAAAGCGCTTTGACCTCCGGGGGATTGGAAGACATCCGCAATTTATATTACCGTAAAGAGGATGAGGCTATAGCCGGGCTGAATCTAAAATTAGGCCGATATGGCACTTATCCCGACCCCCAGGAAGGCTGGAAATTCATCTCTACCTTAGAAAATGCCGGGCATTTCCTAGGAGGCGACAATTCTTTCTGGCGGTTTTCCCCGGAGTTGACCCGTTATTTTAATTTTAACCCTCAGCAAAAAATTGCCACCCGGCTAAAATTAGGGCTGGGATATCCCGATGATAAGGGGCTGTTTCAATTAGGAGGCGAAAATAGTTTGCGCGGTTTCGCCTATAAGACCATTAACGGCTCGCGGGCACTGATGTTTAATGCCGAATACCGCCAGGATTTAATTGATGACCTGGATATCAGATTTCTTGACAATATTATTTGTCTTGATAAGATTCAAGGAGTAGGATTCTTTGATATCGGAAAGAGCTGGTTCGGCAGTTTTAACGACAGAAGCTTTAAAAAAGATGCCGGCCTGGGCCTGCGTCTGCATTTTACCTTAGGTTCATTTTTAGAGAAGTTTATCCTGCGTTTAGACGCCGCCCAGCCTCTGAATCAGCCTAAATCCAAGCGGCATTATTGGCTTGGCCTGGGACACTCTTTTTAGACTATGACAGGTAAAAAGTTATCCAAGATTTTTATTTCTTTTCTGGCCGCGGTTTCTTTCTTATCTTTAGGAGAGCTTGGCCTGAGGTTATTTTGGGAGATGGCTCCTTCGGTGCGCCGGCCGTTTTATCAAAGAAGCAAGAATCCCTATATCCGCTATGAGCTTATTCCCGGCGCCGTATCCGCAAATATCAAAATAAATTCTGCCGGTTTCCGCGGCTCGGAAATAACCATTGAAAAGCAGGAAGGTGCTTATCGCATTCTAATGCTGGGAGATTCAGAGCTGTTTTCAATATTATTGCCCGAAGAAGACAATCTTAGCCGTCAGTTAGAGAAGCTTCTGAATGAAAAATCCGGCGGTTTAAAATTCGAGGTGGTTAATACCGGGGTGGAAGGGTATAATACCTATCAGGAGTTTGAGGTCTTAAAGGATAAAGGCCTTAAATACGCTCCGGATTTAGTGGTCTTAAATTATGTCTTAAATGACCCGGAGCCGGGTGAGTATTATTTCGGGAATAATTTCCTTTCCCGAAACAGCGCCTTATACCGCTATTGTATCTACCGGGTTAAGAAGGGATTAATTAAAAGAGAGCGTAAGAGGCTGAAGATTAAGACTGAGCCGGATCATTTTAATTATCTGCACAGCGGTGAATCTTTCCTCCATTTAAAGAATACAATTCTAGAAATGGCCGCTATGCTAGAGGAGCGTAAGATAAGGTTGGTGGTCCATATTTTTCCGGTATCAAGTTTAGCAGTGAATGATTTTAAGGAGAATTATCCTTATAGCCATCTGCATCAGATGATAAAAGATATAACCCATAAGAATATTATCTGTGTGGACGCGATAGAGGAATTTAACCGTTTGGAAATGACGCCGCAAGAGGTTTCTATTAATTATCAATATAACGAATCCCACAAGAACGCCTTAGCCCTGGGGGTTATGGCCGAGCTTTTATGCCGGGTATTCAGGGAGAACAATCTTATTTCCGGTATATAAAAACAATTAAGAAAGGATAGGGAAATGATAGAAAAGAGCGAATACAAGGGAAACCCGATTATTGTGATTAAGAGAAGCGAGGATGATAAGTATCCTTTTTCTTTCGGGGTAAGCAAGGCTAAGTTGATTCTAGAAAATATCGAAGAGATTAAAAAATTCGTGGAAGAAAATCCAGGAAAATAGCCCATGAAATACACCAAAGGCGGCATAGGCAGGATATTCCTGCTTAAGTTTGAAGATGACGATATCCTGATTAAGGAGCTTGAGGCCTTAGCCAGAAAAGAGCGCATAAAAGCGGCTACGTTTGTATTTCTAGGCGCGCTTAAAAAAGGGGATTTGGTTACCGGTCCTAAGAAGCCGGTTATTCCTCCGGAGCCTAACTGGGTGGCTTTTAAGGATGCCTGGGAGGCAATGGGAATCGGAACAATCTTTAGTAATGAAAAAGGCCCCCAGATTCACGTGCATACGGCAATGGGGAAGAAGGACAAAACCTTAACCGGATGTGTGCGCAAGGATTCCAAGGTGTTTTTGGTGATTGAGGCGATTGTGTTTGAATTAAAAGGCGTTAAGGCTGAGAAAGATATCGATCCGAAAACCGGATTGAATCTGTTAAAGATACTCTAAGATTGCGAAAGACGATAAATCACACGCGATAAACCACAGGTGATAAAATGAGCGTTTATAAAACCAAATCCTTAGATAGCATTGAGCAAAAAATAATGGAGGCCGACCCGGAAACTTTCCGCCGGCATGTCTTAGAGAGCGCCAAGGATTTTAAGACCTCCTGGATAGAATTAGGCCGGGCATTATACGCGGTGTGGAAGGATAAGTTGTATAAGGAATGGGGCTACGCGACTATAGACGCCTACGCGGCCAAGGAAATCGGCATCCGCAAGCAGACGGTGATGAAGCTTTTAAGGAGCTATTCTTTTCTGGAGAAGGAAGAGCCGGGATATCTAAAGGACGAATATGTCGATTCTCAAAGCACGGCTTTGGTGCCTGGCTATGAGTCTATCGATGTTCTTCGCCAGGCCAGGAATAAAAAAGATTTGGACCAGGAGGATTACGCGGGCCTAAAGAAAGCGGTATTTGAAAAAGGTAAAGACGCCGGAGAGCTCAAGAAGGATTTAACTAACATTATTAGGGAGCGCAGAGAGCTTGAGCCTGAGGAGGCTCGCCAAGAAAAGAAACTTTCGCTGTTAAAAAGGTTCCTGGGCAGCCTAAAAGCCATAACCCGGGAATTGGAAACCGCGAAATTGGGCCCGGCTTCCTTAGCCAGGGAAGCGGAAAGCTTAATTAAGAAAATAGAAGCAGAGATAAACCTATGATCGAGCGTAGAAAGATTAAAATAGGCGCTAAATATATCGAGGCATTTTTGATAAATTTAGAGAGTAAAAACCTTATTCTCTTAAGAGGATCCCGTGGCTACGTGATGTGCGGCTATTTGAATATGAAGGCAGCAGAGAGATTTAAGGATGTGGCAATAAAAATCACCGGAATATCCGCTATCAAAGAGGCATTAAAAACTTCAGTTCATTCCTGCACCAGCCCCGCAAGAAAATTAGGCATCTATAAAGGCCAGCCGATAAAGGAAGTTTTGAAGATCATCGCCTAATGCCTCTTTCCTTATATATCCACGTCCCTTTTTGCGAAAAGAAATGCCAGTATTGTGATTTTTACAGCATAGCTTCTCAAGAAAAGTTGGCCGGGGATTATATTCAGGCGTTGATTGAGCAGATTGGGCAAATAGACGCTCTTGTTTCAAGCATTTATATCGGTGGCGGGACGCCATCGGTGTTGGAGGTGGATTTATTGGGTCAATTACTTAAAAGCCTTAAGAGAGTAATCGCCCCGTCGGTCGAATTTACTATTGAGGTTAATCCGGAAAGCTTTAGTAAAGAAACGGCGGAATTGTTTTTAGTAAACGGGGTGAATCGTTTAAGTATAGGTCTGCAATCTTTTAACGATAAAAAGCTAAAAAAATTAGGCCGGATCCATAGCGCTAAAAAAGCCCGGGAAGCGGTTTATCTGGCCCAAAAAAGCGGATTTAAGAATATAAGCATTGATTTGATTTTTGGCCTCTGGGATGAAAAATTAGCAGATTGGAAAAAAGAATTGCAACAGGCAGTCATCCTGCCGGTTAAACATATATCGGTTTACTCTTTAAGCTATGAGAAAGGCACGGCTTTATCTAAAATGCTCAAAAAGGGCTTGATTAAACCCTTAGAAGATGAGGCTGTTGCCGGGATGTATGAATACGCGGTTGATTTTCTGCAAGGCCACGGATTTAAACGTTACGAGGTATCCAATTTTGCCCGGGGCGGCTATATCTGCCGGCATAATTACGGTTATTGGCAAAATGAGCCTTATATCGGCCTGGGCCCTTCGGCAGTTTCCTATCTTGAGGGCGTAAGAAAGAAGAATATTTCCGATGTCAAAGAGTATACCGCGAGAATTAAGAAGGGAAGCAGTGTTGTTAAGTCTCAGGAAAAACTTTATAGTGTCCAGAAAGCCAAAGAAACCGCCGCGCTTAAAATCAGGACTAAGGAAGGGATAAACCTTGAGTGGTTTAAAGAGCAGACAGGATTTGATTTCTTAAGATTAGAAAAAGACTCAGTAACCGGCTTGCGGGAAAAGGAACTCATTGACTACGAGAAAAAAGACGGTAAAATAAAAAGAGTTTCACTTACCGATAAGGGGTTTTTATTCTGCGATATTGTTTCTAGTGAATTGCTATAAAAGGGGGAGTTTCAAGGAATGATTTACCGCTTTATTGATAACCAGGGGACATTTAGGGTTAAAGACCCGCATAAATATAATCTTTATTTCCCACTGACTAACCGGGATGGCAGTATTTTAAGCTCAATCAGCCCGAATCTCTCCGGGGATATCAAGAAAGATAACGAACATTTTTTAATGGCTCCGGTCAGTATTGAGGACTTAAGGAGCAACCTCCTCTGCCGGCGGGAATTTTTTCTTAAAACCGAAGGCCGCTCTATAAGGCTGTCCCATGCCTACAATGATACCCTGGAAGCAGGGCTTTTATATCATAAGATTACTAAAAATATAGGCGCCTTAGAAATAGAAATCCTTACCTTTATCCCCTATGATTGCGCGGTGGAGATTACCCGGATTAGCGTCCGGAATAAGGGGAATAAAGAGATAAAGATTACGCCGACTTCTTTTATCCCCCTTTATGGCCGTTCGGAAAAATGCCTGCGGGACCACCGGCATGTCAGCTCTTTACTGAACCGGGTTTATCTGGATAAATACGGCATCTTGCTTAAACCAACCATGGTTTTTGATGAAAAAGGGCATAAAGCTAATGAGGTTATCTATTATACCTTGGGTTTTGAAGGCCAAAAAACGGCGCCTATCGGGCAATTTCCCACTCTGGATTATTTCTTTGGAGAGTCGGATATAACCTCACCTGACGCCATAGAAAAGAAGGTTAAGCCTGTATCTAAAAAGCTTCCCGAATTTGACGGTAAGGAGTCCTGCGCGGCCTTTCGTTTTAAAGAAAAAACCCTAAAAAAGAACGATGACGCGGAATATTTTCTTTTTTCCGGAATAGATACTGCCGGAAAAAATATCCAAAATACATTTAATAGATTTGACAGCCCTCGGAAAATCCAAGAAAGCTTTGAGGAAACAAAAAAATATTGGCTGAATTATCTGTCGGCTTTAGAGTTTGATTTCAAGGATAGAAATTACAATAACTGGTTGTTCTGGGTAAAGCTTCAGCCCACCCTAAGAAAACTGTTCGGCTGTTCATTCCTGCCCCATTTTGATTACGGTAAAGGCGGCCGCGGCTGGCGCGATCTCTGGCAGGATGCCCTGACCCTACTTTTGATCCAGGCCGGCCCAGGGGCCAGGAGTTTTATCCTGAATAATTTTAAAGGGGTGCGCATTGACGGCTCTAACGCCACTATTATTACCAAGGACGGAGAATTTATCTCGGATAGAAACCGTATCAGCCGGGTCTGGATGGACCACGGAATCTGGCCTTATCTGACCTTACGGCTGTATCTGAATAAGACCGCGGATATAGGTATCCTTTTGGAAAAAGATGTCTATTTCCAGGACCATCAGTTAAGGAGGGCGCGGGAGGTAAACCGGGATTTTCATCACCAGAGCTACATCTTGCATACCAAAGACGGCCAGGTTTACCGCGGGAGCATTCTGGAGCATATTCTGGTTCAGAATCTGGTGCAGTTTTTTAACGTGGGCCGGCACAATATTATCCGCTTAGAGAACGCCGACTGGAATGACGGTTTGGATATGGCCCCGGATAACGGGGAGAGCGTCACTTTTAGTTTTATGTATGCCCATAACTTAGCTGACCTCTGCGGATTTCTGGAAAGGCTGAAGAAAAAGGTTGAGAAAGTAGATATTTTGGCGGAACTGACTTTTCTCCTGGATGCCGCTGGAAATTCAACTCACTATCGCGATTATTCCTATAAGCATAAAAGATTGGATGAATACCTGCACCGGGTAAAAAGCATAAGCGGGGACAAAAAAGAAATTGCCATTTCGGACCTGATCGCGGATCTAAAGGCAAAATCAGGGCATTTATTTAAATGGCTGAGAGAAAAGGAATGGCTTAGGGAGGGTTTCTTTAACGGCTATTATGATAATAAGGGAAACAGGGTAGAGGGAAAGACCGCCGGGCAGAATATCCGGATGCTCCTGCCTTCCCAGGTCTTTGCCATAATGAGCGGGGGAGCGGATAACCGGCAGATTAAGAAGACCTGGGCCTCAATAAAAAAATATCTCTGGGATAAACAATTAGGGGGATTTCGCCTGAATACCAATTTTAACTCTCACCATAATCTGGATTTAGGAAGGGCCTTCGGTTTTTCCTACGGCGACAAAGAAAACGGGGCTTTTTTCAGTCATATGGTAGTAATGCTGGCCAATGCTTTATATAACCGAGGCTTTATCAATGAAGGTTTTGAAGCCTTTAATTCCATTTACAAGATGGCATTAAGCGATAAAGGAAGGATCTATCCGATTATCCCGGAATATTTCAATAACGAGGGAAGAGGGCTTTATCTGTATTTAACCGGCTCGGCCAGCTGGTATATCTATACCTTATTAGAAGAAGTCCTGGGGATAAAGTTTGATTTCGGGAATATCTGTTTAGAGCCAAAGCTTACCCGGAGCAGCTTTCTTAGCAAGGAAATCAAGGTAAAATTAAGCCTGCGGGATAATCCGGTTGAGATCGTCTTTACCAGAGAGGTTTCTAAGGATGTTTACCGCGTCCGGGATGTCTATGTGGGAGATGAAAAACAAATTCTCCCTAAGAATAACCGCTATATTCTTAAAAGAGAAGATTTAAATAATAAAGAAAATCTTATTAGGGTGCGTTTAGGCTAAGGCGCTAAGTTCCAGAACCCTTTCTCTTAAACCAACCGCGATTGCCTCGTATTCATCTCCGTCTGTTTTTTTCGCCCCCGCTTCTTTCAGCTCTTCCCGGGCGCAAGGCTTCCCAAAGATAATTTTAATTGGATGCGGCCTGGGAAAGGTTTTTCCCCTGGGCCAGCTATGATGTGAACCCTGGATATAACAGGGAACCACCAGGGCGGAAGTTTCCTTGATTAAAATCCCAGCGCCTTTTTTAAAAGGTTTAAGCTGATCGTCTATGGAGCGCTCGCCCTCAGGAAATACGCACAGGGATTTGTTATTACGCAAGACATAAGAAGACGCCTGCATCGCCTCGGTAAGGTTAAGGGCCGGATCAACGGCGATTAACCGGGCGATTTTTACCGCCCACTTCACCAGGGGGTGTTGGAAATACACGCTATAGCCTAAGAAAAATAGATTTAACTCCCGCTTCATCCCCACGCTTGAGGCCGCCACAAAGCCGTCCAAGTAACTGGCGTGGTTAGGGCAGAGGATGAAGGGTTTATCCCGGGGTAAATTCTCCCTGCCCTTTATTTCCAGCCGCCAAAATATTTTTAAGACTAAAAGTGTTAAATTAAGCAGGAGGAAGGAAATTATCTTATCCGTGATACCGGGATGAAGATTGATTTTATCAAGGATTTCTTGTTTCGGTTCTTTTTGGATAATCTGGCTCCAGACCGGCTGAATACTAGGCTTAAGCTTTTCCTGGCCGGTATTTAAAAGAGAACCTATTTTGGCGATTAACTCTTTCACGGTGAAGATTTCCGAGAAATCCGCGTCCGGTATATTGATATTGAATCTTTTTTCAAGAGCGATGGCCAGCTCCACCCGGATTAAGGAATCAATCCCTAAATCCAGCTCTAAATGATCATTGAGGCTAACTTTAGTTTTTAACTGTTGAGAGAGGAATTTTATGATTTCCTCCGCTAACGGCTCCAGGGGGATATTTTCCTTTGCCAAAGCAGCCTCTTTTTTGAGTTGGTTTGTTTCGGATTCGCCAGCTCCGGACAGAGGTAAATATCCGGCCTTGATTTCGTATCTTTTCAGCTTACCCAAACGGGTCTTAGGCAATTCTTCCTTGGCGATCGTGAAACCCATAATCCGTTTATAAGAAGGAAGCTCTTTGGAGAGGTTTTCTAAAATCCAACGGATCTTACCTTGGATATTTATCTCCCGGGTTTTACGGAAATAATCAACATTGGGAAATACTACCGCGTATAAAGAAGACAGGCCGGTGGAGGTTGTTTCTAAAACACAAATCTCTTTGATGTAGGGGCTTTTCAGGTAATGGTTTTCGATTTCCTCAGGATAGATATTTTTACCGCTGGATAGAACAATTATTTCTTTGGAGCGTCCGGTAAGATGGAGGTATCCCTTTTTATCAATAAAACCTAAGTCCCCGGAATAAAACCACCCCTCTTTTAAAACCTCAAGTGTCTCTTTGGGTTTTTTATAATAGCCTTTCATTACGTTGGGGCCCTGGATGAGGACCTCGCCGACGTTTTCGTTGTTGGGGTTATTTATTTTTATTTTTACCTCAGGTATAGGCGGCCCTACCGAGCCGATCCGGACCCGCTTTAGGGGATTGAAGGTAACTACGGGCGAGGTTTCAGTCAGGCCGTAGCCTTCTAAAATAGTAAAGCCCAGCAGGGTTAAACCGCGTCCGACCTTGGGGTCTAAACGCGCTCCCCCAGAGGCAAAAAAGCGCAAAGATGATCCGAATCTTTGATGCAGTTTTCTAAGCAGGATTTTATTGAGGTTCAGGCGCAGGGCCTTACGTGCCAGATTTCCGGCTTTAAGGACAGGCAGTAAAATTAAAGGGTTAGGGATTTTTTCAAAAATAGCCTTATGCAGGAGGTGATAGAGCTGGGGCACTCCCACTAAAATAGTGGCATTAGTTTCTTCCAGGCACTTAAGCAGGTCTTCGGACTTCAGGCTGTTTAAAAAGGTTATTTTTGAACCTGTAAAAAGCGGGGTAAGCAGGGTAACCATGAAGGGATAAGAATGATGCAGGGGAAGCAGGGCGATAATATTGTCCCGGGGCAGGATTATTTTAAGCCTAAAGATACTCTCAAAATTAGAAGAGAAGTTTTTGTGGGTAAGCATCACTCCTTTAGGAGAAGCGGTGGTGCCGGAGGTATAAAGGAGAGAGGCGATGTCGCCGGGATTATTTTCAACCGATATTTCTTTAGGCTCTATAATATCTATTTCCTTAAAGGGATAAAGAAGCGCGCATTTAAAAGAAAGTATATTTTTTAACCGGGGCTCAAGCGGTTCATAAAGTTCGCTTGAGCTAAAGAGTATCCTGGCCCCGGAATCCCGGATGATATTATTGACTTCGTAGGGGGTAAGTTTGGGGTCTATGGGCACCGCGGTTGCGCCGGCGGCCATAATTCCAAAGTATATCGCCGGCCATAGGTGCGAATTTTCCAGAAGTATGGCCGCGCGTTCGCCTTTAGCCAGGCCTTCCTGCTTCAAGAAGTGAGCGAATTTTAAGCTCAACTCGTAAAGCCGGGCGTAGGTAAAGGTTTGATAAGTATTACCTTCCTTTATTTGACAGGCAATAGCATTGGGATAAGCTTTAACCGATTTTTGAAACCGAAGGAACAGGCAATATTTCTCCATAAGGTTTATTATACTTAAGTTTTAGTGGTAAGCCAAGGGAATTAAGATATAATAAATAAAGTTAAAAGTAAAAAGGCAAAATTAAAAAAGGAAATTTATATGGTTGAAAAACATTGTGGCATCGCGGCGATTGTCGGCCGGACCAATACGGGGAAATCGACATTGCTTAACGCCCTCCTGGGCCAAAAGGTTTCTATTGTCTCAAGAATTCCCCAAACCACCCGTAATATCATTCGCGGGATCCTGACCGAAGAGAGGGGACAAATTGTCTTTGTGGATACCCCGGGCCTGCATAAGCCCAAGCACCATTTGGGAAAATATATGAATATCCTGGCTGAGGACTCGGCCAAGGGCGCGGATGTGGTTTTACATTTGGTGGATTCATCGGAAAATGTGGGTGAAGAAGAGACGATGATTGTGAGTTTTTTAAGCCGGCAAATATTGGGAAAGCTTCCTATAATCCTGGTTTTAAACAAGATAGATTTAGGGGGGAAATTTATTTCGGAATACCTGAAGCTCTGGGAGGAAAAAGGCGGGAAGCCCATTAATGAACTCCTTGACAAACTAATCGTTGTTCCGGTTTCCGCCTTAAAGGGAACAAGCTTAGATAAGCTTTTAGAGGTTTTGTTCTCGTATATGCCTAAGGGGCCGCTGTTGTATCCTGAGGATATAATTTCGGATTTTCCGGATAATCTGGCTTACGCCGATATAATTCGTCAAAAGCTTTTTGAACGTATGCGCCAGGAGATCCCTTATTCTATCGGAGTGTTGATTGATGAGGTTATAAAACGGACAAAAGAGTTAATTTTTATAAAAGCCGTGATTCTGGTGGAAAGAGATTCTCAGAAGGCAATGGTGATCGGAGATAAAGGCAGGCTTATAAAAGAGGTAGGCAGTGCCTCTCGCAAGGAATTGGAAGGAATGCTGGACAAAAAGGTTTACCTGGAGCTGACTGTCAAGACTAATCCCAATTGGCGCGAAGATAAGGAAATCCTTACCCGGATGGGGATTATTTAGTATTTGCGAATACCGGAACCCGGATAGGAAAATTAGAAATTTGCGTGGTAATTATCCCGGATTATTCTGATGATAAAGCGAGATTTCATAGCGTAACTTATTGCAGAGACTAAAGATAAGATTATGGCAAATATAGTTTTTTATTAAAAGAAAGCGTTTTCAAAAAAAGCTGTTTTTGCCCTTGAAAATTAATAAGACATAGTGTATACTTAAACTAAGATTTGAAAAGCAGTCAAATCTTTTTAATGATTCGTTCTTTCACACTTTTAAAAAGTATAGATTACCTTAACGAAAAGGCAATCCTCCTTTTTTCTGACCTATCTAAATAGGAATAGAAGCAAAGCAGGGGCGCAAATCCGGAGGTTCTTAGCTTATAATATTAAGAATAGCCTGGCTGCCGAAAAAGGTGCACTAACTCCGGGCATTCAACAGCCGGATTTAGATAGATCTAGAGAAACCAAAAGGTCAGGGTCAAGAAACAAAAGGAGGAGCAAGATGAAAAAGGGAATTTTTGTAGCAGTGATGAGTTTAATAGCGGTGGGGGCCATAGTAGTGAACGCAGAGGCGACCAGTGTTACAGTATACAATGGCAGCGGCACGGCAATTAGTGATGGCAGCGCGACAGGAGAAAGAACTGGCCAGGCCAACATTATCGGAGCAGGATCTCAACAGCTTACTGTAACAGCAAAACTTACTAACAGTTTAAACGTGGCAATAGACGGTAGTTACTTTGGGTATGCTATTAATAAAGCCGGCACCTATCAGGCCCCGGCTTTTGGTGTAACCCCTAAAAGTTCTTCAGCAAACAATGTTACGATGGTAATTAAGGGTTCAAAATTAAAAAGCGGCAGTAAAGAATTAGACACTTCATATGGTGTTGGAGATGTAAATAATGATACCCAGCCGCCAGGAACGTACGATTCGGTAACTAAAAATACTTCCATTACTAAGTCATTGACCCCTAGTAGTGACGGAAGCAAAAAGTATTATATTTGGAATAAAATCACTGTGAAGTCCGGTGATATCCCTTCTGTAGACACAGAAAACTATACTGATACCGCCGTAACTGTCACTATATCGCAAAGCACTTAAGGGTTAAGGCGTCAAGCAAAATAAAAAAGGCTGCTTTAAAAGCGGCCTTTTTTATTGACTTCATCTTTTACGAATGATATGATTATAAATAGTCGTAGAATTAGATAATTATAACGCAAGGTTACTAGCCCACTGGGTATACGCAATTGATAGTATGCTGATTATCAAATTTCTTCTTTCTCTGACAGTATTATTTTTATCACGTAATTCTTTATGCCTAGCTCAGGGGACATTCGGAGTTACGCCTGCTGTAATTGAATTGAGTTTGGGCAGGGGCGGAACAAAGATTTTTTCCTTTGAAATTTCTAATAATAGCAAAGAAAGTCCTGCCGAGTTTAAGATATACGCAATGGATTTGGAGGCGGATAGGGAGGGAAATTCGGATTTTCTGGAAATCGGTGAGTCTAAATATTCCTGTAGCAGATGGATTCAGGTTGAGCCCAATAAAATAGTTATAGCCCCGGGCCAGAGTAAAAATATTACCGGTAAATTGATTGCGCCGGCTTCCGCTTCCTCCGGAGGATATTATAGCGCGGTTATCTGTGAGCTAATAACTGAAAAACCCAAAGTTAATAAGGGAACATTAGTAACTTGGCGCATTGCCACTTTAGTAAGGGTAAGCGTATTGGGCGGCAAGATCGAAAAAGAAGCAGAGGCGCAAGATTTTTACTTACGAACTCTATTCGAAAAAGAAGAGGATGGGGAGCAGGGTTTAACTTTCTTTGTCAGCCTGCGTAATCAGGGGAATATTCATATAAAAGCTGAAGGGAAATTAACAGTGCTGACCCAAGACAGGAAAAGGAGAGGAGAGGTTGATTTTAAGGCCGGCACAGGCGTAATTCTTCCTGGTCATATCCGGGATTTTACGGCAGCTTACGATAAGTTTTTGTCGGAAGGAGAATATATCGCCAGGGCGGTTTTCCGATACGGAGGAATGAATTCCATAGAGAAAGAAATACCATTTTTAGTAACAGCTGGTAAACAGAACAGCGATAAAGCCGCAGAAGGAAACGCGGTAGCAGTGTCTTCTTTGAGGCTTATTCCTGAGAAAATAGTCCTTAAGATCCCTGCCGGAGGATTTCGTACCGCTGGCTTCACTATTCAGAATCAAAGGATAAACAATTTGCGCGCTCAGGTGTCTTTAGATAAAGAGGGAGGAATCGAGAATTGGTTTAATATTAAGCCTTTAGAGGTTACCGTAGACGGCGGCAAGGAAGCTAAATTTTTATTGCAGGTTAATATTCCCCAGGGAGCCAAAGAAGGCAAATATACCACCAAGATTAATATTATTCCTCATTTAATAAGCGGCCCCGGACAGGGCGAAGAGCCAGAACCTCAAAGCATAGAGGTAAGCCTTGAAATACCCAGCTTTTAACAGTTACAGAGGCAGTGCGTATCTTTGTTTTATTTTTTTTCTTATATTTATTCCGGTAGCAGTTTCGGCAGAGGAAAAGAATATCCCGGAATTTGCGGACGAAGAAGAGGTTTTAGTAACTAACTCCTTTTTTGAAACCGATATTCGGGAGGTGCTTAGGGATATTTCGGCCCAGACCGGCATCAAAATTGTAGCTGATGAAACTGTTCAGGGAAGCATATCTATAGAATTAAAAGCAATTCCTCTTGAGGAGGCATTGCGAATGGTGTTAGCTATAGGCAATTATATTTTTCGCAAGATGCCAGAAGGGTATTATTTAGTTGGTTTGTGCACACCTAGCAGTCCTTCCTTTAACCGCCTTTCAGTAACTGAATATTTCAAGCCCAGCTATCGTAAGGTTACAGAGCTGCAAAGCCTTTTCTCGGAATTTTACCAGCCATATCTTAAGGTGAACGATGACGCTAATAATATAACTATTACCGCTTCGCCGGAAATAGTTAAACGCGTCAAAGAAGATTTGATCCATCTTGATCTTCCGCCGGTACAGGTGATGATCGAGGCGCTGGTGGTAGAACTAAACGAGGAAGGCAAAAAATCCCTCGGGGTTACTTGGGGTTCAATGCTTGACGGCGGATTCTCGGTGTATCCTCCCTCTTCTAGTTTTGAGTATACCCGCAGTACTGCCGGACAAGGAAGCTGGGAGATGTCCGGAGCTTTAAGCAGCGATCTCTTTTTACGGGTCAATACCTTGGTTTCGCAGGGCCAGGCCAAAATCAGGGCTAATCCCAGGCTGGCCACTCTGGAGGGAAAAGAGGCTGAGATAAATATCGGTAGGGAAGAGTATTATCTGATCAGCGTGGGTTCAGGCTCGCAGGTAAGCTATACCCTGCAATCTATCGCTACCGGTGTAGTTTTAAAGATCACTCCTTATGTGGATAAGAATAATCAAATCCGGGTCAATTTTTCTCCTCAGGTAAGTGAAGTTGTGGGTAAGGGCGCAACAAATCTTCCGGTAATCACCAAGCGCACCGTTAGCACATCGGTGAGGGTTGAAGACGGACAAACTATCGCTATCGGAGGTCTGGTTCAGGAGCAGTCCGGAGAAACCGTAAGCAAGGTTCCGATAATGGGCTCTTTGCCGCTGGTGGGAACGCTTTTCCGCCATAAGAAAACCACCTCCGAGAATAAAGAAGTGGTTATTTTTATTACCCCGCGTATTCTCCGCGATACTGTAAAATCGAAACCGCCGGCAGATTCTCTTGTGTCCGATAATGATATTTCAAAAACCAAAATCGGCCGGATAATATCCGCGCCTGACAAGGCCAAAGACAAAAATGAGAATGAGCCTCTAAAAAGATATTATGAGAGAATAAGCCGGATTATCGACGGCCATAAACGGTTTCCGGATTTAGGAGAATTAAAACGCGGAGGCCTTCGTGAGGTAACTTTGAAGTTTACCGTGTTTTCCGGAGGCCTGATCGATAATGTCGAAGTTTTGAAGAGCTCGGGGGTGCCGTTCTTAGACTTACTTGCCTCTAAAATGATAGAAGATATTTCCTCTTTCCCGCCTTTTTCCGCTGAGATGAAGCAGTCTTACATAACCTTCGTAGTTCCGGTCAAATACCAGCCGTAATAATTGACCCCTTTTGTTTTGGCTTGCAATATTACCGGATTATATTAAAATATGTTTTATGGATGTTCGTGTCTATTACGAAGATACCGATTGCGGCGGGATTGTTTATTACGCCAATTACCTTAAATATTTTGAGAGGGGCCGCACCGAATACCTGGAATCCAGGGGCATATTCGTCAAGGAATGCCTGGCCAAAGGTTTCTCCTTTGTGGTGGCTCGTCAGGAAGTTGATTATAAGGCTCCGGCTCGCTACGGGGATATTTTGAATGTCGAAACCAGGGTTTCTGGGATTTCCAAGGCCAGCTTTACCTTTGAATACGCGGTAAATAATAAAAATACCGATCAGCTTATCGCTACAGGTTCAACCGTCATGGTGTGCGTGGATAAAGATATCCAGCCTATAGGAATTCCCTTGGAATTCAAGGAGCGGTTGTCCGCTAAAGCGTAATTTTGATAGTTGAATTTTGATATTTTAATTTCTTCTATGCCTATCTACGAGTATCATTGCGATAAATGCGGCAGGGATTTTGAGTATTTCCTGCGCGGCCAGTCGGAGAAAGTGGTTTGCTTGGCTTGTAATTCGGAAAAGATATCCCGCAAGGTCTCGGCATTCGCCTTTTATTCCAAGGGCTCCTCAGGCCCAGCCGTATCGGGTTCATCCTGTGCCGGATGCGTCGGGAGTAATTGCTCAACCTGCGTTCATTAGATGATCAATCGCGAGAGGCTGATAGCGTTAACCCAAAGGCTGATTCAGATAGATTCCCAAAATCCCCCGGGCAATGAGTTTGAGATTGTTAGATTTATCCGGGAGCATCTGGACAGTTTTGGCCTGAAATCCAGGATTTATGAGTTTGCTAAAAACAGGCCGAATATTATCTGCTGCTTGAGGTCGGACAGCCTATACGCTAAGACTATTCTTATTAGTCCACATTTGGATACGGTTCCAGCTGGCGGAGGCTGGAAATATCCTCCTTTAAGGGGAGCAATTAAAGGTGGTAGGATTTACGGCCGGGGGGCAACAGATTGTAAGGGTAATCTGGCCGCGGCCATCGAGGTTTTAAGCAGCCTGGTTGAGGATAAGGCCAAGATAAAAAACAATATCCTTTTTGCCGCTACCGCCGATGAGGAAACAGGCTCAGGGCTGGGGTTGATTCCTTTATTAAAGAAAAATATTTTAAAAGCGGATTACGCCCTTATCCTGGATTCGGATGAGTTTGATATAATAGTCGCCCAAAAAGGATTGATTCATTTTAAGGTCCGCCTGTTCGGGCGCAAGGCTCATGGGGCCTATCCCTCAAGAGGCATAAATGCCATAAATATCGCCAGCCGCGTAATAGAGGATTTGGACGGTTATAAATTTAAATATAAAAGATACCCTCTTTTGCATCCTCCGACAATCAACGTCGGCACGATACGCGGCGGAGACAAAGTGAATATGGTAGCGGATTGGTGCGAGTTTGAACTTGATGTGCGTTATCTGCCTGGGATGTCGGCCCAGAATATCCTGGGCGATTTTAAAAAAGTTATCGCCAAGAGGACAAAAAGATTCATCCTGAAGGTAGACGGGATTCAGAATCCTTACGAAATTGAGCGAAATCACGAGTTAGTCAGTTCTTTATTAAAAGTCTGGCGCAGACACAAAAAATCCGCCGGCCTGAAAGGTTCGGAAGGAGCCACAGTGATTACATTTTTTAAGGAAAAAGGGATTCCGGCGGTGGCCACCGGATTCGGCTCCCGGGAATGCGCCCACATCAATGATGAATATGTTAAAATTGAGAGCCTTTGCCGGGGGGCGCGGGCGCTGGAAGAGTTTTTAAAAGAAGGAATAAAATAGAGATAGAAAATAACCAATAACCAATTTCCAAATAACCAAATAATAATCAACCACTAATACCCAATTATCAAAGGCTTGATTATTTTTACAACAGAAAAGGAGATTTTTTAAGGTGAAAATTACTATATCATTGTCTAAAAAACCAAGATTGAGAAAACCGGTTTTGATCTGCGCCTGGCCGGGGATGGGAGAGGTGGCTTTTAAATTAGGATTATACTTAAGGGATAAACTTAAGATGGAGGAATTCGGGACATTGCTGGCTCCGGAGTTGTTTCCTCCCACGGGCATCTGGATTGAGAATAATCTGGCGCAGCTGCCCAAGGCCGGAATCGGGAAATTTTATTTTTATAAGAATAAGGCCGGATCATCCGACTTGATTGTTTTTTTAAGCGATGCCCAGCCGCTTTTAGAGCACGCCTATGAATACTGCAAAAAAATACTTTTGACGGCTAAGGATTTAAAAGTCTATCGAATATTCAGCTTTGCCGCGATGCCTCAGCCGATTGACCATACCCTTGAATCCCAAGTCTGGTTTTGCGCCACTAATAAAAAGTTATTTGATGAATTGAACAGCCTTAATCTCGGACTGAAGACCCTTAGCTCCGGCCAGGTGAGCGGGCTTAACGGATTATTTTTAGGGGTAGCCAAAGAATTTGGTTTTGAAGGGGCCTGTTTTCTGGGCGAGATCCCTCTTTTTACTATTCAGATGGATAATCCCAAGGCATCTTTAGCCATATTAAATAAACTTAGCCGTCTGTTAAGAATTGATATTGATGTCAGCGGTTTAGCCCAATCGGCCAAGCTAATGGAGCAGGAGATTGATAAGATCATTGAGTTTATTCAGCAGATTCCCTCTGAGATCGGGCCCGGCCCGATAGGCCAGGATGAGATTGATAAGATTAAGAAATCCTTAAGTCTGCAGACTAAGCTTCCTCAATCCGCCCGGGAAAAGATTGAGAAGCTTTTTCCCGAGGTCAAATCTAATATCTCCAAGGCCGCGGAATTAAAAAGAGAGTTGGACCATTGGAATGTCTATAAAGAATACGAAGACCGCTTCCTCGACCTCTTTAAAAAACCCAAAGCCAGCGAAGAAAAAAAACTTAATTAATTAGGCGCGTTAAGGATTGTAATCACTCATGTCAAAATTAATCAATGAACAGTGATGACAAAATCATTTTGAGATTCCAAAATTGTCATACCCGCGAAAGCCAGCGGCCTTGCTCGCCTCTCGGCGAAGCCGAGGGCCGCTAGGCAGGCGGGTATCCAGGCTATCTTGTCTTCGTGGATTCCCGCTAAAAGATTGCGGGAATGACACCGTAATGGCTAATCTGGACAGCAATGGAGTGTAATGAAAAATAATGTTAAGGAAATAAAGGCGGTAATTTTTGATTTGGGTAATGTTTTAATCGGATTTGACCACACTATCGCGGTCAAGAAGATATTAAAGCATACGCCCAAGAAAAGTCAGGATATCTATGATTTATTTTTTGACTCGAACCTAACCCAGGAATTTGAAAAAGGCAAAACCGGAACATTAGAATTCTTCAAGCAGGTCCAAACCGCCCTGGAATTAAAAATAAGCTACAGGGAATTCCTGCCGATCTGGAATGAGATATTTTTCTCAAAGCCGGAGAGTGAAGATTTTGTCGCTTCTCTGAATTCCGGGATAAAATTAGCCCTGCTTTCCAATGTCAACCAACTGCATTATGAATACATCCGGGAAGAATTTTCTTCCACTATTGGATTGTTCGAAGCGGATAAAATAATTCCTTCTTTTAGGACCGGATTTATCAAGCCGGATAAAAAGATTTATGATTTAGCCCTGAAGGTTTTAGATGTGCCTAAGGAGAGCGTGGTCTATGTGGATGACCGCCTGGATTTAATCGAGGCCGCTTTAAGCTACGGGATAAAATCAATTCAATTTAAGACCGCCCAGGAGTTACGACAGAAATTTCAGGACTTAGGTATTATTAAAGATGCTAAAGCCTCCCGCCGGAAAAAATAAGTTTTTACTGTTATCTGTTATCTGTTATCTATTATCTGTTTTTTTGTCCGGTTGCGCCCTTACCGGACCTTATGTCTCTGAAGAAGAAATCAGACGGGCCGGCACAGAGTTAAAAGTCAAGGCCCTGAAATTTCAGATAGATTATTTAGTCAAGGTAAATAATATCGGTTATAAGCTTCTTTTGAAGCTGCCGGAAGAGGACAAAAAAAAGGATTTTGTCTATTCCGGATTACTTTTATCTAAGATTGATGAATATTTCGTTAAGCTTTATCATCTCTCAAGCAGTAATGGTGTGGTGGTTACTGGGGTAGTTGAAGACAGCCCGGCTAAGGGGGCGGGAGTTATTGCCGGCGATGTTATTAAAAGTATTGAGAATTTGCCGATTAATGATTTATCCGACGCCGCCTATGTCCTTAATCATAAGGCTCCCGGTCAATTAGTTGAGCTTGAGGTTTTACGTTCGACAACCAAGATAAATCTTGGTTTTAGGCTGGGCTCTAAGCCTCTGGATGTATCATTCCGCATGGTAGATGAGCAGGAGGTAAATGCCGGGGCTATGCCTAATCTTATCGTGGTTACTTATGGTCTTATGCGTTTTACCAAAAGCGACGATGAGGTAGCCGCGGTCTTAGGCCATGAGCTGGCCCACATCACCAAGGGACATCATTTGAAAGGCTCAGGAATAGATTTTATTTCAATGCTGGCCGGCCTTGCCGCCGGAATCGGAGCCAATAAGGTTTCTCCGGGCTCAGGGGACGCGGTGATGCGTTCGGTTTCCGCGGCCTTTAGCTCCAGGTTTTCCCAGGATTTTGAGCGGGAAGCGGATTATTTCGGATTGAAATATGTTTATTTAGCCGGTTTTAACATTGAGGCCGGGGTGGATGTCTGGGAGCGTTTTGCTATTGAGATACCTCAGAGTATGACCCGCAATTTCTTCAGCACCCACCCCTCCAGTCCTGAACGGATGGTACGGCTAAAAAAAATCGTTGAAGAATTAAATGGGCAAAATAATCCCGCGTCTGTTATTGTGCCTCATTCTCAGCCCCAAAAATGAAAGAAGTTGATTTATACACCAGAATAGTGTATGCTTTGTGTATGGAGGAGCGATATGCACAGGACCAATATTGTATTGGATGAGAAGCTGGTAAAAGAAGGTCTGGCTATTACACATTTCCGGACCAAGAAAGAGTTGGTTAATGCCGCTTTAGCGGAAATGGTCAAGAGGTTAAAGAGAAGGGCGATACTAAGCTTGGCCGGTTCTTCTTGCTGGGAGGGTAATTTGGCAAGGATGAGAAGGAGCAGAAGTTGATTTTGGTGGATACTTCGGTATGGATAGATTTCTTTAACCATCCGGCATCAATTTATGCCGCGAAATTAAAGAGTCTGATTGAGCAGGATGAGGATATTTGTATTTTGGATATTATTCTTACCGAAATTCTTCAGGGTGTAAAGGATGACGGCATATTTAAAGAATTAAAGGAATACCTTATCCAATTTCCGGTAATTAGGGCATCAAGTTTGGAGACTTATGTCTTGGCGGCGAATATCTATCGTTTGTGCCGGAAGAAAGGCAAGACAATAAGCAAAACCGTGGATGCCATAATTGCCGCCGCCGCGATTGAGAACAATGTAAAGGTATTTTCTAAAGACAAAGATTTTTCTTTAATCGCCGATTGCGCCGGATTGAAATTATTTAACCCTTGAATTTTTTTGACAAGGCGGAATAATTTTTCTATAATCTATCCATGCTTGGTGAACTAAGTTCGGTTAGCCTTAAATGTTATCGCGCCGCCTTCTAACAATGAGGGACGGCGCTTTTTTATTCGCGTATATCAATCCCGTATTGGAAGCGATAAAAGAATATACGCGAAAGTTGCGGTAATAATACCATATATGCGCGATAAATCGCGCCGCTACGTAGAGGCGGTTCGCGAATCGCCTCTACGATGGCTAATATGCCCGATTGTGATATTGAAGCGGTTGTCAGGATTTTAAGGAAAGAGGCCAGAAAGTTCAAGGTTCCCATCGTCAGCCGGATAGCGGATGAAGCATCCGTCCAAAAGCCGTTCTTAGTCCTGATTTCCTGTTTGTTGTCTCTGCGCACCAAGGATGAGACTACTGCTTCTGCTTCGGAGAGGCTTTTTAATTTAGCCGGGAGTCCGCGAGAGATGTTGGAGCTTTCCACCGGTCAGATTGAAAAGGCGATATATCCTGTGGGCTTCTATCGGGTCAAGGCCAAAAGGATAAAGGAAATTTGCCGGGCCCTGATCGATAAATTTTCTTCGCGCGTTCCGGATAACTTAGATGAACTCCTAAGCCTGAAAGGGGTAGGCCGTAAGACCGCCAACCTGGTTTTGACCGAGGGCTTCGGGAAATTGGGGGTCTGCGTGGACACCCATGTGCACAGAATTACTAACCGCTTAGGTCTGTGCCGGACCAAAGAGCCGCGGGATACCGAGATGTGTTTAAGAAATAAGTTGCCAAAAAGATACTGGATAGAATATAATAAGTTATTAGTTACATGGGGCCAAAATATTTGCAAGCCGATATCGCCTTTATGCGGGGCTTGCGTGATTGAAAAATATTGCCGAAAAATCGGAGTAGCTAAACATAGATGAAAAAACCTTCAAGAGATACCATCAGCCGGATGTCTTTGTATCTGCGCGCCCTGCAGGAGTTATCCAAGGCGCAGGCCTCACCTACAATTTCTTCTTTAGGGTTATCCCGTGAATTAAATATCAGCCCGGACCAGCTCCGGCGCGACCTCTGGTATTTTGGCCAATTTGGCAGGAGGGGCGTGGGTTATTCCATTGAGAGCCTGAAAAACAAAATAAGCGAGATTCTGGGCCTGAATAAAAGATGGAATATCTGTATCTGTGGAATGGGAAACCTGGGTTCGGCCCTTTTGGCTTATAAAGGCTTTAAGGAGCAAAACCTGAATATATCCGCCTGCTTTGACGCGGACCCTAAGAAAATTTATAAGAAAAAAGGCGGGATTACGATTTATCCTTTAGAAGACATGAAAAATATAATTCGGTCTTCGCGTATAGAGATAGCCATAATTGCCGCTCCGGTAACTGCCGCCCAGACAATCGTGGACCGGCTGGTTTCCTGCGACATTAAAGCAATCCTGAATTTTGCCCCGGTCAAATTAATCGTGTCCCCTAAGGTAAAACTGCGTAATGTTGATCTTTCCACCGAGCTGTTTAACCTCACCTACTTTTTGTCCCAGCCATAAATTTTGTCGAAGGAAAACACATGCCAAAAACATTTGAACCGAAATTAGTTTCGTTGTTAAAAGAAGGGCTGACTCTTAAAATGTTTTTTCATGACGCCCTGGCCGGAATTATCGTGGGAATTGTAGCCTTTCCTTTGGCTATCGCTTTTGCCATTGCTTCGGGAGTGAAGCCAGAGCAGGGGCTGATTACCGCGGTGATTGCCGGGTTTTTAATTTCTCTTCTTAGCGGGAGCCGGGTCCAGATCGGCGGCCCCACCGGGGCCTTTATCGTAATTGTCTTTGGCATAGTCCAAAAGTACGGCTACGAAGGCCTGGCCCTGGCTACTATTATGGCCGGTATTTTACTTATTATTATGGGCTTTGCCCGGCTGGGTGACGCGATTAAATTTATCCCTTATCCGGTAACCGTGGGTTTTACCAGTGGAATCGCGGTAATTATTTTTGTTACTCAGGTGCGGGATCTCTTCGGCCTGAATATCGCGGGATTACCGAATCATTTTCTGGAAAAATGCCTGAGTTATTTTACTCATCTGTCCTCTTTTAATCTCTATGCCTTTGGTTTAGGTGTTTTGACCATTCTTATTATAGTAATGTGGAGAAAGATTACCGATAAACTGCCCGGTCCATTGATCGCCATTATTGTTACCACTCTCATTGTAAAATTATTTCATCTGCCGGTAGAAACCATTGGATTGCGTTTTGGCGTGGTGCCTAACCACATCCCTATGCCCAGAATCCCCGAGATTCACCTAAAGACTATTCTTAGTTTAACCTCACCGGCAATTACTATCGCTCTTTTGGCCGGAATCGAATCGCTTCTTTCCGCGGTGGTTGCCGACGGGATGACCGGCAGGCGCCATCGCAGTAATATGGAACTGGTTGCCCAGGGCATAGCTAATATTGCCTCGCCTCTTTTTGGGGGCATCCCGGCTACCGGGGCCATAGCCCGGACAGCCACCAATATCAAAAACGGCGGCAAGACGCCTATCTCCGGAATTATTCACGCGGCAACCGTATGCATCCTTTTTGTCTTTCTGGGGCCACTGGCGTCCCTTATCCCCATGGCAACCTTGGCCGGGATTTTGCTGGTGGTGGCTTATAATATGAGCGAATGGCATCTGTTTATGAAAATACTACGCACTTCTAAGAGCGATGTTTTTATTTTGCTGGCCACATTTCTTCTTACTATTTTAGTGGATTTAACCGTGGCTATTGAGGTGGGGGTGGTTTTATCCGCGCTTCTTTTTGTAAGAAGAATGACCGAGGTAACCCAGGTGAATGTCCTGAACGGTTCCTTATCAGATGAAGAAAACCCGGAAGACCAAAAAGCCTTTGGCGAAGAAAACATACCTCAAGGGGTTGAGATTTATGAAATCACCGGACCTTTCTTCTTTGGGGCGGTGGATACCTTTAAAAACGCGCTCAGTCAGCTTAAGCGGCATCCCCAGGTGCTGATTATCCTGATGCGCCATGTGCCGGTAATGGATGCTTCGGGATTAAACGCCTTAGAAGACGCGCTCAGGACATTCAGCCGGGGAAAGGTTAAGATTATCCTCTGCGGGGTTCAGGCTCAACCGCTGGCGGTAATAAAAAACAGCGCAATCGTTAAATTCCTGCCTGAAGACCGGATTATTCCCGAACTCTCCGAGGCCATAAATAAGTCCAGGCAGATTATTTCTCTTTAATATTTATAGCTTATAAGATTCTTCGCAGAGCTTCAGAATCAAGTAAAATCTAAGCGCCAGAGGCAGAT
>CAKKRH010000013.1:0-19216 GCA_919902675.1 Omnitrophica bacterium GWA2_41_15
TGCTTTCTGAAAATAATCAATTACTTCTTCCAGCTTTCTTAAGGCCAGCTTCATACCGTCGGCGCCGGATTCTAAAGAGGAATATCTTGCCGTATCGCAATCATTAAAAATATCCCTTAACTTATTCAATGTTTCAATAGAGGCACCCTTGGGTTTTAAGACTGCGTCAATGATATCTATAGTTATGGCCTGGGAAGGAAGATGGAATCTATCACCCAGGTATTCCCGGAGGCTTGAAAACAGAGTATCGTAAAAGTCCTTATTCCGGCCCTGGGATAAATAATTTCTGGCCTTATTCAGGCCTGTCCTTGCCTTTTTAGGAGCGGATAGCTTGCGGGCGTATCTTAGGTCTGTTTTTAGCCTCCGGCTCCTTAATTCCAGGATATAAATAACCAAAAAACTTAAGAATGGAAAAACCTGTAGCAATAAGAATGTCTTATTTTTATAGAGATACTCCCCCTGCTTGCTTAATCTTCCTGCCTCAGGCTTAATATACACAATATCCCGGCCTAACTTTTCTTCTTTTTCAGCCAGGGCAAGGACAGCGGAGGCTTGAGAATCAATTATTTTAAGATCCTCTCTTTTATCCGGCGCTAAGACCTTCAGGGGAAACGGCCCCTTGAGGATAGTCTGGTATTCTCCGGTATCGGGATTGAAAAAGCTGAATCTCAAGGCCGGAATTTCCCGGACGCTTTCATCCAGAGGAATAATCACCTGTTCAAAATCTTTTTGCCCAGCCTCCTGCTTGACTTGCGGCTCATATACCTTAAAGTTATTTCCGGCCTCAATTTTCGGGATGGCTACAGTGTTGAAATTTCCTCTTCCCCTGACCCCGGCTCTTAAGGTAACCGGGTCTCCGGCTTTAACTTCTGAAGGGCTTATTGAGGCCTCCATTTCAAAGCTACCGACTGAGCCGTTAAAATCAGTTGTTTTCCCTTC
Organism: Omnitrophica bacterium GWA2_41_15; assembly: GCA_919902675.1. Classification (GTDB taxonomy): domain Bacteria; phylum Omnitrophota; class Gorgyraeia; order Gygaellales; family UBA12090; genus UBA12090. The sequence goes on from CAKKRH010000013.1 coordinate 940, forward strand.
TTCCGGAAGGGCCAAAACCGTTAAGGGAATATCCGCGGATTTTAGATTAAGCGGATAAGCCTGGTATTGGCCAAAAAAATCATCAAATATATCAGAACCAAATAAATCATCAAAACCCGAAGCTGATCGTCTTCTGGCTTGTTTTTTGGCCAGCAGATTACATTCTAAGTTAGCCGGCCCCAGGCGTAACTCTCCCGGCTTCAGGCCGAATAGAGAGGCGTTAAATTCAACAACCTGATAATTAATCCCGCCTAAAACCTCCTCATATTGTTTAGGCTTTTCAAAGGCGCCAAGTGAAAATCCTTCATGGTTCAATACGGGATGCTGAATATCCCGGACTGTCAGCTTATTGACATATAATTTTATGGATAAAGGAATAACCTCGTTCAGATAGACCCTGTTTTTCCCGGCCTGGATTATCAGAAATACGCGACTGTTTATATCCGACGAAGCCGCGCTGTCTGAAGCATCCTGATTATCGGCTTGGACTTGAGCCTCTATTACTTCAACATTCAAAGAATTAGAGATATAAGAATTACCCTCATAATCAAACTTAAAAGGACCAATCTTATAGGTCCCTATTTTTAAAGGGATAAGATTATAGATGTGGGTTACGGAGCTGGAAACCCTACCGTTAACTACTGACATCCGGGTAGAAGGCCCCAGATAACGTGACTGGAATCCCTCCATCCCGGGCAGCTCCATTGATGGAATATCCTGGGTCCCTTCAAAGCCAAGATAAAGCTCAAAGTAACTGCCCAAAGAAACTTTATTTCTTTGCGCGCTAAGAGTAAAATTTATATCCTTAGCCAAACAAGGCAAAATCAAAAACCAAAAATTAAATATCAAAATAACAAGCCAAAATGTAAAATTTTTAAAAAGATTTTTGATTTTTTCCATCCTACCAGTCTTTATCTGTGCTCCGGGAATAGCTTTTTTCTTTATCTTTGACCTGACCTACCGGCATCGCCTGTTGATTATATCCCTCTAAAAGCATGCGCGCCTCGGCTTGCGACATCTCTTTTGAATCTCGCGCTCCTTGCGCCGGTTCTTCTTTCTGAGCGCCTTGCTGCTGTTTGCCCGGGGCTTCTTCTTTCTCCCGGCCTTCTTCCGTTTGAGAATCAGCTTTACTTTCCTTCTTTTCTTGGCCTTCCTCAGACTTACTTTCGGCTTCTTTATTTTCCCGCGGAGCTTCGGATCGGCCTTCTTTACCATTCTGGGATTGGCTGCCGGTTTTATCTTCTTTCTTATCTGTAGATTCTTCTTCTTTGGCTTGTTGATCTTTTCGCGCTTTCAGCTTATCCAAAACAGCCTTCAATTCTTCCTCTACTAATTCATGGTTAAACTTGGCATCCTCATCCTGGGGGTTTAAATCCAGCGCCCTTTTATAATAATCCAGTGCCTGGCCAAGCAGATTCGCGCATGAGGCCGGGTCAGTATTTTCCTTTAGCTTACCTAACGCATACTTGGCATTCCCGATGTTATAGCTTGTTCGGGATTCCAGTAATTTATCTTCGCTTAAGAGGGCCTTTTCAAAGCTGATGATGGCCGCGGAAAAATCTTCCTTTTTAAAATAAGCGGCCCCCTTATTAAAGTTAACTATCACGGAATCCGGCTTATCCATTATTGCCTCATCGTATAATTCTAAGGCCTGATCAAACTTATTCTCTTTATACAATTTATTGCCCCTGGAAACCGCGCGAGCGGCATCTTTGGCAAAAACTAAAGAAGCAGAGCAGATAATAAAGCCGGCCAGCAGACAAACTATTATCTTCATTTTTTGCGCTCCGCAATCAACGGCTCAAGTAAGAGCGCCAATAGGGCCAGAACAAGCGGAATCTGAAAACGCTCTTCATAATGCTTACTTAACCTGCTCTCCACTTCCCGTTTCTCCATTTTAGCTAACTTCTCCCGATAAATCAAATCCAATCCGAATTCCCTGGAGCTTGAGCGCACATAGCTTCCTCCGGCAGTCAGGGCGATTCTTTGCAGAAGGGCTTCATCAAGGCGGCTCTTTACCACATTACCTTTTTTGTCTTTTAGGAATTCTTTTCGCGCGCCTTCCCCCGGAACCAGGATAAGTTCGCCTTCCCTGGTCCCGATACCAATAGTAAAGATAATAATCCCTTCCTTCTTGGCCTCCAGAGCCGCGCTCTGGGCATCCCCCTCATGGTCTTCGCCGTCGGTAATAATAATCAGGATTTTGTACTTCTTTTGGCCTCCGGCATAACTTTTTATCGCCTCTTTTATCGCGCCCGAGACGGAAGTTCCGCCCCGGGCGATTGTCCCCGGGGAAACAGCCTCCAAAGAAAGCAAAAATCCGCCATAATCAACGGTCAACGGACACTGCAAAAAGGCGTCTCCGGCAAAGGCAACCAGGCCGATCCTGTCCCCGTTTAACTGCCTGACCAAATCCCTCACTGCCAGCCTGGAGCGCTCTAACCTGTTAGGCTTGACATCTTCAGCCAGCATACTTTTGGAGGTATCCAGGGCGATAATAATATCCAGGCCGTATCTTTTTGACTCCTCCCAATGGAAACCCCATTGCGGACGCGTCAAAGCTAAAAGACTAAAAATAATTCCGGCCAGAATTAAGGCTGCCTTTAACTTTTGTTTCTTTAAATCAACCGAGGAAAGCAGTTCAGATAAAAGCTCCTTTTGAATATGCTTCTCCAGGGTCTTTGCGCGGCACTTAAAGGACCAAAGATAAAATACTATTACCGCCGCAATCAGTAAAAAAACATATAATATAAAAGGCTGGGCAAGTCTCATTTAGGGTATTTTTCTTAAAAAGGTATTGGATAAAATAATCTCGGTAAACAATAAAATTAATCCCGGAATTAAAAATAGCGGAAATAATTCTTTGTATTCCCGATAGCCTTTGTCCTCAATAACGGTTTTTTCCAATCTGTCTATTTCTTTATAGATCTGGCGCAGGCTCTCGGTATCGGTGGCCCGGAAATACTTCCCCTCGGTTTTGGCGGCGATCTCTTTTAAAACATCTTCATCGATATCCACCTCCATCAGCTGATACGCCGTATTTCCGAAAAAATCCTTGACCGGATAAGGAGCCGAGCCCTTGGTGCCGGCTCCGATGGTATAGACCTTAATCTTTAATGCCCGGGCCGCTTCAGCGGCGGTAAGCGGCGAGATTCCTCCGGCATTATTGCGTCCGTCAGTAAGCAAGATGACTACCTTGCTTTTGGCCTTGGTGCTTTTGAGGCTGTTTAAGGCGCAAACCAATCCCAGTCCGATGGCGGTTCCGTCTTCAATCAGTCCGGTTTTAACCCTCTCTAAATTTTCTAAAAGCCAGCCGTGATCCAAAGTCAGAGGGCAAGCCGTATAAGCTCCCCCGGCAAAGGCAGCCAGGCCTAAGCGGTCATTAGCCCTTCCCCGGACAAAGTCTTTGACTACATCTCTGACTGCTTCCAGCCGGTTTTGCCTTCGGCCGCCGAGCTTAAAATCCTCAGCCAGCATACTGGTAGAGCAATCAATCGCCAGGACGATATCTATGCCTTCGGATTGAATCCTAGAATCTGAGAGCGGAGACTGCGGCCGGGTGAGGGCAATTATAATCAGAACACAGGAAGCCAGCCTCAAAAAAAAGAGGTTTTTGGCTAACTTAAGCTTAAAAGAATCCGGCAAACCCTTTAATAAGCTCCCTGAGGTAAATTTTATTGCCGAGCGGGTATTCTTTCTTTGGGCGTAGAATAGAACCGCTGCCGCCAAGGGCAGTAAGGCCAATAATAAAGGGTTACGCAGGAGCATCTATCACTTCCTTAGTCTCTTCAACAAACCTTCTGGCCGACTCAAAGACTGTTTCTGTTTCTTTTTCCGAAGGGCTATACCGGGCAAACTTCACCAAGTCGCAGGATAGCAAAAAATCACTCAATAAATCCTTTTGTGTTAGGCTTAGCTCTTGGGCATCCCTGGCCTTGAGCAAGAACTCTTCGCTGGTCATTTCCGGAGCGCTAAGCTTAAACCTGTCTTCAATATAGTGCCGAATAATCCCGGATATCTCAATGTAATATTCCTTAATCTTCCCTTGAGCGATAAGACCCTTGGTTTTAAGTTCGTTGAGTTTTTGCAGGGCTATTTGGTGGGCAGGCGGTAATTCTACAGTCCGGGCTAAATTATTTTTCTTTTTCCGGAATATCGCTATCCCAGCCAGGATAAACAAAAGAAACAAAATCCCTAAGAGGAGATAGCGCCAGCAGAAAGGAAAATCCAGGGGATCTTTAATCGGCCGCAATTCTCTCTTTACTCCCGGCTTATCCAGGAGGCTCTTAACCTCTATTTCCTTTTCTTCGCTCTCAAGGCGGTTCCAATCGTTTTCTCCCTGGCGGCGGTATTTTACCAGGGCCTTAGGGAGTGCCTGTTTTCCGATAACATAGGTATCTAAGACATACCATCGGGTTATCTTTTGTCTGCCCCAAAAAACCTTCCTGCCTGAGCCAAAATCCTTAAGGTTAAAATTTCCTAAGTTACCCTCAAAATCCGGAAATTCAACCTCAATATCATTTTTCGCCGATACGACTAAGGAATACCTGATCTTATCCCCGATAGCTACCGAGGTTTTATCCAGCACAGCCGTAACTGTGACCTCTGGGTCCGGCTTAGCCGCGGGCGAGGCCCAAGAGACAAAAGAAACACTACATATCCAAACCGTAAAAAAAACTCTAAAAAAATTCAACGCTCTCATTTTAATTCACCCCGCCATTTCTTCATAATCTCTACTTTAGCAAAAAGGGCTGGGTTCACCTGAATAATCTTCTTTTTTCCCTGGCTTTGAAAAACTTAAACAAGCTTTTGGCGTAGGGAATGTCGGTGCGGATATCAATCGTATCCACGCCGCCGGATTGAAAAAACTTACTTCTCTCCTTAAGCCGCTTTTGGGCGTTGAGTGAATATTCCCGGCGCAAGCGGGAATCAGAGGCATCCAGCATAAAGCTCTCTCCGGTCTCAGAGTCCTCTAAGCTGACTATGCCCACATCCGGCAGGTTTAATTCCCAGGGGTCGGTTACGGTCACGGCAATAATATCGTGGCGTTTGTTACTCACTGAAAGCATTTTCTTAAAATCACCGGAATAAAAATCCGAAACCACAAAGGTAATTGTCTTGCGCCGGGAAACCTTATTCAGATATTCTAAGGCACTATTGATATCCGTCCCCCTGCCCTCAGGCTTAAAATAAAGCATCTCCCGGATAACCCTTAAGACATGGCGCAGGCCTTTACGCGGCGGAATAAATTTCTCTTTTCGGTCGGTAAAGGCGATAAAACCCACCCGGTCGTTGTTGCGGATCGCCGAAAAAGCCAAAACAGAGCAAAACTCCGCGGCCAACTGCCGCTTAAGTTGTTTTGCCGTGCCGAAAAAACCGGAGGCCGACATATCCAAAACCAGCATCACCGTCAATTCTCTCTCCTCGACGAATTTCTTAATGTAGGGATGGCCGGTCCTGGCGGTAACATTCCAGTCTATAGAGCGGATTTCATCCCCTGGCTGGTATTCCCTCACCTCCTCAAACTCCATACCCTTGCCTTTAAATACGCTCTGGTATTGTCCGGCAAAGACATCATTAACCATCCGAGAGGTGGTTATCTGAATACGCCGAATATTCTTTAGGACTTCTTTAGGAATCATAACATAAACTCAAAAGGAAAAAGATAAAAGGTAAAATCATAAGTTAAAACTTTCTCGCTACAGAAGAATCCCTCCAGAGGCAAGGGGAAAAGCTTTTTGCTCTTTAATTTTGGTTTTGCCTTTTGACTTTTGCCTTTTGACTTTTGACTTTCTATGGGACTTCTATTTCACTAAAGATCTTCTGGATGATGTCTTCTGAGGTCTTTTCCTCGGCCTCGGCCTCATAGCTGACAATCACCCGGTGGCGTAAAATATCCGGGCCGATTGATTTTATGTCCTGGGGGCTGACATAGCCCCGGCCCTGGGTAAAGGCGTAGGCCTTGGCGGCAACGGCAAGATAGATTGTGGCCCGGGGAGAGGCGCCATACTGGATAAGGCCGGAGAGTTCATCTAATTTATATTTCTTGGGGTCGCGGGTGGCAAAGACGATATCTAAGATGTATTTCTCTAATTTTTCATCCAGGTAAATTTCATCCACCACCGCCCTGGCCCTGAAGATATCCTTGGGCTCAAGTACGGCCTGAGCCTGAATCTTCTTATCAGTAAAACTCATCATTTTAAGAATCCTGGATTCTTCTTCAATGGTAGGATAGACTACGTTTAATTTAAGCATAAAACGGTCAAGCTGGGCCTCAGGTAGAGGATATGTCCCTTCCTGCTCTATAGGATTCTGGGTAGCTATAACTAAAAATGGCTCATCCAATTTAAAGGTATTTTCTCCGATAGTAACCTGCCTCTCCTGCATCGCCTCTAAAAGCGCGCTCTGCACCTTGGCCGGGGCGCGGTTTATCTCATCAGCCAGGATGATATTGGCGAATATCGGCCCTTTCTTGGTGGTAAATACCCCGTCTTTGGGATTATAAATCAGAGTCCCCAGTAAATCCGCTGGCAGAAGGTCCGGGGTAAATTGTATTCTCTGGAATTTGACATTTATGGCCTGGGATAAGGTCTTTATGGAAAGGGTCTTAGCCAGGCCCGGCACGCCTTCAACCAAGATATGGCCGTTGGCCAGGATCCCCACCAAGAGCCTGTTTAACAGGTAATCCTGGCCCACGATTACCTTGCGCATTTCTTGAATCAAGGCGGCGGTAAAGGCGCTCTCTTTAGCCACCTTTTCATTTATAACCGTAAGTCCGGTATTCATTCTTACCTCCTTTTAACCGGAATTTGCAATAGGATTTAGGCCATTTTTCTCGAAACCTATTTGCAAAATCCGGTTTAATAAAAATAACCGAAATACCGAAAAACAAACATTTTTTTGCTTTTGTTTTCTGGTTTTTCGGTTTTTTAGTTTTTTGCTTCTCTATTAATTAGATATTCCAAATTAGGCGCTTATATTCATCCAGCATCCTATAGGTATTAAAATGGGCTCCCGCGCTAAGGCAATTTATCATCAGGTCTATCCATTGTGAATGAATATCCACCTTGCCTTTATCATTGGTCTTATAATAAAGCTTAATCGTTTCCCCTAAGGCCAGATAGAGCTCCCGGGAATCATCCGCCAGATGCAGGTCATACTCGTTGGAAGACTTTCCATCCGGGCCGCGGTAGCCGAAAATCTTTCCGATGTTTTTATCCTCAGCCTCTACCACCCAGCCATCAAGGGTGCTCACCTGGACTACCCCGTTAAGAATAGCCTTCATCCCGCTGGTGCCCGAAGCCTCAAAGGGAGGCAGAGGATTATTCAACCAAACATCCACGCTGGAAATCAGCATCTTAGCCAGGGCTATCTCGTAATTCTCCAGCATAATAATCTTCAGATGATCATACACCCCGGTCAGGGTATCTATTTTATCCAGCATCTCATTTATATAGGTAAAGCCGAGATTATCCTGAGGGTGGGCCTTACCGGCAAAGATTATCTGTATCGGGCCGTATTTCTTGGCAATCTCCAGCAATTTTTGCACATCCTGAAGTATCAGGCTTGGCCGTTTATAGGCGGCCACTCTCCTGGCCCAGCAGACGGTAAAAATATCCCGGCTCAAACCCCATTTACCCAGGAAAGAACAAAATTCCCCTTTGTTATCCTGATGCGCCTGCCAGAGGTCCTGGCGGAAATTCTTATCATCCTTTAAGTTCCGGGCATTCTCCAGGACAAAGGGATTAGACTTAATCTCTTTAAAGGCCGCGGGATATTTTTCATACAAGGCTTTAAACCTGTCTGAGATCCAGGTATGAGTATGCACCCCGTTGGTTACGTATTTTATCCTTTCCTTGTAAGCCGGGAACTGAAGATGCATCACATCCCGATGCTTCCTGGCTACGGCATTAATAGCCGAAGAGACATTCATCGCCAGCAAGGTAAGATTTATCAAGTCCCCGGATTCCCGGCCGAATTCCCGGACAATCTCAAAATCATCCTTTTTCAGGATATTGCTTAAATCCCCGCTGTTAAATTTATCATGGCCGGCCTCAACCGGGGTATGACAGGTATAGGCAAAATGTTTCTTGAGCTCCTGAATTTCATTTTTAGCCAGCCCTCTGGCCTTCTCCACAAAAGCAAATACCGCGTGGCCTTCGTTTAAATGATATTTATCAATAGTATAGCCCAATTCTTTAAGAGCGGCCGCCCCGCCCATTCCTAAAATTATCCTCTGTATCGCCTTAATCCAGCCATTGTCACTGCGGTAGAGCTGGTCAGTAAGATGGCGGTTATTTTCATTGTTCGGTTCGATATTAGAATCAAGCAGGACGAGCGGCAGGGCGTAATCCTGATTATAGCTATAAACATAATACTTCCATAAACGCAGGTGTATTTCTTCGGATTTTAAAGAAATCTTTATCCTGTTTTTTAAAGGAATAAGCCCGGGATAAGAGGATACATCCCAGTGTATCCTCTCCGGCATCTGACCGTATTTAAACCAAAACTTCTGCCGGAAATAACCGGTATTCCAAAGCATGCCGATTCCTACCGCGGGAAGCTTATAATCAGCCATGGTCTTGATGGTGTCCCCGGCCAGGACCCCTAAGCCGCCGCTATATATAGGAAGGTCCATCAAGCGGTCTATCTTTACCCCGAAGAAATAATCCGCCAGCCGGTAATTGGAAAAAACTTCCTGTTCCTGGTTTCGGTTATTCGCGCTCACCGGACGCGCCGCGCTGAATTTATTATAGAAGCTGGTGGCCAGGCCGTATTCCATGGAGAAATAGGCGATTGGCTGCTCGGACTTTTGGCGCAGGCGCTTTTCGCCTTCTATAATACAACTGACAGGCTTGCCAAAATACATGCCGCCTGAGATATCCTTGCTGTAAATGTCTTCGTAATTCTCGACATCAACTAATGACAAGAATTCTAAAGTCGCGTTATCTTTTTCCATTGCCGGCCTTTCTTAAAATTACCGCGTGGATAAACCCGAGAAATAAATAATATAGCATTATACCATTATTTCTTAAAAATTAAAGACAGTTGCCGCGATGTAATTTTGCCTCAACCACGCTCAAGATATCCTCAACGCTGATACCATCCATACATTCACCCGGCTGAAATTCTTTTTTACACACCGCTATCTTGTCCCCAGGATAACACGGCATGCACCCTAAGGCTGACTTGGAAACAACCACATTCTCCCGGTGAAAATAGGGATAAATAAATTGCGCGGAAGTTGCCCCATACAGGCCTATTACCTCTACCCCCATGCAGCTTGCCAGATGCAAGAGGCTGGAATCCGGGGCAATAAAGAGTTTACAGCGCTTAAGTATGGCCATTGCCTGCTTGAGGCTGGTTTTATCAATCGCGTCAATTATATCCGAAGACATATTCTTAAGAACCTCGCGGCTAAAGGAATCATCACCGCTCTTTCCCAAAGCAATCAACTTAGCGCCGTATCGGGATTTCAGGATTTTAGCTGATTCATTCCATTTCTCAATGGGCCAGCTTTTTAGTGACCAGGCGGCAATAGGTAAAATGCCTATAAGGATATCCTCCGGGCCCACGGACTGCTTTTTCAAGAAATCGCCGGCAAAGCTTTTTTCCTGTTCACTGAGATTAAAACAAAATTTAGCCTGAGTAAACGATACGCCTTTGGCCTTTAAAAACTCAAGATAGATATCGGCGATATGTTTTTTTACTTCACAAGGTCGCCTTCCCAGGTATTCGCGAACGCTCCATACCCGCGGTATCCCTAAAAACTTATACAACAAGGTGCTGTTTAAAACCACGGCTAAATCAAATTTCTCTTTACGCAATACACGGATAAGCCTCAAATATCCGAATAACCCCTTGTTCTTGACATAGGTATCAAATAAAAAAATCTTACCTATACCGGTATATCCCTGGAATATATTCTGGGTGCGGCTTGAGCTAAGGATGGAAATCCGTGAGCGTGGAAACTGCTTATGTAATGGCTCAATTACTACGGCATTATAACAGGCGTCCCCGATATTAGAGTGGCCGATGATGAGGATATTCGAAGACATCAAAATAAAGGTTACCCTCCATAAGGCGCGGGTTTAAAGCGCCATCTTTTCGACGGATTTTATGGCTAAGTCTATCGCGGCAGAAACATCGTCAATGTGAAAAACACCGGTGGCCGAATGGATATAGCGGGAAGGGATGCTCAAGACCCCGGTGGGCACGCCCTCCCTGTTCATATATATCATTGCCCCGTCGGTCATCCCGCCGTCGATTACGTCTATCTGATATTTTATCTTGTTGGCCTTGGCGGCATCAATTAAGATATTCTTAACTTTTTCATTCACAATCATACCCCGGCCCGAGGCCTCAATCAGGGTTATGGCCACGCCTCGGCCTAATTTTAACGCCGACTCTCTTTCCTGAATCTGGGGAGTATCTCCGGCCACGGTGGTATCCAGGGCAATGGCGAAATCCGGGTTGATTTTAAAAGAAGAGGTCCTGGCACCTTTAAGCCCGACTTCTTCCTGAGTAGTAGCCACGGCATAAATTTCAGCCGGCGCCTTAATCTTCTCAAATATTTTAATCAGGGCGTAACAACCCACCCGGTCGTCCACCGCCTTGCCGTAATAAAGCTTGCCGTTTAATACCCCGGAATTCGGTTCAAAGATTACCGCGTCGCCAATCTCAATCTTTTTTTCCGCTTCTTCCCTGCTTGGACAGCCGATATCAATAAACATATTTTCATATTTTAGCTGCTGTTTCCTGTCCTCTTCTTTTTGCAGATGCGGAGGCTTGGACCCGATTATGCCGAAAACATCCCCTTTCTTGGCCTTGATGATAACCCGCTGGGCAGGCAGTATCCGGTCGTCAATTCCCCCGATCTTAATAAAACTTATGAAACCTTCCTTGCTTATATGCTTGACCAAAAGCCCCACCTCATCCATATGGGCGGCGAGCATAATCTTATTTTTGCCTTTACCTTTTTTGGCAATGACATTACCGAAGTTATCAATATGGACGTCATTAGAAACCTTCTTAAACTCATTGAACATCAACCTGGCAACTTCGCTTTCGTATCCGGGAATTCCGGCTGACTCAATTATCTTCTTTAGCAAGCTATCCATTTAATCCCTCTTTTCTATATTATAAGCCGTCACGAAAACCTCCTTTTGGATAGACGGGACATTCTTGTCCCGTCTACGGCGGGGTTAGAAAACCCCGCCTATCAAGTTATTTTGACACCTGATCCCTCTCTTTTTTCTACTTTTCGGTTGCCTCTTGCATAATCTCAGTCATTCGTTTGATGAAATCACCCGGCGCGTTAAGCTCTCCGTCAATAAATAAGGCCCCTTCATATAGCTGGTTTATGCATTTATTTAAGATTGGGTTAGCCGTATCGGCTAAATAAATCCGCGAGAGATTGCGAATAAGCGGATGCGTTATATTAACCTCAAGTATCCTTTTTTGTTTCTGAAAATCCTTGTCCATCATCCGCATCATTCTCTCCATCTGCGGCTCAAAGCCGCTTTTACCCGAAACCAGGGTAACCGGAGAATCAACTAAACGCTTGGAAACCAGCACGTCCTCTACTTTTCCTCCCAGGGCCGCCTTAAACAGAGAAATCAAGGACTTGGTCAGGTTATCATCCGGCTTTTCGATTTTTTCCTCGGCCTTTAAATCAATATCTGATTTTTGGATAGAGACAATATGCTTTTTATCGTATTCCGGGATTGAAGGCACCACAAAGACATCCATCGGTTCGGTCAGAAATAATACCTCTATTTTATGTTTGCTAAAATATTCCAGATTGGGATTTCTTTCCAGGATTTCCCTGTTTTCCCCGGAAAGGTAATAAATCTCCTTCTGGTCGGAAAGCATCCTCTGGACATATTCCTTAAATGACACCAGCTCCCCCTTGGGCCTCAAAGAAGATTCAAACCTTAACAGCCCGATTATCTTATCCTTATTCTCAAAATCCGAATTTATCCCCACCTTTAAAAGCGGGCCGAAATTCTTATAAAAAACAGCGTATTTTTCTTTATCGCTTTGCGCCCAGCTTTCCAGGAAAGAGAGTATCTTAGAAACGATTACGCTCTTTATCTTAAGCATTTCCGGGCTGGATTGGGTTACCTCCCGCGAGATATTTAAAGGCAAATCCGTGGTATCCACCACCCCTTTAACAAAACGCAGATACTCCGGAAGCAATTCTTTACAGTCGTTCTGGATGAGTATCTTGTTGGCATAAAGATGCAGGGATTTTTCATTATGCAGGCGCATCAGGTCGGAAGGAGCGGTCTTGGGGATAAAAACCAGGGCCTTAAAATTCACCACCCCCTCAATAGACATATGCAGATGCCCCAGGGGCCCTTCAAAATCATTACTCACAAACTTGTAGAACTCATCCAGGTCCTGGTTTTTAAGCTCGTCCGCCTTCTTATGCCAAAGGGCGGTTACCTTATTCACCTTTTCTCCGTTTAAAAGTATGGGAAAGTCGGCAAAGTTAGAATACTTATTGATAATCTCTTTTATCCGGTAGTCCTGGGCAAACTCCTTGGCGCTCTCTTTGAACTTAAAAGAAATCTTGGTTCCCCGGTGCTTTCGATCAATTTCTTCTATGGTGAAATTACCTTCTCCGCCGGATTTCCAGAGATAGCCTTTAGAGGCCTTATCGGCGCCGCGAGTTTCCACGGATACCTCATCGGCAACCATAAATACGGAATAAAAACCCACGCCGAATTGCCCAATCAGATTCCCTTCAAAAGCGGCATTCTGCTCTTTTACCCGGCGTAAAAACTCTAATGTCCCGGATGAGGCGATAGTCCCGATATTATTAATCAATTCCTCCTTAGTCATCCCGATTCCGAAGTCTTCTATGGAAAACTTATCTTTCTTGGGGTCAACCTCAATCCTGATCTCTAAATCGGCATCCGGGTCAACGATATCCTTATCGGTCAGCTTCCTAAAACGCGCCTTATTCAGGGCATCCGAAGAATTAGAGATAAGCTCGCGTAAAAACACCTCCGGGTGATTATATAAAGAATGCACGATAATATTCAAAAGCTGTTTCATCTCCGCCTTAAATTCAAATGTTTCCATATCAGTTAATCCTCCTGTTATTTTTTACGCTTGAGTTAGGCCGGAATCTAATTCATCCGGCAGCTAAAATTTATTTTATTGTTTAATATTTATGGCCCAGGCAAGAGGTTTTTTATCCGGAAGCTTTGGTAAGGCCGCTCCTATATCCGCTCGAGGAATGACATACCCATTGGCTCTCTCAGGATTCACAAAAATACCGCCGGCTTTATCATCGGAAATGACAGTTTCATAGCATTGCCGCACTCGCATAGGCTGAAAACTGACTCCGGAGGGGATAAAAGAGATATCGGTATAAATAACCAGCGCCAAAATATCCTCACCCTCAAACTGAGCCGGCTTATAGGTATACACGGTTTGCGTGTTTGAAGCAGACACATTCCCATAGCCATGCTCTTTTAGGGCCTTATCCATAGACAAAAAGGTCATCATATCAACCGGCAGATATACTTGGTCAAAGAATTGTAATGACAATGCCTTGTTCTTCTCAGGAGCGCACCCGCAAGTAATAGCGCACAATACCACAGAAACGACAATAAGGTTCAAATACCGCCTGTAATTAAACGCGCCGATCATTACAAACCTCCTTAAACCTGGAATTTGCAATAGGGTTTAGGCCATTTTTCTCGAAACCTATTGCAAAATCCGGGTTAAATTATTCTCTTTCTAAGCATTTTCCAGTATATAATTTTATCTTAGGCCCTTACCGTTGTCAAATATTTTCTTAACGCCTCATTTATAAAAAAAGGGCCCGGACTTTTATGCCCGGGCCCCTGTTGTTTTCTCAAATTACAGCTTGGTTACTTTGGTAGCCTGCTCACCTTTGGGGCCTTTTTCGATTTCGAACTCCACCTCCTGCCCATCGGTTAAAGACTTATAGCCATCACCTTGAATCGCGCTATGATGCACAAACACATCGCTGCCTGACTCGGGGGTAATAAATCCGTACCCTTTTTGGTTTGAGAACCATTTTACTTTTCCTTTTGCCATGATTTGCTTCCTCCTTCCTTGAAAAAAATTATAGTAAACCCCGATAGAAACACCTTGTTTTTACCGATCGCTCGCAGTTTCTAACTGGGTCATTAGCGGTATAAAACAAAAAAAACCGTTGAGCAAGCGTATCTTCTTGCCTCACGGTTCAAAGTGTTTGCTTCCTTAAATTTACTATAAATTAATTATACCCCATCTCTCGGATTTGTCAACAAAATTATTAACACAAAATTCTTAAGAATATTTGAAATTCTTGGAGCCTATTTTTTACAGTTTTATCCTTCAATCCCGCCAATAATATAATGCCGCCCCTGTCCGGAAAATAAGCCATATGACTAAGAAGATTATCTTAGGTTTCATAAGAAAATTTATCTATTTCCAAGCGAGACTACCTCGTCTGCCGGCTACACAACCGGCTCAATATGCTTACAAACAAACCATTTCTTGGAAAAATAACGTTTAGTAATCAAAATTGCCTGAAGCGTTACGGAAATGTTCATTGACCACCAGATTGCCGGGGCGCCCAGTTTAAAATAAACGCCCAGCAGGTAACTTAAAGGCACGCGCACCAGCCACACCGACAGGACTACTGCCGCCATCACGCGCCTGGTGTCTCCCGCCCCGTTAAGTCCTCCGGCCAGGATAACTCCCCAGGCCATAACCGGCTCTGAAAGCAAGGCTATATAAATATAGCGGATAGATTCCCGGATAACAATATCATTATTTGAGATAAGCGCGGCGGCAGAGGAGCCGTTACACAAAACCATCACCGTCAAGGCTGAAACAATCATAACCCCGGCCAGGGCAGTTACTATACCAGCGGAAAAGGCATCTTCCTGACTATTTTTACCCAGCAGATTTCCCACCACCACCGCCGAGGACATATTAAAGGCGAAGGCGGGAAGAAAAATCACGGACTCAATCTTCAGGCCGTTGGTAAAGGCGGCCAGTATCTCAACATTGTTTTCCGGGAGAGCGCTGATAATAAGAAACAACGCCAGCACCGACAATTGCCAAAACACCTGAAGCACTCCCGCCGGCCAGCCGATACTGATAATATTCCTGAGTATCGCTAAAGAAAATTTAAAACTTCCGGTCATCACATTTTTTAGGAAAAACAGGTTTAAGAGACAGCCTATCAGGGTGCTTATCCCTGTGGCTGCGGCAATTCCCTGAAATCCCAAAGGTGTGCCGAAGGACAAGGCGAAATTAAGCCCGACGTTCAATAAAGAAACTATGGCCATAGTCAGAAGGGATTGTTTAATCCTGCCGCAAGAGCGCAAAATGCCGTTAGTGTTTAAAAGCAGGTAATTAAACAACAGGCTAAAAGAATAAATCCGGATCAAAGGCGCGCTGAGCCCTTTAAGAACTTGAGGGACATTAAAGCTATTGATGATGCTCCCGGAAAAGGCCAGCGCGAACAGGCTTAAAAGTATCCCCGCGGCTATCGCGCTGATAAGCGAAGTATCAACCGCGATATTAAGATCATCCCTGGCCGAGGAGCTGAACAGCCGGGATATTACCGAGACCGTGCCCGCGGTTAAAGCAAAGGCGATGATACTAAAAATAAAATAAAGCTGAGAGGCCAGGCCATAAGCCGCCTGGGCCTCCTTGCCTATCCTGCCGGCCACATACACATCGCTAAGCCCGATTAAAAACACAAAAAACATAATAAGGGTCATCGGCCAGCTTATTGACCAGCTGCGAAGGATAAGGGATTTGATATTTTTATTCCGTAACGCCTGCCAAAGCATAAGGATTTCTTCTTATTGTTCAAAAAGGCTTAGGGTGTACTTATTAATCATAGAACAGGGATGATAGGAAAGCTTGGCTTTACGTAAACCCTCGATTCCCAAATCCTGCTCCATATTTACATAGCGAAAACGGGTCACCCCCGCGCGCCAGATAAACTCCTGGAGCATTGTCTGATACAGGCCGGCTATATTGGGGTCGGCTTTAAAGATATGTATCACCATTGTATCCGGGCTTAGCTCCTGGGCGATAACAAAGGCGCGGATAACACCGTTTATTTGGATTGCCGCAGCCGTTAGGCCGAAAAAAGAGAAATTCTCTACCATATCTTTGATGGCGCGTTTTTCCTGGCTTAAGGCCTTCACTTTATCACAATCCTTAAGCGAACACCAGGCCTCTTCAAAATCCAGACAGGAGGCGGCATTTTCGGCATTGAGGGTAATATATTCGTAGGCCTGGCCGGATTTAAATTTCCTGATCAGGTTTCTCTTGCCGTCATATTTCTTCCCGGGCAGGTTCAGAAGATCAGAGGCACTGTAGAGATAATCCCAGTTATCCCTGTCCGGCTCAATCAGAAAACGATTATCCTCAGCGAACAATACTATGGTTTCTCCCGGGAGACGAAAAAAGATTCCTCCTTTGTCCTTGAGTATCTTTTCTGCCGCGGCCCTTATGTCCCCTTTTCCGATAGGAGTAAAAAACCGCTTGCGGCTTTCTGATTCCGAACAAAGAATAATCAGGCCGTCAAAAAGTGAAACCCTCAAACTATAGGCCCAGCGCCAGGAATAAAGGTTAGTGAAGGTAAATTCCGATATCGTCGGAGAGTTATCTTTAAATGCCCGGTTGAATACCGCGGCATCACCTATATTAAGTTCCCTGAATTGCGGATAAATATCAATATTCATAATGCGTATATAGGATAAAAATAAAAGGGTATTTCTATTATAAAAAATAGAGATACCCCCTTCTATCGCGCTCCTGATAAAGTAACAACTATTTATTTAGTCATTATTTAAACAGCTTCGCGCCTCATCCACGAGTTCGGTAACCAGCTCTTTTACGGAAATTATTTTCTTAACCCGGTAGGCGTTGCTGCCGCACATGGCAAACCCTCCATCCAGATGGCCCCGGTAGGCGTTGGTCAGCGCTTTCACAATACAGTAGTTGACCTTTTTAATGTCGCAAGTGGCTAAACACTTGGATTCACATTTAAAATTTACCCGTTCTCCGGCGGATATCTTTCGGACAAAGTCATTAAGAATAACCCTTCCCGGCATCCCCACGGGACTGTGAATAATCACGATATCTTCTTTCTTCGCGGACAAAAACGCTTCCTTATATTTAATGTCGGCGTCACACTCATAGGTGCAGACAAAACGGGTCCCCATCTGGACCCCGCTGGCGCCTAAACGCATGACCCTGGCGATATCCTTGCCGTCAAAGATACCTCCGGCGGCGATAACGGGAATTTTTAACTTATCGTTTTCAAATTCACGCGTAACCTCCAGCACCTCTTGCAGGATCTTATCTAGAAAAATATGCTTTTCATCCTTTAGCTCGGCCATGCTATAGCCTAAATGCCCTCCGGCAAGAGGACCTTCGACAACAATAGCATCCGGCAGGCGTTTGTATCTTCTCTGCCAGACACTACAGATAATGCGCGCCGCCCGGGAGGAAGACACAATGGGAACAAGCTTAGTCTTATCGTTTTTAATCAGGGAAGGAAGTTTTAAAGGCAGGCCCGCTCCGGAAATAATCACATCCACGGATTCGCTTTGAGCCGCGTCCACCAAATCATCGTAATTGGTAAGAGCGCACATTATATTCACGCCAAATGGATTCTTGGTCAGGGTTCTGGTCTTCCTGATACACTCTATAAACGCCACGCGCGAACGTTTATTAAAATCCATTTTCTCGCCTCCCGGCTCCTCTCCCAAAGCCACCGCGGCGATAACTCCTAATGCCCCCTCATTGGCTACTGCCGAAGCTAATGAAGAAGCCGAAATTCGTACCCCCATCCCGCCCTGAATAATCGGCAACGCTATCGTTAAGTCACCCAACTTTAGACTCTTGAATTCATTACTCATTTGCTCTCCCGCCGCCACTACTTACGCGCTAAAGAAAAACCATAAAGGCTAACAACTATACCCCTTTACAGCTATAAATCTTCTAATTTTCGGATAATCCTTTTTAGTATACCACCCAATCCGATATTGTCAAAGATAATTTCTGACAAGGGCTGAAATTATCACCCTATGTTTAACCTTAGCCCGGTTTTTTCCTGCCCTTAAACCCGGATCTTCGCGGAGGCTCACTGCTTTTGCTCCAAGGCTTAGCATCTCCCGCCGGTTTCTTCCACGGCTTAAACTCTCCACCGGGTTTCTTCCCAGCTTCAAATCCACCCTCAGGCCTCTTCCAGGGTCTTGACTGGCTTTCAGTCCTTTCC
>CAKKRH010000013.1:19316-132202 GCA_919902675.1 Omnitrophica bacterium GWA2_41_15
TCCAGGGTTTAGCCTCATCCGGACGTTTCTGCCAAGGCCTGGACTGATCTTCCCTCTTACGCCAAGGCTTATCCTCTTCCGTGGGTTTCTTCCCAGGTTCAAATCCACCCTCAGGCCTCTTCCAGGGTCTTGACTGGCTTTCAGTCCTTTCCCAGGGCTTAAAACCACTTCTTCTGGGTTTACTCCAAGGCTTAGACTCGCCTTCGGTTTTCCTCCAGGGACGCCTATCTCCCTGCTCAGCCTTTTTCCAGGGTTTAGCCTCATCCGGACGTTTCTGCCAAGGCCTGGACTGATCTTCCCTTTTAGGCCAGGCCTTCTTCCCCATTTCACTTCCCTGCTGGACTTCTTTTTTTAGCACCCCGGTATTCACTTTAAGGACCCGGCCCATAAATTCTTTACCATTGAGAGCGGCTATCGCGGCGCGGGCCTGGGACTCATCAGGCATCTCCACAAAACCAAATCCCCTGGACTTAGGAGTTTTCTTTCCCTTTTGCGGCACGATCACCGCGGAGGCAACATCTCCGAAGCCTTTAAAGAGTTTTTCTATCTCCGTGCCGGAGACATCAAACGATAAATTACCCACAAAAATATTCATATTAATCTCCTGCCTGTTTATCGCGTTATTTTCTTTGTCTTCTTCTTTAATTTAGCCTGTGCGCATAATAAATTTACCATCGAAGACAGCTTTCCGTTTTCATAGGGAAATTCTTTGCAGTGCGCCGGTTTAAAGCTGTAATCAATTTTATGAATAGCGCATAACCCCTCTACAGTGAGAAAAGAACAAGAATTATCTTCATAGCTCGTTCCCACCCTATAGCCGGAAGGGAAATCCTTATCCGGCTCAAGATGATAAAAAATACCTTTTAATCCCAGGGTTGATATTTTTTTAGCCTCTTCCAAATCCACCCACGCTCCAAAACTACAACAAGAACTCTGCTCTTCGCATTTCACGCAATCAATCTTCTTCATTGCTTTGCCCCTCTCTCTCTACAAGATAAAATCTAAAGCCACGGGAAACTTAATTCACCGCCCTTAACGATAATTACAAAAACTAAGCGGCAGGGAGAAGTCTAACCCTCTCAAATGCGCGATCACCGCCTGCAGATCATCCTTCTTTAGCGAGCTGACCTTGATTTTTTCCCCTTCTATTTGAGTTTGTATTTTCAGGCCAAGCCCCTTTATGACTCCGGTCAACTCTTTCGCTTTTTCCTTGTCAATACCCATACATATTGTTAGCGTTTGACGAAGATAGCCCTCAAAAGCCTTCTCCGGTTCGTCAAATTTCAGGGATTTAAGAGAAATGTTTCTTTTGGCCATACGGGTAGTCAAAATATCAGTAAGCCCGCGCAATTTAAAATCATTATCCGCGATCAAGGTGATTTTCTTCTCAGTCCGATCGTAGGCTATGGAAGCCTTACTGTCCTTAAAGTCATAACGCTGGGAGAGTTCTTTATTCGCCTGGTTTACCGCGTTATCCATTTCCTGAAGGTCAACTTCAGAAACAATATCAAAGGAAAAATTCGCCATAAGTTAAATCCTCCTTATCAATTTACCGTATGTTTATATGGCATTTACAGCTTAACCAGCAAGGCGGCTAAATAACTTTCCCGCGTAAGCCCGCTCCCGGGAAAATCATCATCCTGCCCCAGCCGTGTAACTATTTCTATCCGCCGCGTGGTATCGGCCGCCCTAAGCATATCCTCTAAATTATCGTAAGACACTTCGCTAAAATTTGTCGAAACAAACAAGAACCCGCCGGGATTAAGCGCCTTAATTGCCAAGGCAATCAGCTGGGCTAAATCCTTCTTCACGCTGAAAGTTTTACCATCATACCTGGAAAACGAAGGAGGGTCAAGAACGATCAAATCAAAACGATTATCTTTAACCAATGCCTGCTTCAAGTAGTGATTAGCGTCGGCGCGGATAAATTCATTCCGGGTGTAACTCAAGCGGTTAAGTCCATAATTTAATTGGCCGCGGGATAAGCTCTTTTGGCTGATATCCACATTCACCACGCTTGATGAGCCGCCGGACATGCAATACACGCCAAAAGAACAGCTATAGGCGAAACAATTCAACACCTTGCGGCCCTTGGCCAGCCCGGAAACAACCTTGCGGTTATGGCGCATATCCAGGAATAATCCGCTATTAACAGCGTCGTTTAAATCCACGCTAAACTTTAATCCGTTCTCCAGGACAATCGTCTCTGAGGCATCGTTTTCTATTAAAACCCGGGCCTTAATTGCTTCGGGCCCTAAAGAAACAGATTCAGTCCGGTCTTTCACAATCATATACCGCGCCTCAAAACGCGCCTTCACAAAATCGGCTAAGGCCTTTTCCTCGCTGAACCATTTCTTCTGAAAAATATGCGCGGCAAAATGGCAATTATACTGTTCCAGGACCAAGCCGGCTAATCCGTCTCCCAGGCCATTAACTAAGCGCAAAGCATTAGTCCGCCTCCTAAGCGGCTTACGCCTGTCAATTGCCACTTTCAACAAATTAATAGTCTTATCATCCATTACTTAAGACAACACCCCCCACGAAATGAGAATTTTTATTCTGACAGCTCCTCTAAATATTCCCAGCGCTGGTATGCCTGTCGCAGCTCATCAGAGAGGGACGCGGATTTAGCTTTAGTTAGCGCGATCTGGGCGGGATCGCCCTGGTAAAAGGCAAAATCAGCCAGAAGGCCGTAGACCTCTTCCTGCTGGGCCTCTAATTTTTCTATTACTGATGAAAGGCTGTCTAACTCGCGCTGCTCTTTAAATGAAAGTTTTCGCGCGGCTGGAGGTTTATTCGACGGGATGATTTCTTTCGCGGCCTTTGTTTTTGACGCCCCCGGCAAAGAGGGTTTCCTTTGGCTTAACCAATCATCGTAACCGCCGGGATACTCATTAATCAGCCCATCCCCCTCCAGAACCATAGTGGAGGTTACCACATTATTAAGAAAGACCCTGTCATGACTGACCAGAAGGAGCGTGCCGGGATACTCCAGCAGTAATTCTTCCAACAGCTCCAGGGTCTCAATATCTAGATCATTCGTCGGCTCGTCCATTACCAGAACATTAGAGGGTTTGGTAAAAAGCCGGGCGAGAAAAAGGCGGTTTCGTTCCCCGCCCGAAAGGACTTTGACCGGCGCGCGCGAGCGCTCAGGGGTAAAAAGAAAATCCTGCAAATATCCGATAATATGCCTGGGCTTGCCGTTAATCAGGATGGTGTCGGATTCCCCGTTTATATTCTGGGCAACGGTCTTATCTTCTTCCAATTGCTCGCGGAGCTGGTCGTAATAGGCAATCTGGAGGTTCGTCCCCAGGTTTACCGTCCCTTTTTGGGGAGTAAGCTCACCCAATAAGAGCCGCAGTAAGGTCGTCTTGCCGCTGCCGTTGGGCCCGATCAGGCCAATCTTATCCCCGCGCGTTATCCGGGTGGTAAAATCCCGAATCAAGCATTTATCCGCGTAACTGAAACCCAGTTGAAAAACCTTGATCACCCGGTGGCCGGAAGGATCAACTTTCTGCGTCCGCATGCGAACCTGGCCGACAGCCTTGCGTTGGGCCTTTTTTTCTTCTCTTAAGCGCTCCAGTGCCTTAACCCGGCCTTCATTACGGCACCTCCTGGCCTTTACTCCTTTACGAATCCAAATCTCTTCTTCGGCTAATTTCTTATCAAAATGTTCCCAGCGGGCCTCCTCAATATCCAGCGCCGCTTGTTTACGCTCAAGGAAGATTTTATAATCGCATGACCAGCTAAATATCTTTCCCCGGTCAAGCTCAAGAATCCTTGTCGCCAGGCGGGTCATAAACATCCGGTCATGCGTAACAAAGAAAACAGTGCCGGGATAATTAAGCAGGAATCCTTCCAGCCAGAGCATTGAATCTATATCCAGGTGGTTCGTCGGTTCATCCAGGAGCAAAACCTCAGGTTTCAGTACCAGAGCCCTGGCCAAAAGAACGCGCCGCTTTTGGCCGCCGGATAAGCGCTGAAAATCGCCCTCCGGGTCAAGCTTCATCTTCGCGATAACATCCTCAACCTGGTTGTTCACATCCCAGGTGCCGGTAGAGTCCAATTTGAATTGCAGGTCATCAAGCTGGCGCAATAATTCCGGAGTATGCTCAGTCTCAAGGCGATGGGTAAGATGATGGTGCCGGCTTAAAAGATCCGCGCGTTCCCCAAGGCCTGAAAGGACAATATCAAAAACAGTGCCCTTGATATCCGCCGGGACTTCCTGCGGCAAATGGGTAATCTGAATACCTTTTTGCCGGATAACCATGCCATCGTCAAGCTGTTGTTGGCCGGAGAGCACCTTCATCAGGGTCGTTTTCCCCGCGCCGTTACGGCCGAGCAGGGCGATCCGTTCACCGGACTCCAACTGCAGGCTCAAGCGGTCAAAGATAACCGGGCCGTTAAACTTAAGAACAGCTTCCTGTAAACTAATTAAAGCCATATACTTCCTTACCGCTTATAAAAAGGACCCGGCTCTAAAAAAGATGCCGGGCCCGGTTCAATCCCAAGATTACAGCTTGACTACATTCGTAGCCTGCTCGCCTTTAGGGCCTTGTTCAATTTCAAACTCGACCTGCTGGCCTTCAGCTAAAGACTTATAACCATCACCCTTAATCGATGAATGATGCACAAAAACATCCTTCCCGTTCTCCGGAGTGACGAATCCATAACCCTTCTGATCGCTGAACCATTTTACTGTTCCTTTTGCCATTGTTTATTACCTCCTTTTCGCTAAATTTAGTAAACTGCCAGAAATCCGTGTCATTTTTACCTAATTAGAATCCGAGAATTCCTAACGGAGCAAATAAATAAAAAAACCGCAAGGTCAGATATCCTGTCCTCACGGCTAAGACTTCTAAACTTTTTACTGACCATATTATACCAGTGTTTGGCGGCTTGTCAATGAATATTTTTATTTTGTCCATCCTCAAAACCATTTCTTCTTCTTGAAATACGCCACCATGCCAGTTACCACCATAGCCATTAAAGATAGGACAAACAAATAACCAAAAGGCCAGTTAAGCTCAGGCATATTAAATCGCGAGCCCTGGGTATTAAAATTCATCCCGTAAATCCCCGCGATAAACGTCAAAGGCATAAAAATCGTAGCAATAATCGTAAGCACCTTCATAACCTCGTTAAGGTGATGGCTTAAGCTGGATAAATAAATATCCAGCATACC
This sequence comes from Omnitrophica bacterium GWA2_41_15, assembly GCA_919902675.1. GTDB lineage: Bacteria > Omnitrophota > Gorgyraeia > Gygaellales > UBA12090 > UBA12090. The sequence continues at coordinate 24,502 of CAKKRH010000013.1, forward strand.
CGAAGCAGTATCCCTGAATGCCTCTATGGTATCAACCGCCTGAATGATATGGTCCTGGATATCGCGATAATAGGCAAGCGTCTGTTCCCGGATGAGCGCGGATTCACTTTGGGTTATCGCGCGGATAACTTCCCGAAGCGGCCAAACCGATTTTCTCAAGAAAATAAGGTTCCTCTTCATCTTGTTAATTGAATTTAAGATAACGGCATCAGGCCTGGACACCAGGGATTCTTCAATTAATTCAATCTTCTCGCTCACTTTTTCCAAAATCACGAAGTAGTTATCAACAATCGCGTCCAAGAGCGCGTAGGCCAGGTAATCCGCCTTCATTTTCCGGATGCGGCCCTTGCCGGCGCGTATCCTTTGCCGGATCAGATCAAAGACATCGCCTTCTTTGTCCTCCTGAAAAGTAATAACAAAATTATCGCCCAGGATGATGCTTACCTGCTCTTCAATAATGTCGTCGCTTGTTTCGTCCAATGAGAGCATTTTTGCCGCGATATAAATATAATCCCCAAAATCCTCCGCCTTTGGCCGCTGGTTTATGTTTAATACATCCTCCAGGACCAGATGGTGCACCAGATAGCAGGCGCTTAGTTTTTCCAGGACATCAACGCGATGTATGCCGTCAACGTTTATCCAGGTAACGGTAGGTTTATCCTTAAAAGGAAAACACTCATCAACATCATTAACAACTTTCTCCGCGCAGGCCTCTCCATCATAATCAAAAACAGTTATTTTTACCTTATCTGTTTTTGCTTTCCCCTCGTAGAGAAGGGTCTCCGGCGGCTGGCCCAATATTTTTGATTTTTTAATCAGTTTTGTCATAGGCCCTTCTCCTTATAACAAGGCGCGGCGCGCGGACAATCAGCTTGGCCTTGCGGGCAATCTCTATCCCTGCGGCGCGCCTTCTTGATCTCATCCATAGCTAAGGCGTCATAAAACATACCACTGACGATTCCAAAAAAAAGGACGGCTATATTTTTTAAATATAGCGTCCAGCGAACAATTTAAAATGCCGCCTCTGGCAACAAGCCAAAAGGAAGAGACAGGCAAAATCTCTTCTTTTAACGGCCCTGGCCCTTGCGCTTTGAAAAGCAATCCTTGCAGTATACCGGACGCTCATCCTTGGGCTTAAAAGGAACTTCACATTCCTTCTTACATTCCGCGCACACCGCCTTGTGCATCTCGCGCGGACCTGTGCCGTATCCTGGCCCTCCTTGTTGATATCCCATACTTCCTCCTTTTTGGTTTTGGTAAAGATTTATAGCTCCTGATTGAGCGATTATAGAATTTCCTGAATGAATTTCAGGTGTTTATTTATGCCGCGGCATCCTCACTCAAAGCCTGCCCTGAATCCGTTTGAGCGGGAGCGTTTTTTTTATTCAGCTTGCTTAGCCTCTTTTCCTCGTTTTTCTTCTTTCTGGCTAATTCTTTCTGATATTTTTTATATGAATAATTATCTCTTGCCAACGCGCCCTCCTTTTATCCTTGGCCCATGCTGTTTACTTTCTATCTAGCTGAAATTATATCACAAAAACAGCTAAATATGCAAAATAATAAGCAAATAATAAGTCCGCCTATTTTTAGATGCCGAAGGCGATACAAAACTTTTTTTCTCCCGCTGACAGGCGGATACTGCCTATCTCCCGGCGGCTGAGGGAATTGCCGCTTGAATCCGAATTTATAACGGCTAAATTGTATTCTCCGGGCTCAAGCAATAATCTGCAAATACGAATCTGGGAAGGCAATATATGCCAGGAGCGCAGGTCAGCCTTATTGGTAATAAGATTAAAGAGACTGCCGGCGACGCGAAAACCCAAGCCGGAATTTTCCCCATATTCCTTTTTGACCTTTTTTTCGATTTCTTTTTCGGCAAAATACTTAGCCGCAACGCTAATGGCGGCCTTGGCGATAAGGCGCGCCTTTTTATTCTCCAGGCTTCTATCGGCAATGGCGCCTATATCCTGCGCCAATTCCGCCTCCGCCTCAAAAGATGCCCCCTGATTATTTTTAGCCTGAAAGCGCGGCCTTTGAATCAGAGGCTCGCGCTTTTTATATTGAGGAAAGGCCAAAGACACGATATATCCATCCGGCAACGGAATAGGAATAGCAGTTTCTGTTTTTAAAGGAAGCAGGCCGTTATACTGTATAAGATACACCTCCGCCTTTTGGGCTTTCCTGGCCGGCTTCTCCATAAATTCCTCGGCGGTGAGAAGTTTCTCCTTCAATAATGCAGGAGGGCGCAGATTATAATTCCCGGCATAATCATCGCGGTAAATTTCCAACGCCTTAGAATAAGAGATGCGGGCGTCGTTATAGCCTTCACTATTATTAAGCGCTTCATAAAGTATCCCCATAAAGAAGCGGGCAAAGGCATCCTCTTTATACGCGTTTTTTTCATTCGGGCCGTAACGGTTATTTATCAGGCGCAGTTTCAAATCCACATCCCGCGCCTCTACCAGGGCCTCTTCAATGTTACCTAGGAGAGAATAATTTATTGCCTGGAATATATTAATCATCGCCCGCTCAAAATCTTCTCCCCGGTATGGCGCGGCATATTCGTTCATCAGCCAGGTGCCGGCTATGCCGGTAACGGATTTGGTATACAGCCGGTCATATTCCTGTTTTGCCTTTTCAAAAACATCAATGCTCTGGCGGTATTCTCCAGAAAGATGCAGGATACAGCCTTTATTAAGCAGATAAAGAAGCAGATTATTTCTGCCGTAGGACTTTTTATGGGAGTCAAGGAAGGAAACAGCCTGACGGTAACGTCCCTGGGTAAAGAGGGCGTGTAAACGCGATTCGGTCCTGATATAGGGAGCGCAGGCTGAAAGAAATAACGCGCAAAAAAGGGATCCCGCGGCATACGCATACCACAGAGATCCCTTAAGGCGCCCGGGCATTATTTTTAAAATCCGAAAGACCTTCTGGAAACGACCTTTTTAATCTCTTTCTGGCCAATCCAGGCCTTTTCATTAGTGGTTAAATCCACTAATTCTAAATTAACCTGATAGAGAATAACATATTTTCCGGAAATTTCATCCTTTACCGAATTGATACTGCCCTGGAGCATAAAATCCGCGCCGGTTTCTTCTTTTCGCGGTTTCGCGCTTATCCTGGAGGCGTTCTCGGCCTGGTCCTGCTTCTCATCTCTGAGCTCCTGGCGCTGTTGTCTTTGAGCCACAAACTTGACCTTTCCGGAATTAAGCAGATTCTTCTCCAGATCGCTCAGGAATAATTGAGCGTTAATGTGCTCGCTGGTCCTGTTGACGATCGCGCCCAAAATGACTACTGGCGGCTTGCCGCCACCGGAGCTAAAGACATCCACCCATGGCCGTAAAAGACAATCCTTGACCATCTCCTCAGCAACCAGCCGGGAATCGGTATCGTTCCAACTGCCGCTTAAGTCAACTTTCTTATCTATTTCAGCGCGCCTCACCTTTACCGAAGCACAGCCGCAACAGCCCACGGCCAGAAAAAAAACCAGCACCCCTATCATATTATTTTTTATGCCCATACCTTCCTCCTATCGGAAATTTATTCTCATTATAGCACAGACTGATACTGCCCTCAATTCTTTACAATTTTGATTCGCTGTTCCCCGAATTCCACGAGATCTCCCGGCCGCAGTTTTCTGCGGATACGCGTTTCTGCTTCCGCGTTGATTTTTACCAAACCCGACTTTATGCACTGCTTGGCCTCGGCTCCGCTGGAGACAAGATTCATCACCTTGAGCGCGTTATCCAGCTCGATAAACTCAGCCTTTAATTGGAATTCCATAAACCTCGCTTTAGCCCAAAGCGCTATTCTTCCCCCAAACTACCGTTTTTTTTAAGCGACTGGCGGCTCTGCTCTAATCCCAGCGCGGTTGCCTGTTTTAAAAACTCTTCATCGTTTAAAAGATTAAGGAATTTGGGATTGCTAATAATCTTACGGTAATCTTTTTGCCTGATATACTCCTTTAGCTGTTCATCTTCCACTACTGCTCTTACGGAATCATTTTTGATTAACGCGGCAACGGCTTTTGGAGGCAGGGTGAACGGCTTTTGTTTTACTTGCGATGATTCCGCTGTTTCTTGGACCAGCGGCCAATTAAAGTTACGGCTTATTTTATACAAGGTAGAAGTCTGTGTATATTTATCAATGCCGCCGACGGCAGTAGTAATCATCGCGCCAAAAAAGCGTAAAGCAGCCAGCACAATCAAGACGAATACCGCTCCTTTAAAAAAGCCAATCACCCCTCCTCCTATCCGGCAATAAAAAGAGAGTTTAGTATCACCTTGCTTTAATGACTTTTTCACTACCCAGAAAACCAGATGTAAACCTATGTTCACAAAAATAAAAATCTGAAATAAGAAGAGCAGGCTACCGCCGCTTTTAAAGTAAATATAAGCCGCCAGCGCGCTCGTAATCAGGCTGACTATCCCAAGAGCCTCTCTGATAAAACCTTTGGAATAACCAATTATAGAGCTCACTGCCACCACGCCAATCAATACCGCGTCAAATTTATTCATAAAATATTATCTCTTTCAATCAGCCTTTCCTTATTCTCTCTTCTATCTTTTAAGAGACTAAAGAATGCCGCCTCTATTGCTTTATTATCGCCCAGATTTCCTTAAGCTTCTGCCGCCAGGATTTCGTTCTTCTTAAAACAATTCGCTGCTGCGTCTCACTCGGCAGTTTATCAAAAAATTCCTTAACCCTGGGGTATTCTTCGCTTGGGATTTCAATGCGCTTCTGCCTGGTTACTTCACGGATTGTTACCTTGTCTTTATCCCGTTTATATTCTCTCTTGATGCTCAAGAATCCGATGTCTTTCTCAAAATCTTTCGGCAATGAAAGAACCCGAAATCCCTTAGGCACCTGATAAGCCGCTACGCTCTCGTCACAAGTATCTCCCGGGTAAAATATGGGATTCTCTCTCTTATCTTTGGTGAACTCAATCTCCCTCTGATAGCCGGCAACATCAAGGATTATCATATCATCACTCACCAGATAGGCATCGCGCCGCCTTACTTTGATATAACTTTTTAATCGTCCGTATCTAGCATCAAAATTCTCCCAGCGGCGCTCAAGGACCTCTCCGCCATCCGATAGCATAGCGTTTAAACGCTGGTAAAAATCTTCTTTTTGAGTATTATCAAGGCTTTTTAACTGTTCTCTTGTTTCAATAGAAGTATCCAAAGACCAAAGAGAAGTCACTTCAGATAAAGCTGAGCCATCGGAATTGATTACGGTATTTATATCTCTCCTGGCATACGCCCTCTCTTCGGGGAACATCGGCAATCTTTCAAATTTTCCGCCGTCTGCCGTGATAACAAACGTATACGCGTTCTGGTAATAAAGCGGGTATTCTTCAATATCGTATCCCTTAAGCTGAGGATCAACGTAGAAGCTTCCCCCCTTTTCGTCTTTGACTGAAACTATAGCGTGATCAAATAGCGCGGGGATGGGCAGATCATGCCTTGGGTCGGTAATAGAAAATTCATCCCGGAATAAAGCGATATTCGAGTCAATGCCGGCAACTTTAAGCATGGCTACACAGAGCAGCGAGAGGTCCTTACAGTCGCCATATTTATTCTTAAACACCTGATCCGTGGGGTGCGGCTCTAACGAATACGGGCCTAAAGACATCGAAACATAGCGGAAGTTGTCCTGGATATACTCTAAAATGGAGCGCGCCTTATCTTTGAGAGCGACTTTCCCCACGATGGCCTTTTCTGCCATAGCTTCTATGTCTGGTGTAATTTTTAGATTCTTTTGTACTAAAGCATAATACCAGCGAGAAATATCTTTCCAGCTCTTGATAGAGGAAAACTCAACCCCCTCCATCCAATCCTCCACCCGCGGCGGCGGGACATAGTCTTCTGCCTTGCGCTCATCATAGACATCCGCTATCTCCCAGGCATAGGTAATAGTCGTATGGTTCTGGGTGATCTTCGGCTTATGGTTCAGATTAAATTCTTTATATTGGATATCCAGCTTCTTTGGAAGGATAAGGGTTATTTTAAAAAGCTTGGCAGGAACATTTGAGGTGAGAGATAGTTCTTCCCAAAAGGCATTCTTAATTTGTGATCCCCTGGATTCAATTACAACCTTATATTCAATGACCGAACCAACATTAACCTCCGGCATCGTAACCATCTTAACCATCGCGTTTGAATAAATAGGATAAGACGCGTAGGGGCTGATATCATTGGTTTTGGTATATCGATGCTTCTTGCCGTCAGGAGTAGTGGTGTACGCGGAGATTTCAACTATCCTGTCCCTCTCCTTATCGTAGGGTATGGGAATTTCTCCCATAGAACGGGCTTCTTCTTTAATAATCTTCAGCTTCTTATGCTCTTCCCGCCTATAAGACCAATCCTCCCTGACTTTAATAGTTTCGCCATACTCAAGGAATATCACATCCTTATCCTGGTGTTTTTCTTCAAAGCTTTGTTGCGCGTCTTCGGCAAAAACCAACCCGGCACAAAGATTAATAATTCCAATAAATACGATTAATTTCTTCATCTTAAAAGGGGTCACACCTATTTATTACCATTTTTAGGCCTACCCTTTGGACTTATTTCAAAATTGGCTTGGAATTTTTCTCCCAGCTTTTCCCTAAAGTCAGGAAATAATTTTTATCGTTGGAATCCAGAAAAACATTCTGGCGGTTGTTTCCGCGCTGGAGAGCGTGATGAGGCAAGTGAGGAATGATATAACGAATTTTTCTTGGCATACCAAGAATTATATAAGAGGCAGCCGCTTCTGTCTATCAGAAAATAGGTGTGACCACTTTTTCTTTAGTCGTTTCGTTTTTTAAAAATTAGAAGTAGCTCAATTCCTCTTTTATCCTAATGAGTTTCAAAATCATTATATTTTGTCTTGAGGCGCTTCGACGCGTATATTTCAAATATTGCCTGCATTTCCGGATCAGTTATCTGAATAGCACGAATTCTCATTTTACTAATGCGCTCTTTCTGTTCAGAAAAGATAGCTTTAAACCTTTCGTCTTGTTCTAATTGTTTACGAGTCTTAACTATATCTGAACCTTCGTCTTGAGCAACTTCTTTTGCTAACAAAAAGGCAAAAGATGCGGCGTTGTGCCTACTGCAAGCACGACCATGTATTAATACTCTTTTAGCTATGTATCTTTTTGTCCTTCCCACATAGAGAGCATCGTCATTCTCATAGAAAACATATACTCCTCTTTTAAAATGAAATGACCTCTGCACATCCGCCCTTTCCACCAAGGGAGCTTTTTGTAACTCCTCAAACAACACGGGCATTTGTTTAATGATTTCTTCCCATTTCATAGAAAACTAAAAGATGCTATTCTTCTGTTTTTAATCCTTTTATTACTTCTTTCAACTCAATTATTTGAATATCCTCCGGACACTGATTCCAATCATGTTCCCAGCAGACAAGGATATTTGACTTCAGTGGCAAATGGTCATAATTAGAGCTTCGGAATTCAAACTCTATTGTCCGCTTGGCAAACCCTTTTGGGGTTTTAACTCTGCCTATTGCATCTGGAAATCCCTGTTTTATCTCTTCAAGTTCTATACCCAAATCCTTACTTACCTTACTGAATAAAAATACTACCCCTTGCTCATTAATTGGCGCAAAAATTAGCCCCCTAAAATTAATCGTCTCCCCCACTAGTGCTCTGTGACATTAGTTTCTGATATAATCATAGGCTCTTAAGAATTTTTCGCGAGCCTTGTTCTTTGTAAATTGCCAGGTAATTTTAGTCTGAAGGCGATTGCGTTTTTCCGACCATGCCAAAACTTCTTTGGCTAAGATACGTCTTTGAGCAATACGCCTATCAAGGCATTGCTTTGATAGCGCCGACAGTTCAATTTCAGCCATATTCAGCCAGCTGGCTTTTTTAGGTGTATAAACCATCTCGAAACGCTGCGCTAACGCAAAGGCCTCTTGAGCGTCAAAGGTTTCATAAACTCACAAGACGCTCTATCTAACCTTATCGCGCTGAGTGAGTTACAAAACAATTACGCTTCCTATGTTTCTTTTGTAACCAAATTCCGGGCAATGAGTTACATAAAGCGTCTTCTGACTCCTTTGTCCGCGGGCAATGTCGCCTTACCCACTACACTTACCTTTGTCTTTCCCGCTGCTTAGCTCTGTCTCAATTTCTTCAATTGTCGGAAGGCTTGATTTTAGTTCTTTCGGTAAACTGCGCGTAATCTTCGTTTCCCATTGAGCAACACCCATAGGTTTTGAATAACCGCTTAGCGCGTATTCCGCTATCAATTTATTCTTTCGCCGTACCAACAATAAACCGATGGTCCGTTTGTCGTCAGGATGGCGCAAGACATCATCCACAACGCTTAAATACATATTCATTTTGCCCACGTGTTCCGGCATAAAATCACCAGCTTTTAGTTCAACAACCACAAAACAACGCAATTTAAGGTGATAAAACAACAGATCCAAATAAAAATCATTTCCACCAAGCTCCAAATGAACCTGCCTGCCGACAAAAGCGAAACCTTGTCCAAGTTCCAATAAAAAACGTTGGATGTGGTCTACAAGAGCCTGTTCAATTTCTTTTTCACGGCGGATATCCGCTGTTCCCAGAAAATCAAAAAGATATGGGTCTTTAAAAACCTGTTTAGCCATATCGGAATCCGGAGAAGACAGCGATAGCTTAAAATTATTCACTGCTTTACCTCCGCGCATATGCGCCTGGGCTTCTATTTGCACACAAAGGACAGGCTGCGACCATCCATTTTTAATTGTTTGAACGGCATACCAAAATCGTTCTTCCGGCTTTTCCAGTTTATCCAATAAAACAATATTACTACGCCAGGGTATTTGTGCAATGACCCGTTGCACAATTTCCTTCTTCGGCCACACTTGCGCGAAAGCGCGCATATACTTAAGATTTCTTGGAGAAAAACCCCGCATTTCAGGAAATTCTTTTTTCAAATCATATGATAACCGGTCGATAACCTTCGCGCCCCATCCTTCATCTTTCTGTTTTTCTAAAATACTCTTACCAATGTCCCAATACAGGCTTACGAGAGCGGCATTACTGGCTAAAACAACCCGCAATCGTTCGTTTTTAATCTTTCGTTTGAGCTCCGCTAAAAATAACTGATACCCCTTTGACAATCCTTCAATGGACGAAGCTAAAGGAAAAATAACGCCTTCCTTCTTCTTCCCTAATGATAATCTTTGATCTTTGTCTTTATATTCCATAGCCGATCCCTTTCAAATTCTTTCGAATTTCCTTTTCAAGTTCGAATGATTTCTTAAACTGCTCTGAAAGCTTGCCTGTAAGACGTTTTATCTTTTCTTCCTCATCTGGTTTTTAAGAAATCACAAGACGCTTTATCTAACATTATCACGCTGAGTAAGTTACGAAACAATTACGCTTTCTATATTTCTTTCGCGGAATTGTTTTACAACCTTATGCCGGGCAATGAGTTACATGGAGCGTCTTTTGATATTTTGATACTTTGAATAACATAACGCTTTTTACCAAAGAAATAACTTCCGGGGCCGCGATAAGGCATCCGTTTATCGGCAGGGATTTTGAGGGGCGCGGAATAACGGCTGTTTTAAGTAATTAAGGAAGGAAACGCCTAAGCCTGGCTTCTGAATCAAACGGCCTTAACTAAAATAACATATAAATCGACACTGTTAAAGTCCCGCGGACGCGAGCCCGTCAGCCGGATCATCGGCTATGTCATCGCCTTCGCCGCCGCCTTCGACATCAGCTTCAACTCCGATATCTGCTTCGCCGCCGACTGTGCCTCCGCTGGTATCCACTTCCGTGCCGATATCGGTTTCGGAACTGATGGCGCTTTCGGTGGTTTCAAAAGGAAGCTCTGAGTCGCCGGTAATCTCACCCGCGGTAATCTCAGCGCTGCCGGATGCCTCTGTAATATCTGATACACCGGCTCCGACATCCGCATCCAAGATCTGGTCCCTCTGCTCGGTATCCAAACCAATACTGACGTCTGTTTGGACGCCGCCGTTATCTAAGCCAACGTTCGCGTCAAGATCAATCAGGCTTCCTCCGGCATCCGGAGTTATGCCTGTCTCCGGCCCAGGTACGACTGTCCCGCCGCCTGTTTCTCCCGGGCCCTCGATACTGATTATCGGCTGTTCTTGCCCTGGCGCGGCGCTTGCGCCTAATCCACCGCCTCCCATATCAAGGCCGCCCGCGCCGGCTCCGCCAATCACACCCGAAGATGATTCTCCAAGCGAAGCGCCTCCTTGCCCGGCGCCCGGCGCCCCTGCCTGCGCCGCGGCATCTGAGCCGGAGGCAGACATAACACCGGTATCCGCGGGGCTAAGACGACTGCCCGGAAGTTTCGGGATTTCGGTTTTCCTGCCGTATTTATCCGGCGCGGTTATGCGGCTGCCCTCCCGCATGCCCGCGATCGCGTTATCAACATCTATATCCCTCATGTCGGCGCTTGCGGTGTCTGCTTCCGAGAGAGAAATGAAGCCGGCAACCGACAACAATATAGTTACAAACAACAAAAATATCCTCGTCATAATAATTCCTCCTTGTCCCGTAAGGACAACACCAGCGCAATACCTCTTAGCGCATGGTGTATCATAATGAAAAAATCATCTCCATGCCCGCGATATGCCGCGTGCGCTTAAAAAAACCATTATTATTATCGGATTTAATAAAACGGTAAAATGTCCGCCAGGCGATATCGGGCTTAAGATGGCGCGTTAGGGCAACATAGTTATCCAGGCGCTTATCAATACGGCCTTCGCTGTCAAGCAAGGATAAAGAAGAAAATTCCGGGTATTCTCCCCAGTCGTAACCTGTGGAAATATCAAAGTCGGTGTCGCGCAAAAACTTTATAGGCGTATGCGCGCCTATCCTGCCCAAGACGCCCCTGCGGATAAAATTATCCCCTTCAGGTTGATTGAAATTAAACTCCGGCTTCAGAAAGAAAAAACTCTTAAAATCAGAGGAATAAAAATACTGGGTTACTCCTATCCCGCCGCGGAAGCCGTCGCGCGAGCTTCGGGAAGGGTCGGTTCCGTCTTTGTTATATTCCAGGACGGATAAGCGGGTGTAAAAATGGGTCCGGGTCTTTTTCCAGAAAGAAGTATCCGCCCCCAGGAGAAACCGGTTAATTACGGACAAGAACCTGCTGCGCAGGAAACTCACCCGGCAATCGTAACGGCCGCCGAAAATCACGGCGCGCCCGCCAAACAGCTTTCGCTTCTTGGCATCCACCGCGAACCCTTGAGAAGTAAAATCAATCGCGTTAGTCCCTCTATCATGCCATTTCTGCTGGCTGATATAAAGCGCGTCCAGCCGGAAATCCTTTTCCAATATATAAGGATAACCTAAATCAATGCTTAAAGAATAATCCACCCCCGCCTTTTTCTTGGTTGACACTAAATCCTTATCATCGGGAACCAATAAGGGGTTACTGTCATAAGCAATGCCCATCTTGCCCAGAAGATAGGGCTTCTTTTTCACCCGCCTGCCTACTTTTTTGACCCCCAGACGCAAGCGGTTAAGCTGAGCCTGGGCCCAGTTGCGATACTCCGGCGAAGCCCTGCCCTGAATAACTATCCGTAATTCCGCGGCCGCTTTCTCCCTTTCGCCCGCGCCAAGGTAGGCGCGGCTTAAAAAAATCCTTACCGGGGCATATTCCGGATGCCTTAAAAGAATCTGTTTGTATAGGGTTATCGCTTCTTTCCCGCGGCCGAGTTTTTCCAGGGTAAAACCGCGGTAACGTAAAACAAGCGGGTCATCCGGATATTTCGCGGCAAGCGCGTCAATTGCCGCAAGCGCCTTAGGATACTCCTTATTTTTAAATAATTCCGCGAAATTCCCGGAAAGGAACTCCCCGGAAGAAATCATGCGCTGGCTGCCCTTTTGTTTCTTTCCGGAGTCATCGGCAAACGCTGCCAAGCCAAAATGCAAAAAGCTAAAAAAAACGGCAACGGCAACCAGAGCACAGTATTTCAGCTTCACCTTTTCCTCCTTTTTTAAGCGAAAGAGATTTTATCCCAAAATTTGCCTTTTACCGGCTGGTGTTTTCCTTTACTTCGTCTCGGCGTACGTTGCCTGGGCAAAGCGGACCCCCTTAGAACGGAGCGCTTCCTTGCCCCGCACGGTAAGGTCCGTCATAAACAAAAACTGATCACGGCTTTCCTTCACATACGCCTTAAGCCGGTAGTGCGTCCCCCATGGCTTCTCTAAAACAATCACGGTAACAGGGCTCTCCGGCTTGCGGTAATTACTGCCCTGGGCTATTTCTGCCAGGCAGGCGCGCGCGGCAAAGGCATCGTGCTCCGGGTGGAGGTAGAAATCCGTCACGCACAGCAGGCTGCGGTTACCGCCGCTTGAGTTAAATATACTCGCCGACCAGAGGCGCAAATGCGGGATGGAAACCTCGGTATCATCGGCAGTCACGATGCGCACCGCCCGCAGGCCGATAGATTTGACCTCTCCGTAGGCCCCGTCCACCTCGATCCAGTCCCCGGGCTGGTAGGTATTCTCCAGAATAGTTATCAGCCCGGCTACAAGGCAGCTGGCGTAATCTTTGAAGGCGAAGGCAAGCGCCACACCGACACTGGCGACGAGAGCGATCACATTCTGAAATTTCGGTTCGATGAGGACAGGCACAATGGCTACAACCGCCGCGATCCCAATCAATAAGCGCGATATCGGAAGAAGCCGCAGGATAAACAGGCGCAGCCTCGCCGGGGCTTTTTCCGCCAGATGACGGATAACCCAGCGGATAACAACCGCCGCAAGCCACGCCGAAACAAGTATCCCCATGACAAGCAGCACGTCGTCCCAGGACAACTTCCTTAAAACTCCCCAGGCATCCAGATTTTCATTCATAACAGCCCTCCTGCCTAATCCCTAACTTAGCGCGCGGCGCCAGCCTCATCGCGGATATGCGCGCCAACGGCCGGCACATAACAATCGCTGATACAAGATTATTTTTATTCTGCTGTTTTAAGGTATGTAAGGAATTTTGGTAGCCGGTTTTAGAGAGGAAAATATTTTTACGGCCATCGCCGCGGCTGGGTACGCGATAGAGGCAGCCTTCACCTTGCAATCTGTAGGGACGCGCCATAGCCATATTTTATGTTGAATAACAGGGTTGTCAAGTTAAATTCCGACAGAAAATTTCTTTCAGCTACTTCCCGGCGTGTATTCTAATTCCCGAAGTAATTTCTGTTTGTGTTGGTTGAGCGAGGATATTTGGCTATCTAAATCCCGGATATTTTGTGAAATTTAGCGACGATTTTGAGGATGACATCTAAATCAAGGAATAATGGCAATTCACAACGTTTTTACCCACGGCGCCTAATTCCCTTGAAGTCGAAACAACTATGGCACGGCCTTCTTTTAGATGCGAAACCTGCAACCATTTTATTAATGACCCCACTCTTCCTGAATCAATGGTCGATGCCAGTTTAATTTCTATAGGATAAATGGTTCTGCCGGTTTCAACCAAAAGGTCTACTTCTAAACCGTCGGTAGAGCGATAATAATAAAGCGAGCTGGGATCGGCAAAGGCGGAAAATCTCTTATAAAGAAAAAGGGGTCACACCTATTTTTTACCATTTTTAGGTCTTCCCCTTGGCTTTATTTCAAAACTGGCTTGGAATTTTTCTTTCTTCTGTCTATCCAAAAATAGGTGTGTGCTAACCCTTTTTCCGCTGGGGGGCGCTCCCGTAGCTCCCATTCTACCGCTCGGCTTCTGTAGGCAGAAGCCTCGCTGGGCGGCAGCCTTGACCGACTGCCTTCTTGCTAATGCGGTGCGGGTTCGGCGTGGCCTGCGTCTGGCAAAGCAAAGCTAAAAAATCCAGTACCAGCCGTAGCGTCCGAGCTACAATTACCAAGACTTAAAACAAAATTTTTTAGGAAAGAGGAGCTCGGCCGCTTCCCGCTCCACAACAGGAGAAATCCAGGGGTCGCGGCATACCCCGCCTCTTGCGAGCAGTGCTTCAAAGCCGTTGGGGCGGGCGTGGTGCGGGCAAATTTTGCCGCTTCAAAGAGCAAAAAAGAAAATTTTCAAGTAGAAAAAATCGTTTAATTAATTTAAACCAATCATGGAAAACCGCATTCCAGTATTTATATGAAACATTTTTAATATATATTCCCTTATTTTTCTAGGTATACTGAAAGTTGGTTAAAGATTTCTGATGGAATAGATATCTTTTTTTCTTTTATCTGAGTTACTGCCAGCTTAGTTGGTTCTCCCTGATAGCCATAAATCGAAGCTAACAATAACAGCATAATCGGTGAAGCTGTATCGGGGTCCATTCCTGTCTTTAATAAAATACTGGAATTATCTCGCATGATTTTATTAACTTGTAAATCATGTTCCGAGAGACGCCTGTATTTTCTTTTTGACCAAAACACAAATAAATTCTTTCCGTGTATTTGCAGCCTTTCCAAGTTAGCATTTTGGTCTGCTATCGATTTCATAATATTAAAATGAATCTCTGCTATTAGTCTCATATTCCATATTTCGTCAGGATATCCATAAAAGCTACCCCCTTCTGTAATTGCTGAGGTATTGTTAGATTTTAAACCATAGTTATATGCGGTACCCGCTAATTCATATAAATATCTTCTATCTTCCTTTTTTAATTGATTTACGCGAAAAACACGAGAATATAGTTCTGCTAACCACCAATCTTGGTTCTGAATAGATTCATTCTCTATCGTAGTTTTTACTCTATCAAGAAGACTTAAAACATTTGGATATTCATTATTTGGTAAAGAAGCTATTAGCAAATCTAAGCTAGAAAAAGTGCAATGAGTGATAAATGGTAAAGATAAAGTGCTAAATTTCTGTAATTTGATACTCCGAAGCATTAAAGAAAAAATCTTCTCGTAGTCTTTTTTTGGAGTTAATTCTTCTAATAAATCTTTTAACAAAAGAGTACTACTCTGTTCCTCCATTTCATTCAATGGTTGAAAATTCGAGGCAATTAAAAGACACTTTGTTTTCTTCTCCTTGTTACCTAATAAACCATAAAGTTGACTTAAAGAATAAAAAGCGATGCCACCGCCAGCTCTTGGTTTTGCGATGTCTAAAACAGTATTAAATAACCCTCTTTTGAATTCAGGGAATATATTACCATCCGCAAAATCTTTTATCGGTTTTCCCTCGATTTGCCATATAAGTCTAGTAACGTGTGCCATCACAACCATAGCGGTAGGTCCAAATAATTGCTCACCTTTTAAATAATATCTTCTTAAAATACTAAACACCACATCAGCATATTCTTCATACTTATTTTGCTGAACAAGAGTAACTGATTTTTCTCCATAGCTTTTTGCAACAAAATCTAACACCTTCAATCTAATAAATACTCTACCGCTATTATTAAAATAAGTCCCTGCTTCTTCTGGTTTATCCGAAAGTAGTCCAAGACGCCAATTTATCCAAGCACAATCAAAATCTCTATTAGGAGAACCTAGATTCTGTGCCTGCTTATAAGCTTCTTTAGCTTGAGGAGAATTGCCTGCTTTATAATTAACATCTCCTAATAAAAACATGAGCTTCTTCTCGGAAGCTTTATCTTGCAGGTTTTTCTTGTAGAAAAGCTCAATAGCTTTTGTAACACAAGTTATAGCGTTTGAAACATTGGTCTCTAAAAAGTATTGACATTCAATAACAGCTTGTAAAATTTCTTTAATGTCTACTTCTGGTAATAACTTTATTAGATTATCCAAAGGTATATTATCTCTGGAGCCCTTTAAACCTAACTGCATTGACGCATCGATTAACTTCTCAACAGAACCATTTGAAGTGAGTTTATAAATATCGAAAACGCCAACCAGAAATTCTTTAGCTATATCTCTGATAGATAATAGGGGCAAAAATTTACTCGCAATCTCACTAATTAATTCGTTATTCCCAAATTGTTTTAAAAAAGAAATGTCAATTGATGCAAATATCCTTGCTGATTCTTTGGGATTTTCAGCTGCTTTAAGAATCACTTTGTATAACGAAACAGACGCAGCTAGAGGTTTTATAACTTGCTTAAGTCTTTCATCACGGACTTGTTCGGGCAATTTTATTTTCTCAATAGCGTCCAAGGCATTT
The DNA here is from genome assembly GCA_919902675.1 of Omnitrophica bacterium GWA2_41_15. Classification (GTDB taxonomy): domain Bacteria; phylum Omnitrophota; class Gorgyraeia; order Gygaellales; family UBA12090; genus UBA12090. The sequence goes on from CAKKRH010000013.1 coordinate 40,581, forward strand.
TTATATTTCTTTACTTTGCAATACGCCATGGCCATACTTAAAATCATCCCGCAATAGAGCATAAATGAGTCTTCTTCTTTGGGGGTATTTATAAACGATAAAAAAACGAGCCTATCTAATACCGAGTTGAATTGACTATCAGTTAAATTATCTCTATTTAAACCTTGGAATAACATCATTGACCAGAAAAACGCTCTCTCAAAGTTTTGCGCCAAAAAAGAGTAGAATATGCCATCAATTGTTTCTTCAGCATTTATTGTTTTCCCTACAGGAGTTAATAATGTTAAACTCACTGCGTCAAAAATTTCTTTCTGCTGGTCTTGAGTAAGTTGTTTTTTTGCCACTTCCTTATACACAAAAGGCACGCTATATCCTTCTGCTTCAGTTCCTTCAATCACAGTACCCAATAACTCCTCAAGAATTAATTTAATTGGAGCAGATACATTAGGATTAATCTTAGTCAGTGAAATTAATACCTTATTTTTTGCTCTTATAAGTTGCGATAGTCTTATAACGAAATTTCTAAGGTCTGAATCTCTAATTAGTTCATTAAATAATAACTGCTTGATTTCATCTGCTAAGTCTTCATCTCCAAGAGAAGGCCCAGACAAGCTATTTAATAGAAGTGCCGCTGCTGAGGGATATTTCTGCGTTAAAGCAAGAGCAACTAATGGATGCCCTGAACTCATAGTTTGCAATATTTCTAAATACTTAGCATCTTTATAATGAGACTTATCTATCAATTTCTCTGACAAAAACTGTAGGAGTTCTTCTTGAGACCATGCAGGTGCAGTTAATTGGGAATCGATAGCAGAGCATAAATGCTTAAGTCCTTTATTCGTTAAAAAAAGTAGTCCGATGTTTTTAAGATGGCCATGCTTCTTAAATAATGTCAATAATTCACATAATTGGTTTAAGTATACTGCTACTAATTGTTCAGAATTATCTATTACATAAACCAACAATTTTTTATTTTTATATTGGAGCTGATTCAAATCAATAGAGTGTGGTTGAATAATACCAATTGATAATTCATACGCTTTATCTGGAACTACAAATAATTCCCATAAATCTCTTGATAAGTCTTGAATAAAAATTTTTTGCTCTGTTTCTGTAGGACATTCGAACCATCGGACTTCTAAACCAGATTTATTCCATAACCTAGCTAATTGTGAACCTAAACATGTTTTGCCTATTTTAGGCACACCAGTTAAAACCTGTATGATTCCGCAGGGATTATCTAAATAAACCTTTGAGGGCATCTTTCTTTCTATGCTTCCTGCGTTTGGCAGTGAGACTCTTTGAAAACATGAGCGAAGCTGATTTATTTCACCCAATGCAAACTGTTTTTGCGCATCTGTATCTATAACTTTACTAACAGCTTCTCTGGCTATTCCTAATATAGCTTCAAAGGGTGCTGCTTTTTCTTTCCGCAACTCAATAGCAAGTTGATTTTCGCGGGCCTCTTTCAAGGTTTCTATTAATAAAGAAATTTCTGGAAAATGATTTTTTGCAATTCGGTCAAAAAAAGGCGTACCGACGTTATCAAGTAATGTTTTCTCTAAATCTGCCCTATCTAATATGGTAATCTTTGCGCTTGTTATGCCCCTACATCCTTGAATAATTTCAGATTTGACGTTCGCTAGATTCGTTGGGATTTCTCGATTGGAACAAAGAACAATCTCTTCTATATTACTTAGCTCAGAAATACACTTATTAATATCCGCGAGTGGTTTCCAGTTATTTAAATTCTCTCCATTTTTAGGTTTATTCCAATAAGTTTCCTCAACACTACACTGAACTGCAATTTGTTTACCGTTCGGTAGAGTTTTAATTAGGTCCGGGGTACCTTTTCTAGTCTTTCCTGTTGCAGTACCTCCGTGTCTTTCCAATTTTTCATAACAAGTGTTGTACATCGGAAGAAAATCCAGGCAAAACGATTGGAATGTACCACCATCGATATGGTCCAAGACTGCTGTAATCCCATCAATTATTAATTTTCTATATCCCATTATTTCTTTACTCATTATTGTGAAAAAGGGGTCACACCTATTTTTTACCATTTTTAGGCCTTCCCCTTGGCTTTATTTCAAAACTGGCTTGGAATTTTTCTTTCTTCTGTCTATCCAAAAATAGGTGTGACCCCTTTTTCCGCCACAGTGGCCTATTCCTTGAAACTCTTTATCAGAGGTTAACATAAATCCTTAAACTCAATAATTATCTTTACCGTGTCACAGCAGAGAATGGTAATATTTCTGGTTAAATGCTATATATGCTATCTTTGTAAATAGATTTATCCTCATCCAAATTAAGTTTTCTAAAAATAAACAAATGTTCATGCATAATCAAAAGGAAGTCTTTATCCTGAGACCCCCAATACCTTGTCGTCGCACAGTTATGCTGAACCTTAATGACGTCTTCTTTTAAAATAAATCCGACCGTGAGAAAACGTTGCATTACAGAAAAAGCCAGCGGGACATAATGCCTACGCCTGCGGGTGTCACCAATTAAAATGGCACAATACTTTCCGGGCTTTAGAACACGGTAACATTCGCGGGCTACTTTTTCAATCTCGTCGCAAAATTTAGAAAGACTACTTATACCAGAAAGATCTCCGTCAACAGTTTTGCTTCCATATTTGATAATGTTTAAGTAGGGCGGGTGAGTTGCGATAAGGCCAATGCTGTCATTTTCCAAGGATTTTAGGGAACGCGCATCGCCTTGCTTAATAACCGGTTCATGACATTTTTCACAATCGAACTTGCACGATTCCTGAGCCAGCTTAACGACCTCGGGATGGATATCAAAGCCTATCCCCTGACGACCTAAAAATTTCGCTTCGATCATCGTGGTACCACTGCCAACCATCGGGTCTAAAACAGATTCGCCTTCTTTGGAATAAAGCCGGATGAGATTATTGGGGATTTGAGGGGCCCAATTACCGCGATATTTTGCGCTATGGGTTAACCATTTACCACGATTGGGAAACGACCAAACAGTTGTCGTCTGAGCTTGAAATTCTTCATCTTTTGGCTCTGACGTCATCTGATATTTTCTTTGATAATATGCTCCAAAACGCCATCTTCTAAAAAAGCGAGATTAAGAACAAAATCTATATGGTTGAAAGCTTCTTCAAGCGGACGTAGAGTAGTTTTCCAGCCGAGACCATCAGTAATCCAAATAAACGGATGCCCGCTTTTCCTAAGATAATCTTGAAGTGCCTTATATTCACCTGCAGTCGCCTTGAGCTTTGACCCTCCACCGCCATAAAAATTAGTTTCTATAAGATACAATGTTTGGCCGTTATGCATAACGAAATCGTACCTTCGCGATGATTTATCTACCGGCACATCAATTCCAAAAACAGCTTTTATTTTTCCCGCAGTAGCTTCTTTAAGACAGCGATAATTATTTTTCTTACATAGGCTGTTTAAGAACACCTCGATAATGCCTTCCATGGTTGTACCACCGCGATTCTTGCGCCCGTTGCTATCAAGTCCAACTTCTATGCCGGTCACATAATCTATAACATTTTTTATTTTCTTGCCTGTAAATAGGTTTGCTAACCCCGAGGACTTCATAAAAATAATTACTTTCTCAATATCCGATTTACTCAAAGACTCTTTATCAAAGAATGTGAAAGACTCAAAATTAAGTTTGCCTTTGGTAAAATCTGTCAATACCTCAAAACTGTTTTCTCTACACGCAAGGAGAATAGGGATAACTTTTACAATTGATGGGTGCTTGCCGAGCAAATATTTCATCTCATCATCAAAATTATCCTTGCCGATGAGGTAATTCAGGATATTAAGATCTACCTCAATGCTTTTTATCCCGCCAAAAACCTTTGCCCAATTGACAAAATAATCCCACGTGGTATTTGATTTTTTTAGAGTTGCAATGAGATGGTCAAAAACATCCTTATTAGTTGAAAGCCCTAATTTCTTATAAACGGCCAATGTCTTCATAATTAATAGTTCACCACTAGAATTTCAGTGATGACGCCCCTCCTCTCAGCATTGCAATTAATTAACCGTGTCGCATTTAAGCGTTCGATATGATACCCGCGATACAAATCATCAAAAAAATCATCCTTAGGATTAACGTTTTTGGGATCGGAATTGCTGAGCATAACACAAGCATCTTTCTTGTCCAATTCCCCATATACTTTTCTCAGGCGTTTTTGTTCTTGGTCGTCAAAAATATCTTTTGAATAACTCGTAAAGCTCGCAGTCGTACTTATGGGGCGATAGGGCGGGTCGAAATAAACAAATGACTCATTATCTGCATGCTCAAGGCATTGCGCAAAATCACCGCAGAAAATCTCGGCTTTCTGCAATAACTCACTTACAGCATAAAGATTGTCTTCATTACAAATAGTGGGATTCTTATACCGTCCAAACGGCACATTAAATTCACCCTGCGAATTTACGCGGTATAGCCCATTAAAACAAGTTTTATTTAGAAAGATTAAGAGTGCCGTCCGGCGGACAACACTATTAGATGCTTTTCGACGTAAAAATACATTAAATTCTTCGCGCTTATCGTAATATAGTTTTTCTTTGCCATCTTCGGAAGCCGAGAAATATTCCAGCTCTAATTGATTCAGCTCTTTGATCAGCTTTCCAATATTTTTCTGAATAACTTGATAACAAAGATTTACAGCGGAATTGATCTCGTATAGATATGCAGACTCAAAATCATATTGCCCTGACAGCCAAAAGAAAAGAGCTCCACCACCCAAAAAAGGCTCAAAATATTTCTTAATTCGCCCTGTCTTAAGTGCTGGTGGTAAATGTGCAGATATCTGATCAATAAGTTGCCCTTTGCCTCCGGCCCATTTCAAGAAGGGCCTAACCTGCCTTGTCGTCGTTATCATGCTCACCCCTGAAGATTCGGTATAACGGTTACCATTACTCCTTGAACTTGAAAATCATTTCTTGCCACGATTGGCTTATGGATTCTATTCGTCGAGCGCGGCTTCAATACTATGGCATGAGCAGAGACAGAATATTCTTTTATTGTGACTTCGTTATCAACCAAAGCAACGATCACATCTCCATTTTCTGCTGTTGTTTGTTTCCTTACCAAAATAAAATCTCCGTCATTGATTTCTTTTTTATCCATCGAATCGCCTTTCGCACGCAAGAGGAAATATTTATGCGGAGGTTTAGCAAGTTTCGTTGAAACAGGGAATAATGCTTGTACATTCTCTTCGGCAAAGATTGGCATCCCGCAAGGAACGGTTCCTAATAACGGAATGCCTATTGTTTGCATATTGGATTTGTCTTCGAAATCTTTGACTATTTGCAGTGATCCGGATGAGTTTCGACGGAGAATGCCTTTTGAAATAAGTTTATTAACTAATAATGAAGCGGAGCGTGGCGATTGATAACCAAGGGCCTTCATTAAATCTCGCAGAGAAGGACATCGGCCAAAATTGATTATCGAGCTTCTTATTTCTTTTAAAGCAATATTTTCCTTGTCAGAAAGTGAGAAAACTCTCATGTATACAATTGTATACAATTTGAATTAAATGTCAACCCATTTTTCTCTGAGCTCGCAATCTGTTATTTACAATAAGGCGCGAGGATGATCTTGAAAAGCAGTTCAGTAAAATCGTGGGCAAGATAACCATCCCCAACTCCTAGAGGCATTGAGAGATAAAAAACGAAAAACGGGCGAAAAAACGGGGACACTCTTCACAACTAAATGTTTATCAATTAGTTATGATATGATTTTATCAGCCTATGCGCCTAACATTGTTATTCTGAGAAAAAACAGCAAAATACAAAATTACTCTTTCCTATAATCAAGCGTTATCGCTACCTCTTTGCTCTCGCCTGCGGAAAGCGGGAATTTTGATTTCTCAAAACTCGGAGAGCCAAATATCACCTTTTGATCGTTAGAAAATCCGACTCCCTCCCTGGGGAAACCCATGCTGTTTCTATCCATTTTCCTGTTGCCGTTTTCATCATGAAGCACGGAAACCGCGTATTCTCCCGGAGGAAGCGCCTCAAACGCGGCCTCTACGGTATTCTTTCCCCCCTCAAGGGGAATCCAGAGGGCCTCATAGGTGTATTGAAAATGAAGCGGATAACCCTTCTTGTTTTCATACAGCGCGATGCCGATTTCGCCTTTTTTTCCGTTGATTCCTCCAATACTCACCTTGAGATTAGCAGTCTCTTTATCTATTACCGCCGCATTTTGCGCAAGGGAATCTTTTTGAACCTCATCCGCGCGCGCCTGCGCTGTAAAAAGAATACTCAAAACAAATAAAACACTATATAGTTTTCTCATATCAACTCCTTTCATGAGCGCATCTTGCTCAATTTAACAAGCATCTTATTCTTTTCCGTGTAAGATATTCTTGCCTTGGGGATGACGCGCCGGAAAAACTCGATTGCCTCATCATATCCTTTGCGGTTAATCGGAAAAGGGATATGGTCCTTCCCGCCAAAGGCAAAGGAATACCGCGCCGGGTCCTCGTAGGATGGTTTTGCCCCGTAAATCACCTCGGAAACCAGGCTTAGGGCGCGTATCGTCTTTGGCCCTACGCCTGATAAAGAAAGCAACTTTTCGTAATTCTCAGGCTTTGCCTCACAGGCCTTTGCCAGGATTCTTTTGAGGTATGGAGATTCAAAGAAGTTTTCTTCCACCACCGGATGGCTGGTAAAATCATTATCGCTCAAGCGTAAAAGCGTAAGTTTCTCGTCATCGTGCTCTAAGGAAACCATCTGAGATGTCCGGGAAAAATGCCGGTTGAGAATATGGATATCCTTCATCAGGCAAGAAAAATTTCCCTGGACAAACTGGGTGCTGAGCAGGCGGGTTTTCTGGCTCTCCTGCGCGGTTAAATCAAGGGTGGGGGTTTTTACCTGGCTAATAATCCCGGAATGAGGCTGACAGACTAAATCCGTGATTTTTTCCGAATGCCAATGGTACCTGCGCGCGGTTTGATTCTCCTGGTTCATTCCCTGCTGGACCACCGACCAGGCGCCGCGCGATGAAAAGAAAAAACTGTGATGATAGATCTGAAAGCCATCCTGGATTAAGGCGCTATCCACCTTCGCGGCCATCTTGGAATTGTACACTAAATTATCAATTTTTGGCGCGGGCAGGCTTAACCTTTGGCCCCAATTCATAATTTCTGACGGGGTCTTACGCGATGTCTTGCCTTTACCGCCGCAGATAAAGATGCCCAATTCCTTCTCCTGTCCGCGGAGAGCCTCTTTTAAGGCGGCAGTGAGGATGGTGGTCAGGCCCGAGGCATTCCAGTCAAAGGCAAGCACTGTGCCCAGGGACTGAAACCATACCGGGTCACCGATACGCCGGATAAACTCATCCGGCCCATATTCCTGGGCGATTATCCAAACCATCCCCCGCCCAAGCGTCACCATCCGCTCAAAGAGCCAACGCGGGCACTTGCCGGTATCTAATCCAAATGTAGCTATTCCTCTTTGTATCATATAATGAAAAAAATGGTGTCGTTTCTAGCTAAGTGATTATAAATAAATATGTTACGGATTAATTACTCTGGGCCTTCCTCGTGCCCTGGGTTTTACTAGCCTCAATCTTTCTCTTAAGCTATCAATAAAACTATTTGAACCAAAGACTGAATCACTCATTATGGTTTTTCTCATAAACTCAACGGTCCTGCCCTGCCAAAGGTGTCCTGATGTTTTATATTTTAAATTGAATTTAGCACAATAAATTACTAATGTAAATTTATTTGCAACTTGTTCGCAATCAAACTGTTACGTAGAAACGACACTATTTTTTCTTTTCAAGAACATTCTTTAGTTTATCCAAATCTGTCACCGGAAGATTGCAAGTATGCTTTTCACAAACATAGATTGCGGGCCTGTCCGCGATTAAGCTTTGTTCTTTGGTCCAAGAAGCGAGCGATAAGATCGGATCATCTTCGCTTGATGAGCGAAACAATAATATTTTATTGGGAAGAAAATTACTGTAGATCAATGACGTTGTTTGCTCAACAAAAGTGTCAGAGGATTTTTTAGAAACTATGGCAATTTCTTTGGTCGGCGACAAAGAATAGTCTAACGCGATAAGCATCTGGGTAAACGCGGTTGGAGCGCGCGACAGATTCGCCGCGATAGACTTCAATGAATTTTCTGCCGCGTATTCAAAATCTTTATTCAAAGTCATGCGGTTAAGTCTTAACAGAACCAGGGCGGCCATGGAATTTCCTGACGGCAAGGCGCCGTCATAATATTCCTTGGGGCGGCTCTCAAGAATCAACTCCGCGTCCGCCGCTGAAAAGAAAAATCCGCCGGCCGGCTTGTCTTCGAATAAGCGCGTCATTTCTCCGGCCAGGTTGACGGCCTCCTTAAAATAAATAACTTCAAACGTCGCCTCATATAAATCCAAAAGCCCTTCTATAAGGAAAGCGTAATCAGCGAGAAACCCCGGAATACCGGCCGAATCATCCCTGAAACGATGCAGGACCCCGGAGTCTTTTGTTTTCAAGGTATTTAGAATAAAATCCGCGGCTTTCTTAGACGCGGAAAGATATCGGGCTTCATGCAAGATCTTACCTCCAAGCGCCAAGCTTGATATCATCAGGCCGTTCCAATCCGTAAGAACTTTATCATCCCGGTGAGGCCGTAATCTTTTCTCGCGCTCAAGAAAAAGCTTTTGTTTTGAAACGGACAGAATAATTCCCGTGTCCTTTAATGACTTCTTAAAATACTCTGCCGTCTCTTCAATAGTACGGCTGATTGATAAGACATTCTTGCGCTCAAATTCATCGCGCGGGTCGTTAACTACATTGCCATTATCTTTAATCCCATAATGATAGCTGAATAATTCTCCCGCCTCTTTGCCTAAGACATCGATGATCCCGCTTTTTGTCCAGACGTAATACGCGCCTTCTTTCTTCTTTTCCGGATATTTACTGTCAGGAGCGCTGTCGGCGTCTTCAGCTGAATAAAAACCGCCCTCAAGCGAAGTCATATCCTTAAGCACATAATCAAATATGTCCCTTGCCGCTTGAGCATACTTTTCCTTTTTAGTTATTTGATAGGCCTCAAGATAGGCTTTTGCCAGCATCGCCTGGTCATAGAGCATTTTTTCAAAGTGCGGCAAAAACCACTCCCTATCGGTAGAATACCTGTGAAATCCCCCGCCTAAATGGTCATGGATACCGCCGTCCGCCATATGGCTTAAGGTATTCTCAACCATCTCAAGGGCCTTTTTATTCCCTGTCTTGTAATAATAGCGCGAAAGCAATGAAAGCGTATGTGGAGAAGGGAACTTGGGGGCGATGCTAAATCCCCCATAGGTAGAATCGTATTCAGACGATAATCTCTCAAAGGCGCTGTCAAGAACCGTCTCCGGAACAACTTCTTGCGCTTTTAAGATAATAGACAAATTCTTCAGCTCATTCGTTAACTGTCCTGCTGATTGCGCGATTTCGCCTCTCTTGTTCTTCCAGGAATCTATGATAGACAAGAATAGCTTTTTTAAATAACCAGGGGGAAAGTAGGTGCCGCCGTAAAACGGTTTTTTATCTGGGGTGAGGAAGACATTCAGCGGCCATCCTCCGGAACCGGTCATAGCCTGCACGGCATTCATATAGATTGAATCAATATCAGGGCGCTCTTCACGGTCAACTTTTATCGCGACAAAAGACCGGTTAAGAATTTCGGCAATTTCAGGATTAGAATACGACTCCTCCTCCATCACATGACACCAATGACAGGTAGAGTAGCCAACAGAGAGGAATATGGGCTTATCCTCCTTTTTTGCTTTCGCGAATGCCTCATCAGCCCACGGATACCAATCCACGGGATTATGAGCGTGCTGCAGAAGATAAGGGCTCTTCTCCTTAATGAGACGATTAGTAAAACTCTCAGCCTTAACCACAGCAGCCTCCAGGATAAAAACAAATAAAATCAGATACCTCACAACTATATCAAATGCTTTACATACAAAGATATATACTGCTTCTTCATATTTTGTTGATAAAATAGAACCGTCCCTTTTCCCAACAGGCAATCTTAATTATAATATAAACGATTTGGCATTACTACCAAAAATTTAAGGCAACCCGCGGTGTTATGGAAATCTCCGTAAGACCGCGTGTTGGAAAAAAGATTAGGGAATTATGAAAGAGGGATTACGCGGATTTGGGCGATAAAACAGCTTTGTCACCTATCCGCAAAGCTTGAGCTTATTCTCTCTGGTAAGGCCCTTAATGCGGGATTCCCGCTTTTGGGCTTGGGATCTAGTGGGGTGTTCTTCGGAATGGATGAGTTTTACCGGCCAGCGAAATCTCGTATATCTGCCGCCGTTGCCTTCATTATGGTCTTTTACTCGACGAGGAAGGTTGTTGGTGACTCCGGTATAGAGCGTTTTATCACGGCACTCGATTATATAGACGTGCCAGGATATGTGAGGCAGGTGCTCCATGAAACGTGTGTTATATGTGGAAGGCACTTCGCCCCCTTCGGGGGCTCAGTGCCCAATTTTTCGCCGAGAGGCGAAAAATTGGGGTAGCTGGCTTTCGGACTTTAGGAACTTAATGATCAGCCAACCGACGCCGTTTAATCCGTTGTATTATCAAACCGCATCCTGCTAAACTGCGAATATGCGACTTTACAAATTGGCAATTCAATTCGCAATCTGTAAAAATAGTATCGTATAGGGTATTGTATAGGAATCAGAAGCCCGATTGCGTATAAAAAGAACGTAACCCTTTGAAAATCCAATGCTTAATTTTTATACGATTCCCGGCAATGCGTATAAAACTACTGGTATTCGATCACCGCGGCCAAGGCTGTCACGACTTCTTCAATCGTCTGCGGTGAAGCCTTACCGATAAATTTCACGAATTTCTGATAATCAACGCCTCTGACCTGCAAAACATCGACTGCGGATACCTTACTGAGATTATTTTGCGCATCCGGTTCGATTTTAACGTGCCAAATATTCCCCGCGAACGCCTGTTTCCATTCCGTGATGGGGCCAACGATCTTTATCGGTAATTTGCCTATGCCGTCAGAGCTGATAACGAGAACGGGCCTGTTTTTCTTGATTTCCGCGCCAACTGCCGGATCGAGCTTTACTTCCCAAATCTCACCACGTTGAGGAATATTGATTTTACTGCTCAAAGAAGTCTCCTGCCTGCCAAGCGGATCTGGTGTGGTCATTATCATAGTCTGGTGCGGCCTTCTCCGCTTGCTGGGCAAGGATCCTTCGTCTCTCTTCAAGGAAAGCGGGGTCTTGTCCTCGATCTTCTCGCCCAATAGTGTTTCGGCTTCGGATTGGCCGAGCAAAGATTCAGCAAAAGCTTTATAGACGTTTTGCTTCAACCACTCCGTCCTTTCAACAGGCAAAGGATTGGGTTCTTGTCGTTTCCATCCCATCTTATTAATGCATCTGAACCATTGGACGCAATATGACTCCGAGATCATATCCAACTCTTTAAGCCGGTATAAAATCGATTGCATGCTCATTCCGAATTTCTTCTTCAAAATAAGCAACTCTTGCAGATCAATGGCCGTTCTTTTGTCGCCAACTTCGCGCGCGATCCATTCTTTTGGAGCCAGAAATGCCGCTCCAAAGCGAAATGCGGCCTTTTCTTCATCGACTGACTGCGTTATTTTCAAGACCAAATGGCCTAATTCATGAGCCAAGTTTAATCGCTGTCTTTCTCCGGAAGTTCCTTTTTTGACGACGATGGCTACGCCTTTGACGTGATGATCCTCATATGCGACTGCGGCCATTCCATCGAATTTATCATTCGCATCAACTTCCAAAATATGAATAAGCTTGTTCTCTAAGATTCCGGTGATGCTGGATATCTGATCTTTACCCAAGTTCCATTCGACGCGAATAGAATCAGCGGCTTTCTCGACTTCATCCAATCTGTTTATATGAAATTTCTGTATAGGAACATTCAGCGTCGCGGTGGGACAAACAAGATTCTGAATTTTTAACCGCTCTTCCAGACTTTCCTTAACAAGGTTTTCGATGCGCGATTGTTCCTTCTTTCTCAAAGCAGATCTCTTCCGGTAAGCAATGAACTCTATACGGTATTTGGGTTCGGAGAGCAATTGAATCGTCTTCAGATTGAATGCGCTGGCGATCTTGGCTAAAACAGGGGCTGAAGGCTGATCGAGGCCTAACTCATATTTTGAAATAGCCTGCTTCGTGACCACTCCACCGATGTGGGCCACTAATTCATCCAGAGACCATCCTCTGGACAAACGCAATTGTTTGATTTTTTGAGCTAACATAGTTAATTCCCTCATCAGTTGACAATATACCATATCTTATTACATTTGTCAACCGCTATAATTTCTTGGCATTGGACCATTCTCTTGACCATTTTTAAAAGATATGCTTCTTAATTTACTCCGGATTGTCGAAATTACGTTAAGCGCATCCACACCTCTAAAATAGTCGCTGTCCATATTTATTCCGCTTGAGCTAAACGAGAGCTCGCATAGTCGCCTATCCGCAAAGCTTGAGCTTATTCTCTCTGGTAAGGCCCTTAATGTGGGATTCCCGCTTTTGGGCTTGGGATCTACTGGGGTGTTCTTCGGAATGGACGAGTTTTACCGGCCAGCGAAATCTCGTATATCTGCCGCCGTTGCCTTCATTATGGTCTTTTACTCGACGAGGAAGGTTGTTAGTGACTCCGGTATAGAGCGTTTTGTCACGGCACTCGATTATGTAGACGTGCCAGGGCGCAAGAGGCAGGTGCTTCATAATTTATGGTATATAACTATTTTTAATTCAGGCGGTATCGAACGGCCCTTGCCGCGCCTTCTCTGGTGACGATGCCCGAACGGACAAGCGGACTAATGAGCTGATTGACGCGGGCGCGATTGATCTTCATAGTTTTCCTGATTTCTGGCGCGCCTAAAACATCTTTTCGTTTTAACAAATCCAAAAGCTCTTCCTGTTTAGGCGTCAACGAAATCCCTTGCAACCGAAGTGTCCCGGCCTTGATCCTGTTTTGTGCATCCTCATGCGCCCACGCCAAACCTTGGGCAACATATTCCACCCAGCGCGTAAAGTCCCGATCCATGTCACGTGTCTGCTGGATCATGTCATAATAACGAGGCCGATCCTGCGCAAAGAAATCATCAAGGCCAAGGGTGCAAAGAGGATCAAAACCCTTTTCCCAAAGAAGCCACTGCCCGGCCGCGCGAGCCACGCGGCCATTGCCATCCACAAAAGGATGGATCGTCAGAAACTCGTGCTGAAAGATGGCACTACGGATAACCAGATGCAAGGATTCATCCTTCGCCCAAGCAAAAAGGGCTTTCATGCGGCCCGCAACCTGCGCGGGAGGCGGCGGAGTAAAAATAACTTTATTGCGGGCATCCACGATATAGTTCTGGACACTGCGATACTGGCCCGTTCGATCTTTGGCCAAAAGCCCCTTGATCATGCGGCCATGCACAGCCAAAAGCCCAAGTTCAGTGACCGGCTTATGTTTGGTCTTTAATATCTGCCGCATGGCTTCAACGCAATTGGCGACCTCTGTCTTCTGCTTTTCTTCAACCAAAAGATCCTTGCCGTCAACCACGGCCCTGACCTGCGCCAAAGACAGGAGATTGCCTTCAATCCATGTGGATGAATGAACGCTCCGGGCAAAAGCATCCCTCTCCAAAGGGGCCTTAACAGACACTTTCAGCCGCGAGCTTCTGACAAGCGCACCCGTGACAGCAATCTGCTCAAACAGTTTTAAAAGGTGTGGCGTTATCCGATATTGGGCTTTAAACATAATTCAAGTTTACCATATCGTATAGGTATTGTATAGGGAATTGTATAGGGCGCCAGCAATAGAGCCGCTTCTACCAATCCATATTCGCTGAATTGTCCCATTCATGGCATAAATGTTCGAGAAACTCTTTCATATCTTCTACTGAATTCATTGCCTGACGGTAAATACTCACAAGGAACTCACAAGACGCTTTATCTAACCTTATCGCGCTGAGTAAGTTACGAAACAATTACGCTTTCTATATTTTTTGTGGAATTGTTTTGCAACCCAATACTGAGCAACGAGTTACATAGAGCGTCTTTTAATTTTTATAATCAAACTTTGCGCGCTCAAAACACTGCATCATCGCCTTATGGGCGCCGTGGATATCCCCGATGGCAAGAGTTCTCATTCCCACCCTCTCGGAAACTTCCATGTTTTATCGAAATTTCCATTTTCGTTAAGCGCCATAATAGGCTCAATAAGAAAATTTTCTATTTCCTTAGCCGTAGTAGACAAAGTTTCCGGCGCGTGTTGAATATCACCTTTTTTCAAAAACGCGCTCCAAAGCGTCTGCCTGTCGGATTTTTCATCATAAATTTCATTAGCAAACAAAGGTTTTTTATTAGGGACATCTGTTTTTCTGTTATTGAACGTTTTCTTTACCGCGCTAGCAATATTTGCCCCCTTAAATTCAAACTGCCTCATCATAAGCCAGATATCGTAAAAATCTTTCATCCTGCTATTTAAAAGACCGAGTTTAATCATAGCCTCAAACTTTTCGCTGATAACACTCTCTTGGGGATATCCATTTAAATGCGGTTTTGGAAAATCCAGAATCACCGGATAATCAATGACCTTGGTCCTTGGATATACAATATCACCAAAGCCCACGTCAATCTGCATCGGGATCCTCGCGCGGTCTAAAAAACCGGTGAATTTTACACGCACCCCTTCATAGTCCGCGTCTTCTTTGATCTTCGTTCCTTTGACTGTTTGAGAATCAAAATTAAGCCCGTCAAGATCCACGCTGATGTCGCATACCTCTTTCATCACTTTTTCGATAGTCGTGACCTCATTATCAAAACGGGCTAAGAAATCAATATCAAGAGTTGTGCGCCTGTCAGGTATCTGCCATACAGCGAATAAAAGCGCGCCTTTTAATACAAACTTATCAGCGTATTTTGATTTGCTGAACCGGTAGAGAAATCTCTCCATGCCGTAATACTGCATTACTTCCGCGAATGGGCGATTTGTTTCTTTCGCTTTATTTTGTAGCTGTGCCTTAACGGAAGCCTCTATGTTTTTTACTTCTCTCTTCATAGCATGGTTTCTATTATTGGTTTTATAATTCTGTCAACACGGCAAATCTTCGCGTATTCCATAATATCCTTTGGCTTGACATGCTTTTCAGTAATGGCAACCTTCAGCGCCTCTCTGGCAACATTCAGCCCGATTCTATTACGAAATTTAAAACAATCGGCAACACTCTTTGCGAGGCTATAAATTTTTACCGTATGGCCTTCGATCTCATGTTTTTCGACTCCGGCCTTCCAAGTGTCGGGAGCAAACCTATAAAATCTAACAGGTGGATATTTAATTCTGTTTTCATGAGTGCCTCGGGGTATCGCGACATCAACGTATTTGGGTATTTCATTTGTTGCTTCATGAAAAGCAAGCGCCGAAAGAAGGCATACTGTCCCCTTAGGAATTTTAATTGAGATAGCCACAAGGTCGGGATTGGAAAACGACATGCCTTCTGAGAGACTATAAAGCCCTCTGTCCAGTTTCTGAATATTATTGTTATCAAGGCTGACTTTGATGAGCGCTTTATTGAAACCCGCTTCATCAAGTTCAGAAAAACTGGCCATTCCGCCTTTTTGTTTGAGAAATTGAATAAGTTCCGCTTCTTTTGAGCCCATTCGTATCGCTCCTTATCTATTTACACTTGTGCATAAGTGTATAGCATTTGGGATAGCATGTCAAGCGGTATTTTTCTAACGGCTGGAAATGATACCATATATCCTTACCCCCTCTTTTATAAGGGGAAGTTAAGGAAATTGCTTTGTATAAGTAAAGAGGTTTTTGAAAGATTAAAGAATCACAAAAATCACAAGACGCTTTATCTAACCTTATCGCGCTGAGTGAGTTACGAAACAATTACGCTTTCTATATTTCTTTCGCGGAATTGTTTTGTAACCTAATGCTGGGCAATGAGTTACATAGAGCGTCTTTTAATATATTAATGCCATCATAACTAACTGCTTATCAATTAGTTAGGAAACTTTTTTTCCGCGATAAATATTTCACAACTATTTATCAAAAAGACATGAAGGGTATCTCTGGTTATCTCTCGCATAATTCGAGCTTCTTGGCTCTGGTAAGGCCCTTGATGTAGGATTCCCGCTTTTGGGCTTGGGATCTACTGGGGTGTTTTTCGGAATGGACGAGTTTTACAGGCCAACGGAATCTCGTATATCTGCCGCCGTTGCCTTCATTATGGTCTTTTACTCGACGAGGAAGGTTGTTGGTGACTCCGGTATAGAGCGTTTTATCACGGCACTCGATTATATAGACGTGCCAGGATATGTGAGGCAGGTGCTCCATGAAACGTGTGTTATATGTGGAAGGCACTTCGCCCCCTTCGGGGGCTCAGTGCCCAATTTTTCGCCGAGAGGCGAAAAATTGGGGTCGCTGGTGGCTTGGTAAAGGTAAAAGGTTTATTATTGTTAGATGGATTTCCCTGCCAAATACTACCGCGACTTATACTATTACTGCTACTCCTCCGCCTAAAAATTGCTCTTTAGGAAATAAAATCAGATTCGCGAGGCAATCTCTCGGAAAGACTCAAAAAACGCTTTCTGAAATGATTAAGCATCCCCGGAGCTTAATCAGCCGTTATGAACAAGACAAAATCAGAAAACCCAATACCAAAGTCCTGCTTGACATCGCAAAGTCTCTGAAGGTCAGCCCTGATAAGCTAATCTCTATCCAGCAATTCCAACCAATTGGAAATAAGGCAGAAATTGATAAGCTTTATGCCTTTCTCAAAACCCCGCATAACTTCGGCAAAAAACTAAGAGACTTACGCCTTCGGGCAAATATTGAACAAAAGGCCTTGGCCCTGGAAGTCGGGATTAACCGCGAAAGTATCCGGCGCTATGAAAGGAATATCACCCGGCCAAGCAAAGCGATTTTAGCCAAAATCATAGAGGCTTTAAAAGACTCTTCCCGCAAGCTGCAAGAGAAATATTACCATAATAAAGGCGCTGACTCAAGTAAATTTGTAGCAAAAATTGAAAGGAGGAATTGAAAATGAGAATAAGCAAATTATGGCTGTTTATAATGATATCGTTTATTGCCGGTTTTGTCTGGGGGCGGGTATCTACCGCTGACTTGCCTCAACGTTACCCTGAGACAAGAATAGCCATTGGCGGAGATGAGCAAATGGTTTCGCTGGATATCTTAAGGGATAAAGATAATATCCGGATCATTGACCAGGAGACCGGCCAGCTGATATTTGAATACAACCGTTACAAAGAAACAGATAGAGGCGCATTCAGGGAATTTGAAGCGGTGCTTATAGAAATTATGGACGGGGACGGTTAGAGATTTCTCTTAAATTCAGCCGGTTATTGATTATCTTGCCTTCCTTGGCCGGGGATATTTCCAAATAGTACTGGGTGCCGTCGCTTTTAAGCATTACACGGATATAGCCTTTCCGGTGCTTCTTGACCATTCGCCAGCCTTCAAGGATCTCTTCTTCGTCAAAGCTGATATCTTCTCTTTCCATAGGCGTATTTTAGGCCTTATATCTTAACCGAAGAGTATCTTGCTTTGGGCGCGATAACCGGGTAGTTATCGCCCATAAAGGAATTTACCGCTCTTTTCGCCTTTTTTGCCTTTATCCGCAGGAAACGGACAAACAGCCGGCAGAAAGCCTTAGCGCTCATAGAATACCCCTTTTTTTAGCCGTTTTTCAGGCTCTTGAATGAAAAGGAGAAGAACACCCTTCTTCCCCACAGTAAACAAAGTATAACATATTATTGCCATTTTGTCAAGTTACATATTGACAAAACATATTATTTGTTGTATACTTTAGATAAGAAAGGCTGTGTTATATGGATATAGGAGAAATCATAAAGAAACTGCGCGCTGAAGCGGGATTGACCCAGGCGCAATTAGGAGAGAAGTCCGAGCTTAGCTTTACCACTATCTCTAAGCTGGAAAAAGGCTCACTTACCGGTACTATCCCCACCCACCGCAAGCTGGCCCAGGCCTTCAACCTTAGCCTATCGCAATTCTACCAGGGGCTGGATGAGCCGGAAAAAGAGCCTCTAAAAGTTACCTCCACCTCAAGGCCGCAGGCCGATATATTTTATTACAACGATAAAGCCATATCCCAGATACTGCTTAAAAAGGCCGGCCGGCATAATATGCTTCCGGAATTAGTGCGCCTTGAGCCGCGCGGGGAAACCGCCTTAGAGCAAAAGCCCAGGGGCGTTGAGCAGTTTATCTATGTTTTGGAAGGGAAAATTAAGCTGAAAGCAGGCGGTGATACCTTCAGGCTCAAAAAAGGAGAATGTATCTATATTGATGCCTTTCTTCCCCACACAATGAAGAATGACTCAAGCGCCGCGGCAAAGATACTCAAGGTAACCTCACCGGCCACATTATAGGCATAGAAAGAAAGGGACAACACTATGGCTAAGGAAAAAATAGTTATCTGCGATGACAATGAGGGAGTGCGGGAATCATTAAGACTGATCTTAGAGGACAATTATCAGCTGGCATTTGCCGATAACGGATTCGCGGCGATTGAACAGGTTAAAAATGATTCGGTAAGCCTGGTGCTTTTGGACATCAAGATGCCCCGGCTAAACGGCATTGATACGCTTAAGGAAATACTTAAAATAAAGCCGAAAACGAAAGTTCTCTTCGTGACCGGTTATCAGTATACAGACGCGGCAAAGGACGCGCTCAAGAATGGGGCTTTGGATTACATCGTCAAGCCCTTTGAACCGCAGGAGCTGAAAGACGCGGTCAAAAAGGCCCTGGACAAAAAGTGAATTATTACCTCTTTATTTACCGGCTCTCCCTCTTCCTCACCTTTTTCACCACCTTTCTGTTGGGATTCGTTGTTCTGATAAAAGGCAGGCATAATAAAACCAGCTGGCTGCACTGCGCCTTTTCATTTTCTATCGCGGTATGGAGCTTTCTCCAGGGATGGATGAGCTTTGCTGTTTATCAAAGCGAGGCCCTCCTTATCGGAAAGGTTATGTGCGTAGGGGTTATTTTGATCCCTCCGCTTTTTCTGCACTTTGTTTTTTCCTTCCTGGAAATCAAAAAAAGAAAGATAATCCTCCTCTCTTATTTACCGGCTGTCATATTTTTAGCGGGGTTGCCTTCCAAGTTGTTTGTGGATATCACCTATCGCCCGGACATCCGCTTTACAGTCAGCCCGGGGGTGATGTATCATTTTTTCCTGGGTTACTTTATCTTTCTTGCCGGATTAAGCCTCTATGAATTATACCGCGCCTACGCTAATTCTACCGGCGTAAAACGCAACCAATTAAAATACATGTTCTGGGGCACCCTAATCGGTTTTATTACCGGAGGCTCAAATTTTCTCTATGTCTATGACAATGCTGTTTCCCTGATAAACCCATATGCCACCTTTGGCGTTCCGCTATACGCGATAATAATCGCCTATGCTATCGGTAAACACCGGCTTATGGACATAAATCTGATTATCCGCAAAGCTGTTATCTACGGAATAATCTACAGTTTATCTCTTGCCATATTCAGCATTATAGTTATCCTGATCGGGCAATGGATAATCTCCGGAAGCATTGACAAAAGAGTAATCAGCCTTTACATATTCGCGGTTTGTATTGTTGTAGTCATAGTCAAGCCGTTGGATGAATTCCTCACCAGGCATACGGACAAGTTCTTATTCCGAGGGGAATACGAATACCACCGCACCTTAAGAAAGGCGTCTTTAGGTATGATCCGTATAAGAAGGCTGGATAAACTGCTTTACCTGATCGTTAAGATAATCACCCGGCAGGTAAAGGTAAGACATGCCGCCATATTTCTTTGGGATAAAGACGAAAATGCCTACATAGTTAAGGCCGCCAGGGGAAAACCCAAGATACCCAAGGACCAGATGAAAATTATCTCCAGGAACCAATTGATTCGTTACCTTATCAGGAATAAGGATTCTATTGTTTGCGAGGAGTTAAAGCTGGCGCTTAAGCAAAAACCGTCAGATACCCTGGAGGCAGTGATTAAGGAAATGAACCGGCTCAATGTGAGCGTATGCGTGCCCAGCTTTCTAAAAGACAAACTGACCGGCTTTCTTTTATTGGGTGAGAAATTATCCGGGGATATGTATTCGCGGGAGGACTTAAGCCTGTTTAACACCCTCTCTGTTCAGGCGACGCTGGCTATTGAGAACGCCCAGGCCTATGAGGAGATTACAAAAGCTAAGGAGAAACTTTTTGAGGTGGAAAAATTCGCCAGCATAGGCAGGCTGGCCGGAGGCATTGCCCACGAGATAAAAAACCCTCTGGCATCAATCAAAACCTTTACCGCCTATCTGGATAAGAAATTTGATGACCCGGAATTCCGAAAGAAATTTCAAAAGATAGTCGGTTCGGAGGTGGATAGGATAAACCATATTGTAGAGCAGTTAGTTACCTACGCCCACCCCAAGCGCCTGGTAACGGAGATTGTGGGCCTACACAAGATAGTTGACGAGACATTTTCTCTGCTTGAGAATGAGCTTAAAGAAAAGAATATCCGGGTAAAAAAATATTATTTACCCGGCAACGCGGAAATCTCCGCTGATCCTAAGCAGTTAAAGCAGGTATTCCTTAACCTGTTTTTAAACAGTATCGCGGCAATGAAAGACAATAACGGCAGGATAAAAGAACTTTCGGTAGCCATAGAGAAAGAAAGGGGGAATTTAAGGGTGAGAATTTCTGACACTGGCGAGGGCATAGCCAAAGAGCAAATTCCCTCAATATTTGACCCTTTCTTTACCACCAAAGAAAACGGATCGGGGTTAGGGCTGTCAATCGTTAAGAGCATTGTTGAAAATCACAATGGAAAAATATCCGTGGAGAGCGAATTAGGTAAAGGGACGAGTTTTTGGATAAGGCTACCCTTAAAGTAAGTAATATTATAGCTATTTCTTAAGACTGCTACCAACACACTGAAAGCCAGGTTTAGACAATTTACATGTTAACAGAAATCGGTACAGTAATACCGATTTTATTTGCTACAGGAGTATAAATATCCACTTTTTCTTCTGGAGTTGTTATTGATACAACGAGTGCATACCGACACTTACGGTTCCATTTCTCAAGATAAGCTCTTTCACGCCACCAGCCGATAACAGGATAAATAGCAATAACACCAGATTCCGCTAATTCTGCAGCGGTACCATCCCATATATCAGAATGTATTGAGCCTTTGTCTCTTCCATTTGACCCAATTGTCCAATGATCCGATGCGCTTTGAGTTCCCGGATGGCCTTCATCTTCAGATCTTACAGCTACATTTATCCTCTTAATAAAATCATCGTTTGTTTCATTGGGAGATTTTACATCAAACCGCAGCGCATGAGAGGCGTAACGATAACGATCTTTCCACCCTATCTCACCAGGCCCTGGCTCTATAAAATAAGATAGCGTGATGCGCATTTGAACATTCGTTTGAGATGGTAAATGTAGAAGAACTTCCTTAGGCCAAGGTAAATCATAAAGATGCATTTCTTTAGTTTTATAACCACTTCCTCCATCTTTCTCATCAAAAGGTTGTAATTCTTCTTGTGCAATAAGCGTCAAACTATTCGATCCACTGTAAAGAGCGCGCGTCAAATTAGGCACACCATACCCACAAATACGTAGCAGCCGAGAATAATCTGTCTTTGTAGGTTTAAGCGGTAAAAATTGTACTTTTAAAGTATCAGTCCATTCAGCAGAATGCACCATCAGGGCTCGAATTGTTTCCGGCCAGATGTCCGGATAGGCATTATGTATTTGCGCTGCAAACCAAGCTGCTTGCGCAGTTGCCGCACTAGTCATATTGAAGTCATAAAAATGGCGAACCGCCGGGTCACGAAAAGTGGACAAAAGAGACACATCATCAGCACTACTACAATAACCATGCCCATCGTGAACCGCATTACCGCCTTCCATAACAATTTCTGGTTTAATAGGCCAACGACTCTCCCATTCTAAAGATGTAGTAGTAAATGGCGAAAGTCCTCCTGATGGCGCAACCGGAGAAAATCCTGCAAAAGATTTATCTTTTATTTGGTCTAATTTAGTAAATGCTCCAACTGTAAGCGCATTCCATGATTGGGCAGGGTCATGAACAGAATCTGTTAATTGAGCATCGGGATAATTCAATATGGTACCAAAATCGGTAATATTCCCCGCGCATATAATAAAAAGCCGCTTATTGTCGTCATTTACTCCAGATGAAAGTTGATCGACCTTACCTGACCAAGAACTAGGACGGCCTCGATCTCGAGTATCAATTGCAGATATAGCCATACATAGAACGCGTTTCCTTTCTGGAGACTGAATTTCTGCTCTACTAACAGCCTGAGCCGTAATATAACCCCAAAGTTCTGGCTTAGTATACCCTGGTGGTCGAGGAAGAATTTTTACAGACTCGAGACAGTGACGCAAATGGATTAATTCTGTATTCAATAGACATTCCCCCAAATCACCATAAGCAGCCACCCCTGCCATAAGAGTACCGTGCCCATTATGGTCATCAATTCCCCAATTTGGATCAACGGAGTGACAATCTCCACTTTTTAAAACCAAAGAAAGCAGTGGATGCCCATAATTTATACCTGTATCCAGCACACAGATAGCAACCTTTGGATCGGATTCCACTTTACATCGTTGCAATAAATCCCTAACCCACTGCGCTTGCTCTTGGTTCTCCATCTCTACCCAAAAGACAGCTGTTTCTTTTGCCCGTCTATATTCCGCGATGTCATCAGATAAAGCAGTCAAACGCTCTAGCTGGCTTTTATTAGTTAAAATCAGTTTTACTGTGCGCTCTGGAAAGCGTATTGTACCCTTAGCTTTCTCAATTTGCTCACGGTCGAGAATTTCTTCAAACCTTTGGATTACTGCATCAGTTTCACTACTCAACCAAACCT
Organism: Omnitrophica bacterium GWA2_41_15; assembly: GCA_919902675.1. Taxonomy (GTDB): domain Bacteria; phylum Omnitrophota; class Gorgyraeia; order Gygaellales; family UBA12090; genus UBA12090. The sequence continues at coordinate 63,512 of CAKKRH010000013.1, forward strand.
CACACCATGTCTTTTCCTCAGAAGGAATCAATTCTTTTTTGTCCTGCCAAAAAGACTCAACCAAAATAGCCTCTCTAATATCGGCTATGCTATTAATCAAGGTTGCATTCTTAGGCTTTCCCGATTTTAAATCATTCATTGCGTACTCTTGGATTTTAGATAGAAAATACCCCTTCTTCTCATTCGCCACATAAACAGTGGCAAGAGTAACTGCGGCATCTCCATCTCCTTCTGTACGCACATTTAATAACCGCACCTTTTTAGAACGCATATCGTCCAAGCTTTTGGTAACCAAATCTGCTCCAGGATCACTTTTAAATTCAATATAGACACCTTCCCTAATCGCATGTATTACGGCTTGTTTATTTTTGGCTTGCTGCCAAGCAGCATTAAGTCTGTCAAGAAGAAATTGACTATGAGGCTGTCTATCTCGAATAGGGATGTGTGGTTTAGCACCCATAGAAGAAGTACCCGTGAAGTTCTTTACGGCAGGATGGTCTCGTAGAAAAATATGAGAGAATCGTTCATTAGCCATGATGACTTATCGTTCTTTTGTATGATATGCTAAACGACGTTCTTTTAGTAAATCTTCAAATAATTTGAACGCGACAGATTCTTTATTATTCAATATAGCGAGCTTTATTGCATCACGGCACACATGATCAATTTCAGCGTGGCTAAGCCCTTCAGCCATTTTTGCAGCCCTTTCTGAAGGAAAATCTTTACTGCAAAAAGTGCCCAGTAGATTTTTGATTAATCTTAATCGATCATCTTGTTCTGGCAACCCATAATGAAGCACATCGTCGAATCTCCGGAATAAGGCTCGGTCAAGCAGTCGTAGGTTATTAGTAGCCGCAATAATCAAATTATTCGAAGCATCTTTATCAATAAACTGCAAAAAAGCATTCAACACTCGACGCATTTCACCAACATCATTTTCTAAATTCCTTTCGCCACCAATAGCATCAAACTCATCAAATAAATAAACCCCTGGCATCTCACGTATTTTATCAAAAATTTGCCTAAGCTTTGCGCCAGTTTCCCCCATAAATTTTGTAACTAATCGATCCATTTGAATAATATGTAATAGCTGATTTAATTCAAATGCCAAAACTTTAGCTGTCATAGTTTTACCCGTTCCTGGGGCACCAGCTAAAAGTATTTTCCTGCGATGAGACAAACCATGGCTTTTAAGCTTATTTTGCTGTCGAAACTCAGTAACAATCCGCTCAATTCTCTGCTTTAATTGATTATTAACTACTAAAGACGATAATGGAAGTCCCGGCTGTTCAGTAAAAATAAGCCCATTGAGATCCTGAGGAAAGACAAGGATATTCTTTTGAGAGGTTTCTTTCTTTGCTTTATCAACAAGCTCGCGAATTTCATGAGCCAATTCACTGTGCCCCTGACGAGCTTCATGGGCTGCAATCTGCAAAACAGTTGCAAAAAACTGCTCAGAATTGTCATTGTAGTGCGAACGAATTAAAGCTTTCACCTGTTCTGACGTAGCCATTTTCTGCTCCTTAAATGGTGTCGGTATTCGAGAACAACAACATTTAAAATACTTCAATTATATATTATAATAAACTAACATAAATAAAGCTATAACTTTCATACCTACATCATTAGGACTTCAAGTATTGTATCCCAAAACCCATCCAAGACCAGTTAAAACCCCCGGACTGGTTTATCTCTTTAGGATTAAGTATTGTGCCCCAGGATTCCGCACCGGGATTCCTATTCCTCTATCTATCCCCCCTATAAACTCCCGCACTTGTTCTTGTTTTAGTCTTCAAGACTCCGTTGGCATCTCTATGGGAAGCGCCTGTGGAGGTGCAGCCTATCAAGCTGGCAAAAATAAAAGAAATAATAAGAATATAAAGATACTTTATCCCCTTCATTTATCAGGCGCATCCTTCTTTAAGTCTTTTTCTATCCAGGTCGCCTTTCCATCTACTATATTGGGGCAATTCCAGACTATACCTTCTTCAATATCCAAAACAACCGCTGGCATTCTCAAGTCGGAATCCTGCCATTCCAACATTCTTACTATATATTTCTTCTTTTCCTGTGAGCTATCCCCTTGTTTTCCTAAATCCGTTTTAACCCACAAAGGATTACCGTCTTGTAAATTCTGGCAAGTCCAGATTATACCCTTATAGCTGTCTAGAATAATAGCCGGGATCCTTGTATTTGCTATTGCCCTGCCGTTTTGCATTATAAGAACATACCTGCCTTGCTGCAATTCATTTGAGGTGGGTTCAGCCCTTAGAATGCGATTTGGATAAAAACCAATACCTGCGCATAAAAACATCATAACAAGCAATATTTTCTTCATAAGCCTCCTCCTTTTGTTTGATTATACCATTAGGCAGACTATTAGGATAGAACTGTCTTTTTTGTCTTCTTTCTCATTACTTATTTCTTACCGAGGATAAGAGCGCGAGGCCGTTATTATCCCACAAGAATTTAAATGACTTTGGGTCTTTGAAGGAACGCTCAAAATCCGGGATATCGTAATCGCGGATTATCTGCGTCAAAGTAAAATAGGTTTTGCCGCCCGCCGCTACAATATCCACACTGCCGTTCATAAAGCCAACATACCCTTCCTCCAGGTCATAATCCTCGCCTTGCGCATCTCTAATCCGCTTTCTTAGCTCTATCTTTATTGTTTTATAGGTATCAACAAACTTACCGTCTTTTTCCGCGTATATCGCGTCAATATCAAAGAAGTTTCCGGAACCGCTAAACGATGCCAATACGTATTCGGGTATAGCGTCGTTATTTATATCGGCTTTATAAATATAATAGCCGGTCCCGGGGCTTTCCCACAGGCCGAACCAGCCGCCTTGCGTATTATAATGATTCACCGTATTCTTTTTGATCTTCTCCTCATACCCCAAGACAATGCCTTGTTTATTTAATTTACTTATAAGCCTTTTAACCCCTGTTTCACTTAGGGGCTTTATAACGGCGCCTCCGGGCGTAACAAGCCGGTATCTGATTTCGGAATCCACCTTCTTGATGTGGGAGGCCTTTTCATCCGCCTCTAAATGAGTGGTGTCTTTGTCGTTCTTTTTATTGGTATACCAGATAAACTTCGGGAATCCTTTGAATTTGTTATCCGCGTTAACCAGCTTCCCATCCTTAATCTCATAAACACTGTAAGAAAAATAATTGTGCTCCTTGCCTCCATGCATATCCATAATAATGACTTCGGCCTTGGAGTCTTGGTCTAAATCAATAAAATCCTCAATCCCTGCCCCAAGCCCTTCGTAATTAATACTCTGGTAAGAGCCGTCTGGCTTCTGGAGATAAAGATCGGCAACAACAAGCTGTGAAGCCAGGCCATTGCCCCGATTGCTGTAGAAGACTATAAAATCATTAAGCCCGTTATTATCCAGATCCACCCGATAGGACGCGTAAGGAAAAGGCGCTTCCCTCTCCAAAAGCTTTGTTACTGTTGTTCCATCTGCCGTGAGAATAAATTCAAAGCTGTCCGGAGACTCTTTCAGCCTTGCCGTAACCTGGCCGTCCTTTGAGCGGTACTCCGAATTATCATAATCAACGAGTAATTCCGCCTTAACATGTTTTGGGAAGCTTTCGGAAAACTTAAATGGCGGATAGTCCTCTAAATAAGCATGGGCACTGCCACAGATATAAACAGTTATAATCAGTATTCCGATAAGAACTCTCATCCCACCTACCCTCCTTTTGATTAAATTACCCATAAAATAAAAAACCTCCGCAGTCTTATGACCACGAAGGTTTTTCTTATTTTTAAGTGGAGGATTTGCCCCTTCAAACTGCACCACTGTAGAACCTAATTTTAAGATTAGAATAACACTCTAAAAGATAAAGTCAAGATATTTATATGCTCACGTTAGCTCACTCTCCCGGTTTATCAAGCTCCTAAATAACACATTCATGCCTTTAAAGTGGTCACTATTGATTATAGAAGGTTTAAGCGGCGGGTCTCTCTGATGCGCCATTAAGATTGTCCGCCGCCTTGACTGTGCTTTGCCTTTTTATCTCTACGAATCCCTTAAACAAAGTCAACGCTTCCGGGTTAAGGCTTACGCCTCGCCATCCGCCAAACCTTCTTCACCACAACCCAACGAGATTCTTCATCAAGAGTTTCCGAGTCCCAATAAGCGTATTTATCGGGGTATTCGGGTCCTAATGCGAGAAGGCAGGGAGCGCTGCAGATAATGAGCGATAAATTTGCTCATTTTTACTGCCCTCCTTTCAGGTTGTGTAAACTGGCATTTAGCCAGCGAATACAGAACACTCTTTAAAAATATATTCAGGAACAGTCGGTTATTTACTTCGTCGGTTATACGGAGACTGATTCGTAGGTCCAAGAGAAATACTATTGTCGCTAGCCTTAGCGTATACTGCGTCTTTAGTACGTCCCAGCTTCAATCCTATCACTCCGGTCGGAGTATTAGCTTTAGCAAGTGATCTAAGCATAGAGACTTCCTGCGGCTTCCACTCTTTCCCACTATTCCTATTGTATTTGGCCATCACAAACCTCCCCCTATTATTTTAAGCTCTCAAAATATTTTCGCTTTTATATGTTTTCAATTTTGATTCTGAATAAATCATTAATTTTATCATAGCAACTATATATTGTATCTTAGATAAGAGGATAACACATTATATAGTATTTGTCAAGGCAAAAAATTTGTGGTGGTGGATTTCTATTCTTAAAGCAATTTCACTCCTGATTCGGTTACGCTAAATTGTAGAACATTATGCCGCCACCTTCTTATATCGACACTTTTGAAAATTAATAAAGGTGGCGGCGGAATATTTTCAGCTCCACCGCAATATTTCTACAATCTTTTAGTTTCTTAAAGACTTATCCCTAAAATTCTTAGCAAATTCCACAATGCTGTCAATATCATTACTTGGAAAATCATATTTATAAGATAATGCTCTGAATAAATTTAAAGCGTCTTCTATAAAACCTTGTCTTATATTTATTGAGACCTTATGTCCGAGAAGCAACTTAAGCAATAACATTAAATCCTTATAGTAATTATCTTCTTTACTTCCGCTAATAAATTTACAAACTCCACTATTCTTTTTAAAATGGTGTTTAAGTCTACCAATCTCATCTTGTACGGCATTAATTAATTGCAAAAACTCTAAGTCTTTAACGGCTTCGCAAAATCTATTAAAATTAAACGATTCCGATATAATGTCCATCATTAATATCCTGTAATTAGATTTGCACTTATTTTATTATATGTAAAAATAGTAAAGTAACCGCAGAAAATCCGCGACAATGTCACACAATCATTTATTTTTCTTCTCATCACTTGCATGTTCTATAATAACCCGATAGATGTCCCGCGCTAATAAGGGGAATACCGCTTTCTGAAATTCTGAATCGTCCATATATCGGGTAACGATATCATCGTTCTGAGACATTCGTTGCATCATAAGCGATTCAATGATTTTCCTGATTCCAAGCTCAAACTTATCCAAAGTGTTGGCCTTTGCAGTTTGAATGACCCGCTCATCTTTACAGGCTTTTTCTTTAATTTGTTCAAAAAACAATCTATCTTCTTCGGTAAAATTCGTTCCAAACTTTTCATTAAGCACTTGAATAATCTCAGAGAGCAGTTTATCTTCATCTTTAACTTTGCTCGTGCCAACAGCCGTCGGACTCTTAACCCCGCCCGAGTCTCCGTCAGACAAAATAATAGCGCCTGACATAACCTTCTCAAGCCGATAATACTGCAAGGTAACCTCTTTTTCTGGATGAGGCCGCCCTATATCGTCTGTATCATCAAGGTGCGGTATCAAAGCCCTGCCAAAACTATAAAGCATCTCCAGTTCTGCATCCGCGTAAGGGACAATTTGGCTGATAAAAGAATAAAACCTGACATAAGCGGTTATTTTTTCATAAAACTCCACTTTCTTAACCTCATCCAAATAGCGATAGCGGTCTACCGCCGGCTGAATATGCTTCTCCATCCGGGCGTGATCAGAAGGGTTTTGCTTATGAATAGGTAGATAAAAAATCTGCGAGAATGCCTCAACCTCTGACCAATGATAAACCTGCATCGCGTCTAATTCATGCTTGATCTTCTCTATATGGCTTGGATCAGAAACCTCTTGAATTTCTGTAGCGTCATAATAAGGTTTAAATGCCATATAAATGTCTTCCGCGTTATTTACAAAATCCAAAATAAACGGCGCTTCCTTTCCCGGATAGGTTCTATTCAAGCGAGAAAGCGTCTGTACCGCCTGAACGCCATCAAGGCGTTTATCCACATACATCGCGCAGAGAAGCGGCTGATCAAACCCTGTCTGGTATTTATTCGCCACCAAAAGCACCTGATAATCCCCAGTATCAAACTTATCCGGCAATTGTGATTCAGATATATTCTTGCCTGTAACAACATCTATATTCATACCAGGTTCGGTATATTCAAGGCTTGTGTCCGGGTCCTTAACGGTTCCGCTGAACGCCACAAGCGGACGCACATCAGTATATTTATTTTCAGCGATATACTTCTGGAAAGAGAGCATATACCGCACCGCCTGAAGCCTGGAACTTGATACAACCATAGCTTTGGCCCGACCGCCAAGTTTAGGCCGGACATGTTCACGGAAATGTTCAATAATAACCTCTGTCTTTTGTTCAATATTGTAAGGATGGATAGTCATATATTTGGCTAATGCCTTCGTAGCTTTCTTTTTCGGCATATTGGGGTCATCTTCAGCCTTTTTCGCTAAACGGTAACATGTTTTATAAGTCGTGTATCTCTGAAGGACATCCAAAATAAACTCTTCCTCTATGGCTTGGCGCATCGAATAAGTGTGGAATGCCTCGGGTTTCCCCGAACTCCCCACACGACCAAAAAGCTCAAGCGTCTTACCCTTGGGAGTAGCTGTAAAAGCAAAGAAACTTAAATTCTTCTGCTTGCCGCGTGATTCCATTATCTGATTGAGCCTATCTTCCCAATCAGCTTCCGCTTCTTCCTTTTCCTGATTTGTGCCAGCTCCAAGAATAGCCTTGAGCTCCCGGGCAGCTTCTCCAGTCTGGCTGGAATGCGCCTCATCAACAATAACCGCGTATTTCCGGGCGGCTATCCTGTCTTCCCATTCCCGCGCTCTCTGCGCAGAAGCCGCATCCGGGGTATCAAGATTTTCAGCTCCAGCTATGTGCAAAAGCCCTTTTAATACGAATGGAAATTTCTGAAGTGTGGTAATAACTATCTTAGTCCCATCTACCAATGCCTCGGCCAATTGCCTTGAATCTTGTTCAATGGCCTTAACTACACCTTGGGCATGCTCAATCTGATAAATAGCGTCTTGAAGCTGTCTATCAAGGACTTTGCGATCTGTAATTACAATCACACAATCAAAAATCTTTTCATCATGATCCGTATGCAAGCTGGAAAGCCGATGCGAAAGCCATGAGATACTATTCGTCTTGCCGCTTCCTGCAGAATGTTGAATAAGATAATTGTTCCCGACTCCTTCTGATCCTGCCGTGCTCACCAGTTTTCGCACAGAATCCAACTGGTGATATCGCGGAAAAATCATTGTTTCCTTGATTACTTTTTTTCGGCCGCCTTGACCATCGTCAATTGTTTCTTCGGTAGTTTCTAAAAAGATAAAACTCCCGATAATATCAATAAAGCTGTCGCGCGCTAAAATATCTTCCCAGAAATATCCGGTGCGATGGCCGAAATGGTGTTGAGGATTGCTGGCGCCGCATTTCATTTCACCAGGGTGGCTTCCGCGGTTAAAAGGCAAAAAGAATGTATTCTCCCTATCAAGGCACGTTGCCATATGCACTTCATTCGGGTCTACAGCAAAATGCACCAGCGCACCTTTCTTGAATTGGAAAAGTGGAGCGCGGGGATCGCGGGTCTTTTTGTACTGATGAACCGCATCCCGCCAGGTCTGGCCGGTCATCGGATTCTTAAGCTCGCAGGTTGCTACCGGAATGCCATTTAACACAAGCACAAGGTCAATAGTGCTATTATCCTGCGGATGACAGGGCACTTGACGGACGACATACAATTTGTTCTTTTCATAAAGGGTAAGTGTTTCCTGATTGAGTCCATGAGCGGGCTTGAAATAAGCAATATGAAACGCCTTTCCATAGAATTTAAAGCCATGGCGAATAATGTGAAGGGTTCCCTTTGCCTCGCGTTCTTTGACAAGGGCTTCCTGAAGTTTTGGTTTAAGATCAACGCCATGCAGTTTTTCCATCTGTTCCCACAGCACCCCTTGGGTTTCCTTGAGAAAAGAAAAGATATAATCAGGGAACAACCCGCTCTTAACGTCCCACAATACGCTTAAACCGGTCACCCAGCCACAGCTGGCCATGGTCTCTTGAATATAAATCTCAAAAGCTTTTTCTGTTGATGCTTTCATAAACACCTCACACAAAATAGAAGTCAATTAGACGCAACTACATTATCGATCCGTAAAGATACGTTGAACAGAGTCATCTTGTTTATTTGGGTTATATGCGTTAGGAATTTCATTTATCGTTTTACTGCCTTCCCACAACGCATTATCTAAAGTAATGATGTGCAAACCATCTTTGGGAATATCATAAAAATCCATCAGGTATTTCGCAGTAGCCAAAAGAATCAAATCAGCAATCTGGGCATTCTTCTGTTTCTTGAAAAACATCTCAAAAAACCGGTCAACGGCGATAATTATATCTCGACATGTTGAAACATCATGGACATCTATCTTACGCTTAGCTGATTTCAATCTCCTGACACTGGTTGTAATATAACTACTCATTTTGTTACGCGCATTATTAAAATCCACGGGGCTTTTGAATAACTTATCCTCATAAAACTTTTTGGCTAATACTTTAAACGATTCAGCGATGCATATGTCTGGAATATATATTTTTCCCTTCCCTTTTTTAATTTGCCTATCAATTTCATCCCACCATTTCATGCTATTTTCAACACGCGTTTTTTCACGCGCGAATTTGTCCCCCAAAAGGTTATTATATAGCCTCGCAGGGATAAACTTGTTTACTAAAAAATTAGCATCTACCAAATAGTAATTTTTACCATCTGGATGCCGCATAATTTTTCTAACTCGTGCCATAATTTTACCTCACATAAATTTTCCCGGTCACCGCCGCGCTGATGAGGGCGGTGCGGTATTCTTTGAGTCTTTGAATGGCCTTGTGCACTTTTTCTGCCAAAGCGTCAATCTTGCCGGTTTCACGATCGAGATATTCAACAATTGTCTTCTGTTCAGCAATAGCGGGAATCCCAAATATCAATATCGGTATGTCATCCATGCTGATGTTTTTTTGCGTGTTCGATGTGCAATAAATATCAATCTGTGCCTGTAAAAACATGCTTTTGAATGAATATTCGAGATAAGCACTATCGACTTCTCTATCATCAGGTCTTATCAAGGCCAATGGCGACCAGATGCTAAATTCAAAATCAACTTTTACTCGTGCTATCTTGCCAGTTGATGCCGCCTTTCCAAGTAGAATATCTCCAACTCGAGGAAATGCCTTTTGCTTAAATTCCTTATGGTCTTCCAATGATATATATCTACATTTCTCAAAAACTAATTCACCATCCTGAATACCATCAACTGACAAAAAAGGGATCCCATCATCAATAAATTCTGGCGTCGTATGTGGCCCATCAGTAATTGGCTCAGCTATTAAATACTTTAGCCTTTTTACATCCCAATGCTCTGGCACATCGCCAAGCCATTCCACGCCGGATGGTTTGAAACGGACATTGGGATTAAGTCCCTTGGTGACCGCGCGAGAGATTAGCGCTGTGCGCTTTTCTTTCAACCGCTCAATCAGAAGTTCTTTTTTTGATATCAGCTCATCAATCTTTCCAGTCTCACGGTCCAAGTAGTCAGCAATGGATTGTTGTTCGGAGAGAGGTGGAAGTAAAACAGTCACATTTTTTAATGAATCTTGGTAGATTACCTCAATGGTAGTACCATTACTTTTTATTCTGAGCTGTTCGAGAATAAAGGTGCTTTCTTCAATGAGAATTTCTAAAAAACGATCATACACCTTTGCTTTATCCGTTTGCAACCTCATTAAGCAGGGATGAAGAACTCCTTGCTCGGCATTTTCTGGTAAAATTGCACAGCGTCCGATTGTTCCTCTTGTGGTTATAAGAAAATCGCCTGGAAATGTCTGAAATTCTTTGAGTTCCTTGAATTTTTCCAATGAAATGTAGTTTTCACCATATTCAAAATCGTTGGAAATTACACTTTTTTGATTATAAACCTTAACATCCTCGTCGTACATTTCGGAAGATAAAAGCTGGCTGCCAAAGGGTCCTGTTTTGATTGCATTTTTCTTTGCTTTGAGCAAATCCTTTAACCTTTTCACCTCCCAAAATTCCGGCACATCGCCAAGCCATTCCACGCCGGATGATTTATATCTTGGGTATGCTTTTAATTTCATCTTTTCTCACCATTACTTCCCGTAACTTGCCCAAGTAGCGACACGATCTCACCCTCAAGCCCCTTGATATCATTTTCAATCGCTTCCAAGTCGCGCGGTGGTTCATAACAGTAAAAATGGCGGTTTAAGGGTATTTCATAACCGACCTTGGTTTTAGTCTCATCAATCCACGCATCCGGGACATGCGGCAGGACTTCGCGCTTGAAATAATGCTCAATCTTCTCTTTAAGCGGCACATTTTCTGTGTCTCTCAATTCGGGATCGGCTTCAGGGTTGCCGTTCTTATCGGTACAGATATCCGCTGTCTCGTCGCGCTCACTCAAGACCTCTAAAACTGCTTTGAATTCTGACGCGGAAAGCCTCATATCCAAGTTATCGCCAACTTGCCTTATTTTTTCCAGAAACTGCTCTCGATTCTTAAAGAAAATACATCCTGTTTCTTCTTTCAAGCGGACAAGCAAGTTTCTTATTTCTTTCTGCCGCTCCTTACCGGTCTCAATCTCTTTTTGTCTCACGGCTTCATTCTTTTTATCGCTTGAGGCAAGGCTTTTAAACACCTTCTGTTCCTCCAAAAGTGCGATGCGCTCATCTGACGCCTGAAAGTTAACTCTTAACGGACGCTCGACCGTGATTTTGTTATAGCCAAAATCAGCATTATCAAAAATCTTGTTTACAATCAGCGTTTTTTGCACGCCATCAACCATAATCGTGCGGGTTTCATCATGTTTGAAGTTGCCATAAATTTTGCTTATTTCGCTGATCTGATTGGCGCGTCCTTCTTCGCCATCGCCTATTTGGTTACGCTTGTTGCCGAGGCTTTTTCGCATCTTCAGATAAAACTCGCGGGCATCAATAAGCTGGATTTTGCCTTTGCGGCGTTTTTCTTTTCGATTGGTAAGAATCCAAATATACGTTGATATACCGGTGTTATAGAAAAGCTGATCCGGTAGGGCCACGATCGCCTCAAGCCAGTCATTTTCAATAATCCATCTGCGGATGTTCGATTCGCCGCTTTCAGCGTCACCTGTGAAAAGAGGGGAACCATTAAATACGATGCCAATGCGGCTTCCGCCTTCTTTTGGCACACGCATTTTTGAAATCATGTGCTGAAGAAATAAAAGCGAACCGTCATTAATACGCGGCAGACCTGCACCAAAGCGGCCGTCATAGCCGAGCTTTTCATGTTCACTGATAATCGTTTTAGCCTGCTGTTTCCATTCTACGCCAAATGGCGGATTAGCCAACATATAATCAAACCTCTCTTTCGGGAATCCGTCTTTTTCAAAGGTACATCCAGGCTTAATATTATCCGCATCTTCTCCTTTAATCAGCATATCTGACCGACACACCGCCCAGGCTTCATCATTCCAGTCCTGGCCGAATAGATGCGGTTGCGCGTCGCGGTTAAGCTCGCGAATATATTGCTCTGAAACTGAAAGCATCCCACCTGTTCCGCAAGCAGGGTCATAAATGGTCTTCACGACATGGCTTCTTCTTAAATCCTCCTCCGGGGAGAGAAGCAAATTAACCATAAGCTTAATTACTTCGCGCGGAGTGAAATGTTCTCCGGCCTCTTCGTTGGATTGTTCCGCGCCGATCCTGATAAGCTCTTCAAAAATATAGCCCATCTGAACATTATCCACCCGCAATGACGACAAATCAAGCGAGGAGAACTTTTTCACAACTTCAAAGAGAAGATTTTTCTCTGACATCTTACGCACTTCATCGCCAAATTCAAAACGCTCTACAATATGACGGACATTAGGCGAGAAACCGTTTATGTATCCGTTAAGATTAGGGGCAATCTGATTAGGGTCGTCCAAAAGACGGTTAAAATCCAGCTTTGAGAGGTTATAAAATGGGACTCCGGTTATTTCCCTAAGCCTTGATTGAACGACATTTTCTGATTTACCCTTCAAGGTTTTAAACGCTTCAAGCACTTTGACTTTGGTAGGCGCAAGGATACAGTCAAAACGGCGCAGGACAGTAAGCGGAAGGATAACTTTACGATACTCATTTCTTTTATAAGGCCCGCGGAGCAGATTACAAATGCTCCAGATAAAATTAGCCATTTCACTATGAGTTTTGACCGTCATCAGATCGCTCCTGTCTTTAATTACGGCTTCCTGTGGTTCCTAAAAACAAAAAACCTCCGCCTTGTAAGCGAAGGTTTGAGTTGTTTTTAAGTGCCAGATTTAGCCCTTCTAACATAGCACTTTGAGCAATTCCCATATTGGGTATATATACCACAAAAAGCAGGTTTGGGCAAGCGTTTCCATTAAATTTTCCCAAACACCAAACATCATAAACACTATAAATAATTGACAATCAAACATTGAAATGGTAATTTATACCTATTCCTGGAGCTTAACTTTTTAACTCTTCCTCCTCTACGGGTTAGACGTTAGCTCACCCGGCCCCGGTCTAATTATTCTCTTTGTATAAAATTGGGCCTCGCGGTGAGCGAAATCTTGCCCAAGGAGGAGGAAGAGGAAAAAATGTCAAGATCTGGGTTGTTAAAATCTGGAGAAACCGCGCCACAGTCAGGTCAATACGAAATTATTGGCCCAAGAGGTGGTCGCACTGGTGTAGAACGAACCGTCACAAAAGGCGAACCGTTACCACCTACTCCAGAACAACGACAGGGTTACAAATTAGTTGACAAAACTAAACACTAACTCTGGCAATGGCGGGGCTAAGTTCTAGCCCCGCTTTTAATTTTACCATCCCCTACACAATTCCTTATACCCGCACATACCGCAAAAGTAGTTCTCGTTGGGATAGAATATGCCAGTTTTGATTGCCTTTGAAACATAGGCCAAGATTTTGAGGAAGCGGTCAATGTCTTCCTGGCTACGCTGGGTGGAGAGCTGTTGGATTTTCGGGGTTTTGTTTCTGACCATTACATCAAAGCGCAGAGCGCTTTCCTGAAGACCAAAGGTCTGCCTATAGGCGAGGGCATAGCAGGTAAGCTGTAGGTCTTTGGCGGCATTGTCTTCCGGCATACTGCGTTTGGTGGTTTTGTGGTCAATAATGATGTCCTGACTATCCACAAGGTCAAGCCTGCCTTTTAGGGTGTAGTCAACATTCTGGAAAGATAGCTCAAACTCTTTTTCCACAATCTTGGGCTGGATAGCCGGAGATACCTGATTATGGTAGGCACTAATCAAGCCTATACCTTCGTCTTTGACTTGACCCGGCTTCTCGTCTTCTTCAAATACTGTTTCCTTAACCCCGGAGTCCCAGAAATCCGAAAACAAGTCTGTTAACTGCTTAACCGGCAGATCATCTTTGGTCTTTATCTTGCGGACATAATTCACCTCTAATGCGGAATGGATTGACTTGCCTAAGGTAAGCGCGCTGGCCGGAGGGATTTTCAGGCCGTCAAGGTAACGGAATTTATACTGCAAAGGGCAACGAAGATACATCTTAAGCTGGGTTACGGATAAATGATTATTATTCATTTTTGGACACCTCCCATATAGAATATGTCAAGCCAGAGCTAATTTGTGACAGAGAATTTGGGGCGAGCCGCAAGGGCCCGCCCCGATTCTTTAAGGCTATACCGCCATCAGCTCATCTATGGTCTGGCTGGCCTCGGCCATTGTCAAGGAATTCAGCCCTTCAATAAACTGGCCTTTCTCTTTGGCCAGCCGGGCAATGAAGCTTTTCTGCTTAGGGCTGGCGGGGGCAAGAGGGTCTTTAATGTGAGGCTTATTCTTTCCCTGGCACTGATCAGGACGCGCAGGCTCCGGGATAGTAACCTCATCCTTATCCTTAGGCGCGGGTTTTGAAGGCTTTACCTGCGGATTTAATTGACGCTCAATTGCCCGCTTGGCCATAGTGAAAAGCTCATCCACCACGTTGTCTGCCTGTTCTTTGGGCACATCGCCGATTGTTTCAAAAGTTACCGAATAGGTATCGCCGTTATTTTTGTATCCGTAATTGGCTAAGATTCGCATTTTTACTGCACTCCTTTCGTGGGTTTAATACCAATCCTCATAGTACACATTCTCACCTTGCTTATAGGACTTTATGGGGGTAATTCCGCCTATACACCGCTGGCACATCAAGCCGTAATCGGTGGTAAAACAGTCCTCTATCGCATTGGCCTCATGGTCTATGAGGTCACAATTGCAATAGTCACAGACCCGCAGTTCGCCTTTAGGCACATCCACCCGGATAATCCAGGGTTCCTCTTCTTTACGCATAGTTATCACCTCCTTTCTATCGTCTTTTTGATGATAATCTCGTTATCTTTCGCCGTAAGGGTAACCTCATCGCCCAGTTCAAAGCCAAAATGTAACAGCCATAGCCCTGAAACCCTGATGGCCGGAACATATTTGGTATTCTGGGGAAAGGCGAAGACTTTAAGGGATTTACCCTGCCTGCGCTTCTCAAGGTCCTTGATACGGCTGATGAGGGCCAGGGTCTTGCCTCTTCCTTCCATCTGGGAATATCTCTCTAATTGCTGAAGAGTCAGATAAGACATCTAAACCACCTCCTCTCTTAAAAAATCCCGGTTCCTCTGAACAAACCCCTCAAGGGTCTCCGAAGCCAAAGGGACAAAACCCGCTGAAATAAGCCGGGAGACATCCCTCATCAGACGACGCTCCTGCCGCAAGGCGGACATCCCGAATGAACGGGAAGGCAGATCCTCTTGCCAAGTGCGATACTGGGAATCGCGCGAGACAGAATACCTCTGCATACAGCCATCCACCCGAAGCAGGCCGTCCTCAAATTTCTCACCTCTCTTTAAACTATCTTTTCTTTCTTGCCGCATACGCTAAACCCTCCTTTCTTTTTTGAAAAACAAAAGGCCCAATGATTTAACCCGAAGGGGCGGTTTTGCTTTGAGGCACCCCGCAAAGCAAAATCCCCCGACGCACAAGCGTCGGGGGAAGCCTTTTGTCAAGAAAACCGAAGGCGGACTTTGAGGCAGACCACAAAGTCCGTTCTTAAGAAAAATTGAGACTCCCCGAAGGGTCAGCCCCGCGTAAGCGGGGCTGATGCCCAGCCCTTTGAGGCAGACCACAAAGGGCTGGGTAGAGGCGAATTTTTCTTAAGAATTTTCTTGATAAAAGTTCCCGCCGAAGGCGGGGCCGCCGGAGCACGCCAGTGCGCAGGCGGAAAATCATTGGGCATAAATAACATAAAAAAGAAAGGAGGGTGCCGGAATCAAGGCAAGAAAGAAGCCGAAGTAAAATGTTGGTGAGAAATTTGAGGGTGTCTTGAAACGGGCTCAAGCAGGGCCTATGCGATGGTTTTTGGCGGAGCGGAAAAACGTTGGGGTCTGGGGAATTTCAAATTCCCCAGCGGGGTTTGGGGCAGAGCCCCAAGAACATACGCGCTATGCTGACAAGACGAGCTGGCTTCTGGACGAAGGACAGAACTGCCGAAAGGAGAGGCGGCGCAGGTAACGGAAGCCCGAAGGGCTGAAGTCCGAGCACGCCTATCCTGAAGGCAGTTGCCTCGCGAAGCGGGGCAAGCCAGCGGAGCTGGATGCTAAGGGGCAGGCGGCCCAGCCTGCCCGCCCGCCGACCAAGGCGGGCAGATGAGCGAGCGCCAAGCGAGCGGGGGAGTGAGACGAGCGGCAGCGAGGCGAACGGCGACTGCGCCACGCCGCCAGCCCGCCCAAGCGGGCGGTGGAATCCTTAATCCCTGCTCAAGATCGTATCAAACTCTTTTTGATATTTCCTGATTACTTCCGTGTCGGATATAAATATGGCGTTTTCGTAATTGAAGAACTCGGCATTATCTGACCAATTATAAGAGCCGGTAAAAAGCAGGGTTTTGTCAAATATGGCGAATTTATTGTGCATTATACCTCGGCTCTTGCCACGCCTTATCTTTACATCAAAGCCGGAATCAATAAGTAATTGAACAACTGAATGCGCGCCCTTATACTGGCGGCTGTCGGCGATAATTCTTATCTTTAGCCCCCTCTTCTTCGCATTTTCAAGAGAAGCTTTTATTTCCTGGGAGGTAAAGTCAAATATGGCTATATCTATTGAAAGGCGGGAATTATCAATGGCCTTAATAATGCGGCTTCTTATATTGCCTTCGGGGGAAAAATAGACTTCGGTATGATGGGCGGCCGATTTTTGGGGAGAGACCGCACAGCCGGAAACGGCGAGTGAAATAATTAAGAGGCATAGGCTTAGAAAACGCGGTTTTCTCAACTGCATAAGCACTATTTTACCATATCTTTAAAAAACATGAATGGGAAAATTCATCCCTGGGTTTGCTGCAGATATGCTGTTTATGAATGGCTTACGGGAAAAATTGGGGTATAAATGAAAAAGAGGCATTACCGCGGGACGGAACCCTTTGGATAGCCTCTCATCGTGATACACTTAAAATATACCTTATAAAACAGCTCGTGTCAAGCCCTATTTCTAGTTCGGTAGTATACTGAATTGTGTGTAAATTAGCTTTACCTTTGAATTAAAAAGGCGTATCTTTCTGTTTGAAGACTTATTAACCCGGGCCTGACAGCCCTAACCAGAAAGGATACGCCAATGGAATACGTAGTTACCGAACATAGTTTACGCCGCCGATGGGCTAGAGTCAATGAGTTTTTTCAATCTACCCAAGAAAAAGACTTCTGGGTGGATATCAACCAATACCTGCGCCGCCTGGTTAAAGGCATTATCGAAGTCAGCCTTGACGAAGAAATGATCCAATACATGCAGACACAGCCTTATCAAAGAACCAACGGATCAAGCCGCCTGGATTACCGTAACGGATACTATTGCCGCAATCTCGATACTACCTTCGGCCCTGTGGAGCAGATTGCCGTCCCCCGCTCAAGGCAAGGCTTATTCAGGCCGTCTGTTTTCCGGCGCTACCAAAGAACGACAGGAGGCCGTTAATGATGTCATCTGCAATGTCTTCCTGCGCGGGATATCCACCAGGGATGTCGCGGGGGCGTTAAAACCGCTGCTCAACACTGCTCTCTCGGCCTCTACGGTATCCAGAATAACAAAAAGGCTCAATCCTTTAGTCAAAGAATTCCACCGGCGCAAGCTGCTTGATGAATATCAGTTCCTGTTCCTGGACGGCATTACCATCTCGGTAAAGGGCGCGCTTAAGGCCAAGAAAATACTTGTGCTGGTTGCCTACGGTATTACCATCTTCGGCAAAAAAGAGCTGATTGCCTTCAGAATCGCCAATGCCGAATCAACTCCTGCCTGCGAAAGCTTCTTAAATGACCTGTTTAGGCGCGGTCTGGAGGGGAAAAATCTCAAGATGGTTATCACCGATGGCTCTAAAGGCTTCATCGCGGCTATTGAGTTAGTCTATCCTCAGGCCAAACACCAGCGCTGCTGGGTGCATAAACTGCGTAATGCTACTAAACGCCTTAAAAAGGCGGATATTAAGCCTTTTAAGGCGGATGCGCGTAAGATTTATAATGCCTCGACTCATCGGGAAGCGGTTGCTGCCTTTAAAAACCTTCGTAAATACTGGCATAACATTGCTCCCGAAGCGGTAAAATGCCTGGAACGAGATCTTGATGAGCTCTTATCTTTTTTAACAATCCCTATTAAAGAGCAATTCCATGCCTTTATTCGCCGTCAGATTCGCACCACCAATATCATTGAACGCTCATTCCGTGAAGTAAGGCGCAGAACCAGGCCTATGGGATGTTTTACCAATTATGACAGCGTAAGCAGGATTATTTACGCTATCTTTAACCGTCTAAACTCCAAATGGGAAGAGAAACCTTTAATACAATTTACACAATTTATTTGACATTACCTTCTAGTTCTTTTCTTGTTCTTTCTTGGCTTGATATTGAATCTCCTCATCCCCCTTACGCTCAGTAGTATCTTTATGGCAATGATAATCATGCCTTATTTTCTCCGGTAATCGGCAACCCTTTCGCTGATAAAGTAGACTATGGCGATATCCCGGACAAAGCCGATTATTTCCTTGAAGTCATCTTTAAAGGTATGGTACTTCTCAACCATTACGGTGGTAGGGGCTTCGTATTTCTGGCTTAACTCGTTGCTTAGGTCTTCGGGGGTTTTGTTTTGGCAGGAGACCTCGCCTGCCAGAGGCAGGCTGATCTTCTTGTCCGGCCGGATAACGGCTTTTTCATCCAGCTTCTTCCAGATAACCACCCTTAGCTCATCACCGGCCCTTAAGCGGTAGTCTCCGGCTGTGGCGCAGCCTGCAATAAAAACAGCCAAACCCACTGCTAAAACGGAATATCTCATTTTTCGGCCTCCTCAAACTTAGTGATGGTTAAATCCGCAAAAGACACATACAGGCTTTTGTCTTTTAGCCTGTTTAACAGGCTGGCCGGGCAATAAGATAAAATGAGCTTATTTGCCTGGTGCGGGTCAATGCGCATTACCTTGTATTCGTTTTCGTCAAAGGACCAGAGGATATCTTTGATATTCTCGTAGCCTTCATAAAAGATAAAGCCCGAAATAATAGAGCTTGCGGGGATTTCTATCTGGTCAAAAAGGCAATAGGAGTAGTGTTTAGTTAAGACTTGTTTTTTGATTCCCTTATCCAGAATAACATTTATCTTATTGATGATAATCGCGGAATGGGCTTTGTAGGTTACAAGGTAGATTTTATTCTGGCCATTCTCAATAATTAAGCCCTCGTCTAAAATGGCCAATACCCAGAATTCATCATCAACTGGCATTTGCGATTCCTGCCAGATGCCCTTGATTTTTACTTTGATTAGGTAATCATCTGAAAATTTCTTTGTCTCTTCTATTGCCCCGTAGGTGGTCTGGGAAAGACGGTAGAATAAGGATTTATAGCCGATAAAGGATAAGGGTGTGGTAATAGTGAGGATAATGATAAGTATGGCCAGGAAAATGTATTCTCTTTTGGAATTAACCTCTATTCTTGAGGATTTATTTTCCGGGAAGACAAACCTTGAAGGGCTGGGATAAAAGAAGGGCACACCTGATATATTTGCCATATCCAGCATAATGTGGGAGATTACGCCTATGATTAAGGCTGAATACTTGAACACACCTAAAAAGAATATAAGCGGGATAAACAGGGTTAAAGAAATAAGAATAAATATCCAGGAATGGGTTACCTGCCTGTGGCCGTATCTCTGCTCAATGGCTTTAGAAAACGGGCATATCTTGCCTATCGCGGATTTGGGGGTGTCTATATCCGGCAATAACGCGCCTATGCCGCTTAAGGCTAAAGCGGATGTATTCGGCTCTATGCCTAAGCTAGTAAAGATAAACTCGGTGAGTAATACCCCGAATGAAATATGGGTTACGGAAATCATCCCTGTTTTTACTCTCTCTTGGCTTAGCGGCCTATGCCTTGTGGAGGGCCTGTTTGTAAATTAAATAGCGGATAAATACGCCTATGCCGGTTAATGCCCCGAATAAGGCATAGCCTTGATATTCCCCAAAACCCCTATACACAAACCTCATCACGATAAAAAAGGCAAAGATTAAGATGACAAACGGTGAGGCATCCACCTCTTTTATGCCGCTGCCGTGGATAAACATTTCCCGGACATAAGGCTTGGTGATTATCTTCTGGGTCTTGGCGCGGCTTATGGTTTCAACAATAGATAACGGTATTCCCGAGGTATTGGCTACCACCTGATTGATGAAGAAATCCCGGCATTTGAGCCTTAGGCGCTTTTGCCGGATGAGCCGGTCTGTCAGTAGTCTTGCCTCTTCTTTGCTTAAGGGCTCAATTTCAACAATGTCAAACTGCCAGAAGAAGCGTTTTAGGGTGCGTATCCTTCGTATGAACTGGCAGGCGCCGAAAATAAGGCAAAGGCTGGAAAGCTGTTGCAGGATATCGGCAGTTGATGAGGTAAGCTCTTCCAGATGGTCAAAGACTAAGACAACCGGATTCTTCTTTGATTTCAGCTCTAAAAGGGCGATAACCTCATCGGTTAATTCCGAGACGGTTAAACGCTTTATCTGTTTTTCCTGGGTTTGAGTGGTTTTTTTCGTTAAGGTCTTGTAAAGGTTAAACAGGGCTTCTTTTACGGGTTTGAATTTCTCGATGTAGAGATACGGTTTCCTTTGCTCTTTAAGGTGGCGGCAAAGGAGTTTGAGAAGATGAGTCTTTCCGGTTCCCGGCTTTCCCAAGAGAAGCGAAGGAATACCTTCATTCGCGTTCTTAATCAGCTTCTTGCGCTCTTCTTCTCTGCCGATGGTAAAATCAAGGACCTGTAGATTCATTACTAAAATCTTCCTTTCTGAAGGAAAAGGTAAAGACCCGCTCATACACCGCGCCCCTGAATACATAGCTCACCTGTACGGGGAGTTTGTAGAATTTCTGCTCGGCGATAAGGTATAGCTTAAATTCCGCCTGCGGGCCGCGTTTTAAGTTCTGGCCGATTGTACCTACGCTGGAAAGGACATAGCGCGTCCGGTCATTGGAAATCTTTACCGGGATATCCGGCAAGAGCTCAATGAAGATGTCTTGTATTTTCTCCGCGCTGGTTATGCTTACGCTCAAGACATCGCCTTTAAGCTCTGCCTTCATATCCAGGCCTACATCCGGGCCTTTAGAATAAATGGTGGGGATAAAGGTTTCCTGTAAAGTTTCGTATTCTCCTATCCAGAATTTTAGGGTGTATTCAACAGTAAACTTATTCCTGATAAAGTAAACATTAACTTTACTGCCTCTGGGGATATCCCCAAGATACTTATAAAACGGACTTATTACCGCGGCCCTTAGGATATCCTGGCTTCCCTGGTTGATGAGCCAGCCGCGCTCGTAGACAAGATAATTTATCCTTGTTTGCGGCTTTGTCTTTTCCTCGGCGAATGATGAACTTATAGCGATAAAGCAGATGAGCATTGCGCATAGTATCCTCATTGGATTTCTCCTACTTATCCAAATCCAGGGTGAATTCTTGGGCGTTATAGTGGACAGAGATCACCTTAGAGTCTTTCATCTCAATAACGATGGTCCCGGACTTTGAGCCTTTTATCTTAGACTTAATCCATACGATAACCTTTTCATTTAAAGGTATTGGCGCGGTAACCCAGTTTTTATCCATTTTTACGGCCCTCCTTGTTTTGGGTGGTGGTTAGTTTGATAAAATCCTTGAGGTTCAGGATTACATAATCGGACTTATCGTTCTTGTATTTAAAGACAAGGAGCGGAAACTTGGCTAAAGCTTGAGCCTCCTTTTCAATTTTCTTTAGCCACTCCTTTTCTATTGAGATATGCTTTTTGCCTGATGAGCCGCGGAGTTTACATTCAACCAGGAATTTATCGCTAATGACATCCCCGGGCATAAAAGATAAACCTCCGCTTAAAGGGATTCTTTTGCCTCCCAATACCCTGGCGATTCTTCTTTCCATTGCTTTAGGGGTGTTTCTGTGGGTCATTTGGTGTTTGTGTGTTTTAAATATAAATATAAAGCCAAAATATCAGGTTATTGATCTGATGACCTCTTTTATGGCTACCGGCTGTTTAGGGTGCTCTCTAAAGCCTTGGTCCCTGGTTTTTAAAGAGAAAAATCTTGAAAAACAGTTCCTTTCTTTACTATTTTCTTTATATATATTTCTTTCTTTTCTTTCACCCGACGCTAAACTGTGGGCTCCAGTGTCCATAGGAGTGTGGACATTTTTGGCATTTACTGTGGACGCCCCGGACAACACCCTATGGACAGCGGTGTCCATAGGGCTTGAAGTTTTCCACAGCCCCCAGACAAGGTAATATTTATTCAGCCCAAAGACTGAACCTGTATAACTTGATTCCCTAATCAGAATGTTATCCCTCACCAGCTTGTCTATCGTCCTTTTGACCTGCCTTCTTGATATGCCGCAGGCATTGGCAATAATTCCATAGCTTAACTTATTCTTTTTCAGCTTCCAGCCGTAGGTCCGGCGGATAATCACCAGAAGCACCTTATATTCGCAGCGGGTAAAAGGATATAATGCCAATATTTCGAGCAGCTCATTGGCAATAGTGGTATATCCGTTGGTATTATCCGGTTTCCCTGTGCGCATTGAAGTCAAGCTCCATCTGTATTTCCTTGCCCAGTTCGGCACGGATTGTCTTATTCAAGGCTTTGGCCCGTTTGGAAAGCTCGGCGATCCTTGACCAATACTGCCTTAAGCAGTCTTTAGCTTCTTCTTCATTGGTAATAAAGTAAAACCCGTAGGGATAGCTAACTGATGAGGCTATGGGGCAGTGGTATTCCTGGACTAAACGGGAGATGGCTTTTCTGATCCTGCGTTCATCGGAGCCGATTTGAGTCTGGATTTCTTTTACAATGATGGCAGAATCTATGCCTCTATGCCCAGAAAGCAGTTCAAATATCCTTTGCTCCAGTTTATCCATCAGCTTTTTCCGGATTGAGCTTGCCTTTTAAGATATCGATAAACTTTGAGGCCTGGGATTTGGTTAAATCTCCTGTTGAGACAACTCCGAAATTATTCTCTAAGATTTGAGAATAATCCTCGTCCCTTAAATTCAATTGCAGGCTTAACATATGGATATACTTGCTTTGTAAATGGGTTATTTTCTCTTCGTTAGGCTTTGGCTGGGGGATTTCAACTTTATCTTGGGTGTCCTGTCTGGAAAGCGCGTCTTTTACTTCCTCAGCGCTGGCGATACCTGCGCCCAGGAGTCCAATGCCAAAGAAACCCAGGCATCTGCCGTAAGCAGAGGTCTCCGCATTTTCATAAGGGTTAGTCTTATCAACCATCGTCTGGCCATAGGCCCCAGCAGAGGCTTCGGTAGTGCCGAAGATCTGGGAATAGACTTTGGCGTGGCAGATGATGTTTCCTTCGGCATCTTTCTCGAATCTGCGGGTGAACTTGAATTTCCTGTCTTGCTCCTTATGTATGTCGGTAAATTCCTTTACCCGGCCGTCAACCATCATATATTCGTTGATAACAGTACTATAAGTGCCGTCTTCCTGGCGCTGTTTGCGGTTTATCTTCTGAATGAATTGGGAATAGTCTTTCTTCTCCATCACCAGCCTCCTTTGCTTTTTGCTCGCGGATATACTCCGTGAACATGCCGGCTAATATTTTGATAAACAATTCGTAATCCCGCTTAGATACCGGCGCGTATTCAACCTCAATCCGCATTTCTTGCCCCGGGCTTAAACT
Source organism: Omnitrophica bacterium GWA2_41_15 (assembly GCA_919902675.1). GTDB lineage: Bacteria > Omnitrophota > Gorgyraeia > Gygaellales > UBA12090 > UBA12090. Next base: position 87,050 of record CAKKRH010000013.1, read on the forward strand.
GAAGCACCCGCAATAAAGCCTCTATCGCTGGGTGCGGATAGATGTCGTTTCTTTCGCTGTCTATATCAAAAATGACTCCGTAACCGGTAATTGTTTCCAGCTTGTCAATGGTCCTGTAATAAATATCTTCAATAGAATTAGCGATTTCCCAAATGAGCTTATCGTCCGCCTTGTTGGTGATAAAAATACCTCCCAAACATAGGGCGATGTCCCTAAAGGCTCCATTAACCAGGTCGTAGAGCTGTTTTTCTTTTGATTGCCGCATATTGACACCTCCTCCTTCTTTCTTCACTTTTAATATGTCAAGCCGGGGTTAATTTGTGACAAAGAATTTTTATTTTTTTATTGTTAAAATGGGCGCGGACAGCTTTTTGGACCCTTACCTTCCTCTGGCGTATGGCAGAGTAAGAGATATTTCCTAATTCCAGGGATAAATCCTTAAGGGATTTTCCATACACTTTGGCTGCCAGGAGGATATAGCTGTCTGTTTTAGAGATAATCCCATCTTTGACTAAACTATCCAGGGAGAAGCTAGTGTCTTGAGGGGTAACTTGCGCAGGCATAACGGTGGGATCATCCTTAAAAATGTTTCGCAGATCCTGATGGGAATCGATCTCCTTAAAAAGGGATTTAAAATAATCCCTTAACCTGTTCCGCAGCCTGCCTAAAATCTTGGCGGCAAGCCGGGTTTTATCCAGATTCAGGTCAAACCGGCTTAATTCTTCAAGAAAGAAGGTCACTATCTGAAGCCAAAGGTCTAATTCGCCTGTTGAGGGAAATTGCTTGGCCCTTAGCCTAAACTGTGAAAATAAGCTAAGGAGGCCTGGCTTAAAGATAAGCAGGAGATACGCGCCCAGGAATTTTGCTTGCGGAGGGGATTGATACTCCTGAATAAGGATTGAGAGGATTTTATCGTTTAGCTGGTAGTCTGGATTGAGTTGGTTATGTAGATGAGTGATCAGGGCCTGGGGAGTGGGGCAAAACTCAAGCGGGGGGCGATTTTTTCGGATAAGCGCATATAGACTAAGGAGCCTTTCCGATGCTATCTCATCTTCTAAACCCTTAAAAAGCTGTGCTATCCGTTCCAAGGCGCTATAAACCCTCGCTCAAAAACAAGGGTTTCTAGAACCTCGGAGTTCTTGTTGGTTAAGTTAAAACCGCACTAATGTTTTACAGGTTTTACATTTGACTTCCACCAGATAGCCGGCAAGTTTTCTCTCCTGGTAGCCGCAAGGGCAGTCAAAAAAGAGGATAATCCGGCCTGTGGTCTTATCCAGAGAGCCTTTTGCGCTTACTTTATTGCCGCAGTGGCAAGCTAAGATTCCGCTAAGCTCAAAGAAGGGCTTCCGGGCTATTTCAGCGACCTTTTTAGCGCATGCGGGGCATCTTACTTCATGCATAAGGCAAATAAAAAAGGGCTGGCTTCCCTGAATGCACCTTTTCAGGAAAACCAGCCCTGTTTTTCTCCGGCCCGTTAGGCCGAGTGACAGCGACTGTTATAAAACCATGTTTTTAGAACTCAATATTATAAATACACCCGCGGTATGAAATTGTCAAGGATTTCTTCTCATTTCTTCTCATAAGAGCTTCATTTATTTAATGCGCATGCATCTTGAAACAGCTTTGCGATAATTGTTTTGTTGTTTTTGAAAACTGAGGCTTGCAAAGGAATTCCAAAGATGTCTTCTTTTTTAGGATTAAAAGGTATGCCAGCCTCTTCAAAGATCCCTTTTACCTTGGCAATGTTTTCTTTCCCCACCCTTATATCAAAATAACAATATCCTTCTTTCTTCCTGGGATGAAACCATGCAAAATTTTTTCTCTGCGTACCAAGAGCTATATGATGTTTATTATATGTAACTCTTGGACTATCGTAGATTTCTTTAGTTAAAGTAACCAATTCATCCACCAAATCTATTGATTTTTGATTGGATCTATTTTCCCAATACCCCCTATCAACGACATCTCCGCCTAAATTTTCTTCGTCCTCTGGCTCTTCATAAATATCTAAGACCTTAGTGAAATTAAGCGATATTTTATCTTCTATCTTTACAGCGTTTAATTGAATCGCAATTATGGGGATAGACCTATTCATAAGGGCTATAACATTAAAAAAGCGGTTTGTAATTTCTTCTGCGATTATTACAGCTTTGTGGTCTTTTGAAGGAAACCGCCTTCTTTCGATATCCCAATACTCTATTGTCCTTATAATATGGCTTTCATCTGTTGCTCCCAATTGCACTTCCACCTCGTACATGGTTTCTGTTTCTGGGTCATTTAATAAAAAATCTATCCTCCCTCCCGTCGATTGCTTCTTTTCTTTTGCAATTATTACTACATCATCCCCCAGCCCTATCAAACCAGGGTCTTCCTCAATAATAGACTGCAACCATTTTTCATCATAATAATCTTTGAGGCTCACTTTTTCTAGTTTTGTATATTTCAAACTCATATCAATGCCCCCCTTCCCTTTCGCAAGCATATTACCCAATATTTATCCAAGTCTGCAAGATGCCTCATTTTACCGCTTAACCAAAGATGAAACAAGCGAAAACTTCTATAAGGTTATAAGAATCATTGTCACAAACTGCGCTGTTTTTGACATACTGTTTTAGAAGGCAAGGAAAAAACTTGACTTTTACAGCAGAGATAAGGATAATATTATTATATGTAATTAGGAATGATTAGAAATGATTGGAAACCGGACTTTATGAAAAACTATCCTGAAATAATGACGATTAAGCAAGTGGCGGAATACATACAGATTGATATCCACAGTGTCTATAAAATGGCTCAGAAGAATAAAATCCCCTGCGCCAAGATTGCCGGGCAATGGCGATTCAAGAAAACAATCCTCAACGAATGGTTATCTCATAAAATATCTAAGCACGAAGCTGTGCAAATTTATCAAAAGCCTCTCAAAGTAAAAAATGCTTGAGCACTCTGAAATTGCAGGAATAATGGGAAAAACCGTTAAGATGATGAATTCCCTTCTCCCTCATCTTAACAATACCAATGACGATGCCGCGACCCAGGAAGCAATACAGGAATATTTATCAATACGCTCGGAATTAAGATGGCTGTGCGATAAGTTTGAGCACAGCCTTTTAAATGACCCGGATATCCAGTGGATCTGGAAAGATAAGCCGAATATGAGCTGGCTTAATATCTACGACCGGATTTCTTTTATTAACCGCAAACTATTTACTATCCTCTAATGAAAACCGCGCTAAAACAGGAAACCATAAAAGCGGCCATCTATGTGCGCGTCTCAACCGATGAGCAGGCACAATACGGCTACTCCATTGAGGCCCAAAAGGAAAAACTCCTCGCCTTCTGCAAAAGCCAGGACTGGGAAGTATACAAAACATATGTTGATGACGGCTTCCGGGCTACGACCCTTAACCGACCCGAGATACAAAAGCTTATAGAAGAATCCAACTCCGGGAAATTTAACATGGTGGTTTTTTACAAATTAGACCGGCTTTCCCGCTCGGTAAAAGACCTAAGCTATCTTATAGAGACTTTTGAGAAAAATAATACCGCGATAAAGTCCATCACTGAGCCTTTTGACACTTCTTCCCCTCCCGGCAAGTTAATGTTTAATATGCTCGGCTCTTTCGCGCAATTTGAACGAGAGTTAATCGGGGAACGCACACGATTGGGTGTCGGCAGGCGCGTCAGAGAAGGAAAATGGACAACCTCTCCCCCTTTTGGCTATAGCATGATAAACGGCGAACTGGTGATTAATGAAAAGGATGTCCCCTTTTACAAACGGATCGTGGAATTATGCTTATATCATAATTTCGGGACAAAGCTTATAGCAATGAAATTAAACGAAGAGGACAAAATCACCAAACGGGCCGGCAAATGGTCTGATTCAACCATATGGAGAATACTAACCAATCCTGTTTATTACGGCATGGTGAGATGGCACGATGAAATTTACCAGGGTAAACACGAACCGATCATCGCTAAAGAGGAATTTGAAACGATACAAAAAAGGCTCCGCGAGAAGAACAGGACTCCCGAAAGAAGCCATTCCAGCCCGAACATCCTTAACGGACTTATTGCCTGCGGGCTTTGCAATTCAAATCTTACACCCTCCAAAGGGAAAAAGATATACCGCTATTATTCCTGTTTAGGCAGGCAGAAAGGATGTAGTTTACACTATATCAGAACTGATAAACTGCACGATGCGATATTGGCTCAGATAAATGAAATAGGCGAGAATCCCCGCATTATTCAGGATTGCATAGAAGAACACAACAAATCTCAATTTTCTAGGCTCTCCAAGCTGGAAAAAGAGCTTCTTTGTGCCAAAAGAGAGATTATTGAGTTAAACAAGAAAAAAGAAAGAAAAACCGAATGGCTGTCTGAGAATCTTCCTGATAAAAATGTAGCTTCAATTATTGGAGAAGAAATTCAACAGGCCACAAAACAGATTGAAGAATTGAAAAAAAAGGCTGCCGGAATCGAGGAAACGATTGAAAAAGAGAATATCAGCGGGGTTAAGCCGGAAATTATAAGCGGATTCCTATTGCGCTTTAAAGACATGTTTAATAAGCTTGATATTTATCAAAAAAGGTTGTTTATGCAGGCTATAGTAAAGAACATCACTGTCTACAATAAAGATAAAATCCGGCTGTCTTTAGCCCTTCCTTCCGGCCCTCAAAAAGCTGTGGCACAGAATGAAGTTTTCAAGATTAAACAGCCGGATTTTTACCCTTTCTATGCTGAATGGGGTGGGTAACGGGATTTGAACCCGCGACAACTTGAGCCACAGTCAAGCGCTCTACCGAGCTGAGCTATACCCACCATATTATTAAATGGCAAAATTAAAAACCGCGGAAAAGCTTACTGCTGAACGATTATTTATTCTTTCTTAAAAATTTTCTTCAGGCTCTTGCCGAGCTCTTCAATCTCGCTCACCGCGCCTCTTACCTTGTCCACCACGTTTTCCGGAGGCTGGGCTATTATATTCTCAACCGCGGTCTGGGCGATGATGCCTTTAAGATTCAACAGGTCAAAACGTGGATTATCCAGCTTAGTGCGTATGGGAAAATCAAAGATTATCTTTCCTTCGGTATCGGAGAGAAAATTAACGATATCGGCAAATAATTCCGGCCTGTCCGCCTGGCCTTCAGGCTGTCGGGTCTGCTTCAGGAGCTCGCCATGGCATTTGATGATCAGATCGTTATTCTCGGCTTTTAAATCCGCGGTCAAATCAAGCCTGGCGGAAAGTATTTTTTTAACCGGAACCGCGTCCTGAAAATAGGGGGCCAGTGCGGCTATGTCTATTTCGGACAACTCCAGCTTCCCATCCATATTTTTTGGCCCAAAGTCTATCCAGCCGGAGGCCTTAAGGCCGCCACCAGGGCGGTTATCCGCGCTTCTTAAGGCCGCGGATAAATTAAAATTAGTATACAAGGAGGTGGGAGGAAAAGCGATCTTGGCGATATCTATATCTATGCTATCCACATTTACCTTGTAGCCTTCGGGGCTGAGCTTTTTATCGATAAAAGTAAATTTGCCATCAACCACCTTTAATCCGGCTAAAAGAAAGGGCGGCTGTTTGCCTTTAGACTCTAAAACAGGCAGGTTAATTCTTCCTTCGGCATCTTTAACCAGGGTAATTTCGGGTTTTATTACTTTTAGCTCATTCAAGATAATTTTCCCGGCTAGGAAACCCAGTAGGCTGGGGGAAAGAGATATGGAATCCGCTTTAAACAAATCCCCCACCTCAAGCCCTGTGATAGACACGGAAAGCGGCAGGCTAAAGCTTATTCTTTCCAGCTTCGCCTTAAGCTTAAGGTTCTGCTCAATCTGACCGGCCACAATGGCCTTGCCGAAGATTATAAAGAGGATATTGGCGGCCAGGAAAATAAAAAACAATATGCCAGCCAGCCAAGCCACTACCTTAAGAATTGTTTTTCTTTTCATAGTTTTTTACCTGTTTTATACGCGCCCGGGCCGGATCGAACGGCCAACAACCGGCTTAGAAGGCAGGTGCTCTATCCAATTGAGCTACGGGCGCAATTTAGTTGACAGTTGACAGATGACAGTTGACAGATGAAGATGATAACTCACAGTTAACAGATGATAGTTGACAGTAAACAGATCACAGATTACAGTTGACAGAATCAGAAGATAATGAACTAATAAGACCGTTAATCATTTTTGCTAACTCGTTGCATTCCTTAGTTAATTCTTCAGAGATCGCTTTCTTAACATAATCCTCTCTAAGAGATATTTCTAACAATGGAACACATTCATAAATAGAACCTCTGGCAACTCTGAGAAACTGAATAAAATCTTTTTTATGATACCTGCTACTGCCCTCTGCTATATTACAGGATACAGATACCGCGGCCCTTCTCATTTGAGACGTAAGGCCAAATATCTCATTATTTGGAAAATTTTTAGTTATTTGGTAAACCTTATCGGCAAAATTAATTGCTTTTTTGTATACTTCCAATTTCTCAAAGCCAAACCCCATAGCTTATCTGTGAACTGTCAACCGTGAACTGTGAACTAATATGGTCGGGGCGGCAGGATTTGAACCTACGGCCTCTTGCTCCCAAAGCAAGCGCTCTAGCCAAGCTAAGCTACGCCCCGTTACAAGTTTTTATATGTATAGATTATCTTTATGACAATATTAAGGATATAGCTGATTGCTAACGGGGCATGCCCAATCACAAATTTCTCTATCCTGCTCTAAAGCCTTTTAATTATAGCACTCAAATTAACTTTTGGCAAATAGCTAATTTAGGTATATAATCATTGGCATGAAGAAAAGGACCCTTAAAAAAATAGCCATCGTCTTCCTCTCCCTGCTGGTTCTTATCTCCTGCGCGATAATCTACCTGAACAAATTCGTCTTGCCGGTAAAAATCAAGGCCCTGATTATTGAAACCGTGGAAAAACAGACCGGGAAAAGAGCCGCCCTTGAGTCGGTGCGCTTTAACCTGTTCAAGGGGCTGGTGTTAAAAGAACTGAATTTATACGAAGGACAAAAAAGGATTATCGGGACAAAGGAGGCCTCCTGCAGTTTCCTGATCCTGCCGATTTTAAAAGAGAAAAAAATTATTATCCCCTATATTAAAATACAATCTCCCTATATATTTATCTCCCGCGAAGCCGACAACAGCATAAATTTAATCAAATTAATACCGACCCCGGAAAAAACAGAAAGCAAGGGCTCACCCTTTGGCCTGATAATTTCAGGAATAAATATTATAGACGCGAATGTTGATTTTGAAGATAAGAGCTTCTCTCCTTCTTTTACCAAGAGTATTGAAGGCCTCAATCTATCCGCGCGCCTAAATCTGCCGGCCGGGGTAAAATTCAAGCTTAGCGCCAGGCTTAAGACTAATCCCGCCTCCGAATTAAACGCTGAGGGTGAATTCCGGCTGATCAATAATGAGCTGACCGCTAAAATCAATCTGAAGAATCTTCCGCCGGAAGAATTCGCTTCTTACTATCACGGACTGGGGCTATCAATAAATCAAGGCACAGTAGATGCCTCTCTTAACCTTACATTTAAGGATAACCGCCTAAACGCCGACTCCAAAATACAGTGCAATAAAATAACAGCGGTAAAAGATAAAATAACCCTAAAGCTTAATTCCACGATAAGCGCCGGGGTTAACTACAACCTGAAGGACAAACAGCTGGCCTATTCCGGAAGCGCGGATATTATTGACACTAATGTATCGGGAATCGAGGCTATCGGAGAAATAAACGACATCAGCGCCAGAATAAATTTTGATAACCAAGGCTTAAGTTCCGATAAAATTATTGCCAACTGCTTTGGCCTAAACCTAACCGCTAAAGCCAGGCTATCCGACTTCAATAATCCAGTGGTCTCTCTAGAGTTAAAATCCGAATCAGACTTAAAATCAGCCCAGAACATACTCTCCCAGAAATTCAAGCTCTCTTTACCCGCGGAGCTATCCGGCAAGGGACAACTCTGGGTGAAATTAGAAACTCCTCTGCCGCCTAAGGAGATGCCCGCGCTCAGCGGCTCCCTGGGGTTGGTTTCAGCGCAAGCCGTATATAAAGAGTTTGGTCTAATCTTAAATAATATCAACGGACCCCTGGAATTCAATCTTAACCAACTTAGCTGGGCGGATATAAGCTTTGACTGGCTGGACTCATCCTATAAAACCGAAGGCTCACTCTCAGATTTTAAAGACCCATTGCTTAGCCTGAAGCTTTCCTCATCCGGGCTTAACCTAAGCCGGATTCAGGAAGTAATCTCGGAAAAATTTAAATTAAAAGTCCCGGTTAATATAGAGGGGTCCGGGAAATTAGCTCTAAAGCTTAAAACCAGGCTGCCGGCGCGGGAAATCCCCCAGATAGACGGCTCATTAGATATCAGCTCTGCTGATATTAAAATAACTGAATTCAATCAAAGCCTCACCGGCGTCAGGGGACATCTGAAATTCACTCAAAACACCCTCAATTGGTCAAAGGTAAATTTCAATTATCTGGATACCGCTTATGCCAGCGAAGGCCGGATGAAAAACTTCCTCTCCCCCTTGATTGACCTGGAGCTTTCCTCTGCCGAACTCAAGCTGAAATCTAATATTTGGCTTAACAATAAGCTGATCAAAATATCAGCTTTAGAGGGAAAATATCTTAATTCCAATATCTCCTTGTCCGGCACTATTAACAGCGCTCAAAGCAAGGCCATCTATGCCGATATCAATGCTGCTCTAGAGATTGACCTAAAAAACCTGGAAAAACCCCTGGCTAAATTTAAAGACCAGCTTGAGAAAATCAAACCCGGCGGAATAGTCAAGGCCAGGCTAAACCTAAGCGGCAATATCAACGACTTTAAATCCGCTCAAGGGCATCTGAGGTTGGAAAGCTCATCATTATCCCTCTACGGGCTCAAGCCGGAGGAATTCATCTTAGATTATAACCAGGCTAACCGCTTAGCCGATATACCGCTGGCCAGAATTTCTTTATACGACGGCAGTATAGACGCCAACGCCAAGGTAAATTTAGACAGCCCCAACCTGCCCTTTAAGCTGGAGTTAGGCGTCCAGGGAATCAAAATTGAAAAACTGAAACAGGACACCCCCTTAAAAACCCAGGACCTTTCCGGCACCCTGGAGGCAATCACCAAGCTTAACGGTTTACTGACTGATTTTTCTAAATTAAGCGGCTCGGGCAAGGTCATGATTAAAGAGGGAAGGCTTTGGCAGTTAAACTTCTTTAAAGGTATAGGCGAAATACTCTTTACCAAAGATTTTGCCAATGTGGTTTTTAATGAGGGCTACTGCGAATTCTTCATCAAAGACCAATTCCTGTTTACCGATAATCTTAGGCTAAGAAGTAATATCGTGGATTTGGAAGGCAAAGGCAAGGTCGGATTTGACGGAACGCTGGATGCCGCGATCAATACCCAGGTAAGCGAAGGCCTGAGCCCGGAAACCGGAACCATAAAGGATTTCACCACCGCCTTAATCGGCCAGGCGGGAAGATTCGGGGTAATCAAGCTAAGCGGAACAATCCAGGAACCTAAATACAAATTTCAGGCTACGGTAACCGATGTAATGAAGGGGCTTAAAGATTTTGTGATTGGAAATATTTTCGGACAATAGGCCTTATCTTTTTTAAGGCTTTATAGCGATGGCTGAGCTTGTGTTTAATCAAGGGACCTAATTGGCCAAAGGTCTTCCGGTATTCAGGCAGTAAAAATAAAGGATCATAACCGAATCCATGGGTCCCCTTCGCCTTCAGGGCAATCAAACCGCCGCACCTGCCTCCCACCACCCCAATCAGGCCATTTTTATCCGCCAGGGCCACAGCACAAACATAATGGGCCGAACGTTTTTTTAGGGGAACTTTCTTAAGCAGACGCAGGACCTTCTGGTTATTTTTTTCGTCGCTCTTTCCCTGGCCGGAGAATCTGGAGGAATAAATTCCCGGAGCTCCCAAAAGCGCGTCAATGCACAACCCGGAATCTTCACCCAGGGTCAGCTTCTTGGTAAATTTGGCTATTTTAATCGCCTTCTTGGCGGCATTCTCCAGGAAGCTCTTTCCGTCTTCGTTAACATAAGGGGCGTCAGGGACATCCTCAAGGCTCAAGAATTTAATTTTGAGTCCCCGCGTAATTTCCCGTATTTCCTCTAATTTCTTTTGATTGCGGGTAGCAACGACTATCTCTCTTATCTTCTCTTTACTCATAGAATGTCCTTATAGATATTTCTCTGGATATCCACCAGTTCCTCAATTCCGTTTTTGGCCAAATGTAACATTTTATCCAGATCTTCCTTACTAAAGCTCTCCCTTTCCGCCGTGGCCTGGAGCTCAACAAATTCCCCCTTCCCGGTCATTACTACATTCATATCCACCTGGGCCTTAGAGTCTTCCGTATAAGCCAAATCCAGGATAAACTGATTCTGATATATGCCCACCGAGGTAGCGGCAATATAATCCTTAATCGGAATATCCAGAATACTGCCTTCTTTCTTCATCCGGATAAGACAATCCGCCAGGGCGATAAATCCCCCGGTGATGGCGGCGGTGCGGGTTCCGCCGTCGGCCTGGATAACATCGCAGTCTATCTTAATCGTACGCTCACCAATCTTCTTTACCTCAAAAATAGACCTTAACGAACGGCCGATAAGCCTCTGAATCTCAAATGTCCTCCCGGAAACCTTTTCGCGCTCCCGGTTAATCCGGGTATGGGTGGAGCGGGGCAGCATTCCGTATTCGGCAGTAATCCAGCCGGTGCCGCTTCCCCTTAAAAACGGGGGAACGGTCTCCTCGCAAGAGGCGGTGCAGATAACCTTGGTATGGCCCAGCTCAATCAGGCAGGAGCCTTCCGCGTGTTTAATATAATTACGGCTGATAGTAACTTTTCTTAATTGATCATTATTTCTTCCATCTGGTCTGGGCATTCTAATCCTTTTTCTTTAAATTGTTTATAAACACTGTTGCCTTGAGAATCAACAGCCACAATAAGAGGAAAATCCTTGACCTCTAATTCATAAATCGCCTCCGGGCCCAGGTCAAGATAGGCCACAAGGGTCTTTTTCTTAATCTGCCGGGCAAGCAGTGCCCCGCACCCAGAATAGGTAACGAAATACACCGCCTGATATTTCCGGATAGCCGCGATCACATCTGGAGAGCGGTTTCCTTTGCCGATCATCGCGCTTAAACCTAATTTTAACAATGGCAGGGTAAAACCGTCCATCCTTGAGCTGGTAGTTGGGCCGCAGGAGCCGATGATTTTACCTTTGGGGGTTTCAGTCGGGCCAGAGTAATAAATAATGCCGCCTTTTAAATCAATCGGCAGTTTCCGGCCGGAATGTATCGCCTCAACCAGCCTCCGGTGGGCCTGGTCCCTGGCGGTATATAATTTTCCGGTATAAGAAATCTCTTCTCCCGCCTTTAAGTGTCTCATATTATCTTTACCGCCGACCTTAAGGCGTGACAGCTGATATTCACCGCCACCGGCAGGCCGGCAATATGGGTGGGATAACTTAAAATATTTACCCCTAAGCAGGTAGTCTTTCCGCCTAAACCCATCGGCCCGATATTTAAATTATTTATCTCCTTCAATAACTCTTTTTCTAACTTATAAATTTTTTGATTTGTGTTTTTGACTTTTGACTTTTGACTTTTGACTTTATTCAACAGCGCCTTTTTAGCTAAATATGCCGCGTAATCCTGGGTCCCTCCGATTCCTATGCCCAGCACAAACGGCGGACAGGCATCCGGCCCGGCCTTTGCAACTGTCTCCAGAATAAACCTTTTAATCTCCTCAAGAGAGGCTGTGGGCTTAAACATCCGGATTTGGGATTTGTTTTCACAGCCAAAACCTTTGGGTAAAAGGGAAAGCTTGATTTTATCCCCTGGGACGATTTCGGTATGGATTATTGCCGGACTAAACCCGGAACCTCCCCGCGAAAGAGGGTCTTTGACTATTGAGCGGCGCAGGCTCCCCTGGGCATAGCCCAGCGCCAGGCCTTGGTGTATCGCCCCAGCTAAAGAACCGCCGGTTACGCGCGCCTCCTGGCCAATCTCCCCAAACACAACCGGCAATCCGGTATCCTGACAAATAGCCAGCTTTTCTTTTTTGGCGATTTCAGCATTATTAATTATGGCCTTAAGGATTTTCCGGGAGCGCTGATCCCCCTCTTTAAGCAAGGCTGATTTCAAAGCGCCTAAGACATCCTTACGTAAAACAAAATTCGCTTCTTTGGCCAAATCCGCGGCCGCGGCCCTAATTTTATCTACTTTTATCTCACGCATTTTTTGACTCCGGCCACTGTGCGCGCACACTGGTGGTTATCCCGCCGCGGGGGTTAAATACGCCGCTGATTTTCACCCAGCGCGGGCAACAGGCGCTGACAAAATCATCCAAAATCCGGTTCACCAAATGCTCATGAAAAATCCCCACATCCCGGTAAAACAACAGATACAGCTTAAAAGACTTAAGCTCAACGCAATACTCCGCCGGAGAATACTCGATTCTTATATCCGCGAAATCCGGCAGTCCGGTCTTGGGACAAATGCAGGTAAATTCCGAAGTATCCAGGGTTATCGCGTATTCTTTATCCGGATACTGATTCTTCCAGACCTCAATCCGGGGAGTTTTCAGGGCCCGGACATTCCCTTGCAATCCTTCATAAGAAGACTGTTTTTTTTCTTTTATCTTTAACTTTTGATTTTTAATTTTTGATTTTTGATTTTTCACCTTACTCCTATCAGCTTATGTAATTGAGGGATTACGCAGGAGGGGATTAAATAATCAGCGCATAGTCTTTTAAACAAGGCTAAATTATCAACCAATCTTTCCGCGCTCTCCAGGCTATTAGGCTGAATTACCAACACGCCGTGATAATCCAGGCTTTTAAATAAATCCAGCATTTTAAGAAAATCCTCAATTGATGTGCGGGAGCCAACCACCGCTTTCACAAAAACATCTTTTGCCTTGGCGATATTCAGAAAATCATAGTGCTGTTTCCAGCAATCATCCGCGAATCCGGATGAACTGGGCAGCTTGATATCCATCGCTACTATATCTACAGCATCAATGACCTCATTTAAGGCATCCGGCATTGTTCCGTTAGTCTCTAAATAAGTTTGATAACCATTTTCTTTAACCAGCCTGATAAGCTCTTTTAGAAAATCCTTTTGTCCAAGCGGCTCGCCTCCGGTAAAGGAAACACAGGAAAAATCCGGACCGTAAGACTGTATCTTCTTTAAAAGGCTCTCTGAGTCATATTCCTGAAAGCTCTCAAACTCAGTATCGCAGTATCCGCAAGCCAGGTTACAGCCGGAGAAACGCACAAACACCTGCTTGCGGCCGAAATATATCCCTTCACCTTGGATACTGGAAAATATCTCGTTAATCCTTCCAATCATCCCCAATAACTCCCACCTTGCGCTTCCAGCCTCTAACTTCCAACCTCTAACTTTCCTATCAATGGATCCGCGGCCCGGGCTTCCCGAAACCCCTTGGCCCTAAAATTACAGCTGTCGCACTTACCGCAAGGCTTCCTTCCGCCTTGATAACAAGACCAGGTCAGCTCATAAGGAACTCTTAGGCGCGTTCCCAATTTTATTATCCCGCCCTTAGTCATCTTTATTAGGGGAGTGAAAATACTAAACCCCCGTCCTTCTACTCCGGCCTTAGTCCCCAGATTGACCGCTCTTACAAGGGCCCGGTAGAACTCCGGACGGCAATCAGGATAACCGCTATAATCTATGGCGTTAGCTCCGATAAATATATTCCCGGCTCCAATAGCCTCAGCCCAAGACAAGGCGAAGCTTAAGAAAATAATATTCCTCGCCGGCACATAGGTTGAAGGGATTGAGTTGCTTGAGTTACTTGAGTTTATAGAGTTTGTTGAGTTGCGGCTCTGGCTTACTGTTTTATCTAATCCCGGAATTTCTAATTTCTTATCTAATAAACTCGAGCCTTTCCAAGGCAAGGATATCTTTATCACCTGCCAGGGACAGACGGCGCGTTGAGCTATTTTCTTGGCCGAAGCAATCTCTTTTTTGTGGCGCTGGCCGTAGTCAAAGATAAGGCAATGGCACTGGAAACCTTTGGCTTTGGCAAAATAAAGGGTAGTGGCCGAATCCAGTCCGCCGGATAAGAGTACAACCGCCTTTTTCCTCATCTATAATACGTGGCCGAACAATTATCCGATTCCCAGACCGTAACCTCACTAAGGCCAACGCGGCCTTTTTTCAATTGGCTGTCTAAGCGGTCGAAGAGATAGCGGGCGATGTTTTCCGAGGTAGGATTATTTTTCCTGAAATAGTCAATCTGATTAAGATGTTTATGGTCCAGCTCTTCTAATATTTCCTTAAGCAGATCCTTAATTTCGTGAAAATCCATAGCCAAGCCGTTGGCGCCGGTTTTCTTAGCCGAGATAACCGCTTCAACCTTCCAATTATGCCCGTGTAATTCTTCGCACTTTCCCTTATAATTACGCAGATTATGCGCCGCGCTGAATTCTGTCTTTACTGATAATTTATACATTTCTTCACCTTCTTAAAATGACTCAGCCTTAATCACATTATTCACCGGATGCCCTAAGAATCTCCGGGCCAGGCCGCTGAACCAGGCCGGACCGTCTGAAACATAGAATGACCGCGTGGGCTTAAGGTTGGCCTCCAGTAAGCCGTCCGCGGAAAGTATCTGCTTGACTTCAGTAGCCACCTGCTTGGCGGAATCTATCAGGGTAACCCCGGGGCCCATAACCTTTTTGAGGACAGATTTTAAGAGAGGATAATGGGTGCAACCCAGAATCAAGGTATCCACCTTGGCCTTTTTCATCGGCTCTAAATAAACCCCGGCTACTTCTAAAACCGCCTTCTGATTAAGCCAGCCCTCTTCCACAAAAGGTACAAACAAAGGGCAGGCAGAAGAAGTAATCCTGATTCGCTCATCCAGGGCCTTGATTTCTCTTTCGTAAGCTCCGCTGGCAATAGTGGCCTTGGTCCCGATTACCCCGATACGCTTATTTTTGGTGGCGTATACCGCCTCGCGCGCTCCGGGTGAAATAACCCCGACCATCGGCACCCGAAAATGCCCCCGGATTACCGGAAGAGCAATGCTGGAAACAGTATTACAGGCAATACAGATTAATTTAACCTCCTGCTTGAGCAAAAATAAAATATTCTCAATGGAAAACCGGATAACCGTTTCCTTGGACTTGATTCCGTAAGGGACCCTGGCGGTATCCCCAAAATAAATT
The DNA here is from genome assembly GCA_919902675.1 of Omnitrophica bacterium GWA2_41_15. Classification (GTDB taxonomy): domain Bacteria; phylum Omnitrophota; class Gorgyraeia; order Gygaellales; family UBA12090; genus UBA12090. The sequence continues at coordinate 102,283 of CAKKRH010000013.1, forward strand.
ATGCTCTCTCCGGGAAGCTGACGGATAAGCTCCCTAACCACGGTCAATCCCCCCACCCCGGAATCAAAAACCCCAATCGCCCTGGACACTCTTTAAACTCCTTTTTTAGGTTTAATATGACGCGCCGGCTAATTCGTATTGCCGGCTGTAATTGATTATTCCGTCAGAGATGGCTTCGGCAATCTGCTGGCGGTAGAAATTATTCCTTAAATATTTTTCCTCTTTAGGGTTAGACAAGAAACCGGTCTCAATCAAAACCGCGGGAATATGAGCGCCTTTTAAGACATAAAACGGCGCGCCTTTTACCCCCAAAATCTTTAAACCCATATTCCTCTCGGCTGACTCGCAGATATTCTGAGCCAGGCGGATAGATTCCAGGCGGCTGGAAGTATAAACCATATCCCAAAGCGTAGTTTTAAGATCCAGGGAATTGCCGTAAAAAGAACTGCTGTCTATATTCAAATCAGCGCTCTTGGCCGAAAAAATGGCCCGGGAGTAATCATTCACTTTCTCGGTTATATAATAAACCTCAAAGCCGTTTAATTTACCCGAAGCGGCGGAATTAGAGTGGACGCTGATGAATAAATCCGCTCTTGAACGGTTGGCGATATCCGCCCTCCCCTGGAGGCTGATAAATTTATCCGTGGAACGGGTCATCACCGCTTCAATGCCCTGGGCTTTTAAAAACTGGGCTAAGCGCCGGGCGATATCCAGGTTCACATCCTTTTCCCTTAAGCCGGTTTTTCCTATGGCCCCGGGGTCGTGGCCGCCGTGGCCGGCATCAATCACTACCTTTTTTATCTGTTTTTCCAGGATATATTTCGGTTTTTCTTCAGGGATAGCCTCCAAATAAAACTTATCAATCACCTTTTCTTTAAACTTTAGAGGCACCGCGGTAAATCCGTTATGGGTAATCACCGGATACTCGATATCCAAAGGCAGGCCATTAACCAGAACCACTGAGGCATCCAGTAAAAGCCTGGCTTCAACATTCGCCTTTCTTAAAGTAACCTGCCTGCCGATATAATCATACTCCCACAAGATATTAAAATGCCGGCAGAGGCTTAGAAGCGGGATATAAACGGTATTATTGACGGAAAAACTTTCTACCGGAAGCCCTGTTTTTTGAATACGGCCGGTTGTGGCGCAGCCGGTCAAAAGAACAGATAACAGATAACAGATAACAGATAACAGAACGAGATGCTGTTTCTTAGATAAAATCATCATTGCTCCAGCTTCAGCTCGATGTCCTTGCTTCCGTCATTTAAAATAACCGTATCCTGTTGTATATCAACCACCCTATTTCCGTTCACCTCATCTCCGATATGCAGAAGCTGGTTATTAATCAGGGCGTAGCTGTCTTTCTCATCGTAGACAATCCCGCCCAGCGCTAACGCTGAAGAGCCGGAAACAGGCGTCTGGGTAATCACAAAAGGGTCCCTGCCCCACTCTTTATGTTCGGAACGTTTTTTTTGCTTTATCTCTTGCCGCGAAGAAGAAACCTCAAGATATCCGGAAGGCGCGCTGTCCTTCTTCTTAGAAAAAGACCTCAGGCCGTTATACCAGACAAAAACCGATATCAGCGCCAAAGCCGCTAAAATAATCCTTTGGGTATTAAATTTCGGTATTGATTTATTCATTGCTAATATGGATGGCAAGGGTAACAACAGCGGATATTTTGGGCAAGGGCAGATCAGCGCGCCTTATCTCTATGTTCTCTACCGTAATAAGCGCGCCTTCAAATTCCCTTAGAAAACTTAAAAATAAACCTATCTGCCTAAACGGGCCACCCTCCATCTCCAGATAAACCGGCAGAAGCGAATAGCCGTCTTTTATATTCTTTTCTTTCTGGGTTATGGACTTTAACTCCAGAAAGTGAGACCGGCACTGTTTAGTTATAGTATCAATAACCAAAGAAGCCTCTCCTTCCTTGATCAGCCTCTTATTTACTTTCAGCTCCTGAATTACCCGCAGATTCTCATTTACCGATTTAAGCTGAACATTCAGTCCGGAGAGCTCCTTATTCTTTTTCGCGATTTTCCCAGCTAAAGGGAAATAAAGGAACACAATGATTATACTGACGATTCCGGCTAAAATAAAGATTATCTTTTTTTTCTCCCCTAATATTTTTTTTATCTCGGCCATAGCTTACTCAAGCTGCATTTGAACTTCAAATTCTTTTTGGCCGGCGGAGCGCGCCGTCGCGGAAAACTTAATATTCCTGAATATGCCCGCTTCCAGCTTACGGATAAATCCGGAAAAGGCATCCGGCTGGTCTTTAGTTGAGGTAATCACTCCCTTAAGGGTTAAAATACCGCCTTGCGCGTTCATCTGGGTGAGGTATATCTCATTAGGGATGCAATTGCCGATTTCCTTAAAAACATCCTCCCAGTAAGGCTCTCGCGATAAAGCGTCATTTATTAAATTCCGCTCTTTGGCCTCGCCAAAGCGGGTATTTAAAAAAAACAGTTCTGATTTCACCGCGTTTATTTTTTTGTCTAAATTAGCCGCGCTTAGGCGCAATCCCATAAAAGTAAGGACCAAAATAGTTATTGCCGCGCTCAAGCCCGCCTTTAAAGCCGCCCTCTCCATAAGGCGCTTTACATCCTCCCTTATCCCAAAGGGAAGGAAATTTATTCCATCGGCTTTATTTATTCCGCAGCCGACAGCTATGGCTATACTGCTGATTTCGTGATCTTCGCTTGGTTCTTTACTTACCTGAATTCCTTCCCAGGAATTATAGACCTCAACCTCTATGGCTAATTCCTTAGCTAAGAACTTATCCAAACCCTTCAAACTCGCGCTTCCTCCAAAAAGAATCAACTTATCTACCTTAGCTCCTCCTGTTTCTTCACGGTAAAAATCAAAGGAGCGGCCGATTTCATTGGCCAGCTTCTCTAAGGGGGCCATCAATAAAGAATGAAGCTGGGCGTTAGAAATCTTATTCTCAACCAGTTCTGAATTGATTTTCTCAGGAATTCCGTATTCATTTTTTATCCTTTGCGCCTCTGAATAAGAAAGCTCTATTTTGCCTGAGGCCGTAGAGAGGGCGCTGGTTAAGGCCCGGGTAAAGTCATCGCCGGCCACCGGGACTTTACGGTTAAACATAAACTTGCCATCGCGAATGATTATCAAATCAGACAAGCTCTTTCCTATGTCTATTGCCGCGACGCTTAAATTTTCCTTAAATTTTTTAAACTTAAGCAGATTGAACATCGCCAGGGCCGAACTGACAACCATCCGCGGCCTGATACCTAATCCATCCAGGAAGCCGAGATGTTCTTCTATTGTCCTATGAGGGCACACCCCCACCAATATTTCTTTCTTCTTAACCCCATTCTCAAGAATATCCCCGGTTACTTCAAAATCAACCAGTGAATCCTCAATAGAAAAAGGGAAATAATTCTTAGCTTCTAAGGACACCGCCTCTTTTAATTCATTATCCGGCATCATCGGCACAACCGCCCTTTTAATCATAGAATAAGGCGAATCCAGCAAGGTAACTATTTTGGAGTTTTTCGCCTCGGAGGCCGAAAACAATTCTTTAAGGATACGCGCCGGCTCTTTATCCTTTTCCAGGTCAATAATCTTAACCTTGGTTAAATAAAAAGCGCCTTCCTCCTGCTTAAGCTGGGCTGATTTTATAAAACTGGTGCCGATATCCAGGCCAATGCTATACTTTTTCTTAGGAAAAAATCCGTTTGTTATCAGGCTTTCCATATTCATCTTAGGTTAGGCAGTTTAAATCGCGGGAACTATCTCGTTCCAGTCTTTTTGAAATACAACCACCAGGTCGCCTCCGGAAGAATAGGTGAAGGCAGGCGGCATAGGCGCGAAAATATTATCATTATAATTAATGGTGATGCCGCTTCCATTACCCATGGAAAAATTACCCCCCGCCAATATTGTGCCGTTAAAAGTAGAATTTTTCACATCATCAAAAGTGATATTATTTTGGGCTAAAATCAATCCATTTATGGTGCTATTCTGCAGGCCGATCTTTTGGCTGGGAATGCCGGTCGCGCTGGTGCTCATATTATTCTTGGCTGCCAGCGCCGGGTAATTAGTAAGAGGACTGGGGGTTACCTGGACATTATCGGCCCTGTTGACAAACTGGATATCGCTATCCGAAAAGATAGAGCCGTTTATTATGGCATTATTGCCTATAGTAACCCCCCTGGTTACATACCATACACCGCTGTAGGTACCGTTTTCAAAGGTATAACTGCCGGTGATAAGCTGTCCGGAGGCTAAAGCCAGGCTCTTGTAATAATCGAAGTCTAAAGTGGGATTAATCATCGGAAAATTCTCGGTAAGAGTGCCGTTGATAGTCATACCCGCGTAATTTGTTATATGCACATGACAGCTGATATTACCGTTTATTACCCCGGTTGAGCCGGTAAAATCAACCGTACTGCCGTCAGCATGAATACTGCGCACCAAAACCGAAGAGGAAAAGGCCGCGCTGGCCCCTATCTGTCGGCTCATTGTGTTAACCGTGCCCAAAGAAGTAAAAGCATAAATACTTCCGCTTTTAACGGCGCTTACGGAATAAACGCCGTTACCCAGAGAACCGCTAATTGTAGTAGGGCTAGTTTGGTAATTAGCGTCGTTTTTTAAGGTATATAAAGCCTTTTGCAACCCCGCCTCAGCCAGCCAGAGGGCCTGACTGCCGGACATATCATATCCTGAACCTTTTAGCCGCAGGGAACTCATATATAAGAACGCGATTACCACGGCAGTTAAGGTGGTCAATATTATGAAGGTAAGTAATAATGCTGTTCCTTTCTTCGCAAACGAGCGAACGGGGATAGCGGACGGCTTGATCATAGGTTTCTCGGCCTCACCTGCGTCCTTGACCTTATGGTTTCATCGCCTCTTTTTATACTCAAATCCAGGGTAATTAAATTAGCGCTTATCGACAAATCTGAAGTCGCCGGAGGCAATGCTTCAGTAATTATAATCGAGCCAGAGCCATAGGTGAATGTTCCGCTTATGCCGCCGGAAAGCTCAGCTTTCCTTAATTGATACGAACCCTGGCTAAAGCTCGGGGGATAAGAGTCATTGGCGTTATAAAAATAATAAATATAATAGGCGATTAGGTTATGGGTAAACCTGATCTCGTCATTATTAACAGACTGGGCCTGCCTTGCCTTCCTTAGATCCCGGACCATTTCTTCAATTCCCCTGTCTAAGGCTATGTCAATGCCTGTCCTGGTTTCCTGGCTGTGCCAGCTTAAAAGCACCGCGCGAAAAACAAAGGCGCTCACTCCCACCAAAACCACCAGCATTAAAATCGTAATAATAAGTTCTATTAGCGTGAACCCCGTTACACCCCGCCCTGAAGGACGGGGCTTTCTTGATGATCTAATTTTTATTTGCCATTTATCCCCGCTTTGAGAAGCGGGGCTTTCTGGGTGTAACGGGGTGAATCCCTGACGCGTTTTTTTCAACTCTTTACTTTCCTTGTCTCGGCCTTCAACTGCTGACAGCCTTTAATAATTCGCCACCAGCGTGGTCAGGGTAATATTGGCTTGGCCTCTCAAAACATTCCAAGACACGGTTACATCTACCGGCATAGGGTTTTGGCCTTCACCTACATTAACCGCGGTATTAAAATTGGAAAAGTGAGAATCCGTTGTGGGGCCGCTATCCGCGAGGCTGGCGAATGGAGTATTTTTTATTTCCTCCATTTTTGCCTGGGCGATATTTAAGGCTAAATCAATATTTTCAATATCGCTCGTGGCGGACATACCCGCGCTGAAGGCCCAGATTATCGCGATAACCCCAGCGGTAAAAATAAGCAGGGCAATCATAAGCTCTAACAGACTAAAGCCATCCCGAGCCTTCCCCGGCTGATACCTAACATTTAGTAACATCGGAATTTTACCCGCTAAGACAGTGAATTTGAGACCGTTGCAAAATCCTAAAACCTTTATCTTGAAATATTTCCGTATAAGATCCTTCGTCGGGACTTACATCCCTCCTCAGGATGAGATTGTTTAAAAACAGAGTTTTTCAACAATCTCAATTTAGGGCTGTAAATCCTGGCCGATGTTAGAGGCATAAATACAGCTTGAGCCGTTGGTTTCAACCACGGCATCGCTGGTAATAACAGCGCTTCCGTTTCCAGCCGGGCCAACCGAATAAATAATATAAAATTTGCTGTTGGTCCCGCCCATTACATATACATAATCAGCTCCTGTGCCGCTGAAGGGGTCGGTAGGCACATAAGTTATAATGCTTGGGACGGCCGCGGCTAAAGCGGTCTGGAGAGCGGCGGCAGTAGTAGCCGGGTAAGTATTACTGTTGTGAATATAATAACTCTCTACCGCGGTTTGCAGTGTCCGCAACTCGCCTTTGGCCTTGGCGATATTTCCCTCATCCTGCATACCCTTAAAGCGGGGCAAAGAAATCCCGATTAAGATAGAGATTACCGCAATAACAATCAACAATTCAATCAAGGTAAAACCTTTCTTCATCTTCCCTCCTTTTTAAATTAGTCTGTGATCTGTAGACTGTGAACTGTGAACTATCAACTGTGAACTAATCAATGCCTGATGATCTTAACCATATCAAAAATCGGGATTAATACCGAGGCCATAATCAAGGCCACCACCGCCCCCATAACCGCCAATAAGAGCGGCTCAATCAGCGCGGTCAGCTTCTTGAGCGAATAACTCACCGCGGTATCATAAAAATCAGCTATCTTATTCAACATCCCGTCCAAATTGCCGCTTTCCTCTCCCGCGGAAATCATCTGCACCGCGTCTAAGGGAAATTCTCCGCTTACTTTTAAAGGCGCGGAAAGCCTTTCTCCCTGCTCAACCGAAGCCTTTAAATTTGCCATTACCTGAGCCATCACCTGATTGCCAATCACCTCCTTAGTTATATCCAAGGAACGTAAAACCGGGACACCGCTGGATAATAAAACCGCCAAAGTGCGGCTAAGCCTTGAGACATATATTTTACGCGCCAGATCCCCGATTACCGGGATTTTAAGCGTTAAGCGGTCAAAGTGAAATTTTCCGCTTTTAGTTTGGGTGTATTGGACGGCCAGCCAGGATAATATGCCAAAGCCCAAGATAATCAGATACCAAAATCTCTTAATAATTACCCCAAATGAAAAGAGTATCTGGGTAACCAAGGGCAGTTTTAGCCCGGCGCTTAAAAATAAATCGGCAAACTTCGGCATAATGAAGGTTACGATAAAAACTATCACTATGATAGAGGCTATAAAGAGGATGATTGGATAAAAAAGCGCCCCCTTGATCTTCTGGGATAATTCCTCTCTGGCCTCAGAGAAGGCGGCGAATTTCTTCAGCACATCATTAAGCTTCCCGGACTCCTCTCCGGCTTTAACCATATTCACGAATAATTTACTGAACACCTTGGGATGGCGGCTGAGGCTTTCCGAGAAAGAGCTTCCGGATTCAACCGCCCGCCAAAGCTCGCCCAAAACATTTTTCAGCCTTTTATTTGCCGTCTGGGCCTCAATGGCGCGCAGGCTGATTAAAAGGGTGATTCCGGATTCCAGCAGATTAGCCAGCTGAAAATTAAAGACTATCAAATCCTGAGGATTTATCCGGCGCAAGTGCCTGAGCATGCCCTCCAGGTCAATTTCTTTTTTGGCCGGGCTTATGGAAACAGCCATATACCCCATCTTGCGCAGTTTAACGCCCACCTCATCGGCTGAGGCCGCCTCAAGCGCGCCCTTAACTAATTTACCGCTTTCGTCTCTGGCTTTATATAAATAATCCGGCAATTAAAACCTCCGTCAATAAATGGATAAATCCTAAACCCTAAAAACTCCAATCTTGAGACATTTCCGCATAAGATCCTTCGTCGGGATTCACATCCCTCCTCAGGATGAGAGCGTTTAAAAACAGGGTTTTTCAACGCTCTCAATTTAGGGTTTATCATTTTGTTGCCTACTCCTTTGGGGTGAGGCGCAAAACCTCTTCAATGGTAGTTATCCCGGCCTTGGCCTTTTCTAAACCGTCCTGTCTCAGGCTTAAGCCGCCCGAGGAACGGCAGTGCCTTTTTATTTCCTCGCTGGAAGCCTTGGCCACAATCAGATTATGCAGTTTTTCATCCATAGCCATTAGCTCATAAATACCTACCCGGCCTTTGTAGCCGGTATCCTTGCACTTTAAACAACCTTTCCCCCGGTAAAACTTGACCCGCGAATCCGGACCGCCCTCTAACCCTATTTCTTTTAAGACCTCTGATGAGGGAATGTATTCTTCTTTACAATCCTTACAAACCACCCTGACTAAGCGCTGGGCCAGGACCGCTCCCAGCGAAGAGGTAATCAGAAACGGCTCAATGCCCATATCTATCAAGCGGGTTATTGCCCCGGAGGCATCATTAGTATGCAGAGTAGAAAAAACCAGATGGCCGGTCAAAGCCGCCTGAATAGCAATTTCAGCCGTCTCTTTATCCCTTATTTCACCTACCATTATCACATCCGGGTCCTGGCGTAAAATTGACCTTAAGCCGGTGGCAAAATTAACCCCGGCCCGGGGCTCGACCTGAATCTGCCGGATTCCGTTAAGATGATATTCTACCGGATCCTCAATGGTAACGATATTCTTCCGGGAAGAGTTAATGGCATTCAGTGAAGCATAAAGGGTAGTGGTCTTGCCGCTTCCGGTAGGCCCGGTTACCAGGATTATCCCGTGCGGACGCTGAATCAGCTTTTCATAACTTTTAACCGCCTCTTTAGGTAAGCCTAAATCGGCTAAACCCATAACCGTACTGCTTCTATCCAAAAGGCGCATCACCACATTTTCCCCGTAGACTGTGGCCATTACCGAAACCCGGATATCTATCTGGCGGTTTTCCACCTTCATCTGGAAACGGCCGTCCTGGGGGGCGCGGCGCTCGGCAATGTTCAAGCCGGCCAATAGCTTGACCCGCGAAACCACTGCCGACTCTAAATATTTAGGCAAAGCAGGCTGGTCATAAAGTATGCCGTCAATTCTGTATCTGATTTTTAAAACTTCCTCTTCCGGTTCAATGTGGATATCGCTTGAGCCATCATGAAAGGCCTGCATAATCGTAAGATTGACTAACCTGATAATCGGCGGCTCTCCGGAAATCTGCTGTAGTTTCTTAAGCTCTAACTCCTCTCCTTCTTTAAGCCCCAGCCTTTCCTTATCAATAGCCTTGACAATCTCCTCAACCCCGCCTTTGGCGCTGTAATATTCGTTCAGGGCCCTTTTGATTTCCTTCTCAGTGGCCACTGCCGGCTCAATATCAAAACCGGTTTTATTGCGCAGTTCATCAATAGCAAAAATATTCAAGGGGTCAAACATAGCGCAGGTCAGGGTGTTGGCAATTTTAAAAAGGGGGACAATCTGATGCTTGCGGGCCAAGCCCTCCGGAATAAGTTCAATTATTTTAGGGTCAATTATATAGTTCTCCAGCTCAATCTGGGGCAGGTTCATATTACTGGCCATAAAGGAAATTAAATCTTCCTCGCTGATAAAACCCTTCTGGACAATTATTTTTCTGAAGGGCTGTTTAGTCAACTCTTCTTCCTTCTTGGCCTCCTTGGCCTGCTCCAGGTTTAAGAGCCCAAGCTCAAGGAGCATCTCGCTTAAGGTTTTCTTTTGTCGGGTCATTATTATTGGACTGTTACATAAATTCTCAATAATTATCCCAATTCCCTCCCCCTTGTGGGGAGGGTTAGGGAGGGGGAAATAAATGATTATTACAAACTAATGTAACAGTCTACTATTCTCTTTAATCTTTCACTAATTCTTTTATCTTCTCCAAAAGCACCTTGGGCTCAAAGGGCTTGGTCAGATAGGCATCAGCAGAAACTTCCTGGCCTAATTTCATATCGGCATCCATTGCCTTGGCCGTAAACATCATTATCGGAATATTGGCGTAACGAGTATCTTTTTTAAGCAGGTTGCAGACCTTGTAACCGTCCATCTTGGGAAGCATTACATCCAGAATTATTAAATCCGGCTTTTCCCTGCGCGCCGTCTCCAGGGCCTGCTGTCCATCATTAGCAGTCAGCACCTCATATCCGCTTGTTTCCAGACGGAATTTGATCATCTCCACCAGCTCCACTTCATCATCAACCAGCAACAAGCGCTTTTTAGCCATTATTTTCCCTCCGTCGGGCGATACTTCGGGGCCAGCCTGAGGATATTATTAATAGTATTAATTTCCTGCTGAAGGTCGCTGGTTTTAACAATATATCCCGAGGCCCCGGCTTTATTGGCCTGTTCAAACATCCCTTTATCCGAATAAGCCGTCAGCATAAACACCGGGAGCTCCTTATCCTGCTGGCGTATTCTTTTTAAAACCTCTAAACCGTCTATCTCCGGCATTAAAATATCCAGCAATACCGCGTCAAACTTATCGCAGGTCAGGCATTTAAGCAGTTCTAAGGCCTCTTTGCCGTTTTTGGCGGTTACCACCTGGTATTCATTGGCCTCTAATCTGCTTTTGATCAACTCCACAAAATCCGGCTCATCATCAACCAATAATATTCTTCTTTTACGCTTATCCATCTTCATATCCTCCTAATGCTGTATATTCTTCGGCAGGCTAAAGGTAAACTTCGAACCCTCGCCCAGCCGGCTTTCTACCCAGATTTTACCTTTATGCAGTTCTATCAACCCTTTGGCAAGGGCCAACCCTAAGCCAGTGCCTCTTTCTCCGGGTCCAAAATCCCGGCTAAATTGCTGGAATTTAGCAAACACCTTGGGTAAATTTTCCTCGGCAATCCCTATGCCGGTATCCCTTACCGAACATTCCACAGTATCTCCACTATCCACAATCCTAATTTCAATGCATCCTTTTTCGCTGAATTTAACCGCGTTACTGACCAAATTAACCAGGACCTGCTGGATCCTTCTCTTCTCGGCATAAAGCATAACTTTCTCCCGGGCAAAATCCTCCTTTATTTCTAAACCCTTGGCCTTGGCCTGAGGGATAAAATCGGTAATAACCCCTCGGGTTAGTTCCACGATATCCAGCAACTCTTTTTTAGGCGCCGGTTTCTGAAATTCCACCTCTGAAATATCAAAGATATTATCCACCACCCTAACCAAACGGTTGATATTCCTTAAAGAAATATCTAAGAAACGCTTCTGGCCTGACGATACTTCTCCACACATCCCCTCGGCAAGCTGAGAGACACCTTCTTTGGTTATAGCCAGCGGGGTGCGCAATTCATGGGAGGCCATATTGATAAACTCGTTCTTCTGCCGATCCAGCTCCCAGAGCTCCTTATTTAACCTTAGAAGTTCCTCCTCCGCGAGTTTTCGGAGTGTAATATCTTTATCGTTGGAAACGAAATTGGCAATAACTCCGTGTTCGTCTTTTATCGGGGTAATGGTTTTCTCGGAATAATACAACTGGCCGTCCTTTTTTTTATTAACTAAGGTGCCGCGAAAAACTTCGCCCGCGAGAATCGTTTTCCAAAGCTGCTCATAGAAACTCTGGTCCTGTTTACCGGACTTGAGTATGCGCGGAGTCTGGCCGCGGACCTCTTCTAATGTCCAACCGGTCTTTAATTCAAATGCCGGATTCACGTATTCAATTTTCCCATTCTTATCAGTAATCACGACAATATCAGCGCTCTGCCTGATGGCCACGGCCAGCTTTTCTAACAAAATTTGACTCCTTTTACGCTCAGTGATATCGCGCAGAAAGGCAAAAGCCGGCCGCCCTCAACAGCCAGATAATTAACGCTGACCTCCAGATCCACGATTCTGCCGTCTTTACAACGATGTTTACTTTCAAAGCGGTCACTGCCGGATTCTATTATCCGCTGGATATGCCTTTGGGTATCTTCGGGTTTTTCCCGCGCCTCAACTTCAGATATTGGCATAGTTAACAGCTCCTGGCGGCTGTAGCCGGTCAAGCGGCAGTAGGAATCATTAACCTCTAAAATACGCCCCTGGATATCAGTAAGCCAGAAACTGTCCATTGCCGTGCGGATGATAACACCATAACTGATTTTTAACTCCTGAATTGATTCTAAGGCCTGTTTATACCGGGCAATTTGTGAAGATAAAGGACGATAGAATAAAAAATGCAGGATAGGCATTAAAAAAATAACTAAAACCAGGCTGTCGGCCAACCCTTCAACTAATGGCGCAAGATGCAAAGTTTCCAGAAAAAAATGAAAAGCCAGCATAACCGCTGTCTCGACCACGAGTATAGCTAAAACCAGCCCGACATAAAGCCTGTTCAACGGCAGGCTATCCATCTTTTTTCGATTATCAGCTTTTTGCATAAAAAAGGCTATTGATTATAGGGGCGGATTTACGCCTTAAACCCACTCCCCGTTTATAAGTTTAAGTTTTTTTACACGTGACCAACCTTTTATCTGGATCTCTCTCTTTCTTGCTTCTGATTTACTCGAAAACGGCACAGAAACATAAACCAGGGAAAATGGACCTTGATTTATAGCAAATCTGGATCCTTCCCCAGAATTATGCTTTATTACTCTCTTAAGAGGATCAGTTGTTATACCAGTATAAAACCTTTGTGTTCTAGCTTTCGCTATGTACACATACCATTCTTGCATATTTGGCCCCTCGACGCGCTGCGCTTGCTCGGGGTCACTCGACTCGAGGCAATTACCCCTTCGACAAGCCCAGGGTTTACCACGAGCGAGGAGCGATAGCGACGAGTCGAGTGGTGGAGGTGGCGGGAATTGAACCCGCGTCCTCAAACAGTCAAATACCAGCCTCTACAATGCGTAGGTTACCTTTCTAAGCGTCATCCTTAGGGCCTCCGATAACCGTGATTCCCTAAGGATCATCCCTTGGACAACTCTTATTCCCTGCCCCAGGGTAGGACAGGAAACCAGCCTAAATTAGATTCGCGAGGCCAACCCTTAGGCAGATTGATTCGCGGCTTCGCTCAGATTAGTGAGCGAAGACTGGCGCCATCACCGGGCGAGAAACACTAGGAATTACTTCCATAGTATTCATCAACCCGTTGAAGGTTAATACTGATGTTTTATCAGCATTTGACTTTTGCAAGGTTTGTTATCGCGGCCTTCCCTGCGTCCGCGGCATGCCACTGATACCCAACTCGTCTAAGTCGAAACCTTTCACCCCCTTTTTAGTTTATAGAGTTTATAGAGTTTATAGAGTTTATAGAGTTTGTTGAGTTTGTTGAGTTTGTTGAGTTTGTTGAGTTGAGTTTTAGCAAAACAAGCTCAATAGACTCAATAGACTCAAGCAACTATTTTTAATGCCCTCTGTTTTTTAAAGCCCGGCGCAGGTATCTATCGGATTCCCGGCGCTTGATGTCTTCGCGGTGGTCATAGAACTTTTTTCCCTTGGCTAAGGCTATCTCCAGCTTGGCTGTGCCCCGCTGATTAAAATAGGCCTTGAGCGGAATAAGGGTCAGGCCGCGCTGGCTGATTTTTTCCTTAAGTCTTTGGATTTGCGGATGATGCAGTAAAAGCCGGCGCATCCGCTTAGGCTCAAGATTCATATAGCTGGCCTGAGCATAATTGGCTATGTTCATATTATACAACGAAATCTCATTTTCTTCAATACGGGCGAAACTATCCGAAAGATCGGCCTTGGCGGCCCTTAAGGATTTTACTTCGCCTCCGGTCAGGACTATTCCCGCCTCCAGGCGCTCTAAGATTTCATAATCCCGAAAGGCCTTCCTATTGACCGCGATATCCACTCTATCCATCTTAATCCGCTACAAAACAATCAGGTTAAAAAGAGTCAAAAATAAAGGAATGGTAATCAAACTGGCGATATGGCTGAAAAATATCCCCTGGCTGATAATCTTATCCTCCGGACAATAGCGCCGGGATATAACTACCAGGCTGTTGGCTGAAGGCACCGCTAATTCCAGAATAACCAAAAGACCGATTAAATAAGGAGGGCGCAGACCGCGAATTAGCAATAACCCCAAAAAAGGTAAGACAATCAGCTTAGCCAGAATCAGCTTGAAAATAATTCTTTTATCCCATAGTTTAGCCGGCAGGCACAACTCCGCCAGACTGGCTCCCACTACTACTACCGCCAAAGGAAAAGAACAATTCCCTAACATCTTAAGCGGCTCCAAGACAAAACCGGGAATCAATGGATTTATTTTTAAAGCCACCAGCAAAAAACCTAAGAGCACGGCAATAACCGGCGGGCTGAATAAACCCCGCCCTTTCTCAAATATAACTGATAATTTACCTAAGAAAGGGCGGGGTAAACTGCCTAAGGAAAAATCTTTTCTTTTCTGGCCACAGAGAAAATATACCCCCCAGGACCAAATCACCAGGTTAAAACCCAGCAAAAATAAAAATAGATAGATGAGCACGGTATCGGCCTGATTATTAGAAACTATCCGGTTAAGCAATATCAGAGGCATATATCCGGCGTTCTGAAAACCCACCAGACTGATAAATTCCCGCCTATATTTAATATCCCGCCGGGAAAAACTGAAAAAATACCCCGTGGCCAGGCCTAAAAGCGTAATCGCCAGGCTAATTAAAGGAAATATCCACCACTGAGGATACAAGCTAAAACTGAATTTGGTAATAACCTGCCAAAAAATCAGGGCCGGAAAACTTACTCCGATTAAAAAGGTAGTTAACCCGGTAAGCCCTTGCGGAGAAAGCAGTTTCCGGCGGGTCAAGGCAAAACCCACCAACCCCAGGATAAATATCTGGAGCATTACTTGAGAAACCGAATTAAAATAAAATAAAAGTTTCATAAATTTTCCCTAATGACAAATACCAAAATTCTCCCGCCAGGACAGGCCACCGCCACTTTCAGTCCAGGCAAGCACAAAATTATGGTTTTGTCATTTGAATTTTGTTATTTGAATTTATTCGCATTATATCATAACACCTTCTTTATTGACAGAAAAGTTTCTCTACTGTATTATGTAACAATATGTTTTTGCGGAAGTGGCGGAACTGGCATACGCGTACGTCTCAGAAGCGTATGGGGCAACCCTTGAGAGTTCAACTCTCTCCTTCCGCATAAACTTAATATCAGGAATTAAGCAAAAGGATTAAAACTATGGAGAAAAGAAGCTTTCCCAGGATTAAGGGCGAGATTAGTGTCGCTTATAAGATAATGGGCTCAAGCGATGATGGCGAAGTCCGCACCATGGATATAAGCGGAGGAGGATTCCGCCTGCCTATGTATGAGAAGGTAAAACCGGAAACGTTGGTGGAATTAAACATCTCCCTTCCCTCGCAGGAGGCGCCCTTTTATGGCTTAGCCAAGGTAATCTGGCAAAGCCGGACTGCCGTAAAAGGAAAAGGCGGAAAGAACTATTTTGAAACCGGGATAAAATTTATCAGGGTAGGTTTAAACAACCGCAAGCAGATAGTCCGTTATATTAATTCTTTAATTAAGGAAGGAAATAACAACGATTAACAGCGCCTTGTTCTCTCATTTGGGATGGCGGAATTTTACCGCTTTACTAACCGCGTAAAGCAGGGCGTTAGCCTCAAAAGGTTTGGTCAGATAATCAACCACCCCTAATTTGTAAGCCTTGATTTTATCCACATTCTTGTCCAGGGCGGAAATCACAATTATGGGAATAGTTATTCCCAGGGGATCGTTATTAAGCATCTGACAAACCTCTATCCCCCCTATTTCCGGCATAAGCAAATCCAGAAGTATGCAATCCGGCTTAAAAGCGCGCACCTCTAAGACTATATTCTTGGCATCGGATAAAGTCCTCACTTCATATTCACCGGTATATTCCAAGCGAGTCTTAATCATACTGGTGATGTTTACTTCATCGTCAAGCACTAAGATTCTTTTCTTCTCCATTTTACTTATCCCCTTCGACCATGCTCAGGGCAGGCCCGCGATTTGCCGCTTCTAAGCCCTGTATTTAAATTAATAACGTCTTCCATGCTCCGCTTTCTCAATGTTGATATAATCCTTAAAGCTCATCCCTTCGCCAATCTCTTCCTTAACCACCCGGATCCTGTCCGGTGCGTAAGGATGGGTCCTGCCGTAAGAAAAAGGCCGCAGGGGTTTTTTGCGGTTTATCCGCTGAAGCTTCTCTAAGAAAGTAATCATTCCGCGCGGATCGTATCCGGCTAACCTGGCATAACGGACCCCCAGCCTGTCGGCGAGCAGTTCATCCTCCTGGGAATAACCCATCATCAATTGGTAAAATGCCGCGTCCAGGCCGTAACCGGCTTCCGGGGAGCCGGAGGCCATCGCCGCGATCCTCAACAAGGTATAACCCATCGCGCCCTGCAGTTTCTTAAGAGAGTGTTTGGCCACAATATGGCCGACCTCATGGGCTAGAACACAGGCCAGCTCGTCATCGGTGGGATTGGCCGCGGTAAACAGGCCCTTAAAACAATACACATAGCCTCCGGGCAGGGCCATCGCGTTTACCTCTTGATCAATATCTTCCTTGTCTTTTTCCTCCCGGGCCTCAATCACATTAAAATAATACATCAGTTCTTTGCGGTCGCAGACAGCGGCAATCTTTTCTCCGATCTGTTTAACCCTATTCTGGAATAAAGGATTTTCACTAATCTTGTAGGCCTTCTCGATTTCCCGGGCCACGGACTTGCCTATCTTTATCTCTTTATCGGTATCGTGATAAATCCACTCTTCGCTTTGGGTGGCTACGTTGTATTCGGTGGCGCAACCGGAGAAAGTAGTTAACAGTACACAGATGACAGTTGACAGAAAAAAATTCTTAGAAAACATCTATTTGCGCTTTCTTTAGTAATTTGGCTAACTTTGCCAGAGGAAGCCCGACTACATTATAAAAACAACCTTCAATCCGGTCAATAAATATGCTTCCCAAACCCTGAATATCAAAACTTCCCGCCTTATCCAAAGGGGAAACCTTCTTGAAATAATTCCGGATTTGCTTATCGGTTAAACGATACATATAAATTTTGGTCCTCTCAAAATCCGAGAAAATCTTTTTATGGTCAATATCCACTACCGCGATTCCGGTATAAACCAATTGGGGAGCCCGAGAAAGCAATTTTAAGGTTTTAAAGGCATCGCTCATATTTTTTGGCTTTCCGATAATTTTCTTTCCCGCTAAAACCACCGTATCCGCGCCGATTACCACTCCGGAACTAAATCTTTTGGCGGCGGCTTTGGCCTTGGCTAAGGCATTGGCGATGACTAAATCCGCGCAGTCCGGACGCGGGGCGCTGTCTTCCTTAACATGAGGATTGACCGCCTGAAATTTAAGCCCGATCTGCCTCAACAGCTTCTGCCTGGCCTTTGATCGCGAAGCCAAAATTATTTTTCTCATAACACTTCCAAAATTATCCTAAATGAAACTGACGGTTTTTGGGAGCGAATGTCGATTTTAGCCAAAGCACGCTTTCTGATTTTTGGGAATCCCGATGTCCCAGCCGCAGGCGGGGACAATATCGGGACGGCGAGGATGTTTGAGCTGTTTTTGCTGGAGCAAAAACAGCGAGTTCCGCAGCCGCCAAAAATCAGAAAGACCTTTGGCGTCCGCCGAAGGCGGAAAAATCGACCTGAGCGAAAAAACCGTCAGTTTCATTTAGCCGCCGACTCCCCTGCCAGATATCCGGTAGAAAACGCCTGCTGTAAGTTATAGCCGCCGCTTGAGGCCGAGGCATCAATTATCTCTCCGGCAAAATATAATCCCGCCACCAGCCTTGATTCCATAGTTCTGGGGTTGATCTCCTTAATCGGTACCCCGGCGCAGGTAACCATTGCTTCTTCTATTGGCAAGGAACCGCTAATTTCTAAAGGCAACGACTTTAAAAGACGCGCGATAGCGCTTTTTTCCCCTTTGCTTATCTGACTGCCTTTTTTGCCCGGGTCTAATCCGCATAGATTCAAAAAAACTTCAATAAGCTTTAACGGCAAGAGCTCTTTGAGAATGTTTTTAATGCTTTTACTCCCCTGCAGCCTAAATTCTCTCAACAATCTTTCCTCAATCTGTTCAGGGCTTAAGCCAGGCTTAAGGTCAATATAAAGAAATAATTCCTTGTTCTGATCGCGCAATCCCAGCACTAAGCCGCTTAAATCCAGCACCAATGGCCCGGAAACCCCAAAATGGGTAAACAGTAATTCTCCGATATTTGAAACTATCTTCTCATCCTTACTTTTAAAGCTGAGGCGGATATTTTTTAAGCTGAGCCCCTGTAGCTCTTTAACCCAGAGCTCTTTGGTCTTTAACGGCACCAGACCTGCCTTTAAAGGAGTAATTGTATGCCCTAATTTCCCGGCCATAGCAAAGCCATCGCCGCTTGAGCCGGTCCAGCTGAAAGAGGCCCCTCCTGTGGCTAAAATTACTTTCCTGGCCGACAGTTTCTGGGCGCCGGCACCGGATGAGTTTAAAAAGAAAATATCTCCTTGCTTTTTAATCGCCGATACCCGGGTATTGGACAATATTTTGACCTTATTTTCCCGCAGATAATCTTTAAGCGCGTCCAAAACCGAAGAGGCTCTGTCCGTTACCGGAAAAACCCGGCCCTGCCGCTCCACCTTAAGCTCCAAGCCTTTAGCCTGGAAAAAATCTATTAAGTCCTGATTGAAAAATCGTGAAAAAGCTGTTCTCAGAAAATCCCCCTGCCGGCCAAACTTGGCCATAAAATCATCCAGTGGGGCCATATTAGTAACATTACATCGTTCTTTACCGCTCAATAAAAGTTTCCGGCCTAAAGAATCGCCTCTTTCTAATAACCACACATCCTTTTTAAGCCCTCCGGCTCGGATAGCCGCCATCATTCCCGCCGGCCCGCCTCCGATAACGGCAATATCGCAGGTATCCATCGGTTATCTTTGGCGAGGACTAATAAAATATATGGTATTTCTCATTTTTCGCGGGTAAGATGCGCGGGCCGCCATTACAGAGGTTGGGTCATAATTGCTTTTTTTGGTCGGCCAAAAATGTTCATTTGGCCCAGCCTCTTTCAGGATTGCTATTTATTTGATTCCGAAATCTTTGGGGGTAAACAGAGGAATAAGCCGGCAATTCTTTTGGGCCAGGGCGGCTGAAGCGCCTTCCTGACGGTCAACAATACAGATAGCCGTATCCACCTTAAAGCCTTCAGCGCGCAATATGTCTATTGACTCCAGGAAAGATTTTCCCGATGTGGCCACATCATCAACCAGAATAAGCTTCGCGCCCGGCCTTAAGCGCGGCCCTTCAATCTGCCGCCTGGCTCCGTGGGCCTTGGGGGTTTTGCGGATGATGAAGGTCTTAAAAGGTTTCTTCCTGGCATAGCTTATCGCGGCTAAGGCTCCGGCTATCGGATCAGCGCCTAAGGTTGGCCCACCTACGGCTTCAAATTTATGCTCCTTTAACAAATCAAAAATAAGACAGGCAGTCAAATACGCCCCTTGCGCGCTTAAAGTAACGCATCTGCCGTCTATATAAAAGGAACTGGTCTTGCCGGAAGACAAAACCACCTCTTCGCGCCTGAAGGCTTCTTTTTTGAGCAATGTTAATAATTGAGCCTTGAGCTTAAGATTAACCGTTGTTTTATTCATAAAATTATTTTACCGCATAACCCCGGATTTTGCAATAGCAAAATCAATAACGGTTTGACATCGCTATCCTTTATTGCTATACTGAATTTTATATGGTCAATAGCTTGGTCAAGTCGTTAAAAGAAATACTCTATCCCCGGCACTGCCTGTTGTGCCGGGAGAAAATACCTCTTGATGACCAAAAGGATTTGGTCTGTCTAAAATGCCTTAAGGGGATTTCGCCTCATCTCCCTCCTTTTTGCCGGAAATGCGGAAGAGGCCTCACGCGAGAAGATACCGCCAAGCATACCTGCGGAGAATGTCCGAATGCCGGATTTTATTTTGAGCGGGCCTGGGCAGTCTGTCCTTACAAGGAAAACGCCAGGGAGCTTATCCATCAATTTAAATACAAAAATAAAATCTATCTCGCCAAGCCGCTATCTGGACTAATGATTGATTTCATCCGGCAATACCATCTTCCCCTGAATCACTGCGACTACCTGATACCCATACCCCTTTCCCCGGCCAAGCTCAGAGAAAGGGAATTTAACCAGGCGGAAGTTTTAGCCAGGGAAATAGCCGGACATTTTGATATTAAATTGCTGAGCAATAATCTAAAACGCGTCCGCAATACTCCTGCCCAGGCTGACCTGGATAAAGAGAGCCGCTGGAGGAATATTTCCGGCGCTTTCGGGATAACAAATCCCGATACTATAGAAGGAAAAACCATACTACTACTTGACGATATCTTAACCACCGGGGCAACCGCTTCCGAGGCCTCAAGGGTCCTCAAAAACGCGCGCGCGAGCGCGGTGTATGTGTTTACGCTAGCAAGCTGATATTTGAATTTTAAATATGAAAATACTTCGCGATTATCTTTTAAAAGAATTCAGCCTGCCGTTTATATTTTCTCTGGCGGTGCTTATCTTTGTTATGCTGCTGGGAAATCTAATCCAGCTCATTGAACTGATTATCACCAAAGGGGTAAATTTCTTCAGCGTAGCCAAACTCTTTCTTTTTCTGATACCCTATTTATTGACCTACACCATCCCTATCGCGGTCCTTAGTGCCACCCTGCTTTCCCTGGGGCGGCTTTCCTCGGATAATGAAATCCTGGCTATCCGCTCAAGCGGGATAAACATCTTCAAGGTTATTTTTCCGCTTTTGGTCTCAGGGCTGGTCTTAAGCCTATTCCTGATAATCATGAACGACAAGATTATCCCCAAGGCCCACTATGCCAGCCGTAAAACCCTGGTGGAAATCGGCCTGAAAAACCCTACCGCGGCCCTGGAGCCGGGGACATTTATTGATTCTTTTCAAAATTATGTCTTGTTTGTCTACTCTATTGAGCGCAACAAACAAACCAAAGAACGCAACATCCTCAATAATGTGCGCATCTACGAACCACAGGGAAAAGATAAACCCACCCGGACCATCGTAGCCAAAAGAGGCGAGTTTGTTTCCATACCCGAGAAAAAGACCGTCAAGCTTAAGCTTACCAACGGAACCTCGGATGAGCCCGACCCGAATAATCCGGGCGAGTTTTTTAAGCTTAACTTCAAAACCTATTACATAACCCTCACCTTAGACAACCCTGACGACAAAAGAGAAGTGGAGAAAAAACCTAAGGATATGACTATCAAAGAGTTAAAAAAACAGATACACGAATACTCCGCCCAATCTATTGATACCGCGCCATTAGTTACCCACCTGCACCAGAAACTTGCCCTGGCCTTCTCCAGCTTTATCTTTATGCTCGTTGCCGCGCCGCTGGCGGTAATCACCCACCGCCGGGAGAAAACCATGAATTTCGGCCTGGCCTTTCTCATTGTGATAGCCTATTACCTTCTCTTGATCGGCTTTGAATCATTAAGCCTGCAAGGCTACCTATCCCCGGTTATCAGTATGTGGATGCCTAATATCATATTTGGGACTATCGGCAGTTTTCTTATGCTTAAATTATGCGTATCTTAGACCGTTACATCATAAAACCCCTGGTGAGCACATTTCTGGGATGCCTCTTTATATTTATCTTCCTGTATATAATCTCCGACGCCTTAAGCCGGCTGGATGACATCCTGAAACACCATGTGGGGTTCACTTTTATGTATCACTATTACCTGGCCAGCCTGCCCATCATTGCTACCCAGACCGCGCCCATAGCTCTTTTACTTTCAACCATATACGTCTTTGGCAAACTAAACCGCGACAACGAACTCATTGCCATGCGCTCATCGGGCTTAAGCCTCTGGCAGATATGCGGGCCCAGCATTGCCATCGGGCTGTCTTTAAGTATCCTGGTATTCTCTACGAATGAAAAAATCATTCCCGCGGCGCGTTTAAACGCCGACAAAATGAAGAAGACTCTGGATGGAGAAAAAAATACCGGGCCTAAAGAAGTGGTTCATAACCTTACTTTTTACGGGTTGGAAAACCGGCTGTTCTTCATAAACTATTTTGACAGTAAAACCAACACCATGGAGGGGATAACCATACTTGAGCACGATAATCAGCAGAATCTTACTACCAAGATAACCGCCAGGCGCGCCGCCTATAAAGATAAACTCTGGTTTTTTTATGAATTTAACCGGCTCAATTTTGACGCCCAGGGCCAGGTATCAGATGACGCCATATACCGCCAGGAAGAAATTACGGATATCACCGAAACTCCTCAGGACTTTCTTCAGCAAAAGAAACATCAGGAATTGATGACCATAGCCCAGCTTGAAGATTATATCTGGAAGCTCAGGAAAAGCGGGGCAAGACCAGCGGTGACAAACCTGCTGGTTGAACTCCATCAAAGATACGCCTCGTCGTTCTCCAGCCTGATACTGATATTAATCGGGATTCCGTTTTCTTTTAAAATTCGTAAACGCGCCAACATCTTCAGCTCCTTCGGCATCTGCATCGGAATCAGCTTCTTATACTACGTGCTTACCGGAATAAGCCTGGCCCTGGGCAAATCCGGAATGCTCTTTCCCTTCTTGTCCGCCTGGATCGCTCCGATAGGATTTTCTATCGCCGCGCTAAGGATGATCCAAGAATCCGCTTGAAAAATAGGTAAAAATAGGGACACATCCATTTTTATAAACAAATAAAATTATGCCAAAATGGGATGTGTCCCTATTTATAATATATCCGCGTGACGCGGTGGCCCAGGCTACAGGCAATTTCATAAGGAATAGTCCCAGCCAGCTTAGCCAGTTCCTCGGCGCTCACGGATTCACCTTTTTGCCTGCCGATCAAAACCACTTCCTGGCCGGCCTTAATACCCCTGATATGGGTTACATCCACCATCATCTGATCCATACAAATCCTGCCGACAATCCGCGCCCTTTTCCCGCTAATCAGGCAAAAAGCCTTGTTGGAAAGACTGCGGGGATAGCCGTCGGCATAGCCCAGCGGCAAAGTAGCAAGGCGCGTCCTGCGGGAAGTAATATAAGTATGGCCATAGCTGACACCTTTGCCTTTCTCCACATCCTTGACATAGGCAATCCTGGTCTTTAGGCTTAAGACCGCAAACAGTTTATGCCTTAACTTGTCCTTCGGAGACAAACCATAAACCATAAGCCCGGGCCTGACCATATTAAAGTGTCCGGCCGGGTAATCCAACACCCCTAAGCTGTTAGCGGCGTGCCTTAAAGGAATATTGATTCCCCCTTCATCCAATTGCCGAATCAAATCCTCAAACATCCCTATCTGCCGGCGGGTAAAGGCCGGATTGTTGTCCGCGCAAGGAAAATGGGTAAATATCCCTTCAATAATAATATTTTCTAACCTTGATAGCCGGCGAATAAACTTCGCGGCGCTGTGATGGGCTATGCCCACACGGTGCATGCCGGTATCCACCTTGATATGAATAAGCGCCTTACGCTTCCTTCTCGCGGCCTCCCGGTTCAGCCTTAAGGCCAGCTCTAAGGTGCAAACCGAAGGGATTAAATTATTCTCTAATACCGCCTTGGCTACATCGGGGAATATAGGGCTGAGTATGAGAATAGGCTTTTTAATCCCATTGCCGCGCATAGCTATCCCCTCGTCTATGCTGGCCACCCCCAGGTAATCCACGCCCAATTTTTCCAATCTCTTAGAAATAGCGATTATGCCATGGCCATAGGCATCCGCTTTTACCGGAACCAGAATCTTTACCTTCCGGCCCACCAGCTTCTTAACCAGGTTAAAATTGTAATCCAAATTCCTTAAATTTATTTCCGCCCAAGTCGGACGATAAAAAACATTATTTTTTATAATCATTGAGCCTGTTGAGCTATTGAGTTATTGAGTTATTGAGTTATTGAGTCTTTAACTCTATGAACTCAACAAACTCTAAAAACTCTATAAACTCTTATTTATTTGGCATTCCTTAGGATACATATAAAATGGAACGAGCTTATCTAAATCCGCGGTTTCTTTACTTTTTATCTTCTCCCTGGCCAGCCTTAAAAGATTATTGGGGTCCGGATACCAAAAATTATCATCGGCGAAATGAGCCCTTGGGCCAAGCTTCTTCTTAATATCATCTCGATAAAGAGAAAGCCCGTCACCTAAAAAGACAACCTCGTCCTGGTTATTGAATTTAGCCAACAATTCATTTGGGGATACCAGCAAATACCTGCTTTTACGCTTTAGGGCTCCGTTTTTCGCGCGGTAAATTGCCGAATATACCAAAGAACGCCGGGCATCCACCACCGGACAGACATAACCCGAAAAATCCGACTGGGAGCCGGCTAAGCAATCTAAGCTGATTATCCCCAGCACCGGCTTATTCAGAGAAAAAGCAAAACCTTTAATCACGGCCAACCCTACCCTCAAGCCGGTAAAAGACCCCGGGCCTAAACCACAGGCAAAATAATCAATACCCCCTAAAGACAGGTTTGCCTTTTTCAATGCCTTCTCAATAAGCGGAATTATCATCCGGCTCAATTCCCTTCCTGAAGGCCTGCGAATACTGACCTTTATTTTATCATCCTCGGCTATTGCCAAATAAAAATATTTAGAAGACGTGTCTATAGCTAAAATATTCATATCAGCCTTTGATAAATCCATAATCCAAGACTCTAAATCCTAAACTCTAAATCCTAAACAAACTCAAAAACTAAAACTCAAAAAACAGAGTTCCTATCTTAAACATTTTGGGTTTTGGGTTTGTTTAGAGTTTATGGTTTCGGATTTAGGGTTTATCATTATTTTGATATTTGATTTTATCCGGCTTCGGCTATTTTTTCATAATCAGGGAATCTTCTTTTTAAGATGTCGGCCAATCCCGTGTTCTGCCTAAGGCCAAGAAAAGGGTCTTTTTTGATTAAGGCATCGGCTTCTTTCCTGGCCGCCTGCAACAACTCCATGTTCTCCAATGGATTAACCCTGAGCTCAGGTATGCCGTGCTGACGCGCCCCAAAAAACTCACCCGGGCCACGGATTTCCAAATCCCGTTCGGCAATCTTAAAACCATCAGACTGCTCAACCATTACCTTTAGCCTCTGCCCGGATTCACCGCTTACGGCGTCGCTGAGCAAAATACAGTGCGACTGATGCGCTCCCCTTCCTATTCTGCCGCGCAGTTGATGCAATTGGGACAAGCCGAATCTCTCGGCATGCTCGATAACCATCACCGAGGCGTTAGCCACGTCTATGCCCACCTCAATCACAACGGTGGAAACCAAAAGATCGATCTCGCCCTTTCTAAAAGAGGCCATAACCTTATCCCGCTCTTTCTGCTTGATCTTCCCGTGAATAAGCCCTACCTTAAAATCGCTAAAAACATTTTTCTTCAGGTCTTCATACATCGCCTTGGCTGATTTCAGCTCTAACTTTTCCGACTCATCAATTATTGGGTATACGATATAGGCCTGGCGGCCGGATTGAAGGCTTTGACGGATAAAATCATACACCCACCCCCGCCTGTCTTCGCCGGCCAGATAAGTCTTAACCGGGATTCTCCCGGAAGGAAGCTCATTGATAGTGGAAATATCCAAATCAGAGTAAATGGTTAAGGCCAGGGTGCGCGGTATCGGGGTTGCGGTCATAATCAGGCAATCCGGGTTAGAGCCCTTGGCCGCCAGATTCATCCTCTGATACACTCCAAACTTATGCTGTTCGTCTATTACTACCAGACTTAATCTTTTAAATTCCACCCCCTCTTGAAGCAGGGCGTGAGTTCCCACAAGTATGTTGATATCTCCTTCCTTGATGCCGGCGTAAACTTTTTCCTTCTCCTCCCTGCTTAGGCTTCCGGTAAGCAAAGCCGCGTTAACCGGGCTATTGTTATATTTGATATTTGATGTTTGATGTTTGATGTTTTTGTAGTGCTGCTGGGCCAGGATTTCAGTAGGGGCCATAAAGACCGCCTGGGCCGCGCCGGATACCGCGATCATGCAGCCATATAGAGCCACTACTGTTTTACCGCTTCCCACATCTCCCTCAAGGAGCCTATACATCGGCCTGGGGGAGGACATATCTTTTTTTATCTGGGCTATGACTTTCTTCTGAGAATCGGTTAATTTAAAAGGCAAGCCCTGCTCAAAACTCTTTAAAAAATCCTCGTTTGGCTTGTGAGCAATCCCGGTTATCTTATCCGCCTTATAACGTTTAAGGCCGAAAATTAACTGCATCAGGAAGCACTCTTCAAAGATAATCCTCCTATAGGCCTCTTCCTGATGAAGGGCATCCTGGGGAAAATGCATATTCAGAACTGCCGAAGCTATGTTGAGTAAATGATTACGCTCTCTGATGTCATAAGGCAAGATATCTATAATCCCGGATAGATACTCATCCAGGCAGGCCTTAACAAGACGCCGGAACATCCTTTGGCTTAAACCCTCCATCAGGGAATAAACCGGAATTATCCTGGCAGAGTTAAGACTATCATTCGATTGGCCGCTTGGCTCTGCCCCATCTGATGAGCGCGAATCCAGAACTTCATATTCCGGATTCTGCATTTGCGGGATGTTCCCGTAAAGGCCGACCTTGCCATAAAGCGTAACCTCTTTATCAATTATAATATAGTTTTTTAAATACGGCTGGTTAAACCAGACACAGGACAGCCTCCCGGTTGGATCCTGGGCCACGGCCTCAAAAATCCTCATCCCCCTTTGCCTGAAGACAGGGCGCTCTTTAACCCTAATAATTCTTGCCCTCACTGTCTGATGTTCTCCCGGGACAAGGCTGCCAATACCGCTAATCACGGTCCTGTCTTCATAACGGCGGGGGAAATAATAGAAGATATCCTCAATTGAATTAATTTCCAGCTTATTAAAGAGCGCCGAGCGCTTAAGGCCCACGCCTTTTAAATAACGAATATCCCCAAAAATGTCTTTAGGCATACTGATGTGGCTTTCTTTAAAAACAAATCCTATCCCTCTTGAATTATACAACAACCAGCGCGAGGTGTCCAGCGCGAAACAAAGGCCGTGTTTTAAAGGATAAATTCCCTTTCAAACACGGCCCTCAAAATTTTCTTAACTATAATCCCGGGATAATTCAGCTTAGTCCGATGGGCTGGGCTCCGCGTTAAGATGCTCCTTCAACTTCTGCCAGGTCTTGGCACCGACCTTACCGTCAGCCTTTAAATTATTCTGAGCCTGAAATTCCTCAATGGCCCTTTTACTTCTGGGGCCGATTTTGCCATCTACTTCCCCATCATAAAGGCCGGCATTCTTCAGGGCCTGTTGAATCTCTTTCTCAGTTGGCTTAACAAACAAATCACCCAGATCCTCAGCGCCCGCGTATTCAACCCGCGGTTTAACCTCAAGCCCGCCCAAGGGTGCCGCCGGAACCTGAATCGGCTGGGTTTCAATCACCAAATCCTTATGCTGAGCTGAAGTAGAATCAGTTGTAGTATTGGAAAACGCTCCTTCTTGATGCGGGATAACGGTATCAGCCGGCTTCTGGGCCTGTTGGCCGCATCCGGAAATCAAAAATACTCCGATAGCAGTAAAAGCTCCGTAGAGAAAATCTCCTTTCATGTATCCTCCTTTTTTAACTCTAAAATGTTATTTTATATAGTTCAATAAATTGAATTATATATCGCTTTTAAGGTGTTGTAAATAAGATTTTTACCGCGGCTTGCTTTTTAATTGAGAAATAATTTTTCGGTTAAAGCGCCTGCCTTCTCCAGTCTCGTCTTCCGCCGGAGACCAAGAGGCGAATCGTTTATCCGATTTAGGGTCATATGGCCCCTGCTTTATCTCATACACGCAGGAGCCATTCTTTAAACTGATAAAAGAATGCCAAATCCCGGGCTTGATCTCAACCCCGAAATTACCCTTTTGGGCGTCTAAGAAAAGATGGTCAATAATTTTTCCGGTGTCATCAAACTCCACGCACAAAACTCTTCCCTTGAGAATAATGAATATTTCGGTCTTATCCACAGCCTCGTGCTTATGAGGGCGGACATAGGTTTGGGTATCTGCCGCGTTTAAAATACGCTGGATGCCCTCATTATAATCTTTATGAAAATTATAATTAATCCTTTTGCGGGGAGATGCTTTAGCCTCGCGCGCCGCCTGCTCAATAAGTTTATTATTTATTTTTATCATCCGCTCTTGACATTTTGTTAAAATGTGGTATACTTTAAGTAGAGATAAACAGGAGGCGGATAATAGCGAAAGCAATTAGGCCTATCACCTGCGAAAAGCCCCGATGGATTCGGGGTTTTTTGTTTGCTCCTTTTTCTCCTGTATCTTTATTTTCTTCCAATTAGCCTTAATTTCCCGCACGGATTTAACCTTTATTTTCCCAAACACATGCGGATGACGCCGTTCTATCTTCTTGATTAATCCTTCAATCACATCCTCTATATCAAAACTTCCCCCCTTAGAAGCAATCTGAGCGTGAAGCATCACCTGTAAAAGCACATCCCCTAATTCTTCTTTTATGTGACAGCAATTCCCGCTTCTTAAAGCGTGTGTTAATTCCTTAGCCTCTTCCATCAGGTAGGGGATAAGCGTCTTATGGGTCTGCTTTTTGTCCCACAGACAGCCCTTAGGCCCATGAAGGATTTCGAATATCTTCTTAAGCTGTATGAACTTGGTCTTTTTCGGCATAATTCCTGTCAACTGTGAACTGTTAACCGTTAACTATAAAAAAACCCCCCGACATAATCGGGGGGCTTTTTTATTCAAGCCGGAGCATCGTCCTACTCTCCCATAGCATTACTACTAAAGTACCATCGGCCCTGGAGGTCTTAACTACCGTGTTCGGAATGGGAACGGGTGTGGCCCCTCCGGTAAGAATGCTCCGAATTATCATATGACAACTTTATATAATCAAGTAAACTACATTATGTAATAGACTAAACCTATGTTATGTTTTAGCGTTTAGCGTATAGCGCTTAATGCGAATAGTTTCCTATGCGTTTTAGGCGCTACACGCTATACGTTATTATAAAATGGTCAAGCCGATTGGCTATTAGTACGCGTCAGCTTAAATCCTTACGGATCTTACACCTCGCGCCTATCAAGGCCGTAGTCTCCGGCCAGCCTTCAGTCTTGCATTACTGCAAAACAGGGATACCTATTTTTGAGGGGGGCTTGGCACTTAGATGCTTTCAGCGCTTATCCCTTCCGAACATGGCTACTCAGCTTCTGCCCTTGGCAGGACAACTGAAACACCAGAGGTCCGTCTCCCCAGGTCCTCTCGTACTATAGGGAGCTCCTCTTCAAGTATCCTTACACCCACATCAGATAGAGACCGAACTGTCTCACGCATGTTTATTCCACTGTTACCAGTGGCACAGACTATATCTCCATCCTATTTCTAGGAGTTGACGTATTATGGCTCTTATGAACTGAGAACCATCTCATCCTTATTACAGGAATCAGTCGTTACGGGGATTAATAGACCCTTTCTATTCAAAAAATCTTCTACTTTTTTCGCGTTATTTTTTTTCTTTTTTGAATAGTTAAGGCTTGCGTAAGAATCAACCAGTTTTGCCAAACTCAAGAATTTATCTGGAGTTGGCCTATTGTTTTCTCTTATCGTGCATAAAAGTTTTAATGCTTTCTCAGCATGAACAGCTTTGAACACTACATATGGCTGTACCAATTTCAAGACTTCTTCTACTCTATCGTAGCCAACTATGGTGTAATCGCTTACACCGTCATTTCGGTCTCGTATATACCCAAAACCAATTTGCTTTTTTAACCATATTAAACCGTCTTTATGGTTAGTCTTCTGATAGAAGCAGACACTTGCTCTTATCTGGTAGCCATAGATGTAGCCTTTACGCTCGATAGGCTGAAACATTATGCTTCCATCGCCGTCAAGAAAACCGGCAATATAAGCATTGGTTGTTTCTTCCATCTATAATCTTCCCTCGGTATTACCCTTTACACGTTCGGTATGTGCAAGTCGGGCTCCACCGATATAAGTCAATTCTCTTTCCGTATTACTACGGAAAAACGCAGTGTTATCTACGTTCTAAACCCAGCTCGCGTACCGTTTTAACCGGCGAACAGCCGGACCCTTGG
>CAKKRH010000014.1 GCA_919902675.1 Omnitrophica bacterium GWA2_41_15
CAAGAAACATTACCTGGGCACGAGCCTGCACTCTTTCAGGATGAGTAACGCCGATGTCCGCGAAAACGTTATCGCTCCCCTTATGGATCGTTTCTTTTGTCTTCATAATTTATTCACCTCTCTTATAGTTTGTATTATAATCCTCTTCCGCGGTTCTTAAGCGTTGTTTAATTAAGTCAATATCCTGCCGCGGTGTTTTAATGCCATGCTTTGATTTCTTTTGAAAACAATGCAAAATGTATATTACCTTCTGAAATCTCACCGTGTAAACCGCGCGATATGTGCCACCAGTAAAGTTCTCAACAATCTCTAAAACACCAGCCCCGCTAAAACCCTTTAAAGGTTTTGCAGCTATCGGCTTTTCACCCTTTTGGGCTTCATAGAGAGCGTAGCCGATATCCTGCTTTACTTCTTCTGGAAACGCCCTAAGGTCTTCTCTGGACGACCCTATGAAATCTATTCTCTTTAGCATTCTTTCCTCGCTTAAAATATACCATACTTGGTATAATTAGTCAAGCCTTTTTAAAAATCGGGATTACGCATGCAAGGCTTTCATGACTATTTCCGGATTAGCTTCCGCTACCTTAAGCAAGGCCAATGCCGGGCCTTGGGGTTTCCTTCTGCCCTGTTCCCAATTCTGTAAAGTATCGACGCTAACACCGATCATATGGGCAAATGCAGCTTGAGATACGTGCAGTTTTATCCGTATTCTTTTTACCATTATAGGATGAAACTTAAGAATTCTTACTGTCTTTACTTTGCCGGAATGTATTTTTCTGGCTTGGTTGATACTCGTTAATAAATTTTTAAAATCCTTGTTTTTCATAGCACCACCCCCCTCGCATATAGCGATTCATCTCCCCATTGCTCTTCTTCCAGTTAAAGTATACGCCATTGACGCATACTTGTCAAGACTTTATTTTAGCGTAAAAGCACCAATCATCCGATTATCTTACCTGATTTACTTCATTACCGACCAAACTAATGAAACCACCCACCCTAAGACAGTCCAGCCTAAAAGCAGGTTTAATAAAAATATCGCCAGCTTATTTTTGTGCTGCCTTAAGAACGCGATCAAAGTCGGCAAGAAGTAAAAGGCAAAGATTAGAATTACCAATAAAAGCTCCAGCATGGTGAAGTTTTGCATCTGCATTCTTAATCCTCTCTCCTAAAAACCGAATACCTGCTCACCAACTTAGGCGGAGCAATCAATCCCTTCATCCGAATTCCATGCTTATAAAATAAATGCGTAATATAGCCTTGGGGCTTGCCCTGCTTTATTAATCTTAAAAACATCCAGCCCCCAAAAAATACCAGGCCCGCGTAAAAGGTATCGAATAAAATTAGCATAGCTCCGCAGGCTAAAGCCAGTATCCCTACGTCTTCAGGCTCTAATCCAAAAAGAAGCAGCGGTTTATCAATAGTGCGCAGGCATTTTCTCATTATTGTTTAAACAATCCCTCCAAGATCTTCGGTACAAATATAAGGATCAGGAATCCAAAGCCGCAGGCAACCGCTATCCCCTGCTTTCCGTTTAAAAGCGCGATTACACCGCCAATCAGCAATATTGCCCCTAAGATTTTTGACACAGGCCCGGTGAGTATATTGATGATAAAAGTAGCAAAGTCTCCCACTACCTGCTGCTCCTGGGTAGTGCTTATTTCCGCCAAAACAAAAGGCGCAACCGCCATCGAAAGTCCCAGAACCAAACATAAGACCGCAAAGGCCTTTAGCATAAACCTCTTTCTTTTAATATCTCCGCGCATATCTTTTCCTCCTTTAAGTTTTATGCAACCTTCTTTTTGTCACATTCAAACGGACTTGAAATAATCTTATCCCTTTCTGCCTTACCAAACAAAAATTCATGATTAGCTATTACCGTAAGCTTGCCTCTGGAAAAAATAACGGATTTAGAAAAGGGCAGCCTTAAAAACACATTCTCTGAGATGTAGTTTTTAACAGCTGTGCGGATATTGCCCTGGGCAGATCTTAGGCCGTCAAGCTTCGCGCCTGTTTTATCAGTAGTTATATTATCCACCTGGAATACGCTTTTATCCTGATAGGTGGTCTGCCCTGTTTTATCTGACCAGAATTTCGCGTCAAAGGGGTCCTCCTGCATAAAAATTACCTTGGTCGCGGAATTGGTAAAAATGGCGTTTTCAAACGCGGCTGATACGTTGGATAAGTTTCCCCGCGACTGATTAGACAAAACCAGACAAAAATTAGCGCTCCTTACCTTAGAGATTACATCTACAAAATGCGAGCAGGCTAAATTCTGGAATTCATCAATGAAGATAAAGTATGGCGGATCGGTTTCCTGGCGTGATACAGCCTGAGACTTAATATCAATGATAAGCATTTTTCCAATTGCCTCAGCTAAGCGCGTATTCACCTGACTTTTCAGAGCAAAGAATACCACATCCCCGTTCTTGATCACTTTAGCTAAATCTAACCCATCCCTGTTTATTACCTCAATTCCCGCGATCCAGGAAATTGCCGCCAAAAGGCCCTTAACGTCCTGGGCGCGCACATCCGTTCTCTCTAAGAAGATAGGATCCTCCAAAGCGTCCTTAACTGAAAGGAAATTTATCTCTTTCTTTCCCTGAACCATTTCTTTTAATAATTCAACAAAAGTCATCGCCTGCACGTTAGAGTAAAAACCTGCCGGGCCATGATAAATCAGTTCCAGCGCGGTCATAATCCTGTCTACCTTGGAATGGATATCGCCGGAAGACAGCGGATTATATCCTGCCGACGGCTCATTAGGGTCAATGCTGAAATAATAGAACCTCCTGCCTTTTTCTTTCGCCTTCCGCTGAACATACTTCTTAAAAACATCATCGCCCTTAAAGTCAATAAAGCAGCAGCCCCTTCCTTTTTCTATCGCCTGTCTGCTTAAAGGAAGTATCACTAAAGAAGTCTTTCCGCCTCCGGTCGGGCCTAATACGTGCAGATGGCGGTTAAGCGCGCTTTCCTCAACGACAACATCTTGTTTATTATCTGAGACAGCCAAAAAATACTTGTCTGTTTTCGCGTATTGATTTAACTTTTTATTGATGTCATAGTGTACTCTTTTAAACTCAACAGTCTCAATGGAGAGTTCTTTTCTTTTTAAAGCGTCTTTGTCGATTTTGAAGAAATCCTCAAGCTCCCGCTTTTTGCGCGGCAAGATATGTTTGAATACGTACACAACAGCCAAGGCCACAAAACTGATAAGATATAATCCCGCGGCAATCAGCAAAAACAGTCTGCCCTCTTTGACTATAAAACCGTTCCAGAAGCTCCAAAGGATTATCTGGTAACCGTTATTAGTAAAGGCTAGATTTATATCGTGGTATCCAATCCTGCCCAGCCAATAAGCAAATACCCAAAATAGGTAATATCCCCACAGCCAAAAGCCTCTGGTCGCTAATCCGATAAAGAAGATTACTATACCTACTAACCCTAATATGTCATAAGGAAGCATATTATCTTTAAAGATATTTCCCATTGCCCTGGATAAAAGCACAGTATCAGAGTACAGCCAAGGATACTTCTCTTCCATCCTTGCCAGAAAAAGATAGGGCCTTAACTTTTCCATGTCTTTGATCCTGCCGGTTGCCTTAAGGAAATGATTAAGCTCTCTTACTGACAGGCTTCCCAAGCTACGGTTAGGGTTCTTAAGCTCATGGGCTATGGCGCGGGAATAGCTTCCGGTTAAAACAAATGTCTCTTTAAAGCTATCATCAGCATCAGAAGGCGTAAAATCAAAGTTCCAAGTTCCGGGGACCTCAAAATAGCCGGTTAGCTTAAAATAGGTTGAGTCTAGTTCAGATTTATCAGCCTCTCCTGGCGGCACAACCATCACAAGCGTATTACTGCCGGAAATCTCACTAAGAGATGAGCCCAAGAGATGAGTTTTCATCATCACAGGAATATCTTTATAGGGGCCAAACAAGGCGGCCTTTCTGCCGTAGCTTAGGCCGACATACCAGCCAAAACCGATATAGATAAGCGGAATAAGCAGCAGTATCTTTATAAACAGTCCTTTTAAGCTAAATGGCTTGTCCATGGACTTGTCCTCCTACTTTTAATAATCCGATTGCTTCTTCCAGGTGGATTAATTTATTCTGGTAAAAACACATCCCCAGCTCAAGCATCCCCAAATCAGTCAGAATAAAAGCTTTTGAGCAGAATTCCGGTGCAAGATTATAGAGCCTAGTCCTTAAGCCCTCATAATTAAACCTGCTTGAGGCAACTACCAAAACGCAGTGGTACCGGGAAATCTTTTCGATATCGTAGCGGTATCTCTTTACAAAGTTCCTTAAAATACCCAGTTTTTTATAGCGGGTTTCTACTTCTAAGGCTGCCTTCATTCCATCCGTAAACATTATTAAACCATCAGGGATCTTTTCCCCGGCTCTTTTGCCTTTCCTTAGGTCCCACTCACACACCCATTCTTTAATATTCAGGTGGCTTTTAAGGATAATAAAAGTCTCTATCATATTATTGTGATGAATAAAGGTATTTAACCCGGCATGGCTCTTCTCAAAATGGTAATGCTCAACCATGGCTTGATCGCAAATCATTTCCTTGCCTTTATAGGTCAAATAGTAGATTTTTGTCTTAAATAAAGGCTCATAGTAAGCGCTGATAAAACCCTCTCTAAGGGAATAATCTATAAGCCAACGCGTATAGGATAAATTCATTACTACCTGAATAAACATTTCCAATTGCTTTCGTGTAGCGTATCGGAAAGTATAGATAAAAATTAGCACTGACTTAATTCTGCGTGTCTGTTCTTCCTGGGTTAATCTTCCTCTTTTCATGATTTTGCCTTTCTTGCCCCGCCCTGCCCTTGTGGGTTTTTGGTTAGGGGTTGGGTTTGGGTGATTTTGATTGGAACGAGCGTGCGGTAGCCTTCGTCAGGGTTGTTGACGAAAGCGCCTATTAGGCTCGCCGCACGCGAATAGCTTTAAGTGCTTGGGGGTAAAGAACATACTTAAAAAATTATTCTCAAGATGATTCACGCAATTCAAATTAGGTAAGTCACAGGTAACGGTGAATTTTTTAGAAATTAAATTGCGCATTAATTTATCCCCTAAATTCCTATTTTAGATCCCACCTTACCCGTTCCCTTGTCCGCGTGAAGAGTTAAGGCAGTAGCTGCTTCTCCTATGCCGGATAATACCCCTTTAGTCATAAACCAGGCTATCCCCGGAGACATAACCAAAAGCACTCCGGTAACCGTATTAAAATAGGGCTTCTCAAAGAACCAGGAGCTGGGCTCGGAACCCAGCCTTGTCTGCAAGGTTGACATATAGATAGCCGCGTAATGAATAAGAGCCCAAACAATGACCCAGGATTTCACCCAAAAGAGATAGATAAAATACTCCTTTAAAATACTGAAAGTTCCGAATAAAAGGCACAGCAGTAAAGTAAACGGAAACAGGCTGTAAATAATCATCACTGCGTAGCCCTGTAAGTACGGCAGAGCCTTAATCATAAACTCAGATAAAGTAGTTGAAAAGAACTGCCCTACAAACGATGAGGCATAAGCTAGCCAGCTGGCAGGCTGCCTCATCATCCAGCTTAAGTTAAGAGCCTTAGATTCTATGCCATAGCCGGTCATATTAGATGCTATGCCTGTAGCTGCCTTTTCAGTGTGTCCGGCAAGCAGCTTTATCTTTATTGCCTTATAATCTATGAAGAGGTCGGTAAATGGGCCTTTAGCGCCTAATTTGCCTATATCTGTTTTAATATAGCTCGTTAGCCTTAAATCTAGGGATTCCCAACGCTTTCTCTGATCCAAATCATAATTCATTATGACCTCTTCATCCCCAGGCCACCATTTCTTGGTTATGTTTGCTTGAGCCTTGCCATTATTAACCATTCGTCCCAAGGTCTGCGGATAGTCGTTTCTAAGGAAGTCCTCGAGATCCTTCTTTAAGGCGTTATCCTTTTTAATGCCTTCACTGCTAAAATGCTGTAAATATAAAGATACCTTATTTACGATAAAAGGGTTGTTAAGATAGTTGAAATCTTTCTGCTGAGTAACCTTAGTAATAGCGCTTACCGTGCCATAGATAATGGCATTGTAACCCTGACTGATTAAAACAAGCCCTAAAGAGCTAGCCCGAGTTTTGCCGGAATCAACAAAGACTTCTTTCAGGGCTTCCTGGGTTGTGGTGCCTTTCCAGCCGGCTGCTTCCATGGTAGAAGTAGCATTCTCAAGACCAGCCATAGGCTTAATAAAAATAAACAAAAGAATACAAAACATCATCAAATAACTCCACAGGACCGAAAAATCTGTTTCCTTGACTGATCTCCACAAAGCGGTCAACATTCCAATAAGAAAGACCGCTAAGCCTATCTTGGTCTCAAAAAACAGAAAGTCTATTATTGACTTGGCATTAACCAAACCAACAACCTCAAATGCCGCTTCTGTGGGAGATATGCCTGTAGGAATCATTTTGCGTAACCTTTCAAAAGATTAAAATAATAATGTTTATAAGAATCTACAAATAAAAAGGCGAAAAACCTAGACTAAGCTAAGTTTCTCGCCTTCTATTTGTTGACAACCAGGGTTTACCTCAAATGTAATTAGCTTACTGAAATTGAGATAAACCTTTTTACTGCCTTTTGTTACAACTTTTACTTCTATGGGAAAAGAAAGCCACAGTATCGCTACTGTGGCTGACATCAATTTGGCTCCCCCGCAAGGACTCGAACCTCGGACATGGTGGTTACAAGTAACCCGAAATTACTTTCGGACTTGGACTATATCTTTGCCATTTCGCTATAAATTCAGCGATTTAGGCATCAGGTGCATAGTCTCTGAACCTTCCCGCCACAAAACTCAGGCGGGCTCGGCTGCTGATTACCCTCGGCTTTACGTTTGGGCTTCCAGTACGCCATACTTATTTGGCGCATCCGCCATATCTCATGGCGGACAATCCTCCTGATTTGTCAACTACGGTTTCCCGTAGAAGCTGCGTTTAAAACTAAATTGCCTCCACAGCCACCCGCTCTACCAGCTGAGCTACAGGGGAATATTTAAAAAATCGAATATCAAATATCAGCATCATTTAATCAGAAGTTATTGTATATCAAGTCAACGGCTAAATCAAGGAAAAAAATAACCGCTTAAGTTACCGGCCAGTTATCAGGGGAAACTCGCAATTTCTCCCCTCACCTAACCTCTCCCGCAAGGGGAGAGGAAAAATATTTGCCCCATTAACTGACTCTACTAAGCGCTTAACGCAGGGCGTTGATTTTCTTTTCTTCTAAAAGTTCGATAAATCTTTGGGTGTAGGCCGGGTTAAGCTGTATTCCGCGGGATTTTTTGAGCTCGACAATCGCCTCGTCAAGCATCAGCGGGCTGTTGTAGCCCCTTCCGGTGGTCATCGCGTCAAAGGAATCGGCAATGGCGATTATCTGGGCCCCGGGGGGGATCATATCCCCGGATAAGCCGTGAGGATAGCCCTTTCCGTCGTAGCGCTCATGGTGATGCAGAATATAGGGGATAATCTTTTCGCAAAAGGGCAAGCCCTCCAAAATCTTGGCCCCATCGGTCTGGTGGCGCTTGATATAGGCAAAATCCTCATCAGTCAGCTTCTCCTTCTTATGCAGGACCCTGTCCGGCATACCGATTTTTCCGATATCATGCAGGTAGGCCGCCTTATTCACCGCGTCAATTTCTTCCCGGCTCAAGCTAAGCCCCTTAGCCAGTTCGGTAGAATAAAAAGCCACCCTTTCGGAATGCCCGGCAGTATAGGGGTCTTTTTCTTCCAGGGCCCGGACCAAAGAATGCATAGTCTGGAAATAAACCCGCTCGATTTTCTTCTGCTGTTCTTTTATCTCCTCCAAGGCCTTCTCTAATTCTTTGTTTCTGGCGGCCAGGTCCAGGCTGACATACTCAAATTCGTTTCTAGGGGCAGCCTTTAAGGAATCCTCGGAAGCGGACGATCGGACAACCTTATCCACTTTAGGATCAAAGACTGTCAACGCGACATTAGCGCCAGCGGCAACACGTCTACCCAAAGACTCACAGGTTAAAACTAAATCCGTGAAGCTCTCAATATTCTCCAAGGGGATATCAACGGCGCTTATCTTAAGCGAAAGCTTTATTGCCTGGCTATCGAGAATAAATTCGCGGTCGGCAATCCCCGAGATAAGCGCGGATAGGCGTTTTTCTAAAATATTCATATCAGCGCCCCAAAGGCATAAAGAAAACGCCCCCTCCCCATAGTAGGCCAGGAGTGATTTTTTATCCGCGTAACCCTTTATCGCCCCAGCCAGCATTTTAATTAAACGCGGCAGTGAGCGATAATATTTCTCCTCCAGATACTGATATTCGTTAATATAGATCAGGCAGAAAAGATGCGTCCGCTTCTTATTTGTCTTATCCAGAATAGGTTCTACGCTAAGCTGAAAATACCTTTGGGTATAAAGATTGGTCGCGGGGTCAATGATAGCCTGCTGTTTAATCTTTTCCGATTGGATGACCAAGGTTATGTATTTATAGGCCTCAACCGTAAGATAAGAAATCAGGCCGAGGAAAATAAGGCTAAAGATATCCATGCTGAAGTTATAGCGGACCCGCAAAAACACATACCCCACCGAGAGTATCAGTAAAAGAGCGCTTGAAACCAGAAAAGAGTATACAACTTTCAGGCGCAAAGAAATCAACCCGATGGCTATGCTCAAAGCCAGGAGAATAAATCTCTCCGGCCAATAGGGCATTACCTTTAAGAATTTGCCGGACAAAAACATAAGCAGGCAGTTGGCATTGATATAAATCCCGGGGATTTTACCCAGAGGTGTAGGATGAATATCGTGGATTATATCCGCTGTGGCCCCCATCAACACAATCTTGCCCTTAAACAGGGAAGAATCCAGGGGTGCTGAGGAATCAAAAAACCGGGAAACAGAGACAGCATTAAAATCACTGGGCGCGGCCAGGTAATTTATGGGTAAAGTCCCATACTCGTTTACCGGGATACTGAAACCGTCCGGAAAGATAACTCGCCCTGTCTCATAGCGGATATTAATAGGTGAAGTGCCCCGAGCCATGGCCAGGGTCTTAACCTCAGCCCCGTAATCATACTTCCTACCTTCCCTGCTTACATCAAAAACCAAGCGGACTTCCCGCACCCTTAAATCCTGGGAATTGAGTATGCCCTTGTTCACCAGGCCAATTCCCGCTGAGGCCAAAGCCAGGATATCCAAAGGCTGGACATATTCGTCGTTTTCCAGATAACCGGCCAGAATCACCTTCCCGGATCCTTTAATCTCCTCAGCGAAAAGGGAATCCGAGCCTTCATCAGATTTCCCCAGAAAGGCATGATCAAAGAATACCGCCTTAGGCCCGCCGGCATTTACCGTCTTTAAAACTTCGGCAAAACGCCTGCGGCTCCAGGGCCAGCGCAGGTCCGCTTTTTTGAGCGAATCATTATCTACCGCGATAACCACAATATCTTTAATTTCTTCGGGTAAGACTTTTTGAGCCAGGCTGATATTGGAGAAAAAATCGTTCAGCCGTAAGGCAGAAGCCCCCAGGAAACCAAAGTATTGCAGAATAGTGTAAAGAATACAGGCAAAGGCGATTAATAGAAAAATGGCCTTCTGTGATTCTTCGTTTCTATTATTGGACATAAATTAAATTTAACATAGATACTTCCAACTTACAAGAATATTTTCTTTTTGGCCAATCTTGAAAACTTACTATTTTTATGGTATACTTGTTGTGGAAGGAAAAACTAAGAATATTTCTTGACAATAGCCTGACTATCTGTAATTATAAGGAAATTCTGACCCCGAAAAAGAGTAGCTAAGGGCGTCTAATTAGGGGGGAAAGGAAAAGATGAGAAAAAAGGCTTTTACTCTGGTTGAAATTATGATCGCCCTGATTATCGTGAGCGTCGTGGTATCGCTTTCTATTGTTACCTTTCAAAAGACTATTGAAGCCAACAACGACAGGATATGCCGCCAAAACCTTAAAGTGCTTCAGGGCGCGATTGAAATCTACACCATTGAAAATAACGCCCTGCCCGCGACACTCAGTTTACTGACTTCGGAACAAATCCATCTGGCGCATGAAAAAGTAATCGCAAATCCTAAAGAAAACCGCTTGGCCGGATTTTTCAACAATCTTATAGGGGTGAAACCTTTGTTCGCAGATTTGGGCAAGTATTACGGCAATGACCCCAAGGTGCGCCGATGCCCGGCGGACAAAACCGTATCTACCGACACTAACTATACCTCTTATACTAAAAATGACGATGTCTTTGAATCAAAAGATGACTTAGAGGACTATTCGAATGTGGTGTTATTGTCTGATGCGAACTATTACCATAAAAAAGATATATTTTCCGGTGAAACGTATCAGATTGGCATTAGCCCAAGCGGTAAATATGGAACTATAAACCAAGATGGTGAGGTCGAAGGAGAGGTATCTTTTGAGAAAGAAACAGAAACAGCAGCTTCCTGCTCAGACTACACTAAGAGAAAAACCTGCAAAAGCAAAACTGACACTTTAGACTGCGAATGGGAAGACAAAAAATGCAAAGATGAGGACTAAATAAAATGCGTAAAATTTGTTTTTATTGCGGTAAAAAACCTCTGGCGGGCAGGACAATGTCCCGCAAGGGCCAATACAAGGCCAAGGGCGGGACCGGAAGCAAGGTCTCCCGGATGAACAACCGTACAATCCTACCCAACCTGCAGAAGGTGCGCGCTATTATAGAAGGAAAGGTCAAGTCTGTATTTTCCTGCACCAGATGCCTTAAGAAGGCAGGCAAGGTCACGAAAGCCTAAGTAGAGACGAACGGCCGTTCGTCTCTACTTCTGATACGCGCAAGTCTTCTATCTCCAGCTGAAGCTGATTATTACCATTCCAGGTGTCTAAGGACAGACGGTAGGCGATATCCAGGTTTCGCGCTGAATTAACCAAATCAAAATAATTTCCCATCCTAAAACCCACGGCCGGATAGACGCTCCGGCCGTCACTCACCCAGAATTTCAATGTCCCCCGGCCTAAAACTTCCGGTTTAGATTGGACCTTAAGATTAAGGCTGGCAAAAATAGGTTTGGGATTACCCTGGCCAAAAGGCTCTAAAGAGCTTATCTCATCCAACATCCCTGAATTTAATCCGGATAAATTCAGGATTGCCTCTACGGATAAACTGGGAAGTAAATCCTCGGGCTTAAGGGCCTCCCAGGCAATTCTATTAATGCTCTCGCGGAAATCCCCGATTTTCTCCTTTAAAATACTCAAGCCGCAGGCTTTCTTATGCCCGCCAAAACCCTCAAGGTGGGGGCTGCATTCGGTCAGACCATCAAAAAGATGAAAGCTATCAATGGAGCGGCCGGAGCCTTTGCCCAGGCCGTCATTAAAAGAAACTATTATCGCCGGCCGGTGGAATTTGGCCGAAATCTTAGCCGCTACAATCCCTAAAACCCCCTGATGCCATCCATCCTGATGCAAAACAATCACCCTTTCCCGGGTGAGGTCTATCTCGGTATCCATTAGGGTTAAGGCCTCATCTAAAATTCTGCCTTCAATGCCCTGACGCTGACGATTCTTCAGATTGAGCTCTTTGGCTAAAGTCTGCGCTTCATCAGTTGAGCTGGAGATCAAGAGCCTAAAAGCCAACTCGGCCTCACCCAGCCTGCCGCAGGCATTAATCCTGGGGGCTAAAATATAGCTTATCGCCTCAGCATCTATTAATTTATTTCTTATTCCGGATGTCTCAATCAGCGATTTTAATCCGGGGCGCCGGGTATTATTTAATATCCTTAGCCCTTCCCTGGCTATTACGCGGTTTTCTCCGGTCAAAGGAACCATATCCGCTATTGTTCCTATAGCCGCCAAATCCAGCTCTTCCTCCAAATTTTCATCCAGAAGATACCTGGCAAACTTATACGCCAAGCCTACCCCGGCTAAGTCCGGATGGGCATAGGAAGAATCCCGGCGCTTGGGGTTAATCACCGCCGAGGCGCGAGGTATTTCATCCCCGGCTAAATGATGGTGATCAATGACTATGGTCTCGATACCCTGGTTTTTCAACTCCGCTATTTCCCGAAAATTGCTGACGCCGCAGTCTAAGGTAACCACCAAATCAAAACGATTATCCCGGATATAGCGAACCGAATCCCCGCCTAAACCATAGCCCTCTTTTAGACGGTGAGGAATATAATATTCGGCCTTAAGGCCAAACTTATCAAAAGCATTCTTTGCTATGGCCAGCGCGGTAAGACCGTCGGCATCGTAGTCGGAAAACAACAAAACCTTTTCTTTGTTGCCCCTGGCCTTTTGTAGGCGATTTTTGGCTTTATCTATATCCGGCAGTCCGCTAAAATTACCCAGGCAAGAGGCATCCGGCTTAAGGAATTCACCAGCCTTTGGCGCGGTGCTTATGCCGCGGTTTATCAAAAGCTGGGCCAGAAATGGCGAAATATTCAAATCCGCGCTCAGCCTTTCCTGTAGCGCGGCAGGCGCCTGCTTAATCTTCCAGATTTTTTGCATTATTTATCGGACTATTACAAACTATTTATAACATTTTCCGCGCTTTCGCGGTTCACATCTTCTCGGGAGCCTTAACTCCCAAAAGTTTTAACCCTAAGGAAATTATATTCTTACAGCCTAAGATAAGATAAAGGCGGGAACTTTTAAGCGGTACATCATCCACCAAAACCCGACAAGCGTCATAAAAACGATGGAAACTCTCGGCTAATTCCTGGAGGTAGACGGTCAAGCAATAGGGGTCAAGCTGAAGCTCGACTACTTTAAGATTATGCTCAAATTTAGCTATTCTTTTAAGCAGTTCCAGCTCTTCTTTCTCTTTAAGCAGGGTTGGATCCGCCTCCGGCAGTTTGTCTAAGGAAATGCCGGAGTTAGCCAGGATATTAGAAATGCGGGCATGGGCGTATTGAATATAATAAACTGGATTTTCCGAACTCTGCTTCTTGGCTAATTCCAAATCAAAGTCCAGATGGCTGTCGGTTTTGCGCATAACAAAAAAATATCTGGCGGCATCCACCCCCACCTCCTCTATCACCTCTCTTAAGGTAATATATTCACCTTTACGGGTGGACATTGACACCACCTGGCCTTCTTTATGCAGAGTGGCCAGCTGGACTATAATCACATCCAAGGCCGAGCTGGGCCTGCCCAGGGCGCAAACCGCCGCTTTGAGGCGGGGAATATAGCCGTGATGGTCCGGCCCCCAGAGATTAATCAGCCAATCGTATCCGCGATTAAACTTATCCTGATGATACGCGATATCAGGGGCCAAATAGGTGTAGGAGCCGTCAGATTTAACCACTACCCGGTCCTTATCATCCCCGAATTTAGTCGAGCTAAACCAAGTTGCCCCTTCCTGCTGGTAAATAAAGCCTTTTTCTTTTAAAAATGAGATTGCCGTATCTATATTCCCCGACCTCTCCAATTCTGCCTGGCTGAACCAGGAGTCAAAATAAACCCTAAAATCCTTAAGCTCGGCGCGAATTATCTCTAGAATCCTTTTTACTCCATGCTGGCGGCATTTATCCGTTAAATTGTTATCAACGGGCTCCGCGAGCAATTCCCTGGCCAAATCTATAATATAAGCGCCCTGGTAATAATCCTGGGGATATTCTATTTTCTTACCCTTGAGCTCCTCTAAACGCAGATAAATAGAATTGCCCAGGATATTAATCTGGTTTCCCCAGTCGTTGAGGTAATATTCTCTGGTAACATCGTAGCCTAAAAACTCTAAAATATTAGAGAGGGCATCCCCCACTACAGCCTGGCGGCCATGGGCCACAGAAAGCGGACCGGTGGGATTAGCGCTGACAAACTCAACCAGAACTTTTTTCTGTTTCTTAGGATACGATAAAGGAGAATCTTTGAGGCGGGTTATTTCTTTTAAGAGCGAATAGAGATATTCTCTGGAAAGATGAAAATTGACAAAACCGGCTCCGGCAATATCAACCTTCTCAATTAAATTGCTTAAATCAGACTGGGGTATTTCCTGGCTAAGGCAGGCTGTTAATTCCTGGGCAATTTCCCGCGGCGGCCTTCTTAGGACAGAGGCCAGCTTTAAGGCCGCGGAAGTAGAGATATCACCGAAGGCTTCTTCTTTGGGAACCTCTAAGAGACAGGGCTTTATTTTAGCTAAAGCTTCACTTGGAAGCCTTAGCCTTTCGCGCAGTACTCTTTCTAACAGTTGAGCCAGGAGCCCTTCGAGTGAGTCTCTTGACATCTTTTTTGGGAAGTTCCACCGCCGGGCAAAAACCCCAAAGCCGGTCTAAATTATAGAATTCTCTGATTTCCTGGCCTACAAATATATGCGCTACACAATCGTAAAGGTCAAGGAGTATCCACCCGGAATCTCCCCGGCCTTCCTGAGCCTTTACCGAGGCATGCTTTTCTTCCAGGGCCTGACGGATTTTATCCGCTATTGCCCCGGCCCGAACCCCGGAAGATGCCGTGAGGATAACAAAATAATCACAGAAATTACAGACCTCTTCCCGGTCCAAAAGTACTGATGCCCCGGAAGAATCTGCCTTAGACATATCCAGGATTTTTAAATCCTCAGCTTTATTGTCTAAAGCGGTCCGGGCAACAAGATATGCCTTCTCTAATGAATCTATTTTTCTCTCCTTAAATGAGCCCCGCCGAGCCCCGCCAGCGGCGGGGTCATACGAGACGGATGAACATTCCAGTTACTTCTTACCTAAAATCTTATACATTCCGGTCGAACAATCTGTGCATTTTCCCTTCATTGCCTTGCGGCCATTCTTCATGGTTACTTCTTTGGCATCGGCAATTTCCTTAGTAGCCTTACACTTCATGCAATATCCTTTTTCGGCCATTTTTAATCCCTCCTCGGTTTAAAAATCTTAAAATTATTAACCCCGAACCAACGATTTATAATCGTAACATAACCGCATTTATCTGTCAATTGTTTCTTATATTTCACCCACAATCTCCTCAATCAGGTC
This sequence comes from Omnitrophica bacterium GWA2_41_15, assembly GCA_919902675.1. Taxonomy (GTDB): domain Bacteria; phylum Omnitrophota; class Gorgyraeia; order Gygaellales; family UBA12090; genus UBA12090. Next base: position 14,968 of record CAKKRH010000014.1, read on the forward strand.
CTCAAGGGTAACCAAGCCTAATGCCTTTTTATTATCATCCGCCACTATGGCTATCTGGATATGCTTGAGCTGAAATTCCCGCAGCAACTCATTAACCCGCTTATTGGCTGAAACATAATAAGCCGGATGAATCAAATCCGCCATAACCACTAAACCCTTATTTTTCCAGATGTAAAGCAAGTCCCGGGCATAAATAATCCCCACGATATTATCCACCGAGCCCTCATATACCGGAACCCGGGCATGGCCTTCTTCAACCAGAACATCTAAAAGTTTTTCAGGATTAGAATTCTTATCAATGGCTGTGATTTTCTCCTTGGCCACCATTACCGAGCCCACCTTGGTATCCCCGAATTCAAATATCCTATGCAGCATCTTTCTTTCTTCATCCGATAAGACTCCCTCTTCTTTTCCGATCTCAATCATCAGCCTAAGCTCCTCTTCGGTGATAAGCGGAGAACGCGCCTGCGGCTTTTCTCCGAAGAGCCTTAAGATTAAGTTGCTGGTCCCGGTAAAAAAGTTTATCAGAGAATCAAAAGCCCGGATAAAAACTTCTAAGAACGGGGCGGTATATAGAGCCGTCTTCTCTGAATAGCGGATAGCTATGGTCTTGGGGATAATTTCACAAAAAACCAAGATAAACATTGTTACTAAAAAGGTAGCTAGCGCCGCTCCCCAATTAGGGCCGAATTTGCTAACGAGCATAACCGTAACCAAGCTTGAGATAGCCACATTTACGAAATTATTGCCGATTAATATGGCCGCTACCATCCGGTCGAGTTTAGTAACAAGGCGCAAAACCGAATTGGCGCCCTTTACTCCTTTATCCGCTAAATGCCTGGCCCGAATCTTATTCAGGGAAATATGGGAAGCCTCAGCCGCGGAGAAAAAGAAAGAAATTACCGCCAGCACAATAAGGATAATAACCATAGGTATGGAAAAAAGTATATGCATAGGGATAGTTTATGGCTGATAGTTGATGGCTGGTGGTTATACGCTCAAGTGCTACAGCAGTTTAATGCCTCCCATAAGGGGCGGCTCATTTCAATAAGGAAGAGATTTTATCCTTTTCTTCGTCAGACTGCGGGCCGATCAGGGCAAGGCTTAAATTGTTATTCTTGAAAATATCCCAGGCTACTCTCAATAAATCCTCAATAGCTACCTTATGTATCTCAGCTAAAATATCCTGGGCGCTTTTTATCCTGCCTAAGGCGCTCTCCTGCTCCCCCATCCAAAGCATATGGTCAAGAGTATCCTCCAGGCTCATCAGGAGCTGGCCGGTATAATATTCCTTGGCCCGGGTAAATTCGTTCCGGGAAACAGGGCATTGAGCTATTCTTTTCATCTCTTTAAGTATGGTGGAAAGGGCGGAAAATACCTTACGATTATCCACGCCGGCGTGGATAAAAAATGCCCCGGTGTCATAAAAATGCCGGTGCTGGGTGCCTATTTCATAGGCCAGGCCTTTTTTCTCTCTCACTTCGTTAAACAGGCGGCTGGACATATTCGCCCCCAATATGATATGCAAAAGCCCCACGGCATGCTTATCCGGGTGCTCACGCGGACAGGAAAGATACCCCATCGCCAGATGGCTCTGCTCGGTCTGCTTGTAAAAGAATTTGGAGCGGGAGCTGTTTTGGTTTAAGCTTACTTTTTTAAAATTTACCGGTGGTCGCGGCTTGGCCTTAGAAAATATTTTGGCAATAAGCTCCAGCACTTTTTTATGCTCAATATCGCCTCCCACCGAGAGGACAATGTTTTTAGGATGATACAATTTGCCGTGAAAATCGGTTAATTGATTCCGGCGCATCGCGCTTACCGATTCTAATGTCCCGGCAAGACTCATTCCCAAAGGATGTCCCGGCCAAAGCAATTCATCCAGAAGCTCATTTACGTATGCCTGGGGAAGGTCGCGGTACATCTTAATTTCTTCCAGGATAACCGATTTCTCTTTTTCCAGGTCTTTGAGGGCCAAAAGCGGCCCTAAAACCATATCCGAAAGAACATCCAGGGCCAAAGGCAGATGTTTGGCGATAATCTTGGTCAGGTAACAGGTAAATTCCTCAGAGGTAAAGGCATTGAGCGAACCGCCTACGCCTTCGATTCTTTCCTTGATTTGAGTGGCGGAATATTTCCCAGTGCCCTTAAAACAAAGATGCTCCAACAAATGGGCAATGCCCTTATTAGAGCCATCCTCATACCTTCCGCCGGCGCCTATCCAAATCCCTAAAGCCGCGGAGTTTCTTTGCGGCATTTTATAAGTAACCAGCCTCAGGCCGTTATCTAACGTAGATTTCTCGTACAAATCTCCCCACCCTCTCTGCCAAATCCCTCTTACCAATGCTATTCTTTATTACCTTAATTACCGCGCTTCCTACAATCGCGCCGTCGGCAATCTTAAAAACCTCGGCGATATGTTCCGGCCGGGATATTCCAAAACCAACGCAGACCGGTTTTTCGGTATAGCTTTTAATAATCCGGATATTCTCTTTCAAATCTAAAGACAGATTTTGCCTTGCCCCGGTAACCCCGGTCAGGGAAACATAATAAATAAAACCGCTGGATACCTGAGCGATATATCTCATCCTTTCCTTTGAGCTGGTAGGAGACAAAAAGAATATGGTCTTCAGGCCGCGTTCTTTAGATAAAGAAACCAACTCCCTGTCTTCTTCAGGAGGAAGGTCGGGGATAATTATCCCGTCAACTCCCGATTTCAAGGCCTCATCCACAAACTCGACCGGCCCAAAAGATAATACCGGATTGTAATAACCCATCAGACAAATAGGTATTTGGGTATTTTTTCTCAAAGACCTGACCAAGGAAAATATCCGCTTAAGATTAATTCCTTTTTTGAGGGCGTAAGATGAAGATTCCTGGATTACCGGGCCGTCGGCCAGAGGATCAGAAAAAGGCACCCCCAACTCAATAATATCCGCACTACGGGTTTCCAATTCCAGAACTAATTCCTCGGTAGTCTTAAGGTCAGGATAGCCGCAGGTGAGATAAATAATCAGCGCCTTTTTGTTCTTTGCTTTCAGCTCTTTAAATTTCTGATCAATCCTATTCATTTTATAACTTAAGATGCTCTCTGATTATTCCGATATCCTTATCGCCTCTTCCGGATAAACAAAGTATGGCTGTTTTCTTAGTCTTGATCTTTTTGGCTAATACTTTAAGGTAATATACGGCGTGGGCTGTCTCCAGGGCCGGAATAATCCCTTCGGTTCTGGATAAAAGCTGAAAACCTTCCAGGGCCTGACTGTCGGTAACCGCCGCGTAGCTTGCCCGGTGAATCTTCTGGTAATAGCTGTGTTCCGGGCCCACGCCGGGATAATCAAGGCCGGCGGCAATGGAATGGGCAATGGCGATCTGTCCCTCTTTATCCTGCAGGACCTTACTTTTTGAACCGTGTAGAACCCCGGTCCTGCCCTTATTTAAGGTAGCGGCGTAACTTGAGGTATGTAAGCCCAGTCCCGCGGCCTCAACCCCGATAAACTCCACCGGCTTATCTTTAAAGAAACAATGAAACAGGCCCATGGCATTGCTTCCCCCGCCGACGCAGGCAACCAAATAATCCGGCAGACGGCCCTGGGCTGCTAAGATTTGTCTTCTGGTCTCCTGTCCGATTACGGCCTGAAAATCCCTGACTATCATCGGGTAAGGGTGCGGCCCGGCTACTGAGCCGATTACATAATGGGTATGCCGGATATTTGCCGCCCAATCCCGGATAGCCTCATTCATCGCGTCTTTAAGAGTCTTGCTTCCGCTCTCAACCGGAATTACCCTGGCCCTAAGCAGTTTCATCCGAAAGACATTCAGCTCCTGCCTGTGAATGTCCTCCTCGCCCATAAAGATATCACACTCCAGGCCGAACATCGCCGCCACTGTAGCCGTGGCCACGCCGTGCTGGCCGGCTCCGGTCTCGGCAATAAGGCGGCTCTTGCCCATGCGCAAGGCCAACAGGGCCTGGCCGATGGTATTGTTAATTTTATGAGCTCCGGTATGCAGGAGATCTTCGCGCTTGAGATAAACTGTAAGCTTACCGCCTAAATACTTAGTTAAATTATCGGCACGGTATAAAGAAGTCGGCCGGCCGCAATATTGCTTTAAATAATAATTCAGCTTTTCTCTAAAGGCCCGGTCTTTTTTTGCCCTATGGTATTCCTTCTCCAGGGCATCCAAGGCTGAAATCAATACCTCAGGCACAAACCTGCCCCCAAATCCGTTAAAATGTCCGTGTTTGTCGGGTAACATAGAGTAGAAGTTGGAAGTTGGAAGTTAGAAGTTAGAAGTTGGAAGTTGGAAGTTGGAAGTTGGAAGTTGGAAGTTCCCCAAGCTATCAACTTCAAACTCCTAACTACCTATTTTGTATGTTGATAACTGTTTGATGCGTTTAAGCATATTAGGATGAGTGCTCATTACCTCTAAAAGCCTCTCCCCGAAACCAAGATTAAGCTGTTTCGCGCTTAAAGCGGATAATTCGTAAGAATCAATAGTTCCGGATTTATCCATGTCTAACTGGCGAAGCTCTTTAATTTCATTAAGAGCGCATGATGGGTCATTGGCAAAAAAAGCCTTAAGCCCTTCAACCTCTTTAAGGCTCTCTTTGCTTGCCCGGGCCGAGCCGTAAACCAGCTTATATAAAGCCGAAGCTAAATGGTTAGGAGCAGCACCCAAATCAACCGCTCCCCTATCGGCAAAATATTCCCGTATCCTTGAGGCATAGAGTACTAAAAGATTAGTAATAAAATAAAAAACCATTGCCGCTAATCCGATTAAAGCCGCGTTGGCGCCGCTTTCCCGGCGGCGGTTTCCGCCGGACCACAAAAGACTAAAGGCTACGCGGTATAAAATTATCGGTATAACTGAAAGCAGGGTTATGGTCAGCACATCCCGGTTCTTAAGATGGGACACCTCATGGGCTAATACCGCCCTCAGCTCTTCTTCGCTGAGCAAGTTCATAATCCCGCGGGTAACACAGACCCTTCCGTCACTCATCCATCGTCCAAAGGCGAAGGCATTGGGGATGCCGATATCGGCAAGGGCGACCCTAGGCATAGGTATCCTGGCTGAACGGGCCAGATTCTCCACCATCGTGTAAAGCTCGGGATATTCAGACTTTTTCACATATTTTACCCGCATACTCCACTCAATAATCTTCGGGCCGATCATATACTGGACAAAGAGCATAACCAGTGATACCGCCAGATAAAACCAGAAATTACCTATCCCCGCGCCGGCGGCTACCGCCGAAATAATTCCGTAGAGAATAGCAAAGAGAATAGTAACCAGAAACCACATCCTGAATTTTAACCCAAATAACGACATAGCAGTCTACCTCCTTTAACAAACAAAACTTATTATAACAAGCCTTTTTATCTTTTCAAGCATAACCCGAAATAAATTCAACAGCCCAGAGCCGTCTTTACGGATTTTAAAAAGACTACCGGAGGCATCCTATGCTTGACTAAACACTCGCTGGCGCCTAGGTCCTTAACCATTTTTACTTCTTCCGGAGAATCCCTTCCGGTTATCACTATAACCGGAATATCTTTAGTAAGAGGATCTGTCTTACAGACGCTTAAGAAACCAAAACCGTCCAGCCCGGGCATAATCAGGTCTAATATAATCAGGTCTATTTTTCCTGACCTTAGCAGGTTCAAGCCCTCATTTCCGTCTGAGGCCATAATTGTTTTATAGCCGGCGCCATCCAGGGTAGAACAATTTATCTCCCGGCTTAAACGATTATCATCCACAACCAATATTTTCTTTTCCATTATTCCTCGCATCCGGCGCGCTGGCGGCCTACGCTATCAAGAACTTTCGCGCGACTATTGTTATATCTTTTTTATCGGCCAGGGCAAAGGCCTCCTTCTGATCCAGAAAAAGAGTCTTCTCCGCCTCAAAGGCCAGACAACTGCCGCGGGGTAAATTCCTGATTGTCTTAAGGCCCACCACCGGGACATCAAAACGCATATCCTGATTGGGCTTGGCGGTCTTAACCAAAACTACCGAAGACCGGGCTAAAGATTTTGCCCGGCGAACAGTATTATCCGTTCCCTCTATTGATTCAACCGCTAAAATTACTCCGTTTTTAACACAGACACTCTGGCCGATATCCATAACCCCCAAGTGCCTGGCTATTGTAAAGCCGAAAGAGATATCCTTACCCTCTGTTTCTGTTGGTTTCCTTTTGCTCAAGACCCCATCCTTAGGCATATATTTAGCCAAAAACGCGGTTGAATCTATAAGCTCTAATCCCGCTCCCTGCAGTCTCCTGGTAAAGGCGTTAAAAATGGTATCCGCGCGCCGGTCTTCTATCTTGCCAAAGAAATCCCGGACATCGGGATTAGACATAATCTTAGGATTAAAGAGAAAATAAGGGTTAATCTGGCCGGCCATTGCCGCTTTAGATACGCCTTCCTGTTTAAATTTAGCGGCTATATCCTTAAATTCAGTAACCTTAATCCAAAAGAGCTTATCCGCGTATTTCTTCAGGCATCCCCGGGTATTTCCCTTAACGGCGATAGCGATAACCGAATAACCTGAATCAGCGGCTTCCTGAGAGAATAGAATCGGAAAATTGCCCCTTCCGGCGATAAGACCTATTTTTTCCATGCGCTTTGGCCTTTCCTAAAAGAGGTGTCAGGAAAGTCTATCCCTGCCTCTAAAACAGGCAGGGGTCTGAATTATATTTGGCGGGAAGCTATAGAGATTCTTCCTGTGGCGCGCGGTTTGCCCTGGCAACTCCCCGCGAAGAAGACTTTATGAAATCTAATAAATAAGCGGCTTCGGGACTTTGGGGAATGTCCTTTCTGGCTTTTTCTACAGCGCTTGCCTTGTTCAGGCCAAGGAAGAAAAGTATTTTGAACGCGATTTTTAAATCCGAGATAATCTTGGAGGAAATCTGGGCCCGGCGAAGCCCGACCAGATTTAAACCGTAAACCTTAGCCGGATGGCCGTCACAAGTGGAGAAAGGCGGAATATCCTGAACCACTTTGGAACAGCCGCCGATAATAGACATCTTACCCACCCGGGTAAATTGGTGTATGGCCACCAAGCCTCCGATGACAGCCCGGTCTTCTATGGTAACATGGCCGGCCAGGGTAGCGCAATTCGCCAGAACACAATTATCCCCCACCACGCAATCATGGGCAATATGTGAATAGGCCATAATCAGGTTGTTATCGCCTACCTGGGTCAATCCTTTTTCTACTGTCCCCAGGTTAATAGTAGTATATTCCCGGATAATGTTATTCTCGCCAATTATTAATTTAGTATCTTCACCTTTATATTTTAAATCCTGAGGAACACTTCCGATAACCGCCCCATTAAAAATCTGGCATCCGGCTCCGATAACGGTGGAGCCGTCAATCAGACAAGAATTACCGATTTTCACCCCGGAACCGATTTTAACCTTGGGCCCGATAACGGTCCACGGCCCGATTTCCACATCGCCGGGAACCTGGGCTTCTTGAGCAACTATCGCTGTTTTATGTATCATCTTTTAATTATCCACCAGGGCAAACATCAGCTCGCCTTCAGCGGCTACCTTACCATCCACATAAGCCTTACCGTAAACCCGGCCGGTCTTGGATTTAATTCTACCGGCGATAACCTCAATCACCAGCTGGTCTCCCGGTAAGACCGTCTTTCTGAATTTTACCCGGTCAACTGCCATAAAAAAGGCCAGTTTCCCCTGGTTTTCCTCGGGAGAAAGCATCATTACTCCTCCCACCTGAGCCATGGCCTCAACGATCAAGACTCCGGGCATAACCGGCCGCCCCGGGAAATGCCCAACGAAAAAATTCTCATTCATAGTTACATTCTTGATTCCCACCGCCCGTTTGCCCTTCTCCATGGAAATAATTTTATCCACCAGGAGAAAAGGATAACGATGAGGAAGTATCTTCATAATCATTGAGGTGTCAATTACTTCATCGCTCTTAGGAATATAACCGGCGGATATCCCCCCAAGCTCAAAGCGCGTCTTTTGCTGCCAAATTTTCTTGACTAATTTTAGATTAAGGGAATGCCCGCTCCTGATGGCGATTATCCTGGCTTTAAGCGGCATACCTAAGACATAAAGGTCACCCATCAAGTCCAGTATTTTGTGACGCACGAATTCATCGCCAAAACGTAATGTATTATTGATAACCTCATTCTCGCCGACCACCAGGGTGTTCTGATAATTGGCCCCCCGGCCCAAGCCTTTCCCCTGCAGGTCATCAGCTTCTTCTTTAAGACAAAATGTCCTGGCCCGGGCAAGCTCGCTCTCAAAGGCCTCCGGGTTCAGGGTTAAATCCATATATTGGGACCTAAGAAAAGAGTGATTATAATTTAAGGTATAGGAAATTTTGTAATCATTATCGGGAAGGGCCACAATCGTCCCGTTTTCATCCTGGACGTTTATCGGCTCTTTCAGGATATAAAATTTTTTCGGCGCGTCTTGTTCCGTTATGCCCGCTTTTTTAAGCGCCTCTAAAAAATCAAGCCCGGAACCGTCCATCCCGGGTATCTCGTTATTATCAAGTTCTATTAGAAGGTTGTCTAACTGCAATCCGGATAAAACCGCCAGAAGATGCTCAACCGTATGCGCCTCAGAATCATTTGCCCCCAGGGAAGTGCGGCGCATACTGCTCATGGATTCCAGGAGATTCCGGCAATCTACCTTTATTACCGGCTTCCCGGCCAAATCCAAGCGCGTGAAATTTATTCCGCTATTTACCTCAGCCGGTTTAAATGTCAGGTTAACCTTATTACCGGTATGTAAACCTATCCCTGAGATCTTAACCGGATTCTTAATTGTCTTCTGCATAGGCTCCATTTACTTCTCCGGCTGTGCCAGACGTTTCTTTAGGGCTGAAACTTCCTCATAAAGCCGCGGCAGTCTCTGAAGGCAGGCATTTACTTTTTTGGCCTCACTGTGCGGCCTGGCCGGATACCCGGAAACAAAGGTATTCGCGGGAACAGATTTGGTAACCCCGGCCTGGGCGGCGATTATGGCGCCATCCCCGATTGTAATATGCCCGACTAAGCCGGCCTGACCGGCCAAGATGGCGTTATTTCCGATAACCGTGCTTCCTGAAATACCTACCTGGGATATAATTAATGTGTTTTCGCCGATAATCACATTATGGGCGATTTGAACCAAATTATCAATCTTGGTGCCCTTGCCCACAATTGTCTTATCAAAACGCGCCCGGTCAATGGTAACATTGGCCCCTATTTCCACATCGTCCTGTATTTCTACGGTGCCTATCTGGGGGATTTTTTGATGCCTGCCGTTAACATTGATAAAACCAAAACCGTCTGAGCCAATAACTGTTCCGCTGTGAATTATTACCCGGCTGCCGATGGTTATCTTCTCCCTTATCGAGACATGAGGATAGACAATACAATCATTGCCTATGGAACTGCCATAGCCGATAAAACATCCGGGATAAATAACCGTCCTGTCCCCTATTACCGCGTTATCATCTATTACCGTGTAGGCGCCTAAAGCCGCGTCTTTACCTAAAGATACATTCTTACCGATGAGTGCGCTGGGATGAATTCCCACGGGATGACGCACCTGGGATGGACAGATATGGGAAACTACCCTGGTAAAGGCAAGCGAGGGATTATCGGTCTTGATTATCGGTTTAAGCAGCGAACCAACATCCTTGGAGGTAATGATAGCCGAGGCATTGGTCTCATCCGCCAGACTGCCGTAGCGGGAATTAGCCAGGAAAGTAATATCTCCCGGCCGGGCCTCTTTTATTCCGCTGACTCCGGTTATGACGATATCCGGATCCCCCACTATCTCTCCGTCAATGAGCCTGGCTATTTCAGATAAAGTACTTTGCATGTTAAAAAGCTATGAGTTAAATTTATAACTTATCGCTTCCTTTGAATTATGGTTATTTCCCTGAAGGCGCCTTAGTCTTCTTGTAGTTCGCCTGGAGCGTTTCTAAGACCTTAGCGGTAACATCGTTAGCCTTATTACTATAAGCAAATACCCGGTCGTTAAAAATCATAGTATAGCCTTCTTTTTTGGCAAACTGGGCTGTGGCTTCCTCGATATCTTTAGCTACCTCTTTAAGCCTATCGTCGCCTTCTTTCTTCAGGTCGGTTTCCCTGGTTAAAGTAAAATCACGCGCCGCCTTAACCTTATCCTCAAGATCCTTCTGTTGCTTTTCCCTCTCGGCTTCAGTAAGCAGATTAAGCTTATCCTGAAGCTGTTTTATCTCGGAAATCTTGACATCCCGCTCTTTTTCATAAGAGCTGGCTTTCTGCTCAAGGCCCTTGGAATATTCCTTGGTCTTTTCATATTCATCAAAAAGATTTCCCACGTCCACCGAGCCAATTTTGTCCGCGGCATAAACCCGGCCTAAAGATAAAAAACCAAATACCGTTATAATACCCACTACCAATGCTTTTCTCATCTTCTCTTATCTCCTTTAACCCGGAATTTGCAATAGGATTTCGGCAAAATGTCTCTAAATCCTTGCCAATACTGCGTTATGCTCGCAAAAGTGTCCTCGGCGTATCGCACCGGATACGCCTGCGGTACTTTTGCTCGCATGCCTTGTCTTGTCAAGGATTTAGGCCATTTTTCTCGAAACCTATCGCAAAATCCGGGTTTAATAATTGTTGTTAATTTCGCGCTTTCCGAGTTTCAAAAGCCGTGGCTTAGGCTGAAATGAAACCTGCCTTTTCCTTTTGAAGGCTCACCCGGCTCCTTGTTTAAGGGCCAGCCATAATCCAATCTCATCGGCCCAATAGGAGTTTTAACCCTCACCCCGAAACCAAAACCTGATTTAAAATCCCCGGAGGCGAAATCAGACATTTTTCTCCAGACGTTACCGGTATCGTAGAATGCCGCCCCCTTAATGAAATCAACGATGGGATAAAGATATTCAATGTTACCCACCAGCATTGCATCGCCTCCGATAGGATCCTTGGATACCGGGTCTATGGGCCCGATTTTTCTTTCGTGATATCCGCGGATGCTGTAGGCGCCTCCGGCGTAAAAACGCTCGTAAATAGGAACGGTGCCGGTGTTAGCGTAGGCATCGGTTAATCCGGCGCGCAGCCTAAATTCCAAGACCGAAGAATTAAATAAACCGAAATATTTACTGTTGGCGCTGGTAAACTTGAAGAAATCCTTATCGCCTCCAAAAGGCCCTCCGGCCAGTTCAAATGTCCCGGCTAGGACATAGCCCTTGGAAGGGTTAAAGATATTATCCCGGGTATCCCGGGTTAAACCAAACTGCATTGAGCTTATGATATTTGTTCCCACCTCTTTTATCAGATCGGCTGTGGCATCGCTGGAAGCGTTGGAGATATCCACCTCTTCTATCTTATACATCGTATCGGCCCTAAGATATTCATTCAACTCTTTTCCCAGGCGCAGGTCGCCTCCGGTCCTTTTCTCGCTATAGCCGTAACCGACATCGGTCTCCCGGTCACGGGCCCTGCGGTAAGCGTCAAAACCAAAGGATACCGGATAATCAAACATCCAAGGCTCGGTAAAACTCATTTCAAAGTTAGTGGTAATTGAACCGAGTTCCGCCCGAAAACGCAGGTCCTGGCCTCCGCCGGTAAAATAAGGAAAATTCTTCCAGTCAAAATTCTTCTGGGCTATCTCTACAAAACCTATTAGACTGTCTACCGAGCTGTATCCGCCGCCGAAACTGAACTCTCCGGTCTTGGACTCTTTTACATCCACGACCAGATTCCTCTTGCTTTGGTCGGGAGAATCCGAAGGCTCAATATCATACCCTACCTCCTCAAAGAAACCCAGGTTCCGCAGGCGCTCCTTACTGCGCTTAAGCTTATCCCCGTCAAAACGCTCACCCGGGTATATCCTTAGCTCCCTCCTGATAACCTTATCTTTGGTTTTTATATTCCCCCGTATCTTAACCTTGTCCACATAGCCGATTATTCCCTCATCTATAGAATAGGTAATATCCACCCGGTCGGTCTCCGGATTTAGATAAGAACTCTCGGAAGCCTGGGCAAAAATATATCCCTTATCAAAATAGAGGCCCTGGATATCAGAGGCGCCTTCGTGCATGCTCTCCGGGCTGAAAACCTTACCCGCGCCTAAGGCCTTCAGGGATTTAATTATCTCATCCTCGCTAAAAACCGTATTACCTTTGACGCGCACGCGGCCGATGGTATACCTTCTTCCCTCTTCAATCCTGATCACCACGAACATCCAGCCTTTTTTTTCCCCGTAACCGGTTTCGTAATCAATCTTGGCGTCGGTGTAGCCTTCCCGGCGGTAAAAAGACTTTAATCTTTCGATATCATCCTTTAAAAGATCCTCTTTGTAAAAACCCGAACTAAAAAAACCCGACCGGCGGCTTTTCATCAGCTTAATCAACCTTTTGGTTTTTAAATTTTTATTGCCGCGGATATCGAATTTCTTTATCTTCATCCGGGCGCCGGAATCAATGGTAATGGTAAGGATTACCTTGTTAGTCTCAGGGCTAGTAACCTGGCCTTGAGTTATCCGGGCCTCAGGATAGCCCTTCTTAACACAGGCATCCTTGATTGTCTGAAGGTCCTCTTTTAATTGAACCTCATCCAGATACTGGCCTTGTTTAAGCTTAATGGTTTCTCTTAATTTCTCTTCCCGGATTATCCGGGAAAAATATCCCTTGAAAACAATTTTTCCGATAAGCGATTTCTCCGAAACTATAATAAACACCTTAATCCCTTCCTCAAAATCCTGGGTATCTATCTTGATGTCGCTGAAGTAACCCAATTCATTGACCCGTTTAATATCCTCACTGATAATATTAGTGGAATACAGCGAACCCAGGCGGGTCTTAATCTTGGAAAGAATAACCGCTGAGCTAATAAACCTGTTGCCTTGGACCTCAATAGCCGTAATTTTTTTCTCGACAGACGGTTCGGCCCTGCGGTTTGCCGCAGGCGGGATTTGGGCTAATTTTAAATCTGCTTCAGGCGCGGCACGGCCCACAGCGGCCTCCAAAACAGGTTTTTCTTCGGCTGTCTGGTTAGCCGGGGCGCTTTGCGAATAAGCTGTTTCCGATAATAAACTTAAGGCGCCAATGATAAAAATCAATCCTTCGACACCACGGGCTAAAGCCCGTAGTTTGCTCAGGATTGATACTGAGAGCGGCGCTTTCTTTCCCCGCCCTAAAGGGCGGGGTTTGAGCGCCGCCGAATGTATCAATAAACTCTTTATTCTCATATATTTTATTATAGTAAATTACACTTCAAAAAGCAATTGAATTATTCCTCTCCCGGCCGGGCCATATTCTCAAATCGGGCGTATTCCTTAACAAAAACCAGATTAAAGGCTCCTACCGGGCCGTTACGCTGTTTGGCGATGTTTATATCGGCCAGGCCCTTATTCTCTTCGGTGGGATTATAATATTCTTCGCGCATAAGCAGAACCACCACATCCGCGTCCTGCTCAATCGCCCCCGATTCCCTGAGGTCGGATAACTGCGGCTTATGGTCGGTGCGGCTTTCTACCGCCCGGGAGAGCTGGCTTATGGCAATCACCGGAACATTTAACTCCCTGGCCAAAGCTTTCAACGAACGCGATATATCGGAAATTTCCTGTTGTCTGTTCTCAATCTTATTTGAGCCGCGCATAAGCTGAAGATAATCCAAAACAATCATCTTGATATCATACTGGGATTTCAGCCTCCTGGCCTTGGCCCTTAATTCCATTGCTGAAATAGACGGGGTATCATCAATAAAAATAGGAGCCTCGGAAAGCTTGCCGGCGGCGGCGGTTAATTTCGGCCAGTCGGAAAGCGACAAGAAGCCCGTGCGCACCTTATGGGCGTCAACCCTGGCATGAGAGCAAAGGAGGCGCTGGACCATCTGCTCTTTAGACATCTCTAAGCTGAAAAACGCGGTAGGCACTTTTTCGATAACCGCGGCATACTCCACCATCCCCAAGGCCAGCGCGCTTTTACCCATCGAAGGCCGACCGGCGACAATAATCAGGTCCGAAGGCTGAAGGCCGGCGGTCTTGATGTCAAAATCGGTGTATCCGCTGGCTATTCCGGTAACATGGACTTTCCTCTGGTAAAGCTTATCAATTGCCTCAATAGAATCCTTGATTATTTCCTTCAGCGGGACAACCTGGCCTGATTTACGCTGATCCCTGATTTCAAAAATAAGCCGCTCGGCGTCATCCAAAACCTCATCGGTATTCCCTTCAGCGGTATAGGCATCGCTAATTATCCGGGTAGAATTACTGATTAAGGCCCGCAAGGTTGCCTTTTCCCTGACGATATGGGCGTAATGCTGGATATTGGCCGCGGTAGGGACGGTATTAACCAATGAGGCTATATAGCTGGGCCCTTCAACCTTATCCAGAATATTCTGCTTTTTTAATTCCTCGCAGATGGTAATAATATCAATTGCCTTATTCTGATTAAACAGCCCCAGGATGCAGTTATAGATCTGGCGGTGGCTGTCTTTGTAGAATAATTCCGGAGATAAAATCTCAATTGCCTGGGCAATGGCTTCTTCGTCGATAAGCATCGAGCCTAAAACAGCCATTTCAGCTTCGAGATTCTGGGGCGGGAGTTTTTCTAAGATAAGTTCCTGAGACATCGATTAAAACATATCGATAAACAATAACCGCTAACCAAAGAATAACCAAACACCAATAATCAATAACCAAACAATGGATTAGTTTCCAGCTTTATCATTGAGATTATTGATTATTGATTATTATTTGTGATTTGGAAATTGGTTATTGATTATTGATACGGTTTATTTCTTGACTATCCAAACCTTGATTGTAGCGGTGACCTCAGGATGCAGCTTTAAATCCATGCTATAGACGCCTAAAGACTTTATCGGTTCGGCTAGAATGATATTTTTCTTGTCAATATCATAATCTTCGCTCTTTAACAATTTCTCAATCTCTTGAGCGTCAATAGTTCCGTAGAGCTTATCTTCAGCCGTTGCCTCCCGGGTAAGGGTAAAAGACTCAGCCAGAAGTTTCTTGGCCAGGGCCTGGGCTTCTTTTTTATTCTTTTCTTCCGAGACAGCCTTAGAGGCCTCTAATTTTTCCTTAAGCTTTAAGTTTTCTTTTGTTACCGCCAGAACAAGTCCCTGGGGGAACAAAAAATTCCTGGCATAGCCGTCTTTGATATTAACCACATCCCAGGCCTTTCCTAATTTTTCCACATCCTGCTTTAGTATAACTTTCATATATTCTCCGCTTTTTTGATATATTCGGCGGCGTTCAAACCCCGCCCTTTTGAACGGGGAAAGGTTGCGCCGCTTTTTTAGTATCAATCCTAAAGCAATCCACGGTCTTTAGACCGTGGTGTCGAAGGATTGATTTTAAATACTACCGCACTAAGTCCTTACGTACGGCAATAAAGCCATATACCTGGTGAGTTTAATCGCCCGGCCTAATCCTCTCTGATGCTTAGTGCAGGCGCCCGTTGCCCGGCGGGAGATCATCTTACCTCTTTCGTTAATAAACTTCTCCAGCCTTTTAGTATCCTTATAATCAATTGCTTTAACATTCTCAATACAAAAACGACATACCTTCTTTCTTGGCAAACCGAATTCATTCTCTTTCTTTAGCGTAAATACCTTGCCTTTGACATTTCTGCCTCCGCCACGTCCGGCGCCGCGTCCGGCGCCGCGTCCGGCTCCTGAGCCAGTACTTCTACCGGCAAAACTCTTTTTAATCATTACACTCCCTCCATCTGCGTCTACGAAATATTGTCTTCCTGTAAAGAATCAGAGTCTATCTGCTGAGGACTTACTTCTGATATAACATCCGCGTCAGGCTGGGATTGCTCCCTTGCTCCTGAGGCGCCTTGAGACGAACTTAAAAACTGCACCCTTTCCGCCCGGACCTCAACCACACTGCGCTTGCCTCCGGTATTATCCTCCCAGGAACGAGACTGCAGCCTTCCCTCAACAAACACCGGAGCGCCTTTACGCAGATACTGGTTGCAGACTTCCGCCTGTTTATCCCAGGCTACCACGGTAATAAAACAGACCTCTTCTTTAGACTCCCCTGTTTTATCCTTCCAGCGCCGGTTTACCGCCATCCTTAAATTAACCACCGCGGTGCCCTGGGGAGTATAACGCAGTTCGGGATCCTTAGTAAGATTTCCCATCAACAACACCTTATTAAAACTGGCCATTGCTTGCTCCCTCCAATTCAGAAACCGCGCTTAGCGGAGAACGGTTTTAAACCATTCCCTACGCGGCCGAGGTAATCAATATCCTGAGGATATTCTCATTCAGCTTATAAATCTGCCTTAACTTCAAGATAGCGGAAGGTTTGGCCTTAAAGGTTATCAAATAGTAAAAGCCTTCCTGAAACTTTCTTATAGGATGACCAAGTTTCCTCTTTTCCGACCAAATCCCGGAGGTTACTATCTGGCCTTCATTCTTGATTATCGCCTCATCTAACTGAGCAAAGACTTCTTTACCCTGCGCCTCGCTTAGATTCGGCTGTAATATAAACATTGCCTCATAATTATTAATCATCTATACTCTCCTTTTACAAATCGCTAATTAAGGGCCTATAGCCTATGGTAGATAGTCCATAGTTCCTTTTTTCTTTGACCATTGACCATCGGCTATTGACCATTTATTATTTAATTATACTTATTCATCGCTGTTTCTATTCCCTCTTTCAACCAGCATAAAACCGCCTCTTTCGCCGTATCCAGAGACTGACGGATCGACTTCTTTTCAGAGGAAGAGAAATTAGTCAATACAAAATCGCCTAAATCCTGATTTTTTTCAGGTAAAGATATCCCGATACGCAGGCGGCTGAATTCATTTGAACCTAAAACCTTAATAATGGAATTCAGCCCTTTATGGCCTCCGGAGCTTCCTTTGGCCCTGATTCTTAACCTGCCCAGCTCCAGGCTTATATCGTCGCAGACAACCAGGATATCCCGCGGGTTGAGCTTATTTATTGTTTTCAGCTTCAAGACGCTCTCACCGGAAAGATTCATATAGGTAAGAGGCTTGCATAAAATAACATCTTCTTTATTAAAAAAAGTTGTTGCCCGCGTTGAGCGGCTCTCTCTGTCAAGCTTAAACTCAAGCAGTAACTCTTTAGCAAGACCGTCGAGAGCCATAAAACCCAAATTATGCCGGCTGTTTCTATATTCCAGGCCGGGATTTCCTAAACCTACAACCAACTTCACGATTGCGGCCTCCGAAAGCCTCTATTATCCTGGAGCTTACCATTCCTATCGCAAAATCCAGGATTATGCGGAATTATAAACCGGCTACTTTTTCTCTCCCGGAGCTGCCTTGGCAGAAACACCCTCCGCGCCTTCAGCCTTTTCCTTCTTCTCCTTAATCACTTCGGGCTCAGCCTTTGCCCCTTGTGCCAATGTTTCTTCAGCTGTTGGCGCGGCTTCTTCCTTGGTCGGAGCGACTACCGCTAATACTGTCGCTTCAGGATCATTAAATACCTTCAAGCCTTGAGGGATAATCAGATTCCGGACATGAATAGAATCACCCACTTTTAAAGCAGTAACATCCACCTCAACTGACTTGGGTATCTGGGTAGGCAAACACTCAACCTCAATCTCCCAGAGGATATGATCCAATACCCCGCCGTCCTGTTTTACCCCCACAGACTCACCCTTGGCGGCAACCGGAACCTTTACTCTTATTTTTTTAGTCAGAGAAATCTGATTAAAATCAATATGCACTACATCGTCGGTGACCGGATTATGCTGGACATGCTTGATCAAGACCGCCTTGTCTTCATTTTTCAGGTCTTCTTTTATCCTCAGGTTCAAAACAAAAGACTCACCGTGATGCGCCGACATTAAATTCACAAAATCCTTTGAACGCACCTGTATAGTAAGCGTTTTTCGTCCTTCGCCGTAAACCACTGCCGGGATAATTGCCTGCTTACGCAGACGGTTAACCCTGCCTGTGCCTGTATCTTTTCTCATCTGCGCTTCTAAAATTATCTCTTCCATTCGTCGCTCCACTCCTCATATCGCGAAACTACGCCGAACTATACGCGGAATCGCGCAATAAAGGTTGTGCGTAGTTCCGCGTACTATTCCGCGTGGTTCAGCGATTTTAATCAAATAATGAACTGACCGATTCTTCGCCGTGAATCCTCTTGATTGCCTCGCCAAAAAGTTCGGCTGCCGATAAAACCTTTATCCGGATATTTTTCTTGGAATCATCCAGAGGAATACTGTCAGTAATCACCAGCTCTTTAAGTTTTTTACATTTCTCTATCCGCTCAAGGGCCGAACCGCAAAGCACGCCATGAGTAATTGCCGCCCGGATTTCCTTGGCCCCCCGCTGGCTAAGAATCTCTACAGCTTCAATCAGTGAAGAACCGGTAGAGATAAGGTCATCAACCAAAAGGACATTTTTACCTTCAACATCGCCTAAGATATGCACCGCCTCGGTAGACTCTGGAGAAATCCGGCGTTTATCTACGATAGCCAGCCCTGCCTCCAGCCTCTTGGCATAAGCCCTGGCCATTTTAATACCGCCCACATCGGGAGAAACCACCACCAAATCACTTAACTTCAACTTTTCAAAATACTCCACCATAACACCCACGGCAAAAAGATGGTCTAAGGGTATATCAAAGAAACCCTGAATCTGACCGGCATGCAAATCCATGGTAAGAACCCGATCCGCCCCGGCCACAGTAATCAGATTAGCTACCAGCTTTGCCGTAATAGGAACTCTGGGCTGGTCCTTACGGTCCTGGCGGGCATAGCCGTAATACGGCATGACCGCGGTGATTCGTTTTCCGGAGGCCCTTTTCAGGGCATCAATAATAATCAAGAGTTCCATCAGGCTGTCATTAACCGGAGTACAGGTCGGCTGGACAACAAATACATCCTTACCACGAATATTTTCTTCTATTTTAACCCTGATTTCTCCTTCGCTGAACCTTCCCACCAAGCATTCAGAGAGCTTGATCTTAAGATACCTGCAGATTTTTTTGGCTAATTCCGGATTGGCATTACCAGTAACTACGGCTAATTTATCCATATAATGATCGCTGAACTTACGCGGAACGCAACGCGGAACCACGCTTGATATGTTGTGCGTAGTTCCGCGTCCTGTTCCGCGTAGTTCCGCGCTATCCAATCGTCTTTCTAAGCGTCCTGGCCGGCACACCTACCACCACTTCTCCGGCAGAAACATCCTTGATTATCACCGAACCGCACCCTGTAACCGCCTTCTTCCCGATTTTGACCGGAGCTCTTAATATTGTATCGGAGCCGATAAAGGCTCCTTCTCCTATGACCGTCTTCTGCTTATTCTTACCGTCAAAATTAGCCGAAACAGTGCCGCAGCCGATATTCACCGACCTCGAAACCAGGCAATCACCCAAATAACTAAAATGCTTCATCAGGGTATCCTGGCCAATGCGCGAGCGGACTACTTCGGTAAAATTACCAATCACCGCTTTATCTTCAATCCTGGTGCCCGGCCTTAAATGACAAAAAGGCCCGATTGAGCAGAATTTTTTAATTATAACATCTTTTTCAATAACTGTAAAGGGATAAATTACGGTATCCCGGCCTATTTTACATCCGGCTTCTATATAGGTAGTATCCGGGTCAATAATACTAACCCCGGAGGCCATAAAATTGTCTAAGATCCGCTGGCGCATAATCTTTTGAGCCTG
Source organism: Omnitrophica bacterium GWA2_41_15 (assembly GCA_919902675.1). Taxonomy (GTDB): domain Bacteria; phylum Omnitrophota; class Gorgyraeia; order Gygaellales; family UBA12090; genus UBA12090. Next base: position 34,625 of record CAKKRH010000014.1, read on the forward strand.
AGCCAAATCTATCCGCGAATTTATCCCCTGGGCCTCCCGGACATCTTGGCTTATACATAAAGACTGAATAGCCTCACCCATGGCCGCCATTATCTTTATGGCGTCGGTTAGGTAATATTCCTTCTTGGCATTATCCGGTTTTATCCTGGCTATGGCCTTAAAAAGAATATCCTTCTTAAAACAAATTATCCCGGTATTTATTTCTTTGACGCTTTTTTGCTCCTGGGAGGCGTCTTTTTCTTCCACAATAGCCTGGACTCGGCCGTAATTATCCCGGATAATCCTTCCGTATCCAAAGGGATTATCCATGCAGGCAGTCAAAATAGTAGCCGAGGCAAGGCTGGAAATATGCCTCTGGATAAGCTTCTTTAGGGTCGCGGCCTTTAAAAGCGGCTGGTCACCGTAAAGAATCAATAGATTTCCCGAAAAACCTTTCAGGGCGCTCTCTGTTCTTCGGACGGCATCGGCAGTGCCCACCAGCCTGTCTTGATATACGCTATCGGCCTGATATTCGGTGAGAATGCCCCGCAATAACTCCCTGCCATGGCCGGTGATAACGATGGTCCGGTCCAACTTAAGTGTTTGGGCCAAATCCAAGACATAGGCCAGCATCGGGCGGCCGCAAAGAGGATGCATCACTTTAGGGATTTCCGACTTCATCCGCGTGCCCTTACCCGCCGCCAAAATTATTCCCGCGAAATTATAGTTCATATTTTTTATATGCCAATTATTAGATTCACCTGAACGTCAAGGCTGGCTCAATAATTTATCAACCCCGATAACATCTTGCAGGTTTCATCAAGATTCTCTTTCAATGCTTTGTGTTTTTCTTCCCCTATTAATTTCTTTCGCTTACACAACTCAAGTATCGGGATACACTCAAAAGCAGATCCTCGCGAAATCCTAAAAAAATTCTTTCTATCTGCTTTGCCATATCTGCCGTTACCCTCGGCAATATTGGCTGCAATCGATAAAGCCGCACGATTTAACTGGTCGGTAAGATAATAATTGCCTTTTGAAAAACCTTCTGTCAGGCTGCTAATTTCGTCAGCAAAAGCGACCGCTTTCTGATAAACCTTGAGATTCTCAAACATAAAAGGCATAAGATTCCACCTTTTGAACAATAGAGCAATAGAAAATAGACCGCAATTGAGCTTTTATTTTTTTCTATTGCTCAATTTTCTATTGCTCAATTGCTCTACCAATTTTTGGCAAAGCCAAAAATTGGTTGCCCGGTGAGGGCTCGAACCTCAACGCCGAGATCCAAATTCTCGTGTGCTACCATTACACTACCGGGCAGATTTTTCACGATAACAGTTTATGGATGATAGCGTATGGTTTATGGCTTAAAAACAAAAGCTATCAACTATCAACTATAAACTACTCTTTAACCGCTACGCGAGGGCCTTTTTTCTTTTCCTGTTCGTAGGCCTCAATAACCTTCTTTTGAAGCTGTTCCCTGAAAATCTGGGTTATGGGATGGGCAATGTCCTTATGTTCGGACTGCATATCCGAGGCCTGAGATTCACCCGTAATCGGCTCTGACACCAAGGGGAGTTGGCCGGCACACTGGTTACAGTATTTACTGCGGATTTCATTACGGTAGCCGCATTTCGGACAGGGCTGTTTTATTTTACGCGAAGGCATAGCGATGAATAAACCGCTAGAGCCATCGATAACCTTTATATTCCTTACCACAAAGGCGTCATCAAATGTAACCGTAGCGTAGGCCTTGAGTTTCTTATCCACTGAATCCTTTAAAAATATTCTTACTTCAGTTATTTCCATAGCTGTATTCCTCCAGTTTTAAGCTTTTTTACTTTCTTAGTATACGCTAAACGGCGGTTTCCGCGACAAAGACCTTGAGATTCTTAAGACGCTTCAAAATCTTAGCTATTTTCAACCCCCCCTTTCTGCTTCCTACCATCCCAAAGACCGCGGAGCCTGAGCCAGACATCAGCGCGTTTATAAGTCCTCGCGCTTCTAAATTCCGCTTAAGCCTGCCTACCTGAGGATATCTTCTAAAAGTTACTTCCTCAAGGCGATTGAACAAAATATCTTTAGCGCGCAGGGACGAAGTGCCGTTAGTCTTTAGATTTTTTATCCTTAATGAGCCAAAGGATTTTTTATTTTTTGTCTGTTGGCGCGATTCATCTAAATCCCGGTATATTAGAGCGGTAGAGACATTTAATTCAGGAACGGCTATAACGTGCCAGAGCTTCTTTTTAGAACCATTCCAGGGCGTAATCCGCTCTCCCCTTCCGCGGCCGATCGCCAAAGGATAATTATAGATGAAAAAAGCTACATCACTGCCCAGGCGCGAGGCATACTCTTTTAATTCTTTAGCGCTTAAACCTAAATTCCAGAGGTAATTTAATCCCAAAAGAGTGCTGGCGGCATTACTTGAACCGCCACCCAAACCCGCGCCTACCGGAATACGCTTTCTTATCTTGATCACCAGGCCGGCAAGGATACCAAAATTCTTCTTTAAAAGCTCCGCGGCCTGATAGGCTAAATTTCCCGCGCCTTTAGGTATATCCAGAGAATCGGTTTCTATTCTTATGGAATTTCCGGGAGCCCTTTTTATGACTATTTCATCCGCTAAGGATACGCGCTCAAAAATCGTCTCCAGATTATGATAGCCGTCCGGACGTTTATCTAAAATCTCTAAGTAAAGATTTAATTTAGCGTAAGATAAAACTCGGACCCCGCCGGGGATTTTTTGTATTCTTTTATCCGCCTTAAGGCTAATCGGCGATTTTCTCTTAATCATTTCAAAGATCAAACAATCTTACCGCAGGCGACAATGATATCCTCAAGCGAAAGTCCGTATTCCTTAATCAGCTCATCCGGCTCGCCGGACTGTCCATAGCGGTTCTTTACCCCTACGCGCATAACTTTGACCGGATAATTCTCAGCCACGATTTCATCTACCGCTGACGCCAACCCGCCCGTCACCGTATGCTCTTCACAAACCACAATGCCTTTGGTTTCCCTCGCCGCTTCTATTATTGCCTGAGAATCAATAGGCTTTACGGTGTGCATATTAATCACCCGGCAGCTGAGGCCTTTTTCTTTGAGACGGCCCGCGGCCTCAAGGGCGGATTTTACCATTATTCCGCAGGCAATTATAGTCAGATCATTTCCCGGGTTCAACACCTGGGCTTTGCCGAATTCAAAGGCATATCCCGCGGTTACCGTGGGAACCTTTGGCCGGCCTAATCGCACGTATACCGGGCCAGGAGTATTATAGGCCGCGATTACCGCCTCACGGGCCTGGGGCCCGTCAGCCGGGACAATAATCTTCATAGTCGGGACTATACGCATCAGGGCGATATCCTCCAAGGCCTGATGCGATGCCCCGTCCGGACCCACACTCACTCCGGCGTGAGTAGCCACAATCTTAATGTTAAAGTTATTATAGGCGGCGGTATTTCTTACCTGATCCCAGGCCCTTCCGGTGGCGAATATGGCAAAGGTTGAAAGAAACACTATTTTTCCGCAAGCGGCCAGACCGGCTGAGGCGGCCACCATATTCTGTTCAGCCACCCCGAAATTAACAAACCTATCCTTAAATTCTTTGGCAAAAAGACAGGTGCGGGTTGAGCCGGAAAGGTCAGCATCCAAAACCACAATATTGGAATCTTTCTTACCCAGCTCAATTAAGGTCTGTCCGTACACATCACGCTGATATAACATCTCCATAGTATTAATTATAACAGTTTAATGTCGAATTCCCTAATGACCAATAACTAATGAATAACAAATTCTTTAATGAGTCAATGTCCAAAATGATTATTTTTATATGTGTAAATTATAGACATTTGGTCATTGAGACATTAGACATTCATTCGTCATTCTGATTTCGTCATTCGACATTTTTATTCAAGTTCTTTTAGTGCCTTTTCCGCCTCTTCCTTGGTAGGGGCGCGGCCGTGAAAATCCAGGACATTTTCCATAAAAGAAACCCCCTTACCTTTTATGGTGCGGGCAATGATAATGGAAGGCTTTCCTTTTATTGTCTTGGCTTCCTCGTAAGCGCTGAGTATCTCTTTAATATTATGCCCGCTTATCTCTATAGTATGCCAGCCGAAAGAACGCCACTTATCGGCCAAAGGCTCTAAATTCATAATCTCTTTAGTGCATCCGTCAATCTGAAAGCCGTTATGATCAATCATCGCGCAGAGATTGTCACACTTATAGTGGGCGAGCGCCATAGCCGCTTCCCAGACATTACCCTCCTGGGTCTCACCGTCTCCCATCAAGCAATACACCCTGTAAGATTTCTTGTCCATTTTAGCGGCCAGACTCATTCCCAGGGCCACGGATAAGCCCTGGCCCAAAGAACCGCTGGCCACCTCTACTCCGGGAACCTTACGGTCCGGATGCCCCTGAAGTATTGAACCCAGTTTACGCAAGGTCCAAAGATGTTCCGGAGGAAAATATCCTGATTCCGCCAGCACCGCGTAAAGCGCCGGACAGCAGTGGCCCTTAGAAAGATGAAACCTGTCCCGATCCGGCCACTGAGGATCCTTAGGATTATGACGCAAAACTTTAAAATAAAGGCAGGTCAATAAGTCCGTGGAAGAAAGGCTTCCTCCGGGATGGCCCGAACCGGCCTTAACCAGCATTTTAATAATCAGCCGGCGCGTTTCCTTGGCCTTATCCTCTAAAAGCTGTATTTCTTTCTCCGTAGAGCCCAAATCTACTCCTTCTTTAATTTTTCTTTTAGCTTATCTTGCGCGGGATTAAGCTCTAAAGACTTTTGCCAGGAGGCCCGGGCCTTATCCTGAGCTCCCTTTTTAAAATAGGCATCCCCAAGATGTTCGTATATCAGAGGGTCAAAAAGCAAAAGGCCGGCTTTCTCTAAATGCTCAATCGCCTTATCCAGCTCATTTCTTTTAAAATAAACCCAGCCCAGACTGTCAATATAAGCCCCGTTATCCGGTTCAATCAAAATAGCTTTTTTGATTAACTCCTCAGCCTCGTTAAGCTGGCGGCCATCCTCAGCATAGAGATAGCCTAAAGAATTCAGGGCGTTAGGGTAATCCGGCTTGAGCCTTAAAACCTCTTTAAATTTCTCTACCGCCTCGTCCCTTTTACCGCTCTCCTCTAAAAGAGCCCCCAGCAAAAATAGCGATTCATAATCATTCTTATCAATATCCAGGATGAGCTTATACAGGTTAAGCGCCTCCGGGAATTTCTTCTGCTGATAATACAGGCCGGCCAAGGTCTTAAGGATATCAACATTCTTAGGGTCGGCGCTTGAGGCCTTCTTCAAAACATCCTCGTATTCTTCAACTGCCTTATCCGAAGAATTCTGGATGGTATACAGGAGGGTCAAAAGCAGCCCGGTTTCTATATTCTCAGGGTCAAGCTTTTTTGCCTCCTGGAGTTCTATGAGCGCGTTAGGGAAATCGTTTTTGCGGATAAGATTCGCGGCGATACGCACACGCGCCGCCGGGATATCTTTTTCTAAGGCCAGGGTTTGTTTATATTCGGCAATTGCCTCATCAAATTTATTCTGGTTTTCATAAAATAAGCCCATCATATAATGGGCTTGAGCCTGGGTCTGGGATTTTTCTTTCAAGCCGCCGAATCCAACGGCACCCTCAGATAAGTTAAGCGCCTTATTCCATACACGGCCTGACAAGGATAAAACGCACGCTGTTACAGAAAACCAGATTAAAAACCTGACCACCCTATGCCGCGACATTAATATTACTCAGGCTTTTTGTAAATCTATTTTTTCTAAAAAAGCCGAGTTTATCCCCTTGAGCCAAGCTATAGAAATATACACTTACCGGTAAGCCGGTCCAGCAATGGTTTAGCTTTCCATAATAGCCAAAGCCATAAGTCCTTCAATCTATTGCTCGGAAGCGTGGAGGCGAACAGCCGTTCGCCTCCACAAAGCACTGCTTTTTAACCCCAAGCTCTCTTCTTTAAGTGTCTGAGCTTACGACGCATCTTTTTTCTTTTATGCGTGCGTATTTTCTGTCTTTTTCTTTTTTTACCGCAAGGCATTTTTCCTCACTCTGTTTGCGAACCGCGAAACTACGCGGAATTTCACGCGGAAACACGCGATACAATTTGTGCGTGGTTCTGCGCAGCGTTCAGCGTAGTTCCGCGGTTTTTCTAATATATTAACTTATTTAACGGATACTCGATAATCCCCTCGGCTCCAGCTTCCTTAAGCTGGGGAATTATATTACGCACAACCTTTTCTTCAATTATAGTCTCAACCGCCAGCCAGCCTTCTTTAGCTAAGCCGGATACTGTGGGATTTTTCAGGGCCGGTAAAATACCGGTTACTTTCTTTAGGTTTATCCGCCTCACATTCATCTTCAGGCCAACCTTGCCCTCAGCCTGGATTGCCCCTTTTAATAAAAGGCAAATCTGCCGCATTTTGGCTTTTTTCCAGGAGTCTTTATAAGAAGCATTGTTAGCGATAAACTGGGTAGTGGAGAAGATTATCGCGGTAATTTCTCTTAGTTTATGCGCCCGCAGGCTTCTGCCGGTTTCAGTCAGCTCCACAATCGCGTCCACTAAACCGGAGGCTACCTTAACCTCGGTCGCCCCCCAGCTAAACTCCACATCGGCGTTAACCTTATTTTTCTTTAAAAATTCCTTGGTAGCGTTAACTAATTCCGTGGCAATAATTTTTCCCTCTAAATCCTTAACGCTCTTTATATTTGAGCTCTCCGGCACAGCCAGCACCCAGCGCACCGGATTCAGGCTCTGTTTGGCGTATACCAGCTCTTCTACCCGCGTCACATCCGAGCCATTTTCTAATATCCAGTCATTTCCGGTAACCCCGCAGTCCAGCGCTCCATCCTCAACATAGCGGGACATCTCCTGTGCCCGCAAGAGAACCGGCTCAATCTCCGGGTCATCAATAGAAGGCAGATAAGACCTTTCCCCCACATGCACATTAAAACCCGCCTTCTTAAACATACTGAAGGTGGCCTCCTGCAGGCTTCCTTTAGGCAAACCGAGTTTTAATATTTTTTTCATTTCTATTATTGAAATCCTTTCTTGCCATCAGCTTAATATAAAATCTTAACAATTATACAACCCATAAATCAAAATGTAAAGCAAAAAGAATATTGTTGCTTTTGGCGCTTTAAAAGGTATAATTATAAATTATGTTAAAAATATTGCGTCAAAAAAAGCGGGCTCAGAAAATAATCCTCTCAGGAATGGTCGTGGTAATGGTCTTCGCCTTTGTGCTTTGGGGAGCCGGGGCCTGGAAGCAGAGTTCTAAAGAATCCAACTATTCCGGAGTGATCTTTGGCCGCCGGGTTTCTAACCCGGAATTTAGAAAAATACGGCTTTCCTGCCTGAATGACCTCAAGTTCAGGTTCGGAGAAAATTATAATGTCCTCCTGCAGTTTGTTGACCTGAATAACCAGGCCTGGATAAAACTGATTCTGCTGGAGTATGCCAAAAAACAAAAAATTACCGCCTCCAACCAGGAGGTAATTGATGAAATTGCCTCTAATCCTTTGTTTTCCAAAGACGGTAAATTCAATCAGGATACCTACGGCAGAATAATCCGCTATTTTCTGGGCAGCCAGCCCCGCGAATTCGAGGAGCAAACCCGCAATAACCTTATTATCCGCAAACTCTATGTCCAGGCCACCAAGGATGCCGCCCTGACCGACACGGAAGTCTTGGAGGCTTACAAAAAAGACAATGAGACCTTAAGCGTCCATTATATCCAAACTGACTCTAAAAACTTTCTTTCTGATATAAAAACAAGCGAAGACGAGCTTAAAGACTATTATCAGAAAAACTCAAGTCAGTTCAAACGCCCTCCCACGGTAAAAATCGAATATATAGGAATAGACTACCCCCCGGACTCCAAAGAAGCCCAGATGATAGGCGTATCCGAGCAGATGAACAATATCCATTCTAAAATCAAGAAATCAAGCGAGTTAAAAAGCCTTGCCGGGGATAATGTTATCCATAAGGAAAGCGGCTTCTTTGCCTCAGATGAGCCCTTAGAGGGCATTGAGTCTGAAGAATTCTATAAGTATGCTTTTAGCCTGGGCGCCGGTCAAGTCAGCCCGGTAATCAAAACCTTAAAAGGCGTATATATCCTTAAGGTGATCCGAAAGAAGGACCCTTATATCCCGGAATTAACCGAGACAAGGCCTAAGGCAGAGGAGGCGCTGAAATTAATCAAGGCTAAAGAAGAAGCCAGGAAGAAAGCCGAAGATTACAGAAATAAGATTGACGGTTATCTCAAGAACGATCAGGCGATAAATTTAAAAAAGGCCGCTGAGCTTTTAGGAGTAGAATTAAAAACCACTCCCGCTTTTAAACGCGGCCAGGCAATTCCGGACGCGGACATAGACCTAAGTGTCTTAAATTCCGCCTTTGAGCTTAAGCCGGGTGAAATAAGCCCGATTTTAGAAGGCGCGAAAAGTATTTTTATTGTCGAGCCGGATAAATTCACCGGAATTGACCAGGAAAAATTCAAGCAAGATAAAGCGGCCTTCTCCGAAAATCTTTTGGAAAAGAAAAAACAGGATGCCTTTAACTCCCTCCAGAGCCAGCTCATTGGCCAGGCCAATCTCAAGCAATACATCTCCTCATCATCCGCCTTTCCAGATATAGCTGACCAATAAAAATGGCGGCCCGGTTTTGCCGGAGGCCGCCATTATCCCGGATTTTGCAATAGGAATGCGGCACCGAGACGCCAAAGAAGGATGCAGATTTGGCAGAAAAAAGTGCGCGCATACTTTTAGTATGTAAGCGCTTTTTTCTGACGAAGATGCGCCCTTATTTGGCGGCGAATGCCATTACTATTGCAAATTCCGGGATTATATACTTTTTATGTATGTCTAACGCTTGAATTCAGGGTTTAATTTATGCTGATACCGGGGTCAGACTAAATACACGCGCGATCTTCGTTGCCCTCTGCAGGGAGCCTTCTCGCAAAGCTTCCCTTACCTCATCTATCTTTTGGGCATCTTCAAGAGAAAGATACGGCGACCAGCCATCTCCGGTATCAAGAATCTCCACATCAATTTCCGCGACATATTTGCCCTCGTGCACGAGTTTTGTATGCTGCCTCTTTGTCATATTCGCCTCCTGGTAAAATTGTCTGTCCACATATTTACATCCGGCCTATAAAAAAAGGGGTCAGAGTCATTTTTGAATTGTTGTTGTCTCACAAGCAAAAATGACTCTGACCCCTTTTTTGAATGTTCTGCTCACAACTAAATTATATCACCACAGAGATAAAATATCTATAGATAAGATTAAGAAATCTGGAAATCCGCTTAACTCATGCCCGCCTTTTGGCTATTAGGCAAGAGGACGAATTTAGCGGTGTCCACAATCACCAGCGACTCTCTAAGTTCCGGGCTAGTTTCCAGATTCTCTTCCTCTGCCAAGCGGTAGATCTCAGCCAGACAGACTAACAAATCATCCTGTTTTTCCTCAATCTTACCCTTCTGGAAGCAGGCGGCCAGATATTCCTTAACCCTCTCTCCCGAAGGCACCATCCCGGCCTTGACCATATCGCGCAAGGCCTCTAACTCCTCATCCAAGTCAAGCCTCTCCAGCGCGCTGATAGTTAAGGTAGGCAGGCCAAAGCGCAAATCCTTAAAGCTCCCCATCGGCTGGACCAGATAATTCATAGCTCGAAAATCAATACCGCCGACATTTTTAAGAGCAGGTTTAGAAATTGTCTCCATTGAGGAAGAAGCCATAATCTCTGCTATCTTTTTATCAACCATTTCCTGCAGGCTCTCATTTCCTTTAGGATTCTGAATAACGTAGCCTATAATTTCTCCTACCTCTTGTATGGCAGGGTTACGGTCAATCTTTTCCCGGAATCTTTCCACAATAGATTTTACATATTTCTCACTCGCAGCACCCGTTTGCCCTACGATTCTCTTTACTACAGCCTCCGCATCAATTTCTAGCTTTTCCCAATCTTCCTGAAGCTGTTTTAACTCGGAAATGCTACCCCTTAATGTTAATAATCTTGGTCCTGATCGCACCGCGTATCCTTCCGGCAGAATATTTACCAATAATTCCTTACCATAAAAGCCTCTTCTCTCAGAAAGCATCTCTACAATTTCCTTTATTTCTTCCCCCTTTTCTATTTTTATTCTTGTGCCGTCTCGGTAAAAAGTCTTTAAATAAGATAACATTCTACCAATATCTTGAAAGCCGCTTTCCGCAATTTCAATCTCCCCCCTGTTCTTTTGCTCGCTTAATTTCTCAATATTAAGCATTTTTTCAATATCCTTCACTATAACCCACAATCTTCTTTCAAGCTTTCGCATTTCTTCTATCTGCTTAAGAGAAAGAGAATCCATATCTTTCCGCCTTGCCTCCATCGGCGAAGAGCCTTTTTCTCCATTAGCCGTACCTGGCTCAAGCACAATTATTTTAACTCCTATATTGTTTCCGTATGTTGTAAAATAAAGTTTTTCAGTCTGTTCGTTTGGTTTAAGTTTATAACCTTGGACACTAACAACATCAAGGTGTCCTTTATCTTTACTAACATCATGGTATGTATTCTCGGTCATCACTGGACTGCTTATGGCCATCCCCCCGCTGACATAGCTCCTGATTGCCTGACCAGTAGGGGTGACTACCTGCTCTTTAAGGTTATATTCGCCTTGTTCAAAGGATTTCTTGTATTCATTAAAGTAGTAGGTTTTATCCCAGGCCTCTTTAGAAGTAAGGTTAGTGAGATTATGGGAATCTATGAGTTTAACATAGGAGTTGCTATTCTGTGGACTATGGACTGTGGACTGTGGACTGAATGTTTCTTTGAACCAGCGGGCCATTACCAGAGAAAAAAAGACCTGGCGAAGGGCGGCGTAGCGCTTGGAGATGTTTACCTTTTTGGTCAGCTTAGGGATAATCAGCTCCCGGATAAGCCGGGTGGAGTATTCGTTGAGCTCCTTCATCCTGGGATCTTTGAAATTATATTGCTGAGAGTTGATAGCTGACGGCTGAGAGCTTAAGTAATCATGTTCTAACATCACCTTCATATTGGCCTTAAAGATATAGGCCGAGTCTTCTCCTTGCCTTAAGATTATCTCTCCCGGGACTATCCAAGGCCGGGTGATGGTGGGAATGGTGATGTTTTCACTGCCGAATAGCTCTCCGGCCTTCTTATAAAGCTTGTCCCAGTATTGCTTACCTTCCGGGGTCTGGGGCGAGGTCAGGCCGGCGGTGTCCTTCTTTAACTGCAGGTCGGCCTCAAGCATAACCTTACCCATATCGGTTTTCTCAAGCTCCGGGTCTATCATCTGGTCCGGGGCGTCCGGCCTTAGGTTGACCCAGAACTTCTCATTAGGCAGGGCCAGGCCAATCTGGAAATACTCCATCAGCACCTTGGTCTTTTCCTCTAATTCAGCTTCTTTAATATCCTTATTGTCTCCCTTATCTAAGAGTAACTGAAAATCATCCTTCTCTATATCGTATGAGAAATAGCGCATATGTAAGGGGCGGAACCTGTCCGCTGCCAGGCTGCTGCCTACGGTATGCAGGTAGGTTCCTATGTTAAGCTGGGCTACTCCCTGGGCAAAGATGGGCTGACCTGTAATCAGGGTCCAAGACAAAAGAATAGAGATTATCTTCTTTAGCATTTTAGCTACCTCCGGAAGGATTTTTGGGGTGGATTTTTGGGTTATTTTGTAGTGTATTCATATTGTAGCTAAAATATACCACAAGAAAAGACAAAAACAAGGTCCAGGCCGTGTTTTTGAGAAAGCGCTTTCTTGGGGAGGAGTTATCGTCGGAGAAGTAAAAAGCGGGGTGAAAAAATAAATAAAAAGGCGGCCCGCGTGTTACAGGCCGCCATCAATGGCTAAAACTTACTATTAAAGGTTATTCTACCTTAATACAGCTTACCGGACAACTCTCGGCTACCTCTTTGAGGTTGTGGTTGGCCGCGCAGTTAGAACCCAGCACATGGGCCAGGCCGTCGCCCTGGACCCGAAAGACCTCCGGACAGCCCTGTTCACATAAACCGCACCCCACACAAGTTGAAGCATCAACACTTACCTTCATTTATCGTTCCTCCATTTTTGGCGTATTAGACTTTTGGTTGAGCCTGGACAGCTTGAGGCGGCTGCGGAACGATTTGCTCCGCTTTCAGGCCGTATCTCTCAATATTTTTATCCGCCACTGCCTGTATCTGCTTAACTAACTCAGGCGAATTGATAATATGTTTGAACCTTCCCTGACACTTTAAATATTCCTCAACCGGCTTAATCTTGGCTAATTTACGCGCATTGGTCAATTTTCCGTTTTCATATTCTATTAAAGGGTAAAGCCCTGTTTCCACCGCGAGCTTGGCAATATCATAAGTAAGTTGAGACTCATGCCTCCAGCCCAGAGGACAGGGAACGTGAATCTGGAGATATTTCGGGCCCTTAATGGATATAGCCTTTTTAACCTTATTCTCTATATCTCTAAGGTAACCCACCGAAGCCGTAGCCACATAAGCCAAGCCGTGGGCCACGGCAATTTCCGGCATCGGCTTCTTGGGCCGGGGATTGCCGGCGGATTGACTGCCTATGGGTGTAGTAGAGGTAGAGGTTTCAAAAGGAGTCAGCCCGCTGCGCTGAACGCCGGTATTATGCACCACAATGCCGTCAGCGATAAAATTATGCTCATCCTCCACCCTCAAATCCAGGGTCGGCTCGATACCTTTAGACTCTACACTGATAATTTCTTCGGTCTGAAAAAATTCATTCTCCATCAAGAAATCCCGATACCGGGATTGCGAAGGATATTTCTTTATGTCCGGCTGGATTTTGCGGCTAAAACAGATATAGCCATATTCTGAATCTACCAGTAAGTTCCTGTTTACGCATTTAGTGCCTTTTTTCTTGGTTTGGGTATGAATTTTTCCTACCCGGTAATTGAGCGTCTGAAGCAATAAGCGCATCCGTTTCAAGAGCTCAAAACTTGCCGAGACATATCTTTTGCTCCCTTTATGGTCATAACCGTCAGCCAGCATCAAGCCTTCAACAAACGCTTCTTTCTCTTCTTTAGGAAGGGTGAATATCCAGCCGGGTATAGTTTTATTCTTCGCTCCCTGTCCCAACCCCAATGTATCTATAAATTTAGTTAAGTTAACCGAGTAAATTGAAAGATAGTTCTCATCCTGGGACACCGGACTAGAAAATATTTCTTTATGCAGGCCAACCAGAACCTCTCTGGCTTTTTTGCCTTTGGGCAGAGCAAACCCTATTTCATCCCGGCCTTCCCTTCTCCAGCCGTCGCCGACAAATATCCCCAGGTACTTCATCAGCTCCGGGGTGGATTCCCGGGGCAAATTTACTTCATTGAGCTTATTAACCTTATAATCGCCTTTTTTTACCTTATTTATCTGGCTGAATTTAAACGACCGGCAGGCGCCGTTCATCCCTTTCAAAGATACTACCTGGTCACCGATTTTGACATTCTCAAGCGTCTTCCAAACAAAAGAATTCGACCGCCCTCTGCCGTTTCTTTTTAAGATCAGAAAAGGGTGATTCGCGGTTGCCTTTATGGAATGGTGGCGGGTTTGCAGTTCAAATACCTCTTTTTTGCCGTTATCAAAGACACCACTGCATTTCTTAATTACTAAGTGCCGGGTATTTTGGTCAAAGGCATAAACCCCGTCGCCAACCTTTATCTCGGTTATTTTCTTAAGCCCATCCCCGGTTAAAATCAATGACGAGAGGCTTAAACAATTCATATAGGCCTCATTGTCATAGCAGATTGACAGGATATCGTGGCCTCTTTCCCACATCCCAGATAACGCCTGTAATCCGATATCCGCGGTTCCCCCGTCCCCGGCCTGGCAAATGACATTTATTTTATCCTTGACTCCCAGATGCTTTAAGGCCGCCTCAATGCCGGAGGCAACTGCCGCGGCATTCTCAAATAAGGAATGGATCCAGGGAACTCCCCAGGATGATTCCGGATATTTGGTGGAGAAAACCTCAAGACAGCCGGTATTATTGGCAATCATAGTGTTTTTTCCGGCAATATCTATGACTAACCTGGCGGCAACTGCCTGGCCGCATCCGGCGCAAGCGGTATGCCCGGCGCAAAAAAGGTGTTCTGAAGCTGGGGCGCTCATATACTTTCCTCTAATAGTTCCGCTTTTAAATCAATATATTCTTCGCTTATGGTTTTAGCGCTTAATCTTTTGTATACCTCTTTGATGGAATCAATGGTAATATCCCTTCCTCCCAGTCCGATAACAAAACCGCTGATCACCGGGGATTTCTTTTTACCGCTGAATACCGCGCGGATTTCGCTCAGTAAAGGACTATAGGAACCCAAAGACACCGCCTTCTCTAATACCGCCACCCGAGGCACATTTTTTAGAGCCTGGCATATCTCATCAATAGGTAAAGGCCGATAGGTAACAATTTTGAGCAGGCCTACTTTTTTGCCCTTTTCTCTCAAGGCATCGATGACATCCTTAATCGTGCCACAGACCGAGCCCATAGCCACAATAACTTTCTCGGCGTCATCCAATCTATACCCCTCAACCAAGCCGCCGGAAGGACGGCCGAATATTTTCTGAAATTCCTCTTTTACCACTGGAATAAGCTTTAAAACATCTTTGTGGGTCTGGTGAACGGCAAAGCGGGCCTCTAAGTAATAATCAGGATCGACCAAAGGCCCAAAAGTCAGCGGATTACTTACATCTAATCTGTATAAAGCTTTATAAGCGGGCAGAAACTTATCCACCTGATCCTGCTCCGGAAGCTCCACCACCTCTAAGCCATGGGTAAGGATAAAGCCATCCATATTCACCATCACCGGAAGCATTATCTTAGGATCTTCGGCAATCCGGTAGGCCTGGATATGTAAATCAATGGCCTCCTGAACATTCTCCGCGTGTAACTGCACCCAGCCGGAATCGCGCACCGTAATGGCGTCCTGATGGTCATTCCAGATATTCAAAGGAGCGGAAATTGCCCTATTGGCGCAGGTCATTACTACCGGAAAGCGCATCCCGGCGATATTGAAGACTACCTCAGCCATCAATAAAAGCCCCTGGGAGCTGGTGGCGGTAAAAGAGCGCGTCCCGGCCGCGGAGGCGCCCAAAACCACGCTGGCCGCGGAATGCTCAGACTCCACGTTCACAAACTCAGCCCTTAGCTTTCCGTTGGCGATTATTGCCGCTAACTCTTCCACAATATGGGTTTGGGGGGTAATCGGATAAGCGGAAATCACTCCCGGCTTGCATAATCTTACTGCCTCGGCTACGGCGAGGGATCCTTCTAATAACTCACGCATTTTTAGTCTTCCTTTACCATTACAATATCTTTTTTAGGACAAACTGCCGCGCAATTACCACAGCCTTTACAAAAGTTAGAATCGTAATCGTAGGTATTTTTGGCTTCGCCGGTTATGCAGGCCTCCGGGCAGATCAAAACGCACATTTTACAGGCAATGCAATCTTTCTTTAAGAACTTAGGCTTATGCTCGACCCGCCAGGAACCGGTTTTATTCGCTTTGGATGTGGAAGGCTTGGAAATTAACGGGCCAAACATTTTTCCTCACTCTGCTTAGACAGCCTGCATTGCTTTATATATTCATAGCCTTTCTGGGTGGCTGAAATATTCTGTTCCACCGCTTTACCAGAAAATCTATGTTTAATCGCCTGAATTAAAGAATCCAATTTTATCTCATCTGTTGCCGCCACATAGGCCCCCAGCAAAGCAGTATTACCTAATGGCCTTCCGATAGTCTCCATGGCTATGTCGTTAGCCGCGACCAGATAGATCTTTTGTCCGCTTTTATGCTCCGGGATGCCGAAGTCATGCCGGGCGTTAATTATGGCCACCCCGTTATCCTTGAAACCTTTGAAGCAGTTAAACCCGCGCAGTAAGGTAGCGTCGGAAATCAAAAGATAATCGGGCTCATAAATCTGAGAACGCAGGCGCACCGGCTTATCGTCAACCCGGACAAAGGCGTTCATCGGCGCGCCCATCCGGGCCGCCCCGAAATTAGGAAAGGCGTAGGGGAACTTCCCCTCCAGGAAATAGGCAAAGCCTAAAATGCTGGCGGTAGTTATCGCGCCTTGGCCGGCGCGGGCATGGATTCTGATTTCTTTCAACTGAAAATTCCTTTTTAAATTCTATTGTTCTGAAGATTTATGACGGATTAACACACGGAAGTTATAATTATATCATCCAATGGGGGGCTTTTGCAAGATTTTTTTATCTTTTTTTCCTGCCGGTTCAGTAGAAGGCGGATTGCTTCTTCCCATGCCCTCTAAAATACCGCTAAAAGCGGACTCAAAATCGTAGACATTCTTAAAATCATCCAGAGAATCGGTCTCGGTCCTAAAAAAGAATTTATTCTCAATCAGATTAAAGACAATATTGCCCACATCCTCGGTCCGATGGATACCCCAGTGGTTGAGAACGGTCTTAGCCATCGGCCCGAACTGCTCAATAGCGAACTCTTTTAAACCCTCCAAGAGTTCCTTTCCTAAAATATGGCCATGGCGCTTAAGTTTCTTTTGGGAAAAATGCAGGGCCGCGGCCACAAATTCATAAGCATCAGGCTTATAGCGGCTGTCTTTAGAAAATATACTCTCTACAGTCTTTTCAAAGTTCATTTCTAGGTCAAACCGGGGATGTTAAGGCCGGTAACCGACTTCATCTTGTCCGCGGCTATATCGTGAGAACGTTTTAAGGCCTGAGTTAGCGTATCTTTTAGAGCGGCCTCCAAAACAGAATTCTTCATATCGGCTAAATTCCCCTGGATCTTAACGCCCCTTATCTCCTGAGAGCCGTTCATCTCCACCTTAACCGTCTTATCCCGGCTTTCCACTTCAAAGATAACGCCATCCAGCTCCCGCTTTAGCTCCTGCATCTTCTTCTGCATATCCCAAAGGGATTTCATTTTATCAAACATATCTTTACCTCCGTTTCACACAAATTATTATTATACAACGAATATTAGATTTTTAAAGAATTAATATTTCCTCACTCCGCATGGCCTCCAGGATGGAGAGATTACCTTGTTCGGCTCATCGGCACCTAACAAGGCCGCGAATTTTAAAACCCCCTCCCCAAAATGCCCATTGATAGAATCCAGCGCCCGGTTCAACTTCTTCTTGCGCGCGTCCTCTTCAAAAAGAAAAAAATCTTCCTGATTCTTTTCTAAGCCGGACACACTTACCCCCAAAAGCCGCAGGGGTTTTGACAGGGAAGTATTACCGATAATTGCCATGGCCTGTGAATATATAACCCTGGTATCATCGGTTGAGGCCGGAATTTTCTTCTGACGGCTAAAGGTATGAAAGTCGCTATAGCGAAATACCACTGAAATTGTTCTTCCGGACAGGCCTTCCCGGCGCATCCTGCGGCCAACCATATCCGACAACCCTAAAATACACCTGGCTATATCAGCGCAGGCGCTGATATCATGCTCCAGGGTCATGCTATGGCCGATGGAGCAGGCCTTAGGCTCATAACCAAAGGGCATTATCGTTGCATCATCTTTTCCCGCTCCCATCTGCTTCAATATTTCTCCCCCGATCCCGAATCTTTTCCTGAGTAACCCGGGATCGGCTTTAGCCAGCTGAGAACAGGTATATATACCTAAGCTGTTTAAAACCTGGGTGGTCTTTTTTCCGATACCACATAATTCATCCACCGCAAGATTCTCCAGCTCCTTTGGAGCGTCTTCTGCCTTTATCCGAAACAGGCCATCCGGCTTATGCCGGGAACCGGCTAACTTTGCCAGTAATTTATTCGGGCCGATACCCACCGAACAGCTCAAATCTAATTTCCCTCTTATCGCTTGTTTTATTTTCCGGCCTATCTCGAGCGGCTCTCCCAATAAACGGCGCACATTAGTAATATCCAGGAATGACTCATCAATAGAATATACTTCTATATCCGGGCTGAAGACATAGAGTATTTTTACAATTTCCCGACAGGCTTGGGTATACTTTTCATGACAAGCCTCAACAAAGATAAGCTCAGGGCAGATCCTTTTTGCCTCAAACTTATTCATCCCGGTTTTTACCCCTAAGGTCCGAGCCTCATAAGAAGAGGTAACTACAACAGTCCGGCCGCCTCTACCCACAACCGCGACCGGTCTGGCCAGCAACTGAGGATTATCCCTTTGCTCTACCGAAGCAAAGAAAGCATCCATATCTATATGCAAAATTATCCGTTCAGCCATAGCTTAAAAAATCAGGAAGGATACTCTTTTTTATCTTTTTAAGTTTAAGATAAAATAACGTCTATTCTGGAAATTTTTCCTTGCCGGATATCTTCAGCAACCGGAGAGCCTAAATTAGAGGAGGGGAAAGTTTTTTTGGTTTTATCTATATATTCTACGGTTATTTCTTGTATCTTAGCGGCATTTTTGCCGAAGGTATCTCTTTTCTTGGGGCTGTGGTATACCACCAGGGTTTGGCTTAAAAACTTAAAGGCAAAGCTATGCTTGGGGAATCCACCCTCTTGTCTCTGGCTAAACAGCCAGGAAGGAAGCACCGGCTTAAATTCTAAATTAAGCCTTCCCTGCTTGTCCAGATAAAAAGGCCGCGCTCCGGCGCACATATAAAGCCAGATGCTGATAAACTCGGCGGTTGAGCCGCTTAAGCGGGCCACAAACCCCGTGCCGTGCAAATTTTCATCCGGAAAGACGCTAGAAACCAGGAATGAGGAATTTTCCAGAATGCTCCTTCCGTAACGAGCCGGATTCTGAAAAGGAATCAGCACATTTTTAAAATCTTCAAAAAACTCGGCGTAGAGCCCGTTTTTAAGTAGTTCAAATATATACTTATACTCCATATGCAGCCAGATGGATTCGTTCTCTAACCACCCGGGGCTAAAAATACGACAGCGGCCGATCTCTTCAGGCATATCTTCCAAAGGAGCGCAGACCTTATACATCTTCAGCTTTTTATCAAAAAGCCCGGACTTACGGATTGCCTTAAACACCTCTTTAGCTTGATTGGGATTATCTAAGGTCCTTAAATAATGCATCGGGCCTTCTAAAAATAAAGGTAAGGGCAGCTGCTTGAATTTAAGCGGCTTTACTCCCTGCGCGGATTCAAAATTCTCTAAAGGTTGATACTGGCTGACCTCGTTGATAAAATAGGAGTAACACAGCTTTGACTTAGGGTCATAAGCCTTCTTAAGTCCGGCATCAAGCCTTTCCAGGAATTTATCCAGGGTTTCGTCCAGCTTTGCGAAATCAAGTTCTCTGAAATCACCGCCAAATCCCAATACGGTCTTCTTAAGATAATCTTCTCTCAGGCTGTGGGACTTGTCCCAGAAGGTAAAATCGTCTTTTTCACCGCTTATATCTTTAAGGCCTCCAAGCAGTTCATAAAGCTCAAATGGAAGCTCCGGAGAACAGCTATTTTGGAGGTTTAATTCCTTAAGCTTATCGCGCAGGAAAATAATCCAACGTTTAAGCTCAAAGGTCTCACAGGTAGAGGAACCCAATAATCCGGGCAGGCCGTTCAAAGAATCAAACCAATTAGGCTTATTGGCATCCATCTCCACCCCCACCCCAAAAGGGTCCAGGCCGGCGAATTTATTGGCAATTACTACCAGCATCTTAACTGTCAGGGTAGTTTTATAAATACCGCCCAAACCATCTTTGAGGCGCGAGACATGGGACTGGGCATCCCTTTTTTTAATCAGGTCGCGTTTGGCGTGATTATTCGCCAGGGAATGAAACTGAAATACCCGATTGCCTTTTAAGATATATCTTTCTGTCCTTGGCCGCAAGACCTCGGAATTATCAAAGAAGGTAAACTCTTTATTCTCTAAAAGTATGCTCTTAAGATTCTCAGGATACAGCGCCAAAAAGCTGATCAAAAGGTCAAGGCAATATGCCCAGTGGTCGCTCCAGAATCCTTCGCCGTGTTCGGCGCTGAATGATTTGGCGGAATTGGCTAAGACGGATTTCAAGAATCCCTCCCGGTCATTAAGATTTATTTCATTCTGCTCTAATGAATATAACAACTCACCCGGGGTAAAAGGCTTTTCTAAAAGGGTCCGGAGTTTCGAAGAATCATCTTTACGCAAGAATTTATCCAGGGAGGCATAATTTCCGTTAAAGGTAAAATTATCCGGTTTGATAACTAAGGGATTATAGCCGTCAGTCTGCAGGAGATTAAAAAAGTTCAGGATATTCTCTTCTTTTACCAGCGGATTAAACCAGACATCCGACCTGCGGTTCTGGTTGGCATCCCGGTAGTTGCCGTTGCCCTGGGAGAAATAGGTTGGCTCAATAAGGAAGCGGTTATAATCCCGCTCTAAATCACCGTGCTTACGGGAATAAACCTGGATATTGGTAAGGCCGGCGGCTTGGGCTATGGCCCCGCCTACGGCGGGGTGGCCAGCGGAATGTTTTAAAGAATAAGGATAGCCGCCACGCAAGACATTATCCAGAAAATTTTGCCGGCAATAAAGGTCAAAATTTTTAGACCCGGAATGAGTGAATACCCCGGAGGTTAAATCTTCAATCAATTTTCTATTCTCAACCTGCTTATCTATAAGATACTCTTTACCGGCTATTCTTTTTGAGTTTTCCTTCAACTTATCTAAGGTAGACATATTCCCGGCCAGGGAATGAACCTCATAAGTTTCATCGGCCCGAAGGGCAATCGCGCGATAACCCATACAACAAGGAGTTTTACCGCGGGTAAGCTGTTTTTTAGGATAGCTGAATTTTTTAGTTTCTAAAAATCGCGCCGGATAAGTAAAATCGCTCATCTGGCCAAAGATTGCCTCCGGGTCAACTATCGGCTTAATCAGGCCCCAAGCGTCAAAGGCCAGGTAAAAATTCCCTTCCCGGATACGCGTTACCTCAGGCCGGTCCGCCGGGTCAACCACCAGCCGTAAGAAAGGGATGCCATTCTCCAGATTTTCTACCTGCATCCAGGCCTCGATGGTCCGGGAGAGCTCCTTTAAAAGGAAATTGTTGGTGCCAAATGGTATAATCTGAGGAAGGCCGTCAATTATTTCTAAATCCCTGACTTTGCGGGTTAGATTCCTGACGCTCAATTTTCGGACCAGCGCTCCGTAATTATCATTAGGAATAGTAAAGTACTCAATGTTTATCTCCAAGCCTAAGGTCTGATTTATCTCCCTCAATTTAAGCTCAGAGGAGCTTATCCGCATCTGGCGGACAATTTCAAATCCGCAATCACTTAAACCGCTGTTAAAGGCATCATAAAGAAGAGTTTTATTCCGAGAATTTTCCTTAATCAAAGTCCTGAAGCCTTGTAAGGAAGTAAGTTGATAGGCCTTATTAGCCGGCTGAAACTCTAGAATCGGATGATCTTTATCCCGGACTCCAAAACTGGCAATAGCCTGGCCCCGGTTAACATAAAAAGCCCAGATTGGAACTCCCCAGACCCCGGCGACACCGGGAAAAAAGCTGGAAAAAGGCTTACTTAAGTGATAATTCTCTATCACAAACTCGTTGTCTTTGTTTAAATAGTATTTGGGTTTCATATTTTCAACTTACCTGCTACATAAGCCGCAAGCCAAAGCCATAACCTCTTTGGTTTTAACCAATCTTACTCCGTTATTTTTAAATTTAGCCAGAAGGGCCTTGCCTTCTCTTGGCTCAACCGCGGAAACCGCGTCCGTTACCAGATTCACCTTAATGCCGCTCTGTAAAAGCCCAAGCACGGCGTATTTAACGCAGTAATCCACGGCCACGCCATAGACAAAGGCTTCATTAAAAGGCTTTAATAACCGCGAAAGATTAAAGTTAGTGAATACATCGTAGGTATTCTTCTCTATTATTATTTGTTTATATCCTTCGATATTAGCAAACAATTCTTTTCTGGTTAATATCTCGCGGGAAATAAAAATATGTTTCTTCAGCAGGGTCTGGGGAATCTTTTTCTGGCCGCGGGTTTTTTCAACGCAATGGGCGGGGAACCGCTTAAACTCCGGATCGTTTTTCAGATGTGTATCTACGGTAGAAATAATCCGGATATCTCTTTTAGAAGCGGCATCAGTCAGCAGTTTTAAATTAGGGATTATCTTTTCGGCCTCATTTATATAGAGCCTGCCGTCAGAAAGCATAAAATCACGCTGGGTGTCAACATCTATAAAGACAATTTCTTTCATTAATTCCTTAAGGCTATATCCTGTTTTAGCTTTTCAATCATCCGCTTTAAGTCCGGGCTTAAAGAAACCGGATAAGCTCCTTCAACCTTTAGCTTTTTATATTTTGGCCGCAAGCAGCGGATATTCTCCTTAGCCAGGACGCGTATCTTGTCCAATGAGGGAGAAGGAATGGCTATTTTACCATTTTCCATCACTTTTTCAAGCAGGGGTTTACCTTTTATCTTCTCGCCTTCCAGGCCGATAATATCTTTTAAATAGAGGCCGTCTTTAGCGCGAATCCTGAATACCTGCTTTTTTCCGGGGTAAGTAATCTTGTCCTGGCTAAGCTTCATTACCGGCTGGATAGAGCCATCAGAATTATCAATCCGGCTGAGCTTATAAATAACATCCAGATAGGGGGCATCACAAGAAGTGCCCATATTAGTGCCTACCCCAAAGCTATCAATCTTGGCCCCGCTTTTTAGCAGGCTCTCAATCTTAAACTCATCCAGGTTTCCGCTGGCAAATACGCGGACATAACTTAATCCGGCCTTATCCAGGAGGCGGCGGGCCATCCTGGAAATCCGGACTAAATCCCCGCTGTCTAAGCGCACCCCCTTTAATTTATGCCCTTTCGCCTCTAAGCCCCTGGCCGCGGTAATGGCATTTTCTATTCCCTTGCGATAATCATACGTATCCACCAAGAGTATGGAATTATCCGGAAAAAGCGAGGTATAGGCCCGGAAACTTTCTAATTCCGAATGAAAAGACATCACAAAAGAATGGGCCATTGTCCCGGCAGTGGGCATACCATAGAGTTTCCCGGCCAGAACATTGGAGGTGCCCAGGCATCCGGTAATATAACTGGAGCGGGCCGCGGCCAGGGCGGCAGACATTCCCTGGGTGCGGCGCAGGGAAAAATCATAGACCCCTTTCCCTTTCGCGGCCAAAACCACCCGGGCGGCCTTGGAAGAAATAAGCGAAGCGATATTAATTATATTCAATAGCGCGCTTTCTACCATCTGGGCCTCTAAAATCGGGGCGCTGACCCGCAATACCGGCTCACCCGGGAAAAATACCGTTCCCTCGGGCATAGCCCAGACCTCGCCGCTAAACTTTAACCCTTTCAAATAATCCAGAAAGCTATCCTTAAATATTCCCTTCTTCTTCAGGAAATCTATATCTCCTGAGCCAAAAGAAAAATCCTTTAAGAATTCAAGCGCTTCCTCCAGGCCCGCGGCAATCAAGAAAGAGCGGTCCTTAGGCAGACGCCGGACAAAAAGGTCAAAGACCGCCCGGACATTTCTCTCGCGCTCAAAATACCCGGCGGCCATGGTCAGCTCGTATAAATCAAGCAGAAGGCTTTTATTATCGCTACGCATTATTTCTGAGATAAAATCTTTAGGTAATCTTCGGGCAGGCTGTTTCCCTGAAATTTAATCTTGCCTTGAGCATCCACTAGAACCAGGGTGGGAATCCCAATCACATTATAGGCATAGGAAACCCTGGAATCGGTATCCAAGAGCACGGGAAAGGCTATGTTTTTGCCGCTTAAATATCTGACCACCCGCTCTCTGGGCTCGCCGCTGTCAATAGCCAGAAGCTCAACTCCGCTTTCTTTAATGGCAGCGTAGGACTTCTCTAAATGGGCTAATTCCCGCACGCAATAAGGACACCAGGTGGCCCAGATAAACAGCATTACCGGCCTTCCTTTAAAATCAGAAAGCGCCACATCTTTACCGCTCAGGCTGGAAAGCCGGAATTCGGGAGCCGTATCGTTTATGGATGCCTCCCGGGGTAGGCTGGCCGAGGCGCTCAAATATCCGCTCTCTGAGAATACAATTACCAGAAATAGCGATACCGCTGACAGAAAACGACATACCGGTCTCAAATATTTTTTCACATCAATCTCCCTGCCTGGATAAGAAAATATTCACCCGCGGCTATCAGGATAAATCCGCAGGCTTTTTTGATTCCCATAAGCCAGGCCCCGGATTTCGGCAGACGCAGAAAAAACGCCCCAAAAGTTCCGGTTAGAATTAATAAAAAGCCCATTCCGTAAGCAAAACTGAATAATAGGCTCGCTCCATATACTACATTTTGACGGCTGGCCACATACACTAAGATCGCCCCCAAAGCCGGGGCAGTGCAAGGCCCGGCCACCAACCCCGAGGCCAAACCCAAAAGAAAAACCGATAAGTATCCGCCTTTTCTCTCTATCTTATTCTCCAGGCGCAAACCCATAAAAGGAATATTTATTACCTCAAAAAATGACAACCCGGCCAGAATACAGACATTGCCTACGATCAAAAAAGATAGGGGATGGCTGGAAATCCTGCCAAAGAGTTGTCCGCTAAGGGCGGCAATTAATCCTAACGCCGAATAAGTAACCGCCAGGCCCAATACATAAACCAGGCTTAGATAAAACCCCCGCAGGCGCCCGGCCGAACCCTTTGCTCCGATAAAACCTAAAGTTACCGGAAGCAAAGGATACACGCAAGGCGAAAAACTCACCAAAATTCCGCCTAAAAACGCGCTTAGATAATCTATGGGGCTACCTTGTAGAATCATTTATCCACTTTAAATAATCTTTATTTCCGGAAATAATCGGCAGGCTGATAATCTCGGGGACGCTATAACTATGCAGAGACTTGACTTTCCCGACCAATTTATTGAAAAGCTCTTTTTTAGTCTTAATCACCAAAAGCGCTTCCTTGGCGCGGTCAATCTTATCCTGCCACCAAAAATACGATTCAACGCCCGGGATAATATTGACGCAGGCAGCCAGTTTATCTTCCAGTAGCCCTTGGGCAATCTTATCCGCCTCCTCCTTGGAAGAAGCAGTAACTAAGGCAACGATATACATAGGCATTGAAAACTCTAAACCCTAAACTCTAAACCCTAAACAAATCCAAAATTCCAAGCTCAAAATTCAAAATAGCTTTTTAGATCGTTGATTTTGTGTTTTTGAATTTATGATTCTAAGCTTATTTAGGGTTAGGATTTCGGATTCAGGGTTTGACATTATTTTATAATAATCTATCTATCTTGTCCTTATCGAACCCCACCACGATCTCTCCGTTAATATTTATTACCGGAACCCCCATCTGCCCGGAGAGACTGATCATCTTTTCTAAGCTCTGGGCGTCGGAGGAAACATCTATATTGGTAAAATTAATCCCCTTCTGGTTCAGGTAGCTTTTCAGCCGGATGCAATAAGAACAACTTGGTGTAGAATAAACGGTCACTTCAGGCATATTATTATCCTCCTAAACAAACAACTTCTTAACCAGCCTGGCAAAGCGCTCGCCGTATCTTAGGCACTGTTTCTGGGAGCGCTCATCCGGCGCGCCTATGGATACCGGTCCGTAGTGATCACCCTTAGGGTCGCCTTGAATAATCATACCATGGATGAGCATGGCGTTCAAGATATCTAAGATGGTGGTTTCGTTCCCGCCGCCGATATTGGCGCTGGAGGCGAAGGCCCCACCGACGCGTCCGTCTAATTTAGTATGGAATTTAACCGATTCGTCAAAAAGCTTCTTTATGGGAGCGGCCATTGAGCCGTAGTAAACCGGAGAGCCGATAACAATCCCCTGATAATCCAACAACTCATCAACCTTAAGCTCATCAATACTCTTAAAAGACACATCCACTTCTTCCTTCTTCATCCCTTCCAAAATCAACTCCGCCATTTTCTTGGTATGCCCGCTTAAAGAATAATAAGTAAGCAGTATCTTCGCCATTTTATCCCTCCGTCTCTATAAAAACCCTCAATTGACAATCTTTTAAGCTTTTACTATAAACTGTCAACCGTCAACTGTGAACTGTTTTACCATCACCACCGACATCATTCTCCCCGCGTTTTGGCCTTCTTTACGGTATGAAAAAAAATCATCATCGCGACAAAAGGTGCAGATTTGGCTGTCGTTGATATTTTTTTCTAAAACACCAGCGCTTAAAAGCTGCCGCGAGTTTACCTTGATCAGGTTAAGAAAGAGCTTTCCCTGCCTTTGTTCTACGCAATCAGGAAAATAATCCTGAAAAACCTCACTCACCTCATAACAACAGTTTCGGATACAGGGGCCAAAGCCGCAGATAATGTCTTTCGCGCGGCTATTAAACCTGTTTTTAAAGATATCCAGCGCGCTTAGAGCAATTCTATCCCTGGCGCCTTTCCATCCGGCATGCAGTATGGCACTTACCCGGTTTGCGGTATCCAACATAAAGACCGAAAGGCAGTCGGCGCTAAACACCGCCAGGGGTAATTCCTTTTCCCGGGTAATTATCCCGTCGCAATCGGGGATTGCCGAGTCATAATCAAATGCCCCGCGGCCTTTATCCTCTTTTTTAGCCAGAAATATCTTATTTCCGTGAACCTGCTTAAGACAGATAAGCTCATCCGGTTTTATGCCTATTGTTCTTAAAAAACTTTCCCGGTTTTTCTTAAGGTCAGGATTATTCTGAAAGCCTAAGTTCAACCTGCCACGGCTAAAACCCGCTATACAGCCATATTTTTTAAAACTATCAAATAAAAAATATTCCGTATGAGGTTCAATAATTCTTTCAGAGAGCGTGGTCATACACTTTCTTTAGAGTCAAAAACTTTTCGGTATGCCTGATAATCTGATTCATCATCACTACCGACTCAACCGGATAATTTCCCGCAGCACTCTCGGCGGAAAGCATCACCAAGTCTGTACCGTCCAATATGGCATTGGCCACATCGGTAACCTCGGCCCGGGTCGGCTGGGGAAACTCCACCATATGCTCAAGCATCTGGGTAGCGGTAATCACCGGTTTTTTTCTTTGGTTACACTTCCTGATTATCATCTTCTGGATCATAGGTATTTCCCAGATAGGAACCGAAATTCCCATATCGCCCCGGGCAATCAGGATACAATCGCACTCTTCTATAATGCTGTCAATATTCCTTATGGCCGAACGGGATTCGATTTTGGAAACTAAGAGACAGCCCGGATGCCTGTCTTTGAGGATATTCCTAAAGGCCCGGCAGTCGTATTTATCCCGTACAAAAGACAAGGCCAGATAATCCACCTTGTTTTTTATCCCGAATTCTATATCCTGCCTGTCTTTTTCGGTTATCCGGGGGAACTTTAAATTCGCCTCCGGAATATTAACCCCTTTATGTTCTTTTAAAAATCCTCCCGCCTCAACTTCCGCGAGTATTTTATTCCTAAAGGATTTCTTAACCTCAAGCTGAATATTTCCATCATCAATAAAAATACTTGAGCCGCTCTTAATATCCAGAAACGAACCGTTATAATCTATGCACAGCTCTTTAGGACCGCCGATTATCTCTTCCCTGACTAACCAGATTTTCTGCCTTTTTTTTAGTTCAACCGGTTTTCCGTCTTTTAGTTTGCCGACCCTGATTCGGTTGCCTTCTAAATCCTGAAGTATTTTTATTCCCCGGCGGTATTTAAGGTTTATTTTTCTAACGATGTCCAGGCGACTCTGATGCGCTTCGGCATCTCCGTGCGAAAAATTAAGCCTGGCCACATCCATACCAGAGATAACCATCTTGCGGATGACCGTCTCGGAAGAACTCGCCGGCCCTAAGGTGGCCACTATCCTGGTTATTGGCATCTTAGGCGCTATTCTTTGACGTAGGCCTTGATTATTTTTTGCTCGGCTGCTGGCTTATCGGAAGCGCCGACCTGGCAATTTTCTATTTTCTCCACCACATCATAGCCTTCCACCACTTCGCCGAATATGGTGTGCTTCATATTTAACCAGGGAGTAGGAACCGTAGTGATAAAAAACTGGCTTCCGTTGGTGCCCGGCCCGGCATTGGCCATGGCCAGGATGCCTTTACGGTCAAACTTTACACTGGCGGAGACTTCATCTTCAAACGGTTTTCCCCAGAGAGATTCTCCCCCCATTCCGGTCCCACTGGGATCTCCCCCCTGAATCATAAAATCCTTAATCACCCGGTGAAAAATTATCCCGTCATAATAACCCTTTTTTACCAACCCCAGGAAATTTTCCACTGTCTTGGGGGCTGTCGCGGAAAATAACTTTACGACTATTTTTCCCTGATTAGTCTCTAAAACCACCTTTGCATCGCCTGCCATAGCCACCCCTCCGGTTAAAAAAGTAGATAAAAACCACACCCCTAACCACATCCTCACTATCCGTCCCATATTCAACCCTCCTTGTATAATATGTGTAATAGCCTGTTAATGTCGAATTTCCTAATAACGAATGCCGAATAAATGACTAATTATTCAATTCTCTAATGTCTAAAAGATTTATTTAGGCCTTTAGGCATTGGACATTAATTCGCCATTCGGATTTCGTCATTAGACATTTTCCTGTTGCTGCCTCACTTAATCTCTATCCTCTTGTCCCTCGACCTTTCTCCCTGGATTATCGAAATCCGGGATTCGCGAACCCCATAATATTCCGCCAAGGCCTTAAGGACAGCCTTATTCGCCTTATTGTCCTCAGGCGCGGCGCTGATATACACTTTTAAACACCCCGGGGCTGTTTCTTCAACGCGTTTAAATTTTGCCTTAGTTGTAACCCGGACATTGATAATCACTCGCTTCCGATTGTTTCCTGTCTGGCGGCGGATGAGGAAATCAGCTTATCCTGGAATTTGCTTAATCTCTTATCGGCATCATCGTATTTCTGAGAAGAGCATCTGATGTGATTTCCTAAGAGCCTAAAATCCTCGGCGAACTTAGAGAGCTCCTGCTGAAGGCGGCCTAAATTAGACAAAATTTCCTTGGCATTACGCTCCACCTGCAGGCCTTTTAAGCCTAAACAGATTACCTGCAAATAAGCGTAAAAGGTATTCGGGGAAACCGGGACCACCTTTTTGCTTAAGGCAAAGCTGAGCAGTTCCTGCCTTATGGTTGTCTCGTAATAGACATTTTCAGCCGGAATATACATTAAGGCGAAATCAAAGGTCCCTTCATCGGTAAGGATATATTTATTGGATATCTCGTTGATTCTATTCTTGACATCGGTAATGAATTTTTTGGAATACGCGCTCCTGGCCTCCTCATTTTCAGCCTTTAAAAGCAATTGAAAATTCTCCAAAGGAAACTTGGCGTCTATTGGGACGATGTTGGCGCCTAAACGTATTGCCGCGTCCACGGCCTCACCGCTTTTAAAACGATACTGCAGTTCATAATGGCCCTTGGGAAGAACCTGCTCCAGGAGATTACCTAAAAGGGTTTCTCCTATTTCCCCCCGGAATTTAGGGGCCTTAAGCAGATTTTGCAGGCTGGAGATATCCTTGCTGATTTCAAAAATCTGGCGGTTGGTTTCCTCTAATTTACCTAAGCTCTTATGCAGGCCGGAAACTACATTTACGGTATTATCTAAGCGCTCACCCACGCCTTTTTGCATCTCACCGACGCTTTGAGACATCTCTTTCAGGCGCTCGCTGATTTGATTGGTCATTGAGCTTAGATGAAGATTGGTCTGGGAGGAAATCTTAAAAAGCAGGCCGGCTACGATAATTACTAACACCAAAAATAAAGCTATACCTATCCAAAGCATAATAATTAATAATTAAAAATTATTAAACTGATTATTCTATCTCCAAAAAATAGCGCGGCCAGGGCGGCCAAAGACAAAAACGGCCCGTAAGGAATCAAGTGGCTTTTCTTACAAATCAGGACATATATTCCCACTACCGAGCCAAAGAAAGGGGCCAGGAAAAAAGTCAAAACAGTCAGCTTCCAGCCCAAGAAACTCCCAATCATCGCCAAAAGCTTGACATCCCCTCCGCCCATACATTCGGTTTCGCCTTCAATAGGGCCTTTCTTCATCAGCTTAAAGATGATAAAATTCCCCAGAATCGCGCTTCCATAAATAAGCGCCCCTCCGCAGAGAGCTCCCGCTAGCGAATCCACCAAAGGAACGCGGGGAAATTCTTTAAGCCGGGGAATACTTTTAATCAGAAAAAAAATCAAACCCAGAACCGTCCCGCCTAAAGAAATCTCATCCGGAATTATCCGCCATTTTATATCAATAAATGTGGCTACCAAAAGCCCAGAGATAAAAGTAATATAAATCAACGAATCCAAAGAAAGGCCCCAGTGCTTATAGACAATCCAAAACACCAGGCCGGTCAATACCTCAACCAGAGGATACTGAAAAGATATGGGCCCTTTACAAAATCTGCACTTACCGCCCAGGAAGATAAAACTTAAGACAGGAATATTATCAAACCAGTGAATAGGCTTCTTACAGGATGGACAATGCGAAGACGGAAGAACTAAAGAATAACCATCATTTGGCATCCGGGCTATACAGACATTAAGAAAACTTCCCACAATCAAACCAAAAAGAAAAACAAAGGCCTCAATTATTTTTTCCGGCATTCCTTTAATCCTTCCTCTAAAGCCCGGCGCATAACCTCAACCGGAGCGTCCTTCTTTGTCCAGGACGTTGTCCAGAATTCAAATGCCGCCACTCCCTGATATAAGAGCATACCCAAACCTCCGGAATTCTTTAACCCCAGCGATTTCGCGTCCTTTATCAGCTGAGTTTCCCGGTTATAAACCACATCATATACGGATAAATCTTTATGCAGCAACTCTTTCTTAATTACAGATGGATCGCCTTCTTTCATCCCCAGCGGCGAAGCATTAATCAATAAATCGGATGATGCTAAAACATCTGGCAACTGCTTCTCCTGAGAAATAAATTCAAATATACAATTAGTAACATTAAATGACGAAAAATGATCTTTTGCGCAACGAAAAGCATCTTGATTGGGTTCGTAGATATAAATTTTGCGAGGTGATGTTCTCCAAGCTAAAGCAGCTACTACGGCCCTGCCCGCGCCACCACAGCCAACCAAAATAACATTTTTATCTTTGGGATTAAATTTCATATCTTCTCGTAATGACTGCCGAAAACCGATTACATCTGTGTTAAGATAATACATTTTATCTACTGCTATTCTAACCGTGTTAATGGCTCCCGAGATACGCACACGACTGCCAATATCATATTTAACGATTTCAGGGAACTGCCTTTCCAGAATCTCCTTAGCCTTAACCTTATGGGGAATAGTGATGTTGAATCCGGATAAATCTCGCATGGAGAAAGATTCACCTTTGGAATCCCTAATCTCTTTATCCCTAAGCAGAAAATCCTCTAAATCCTCCGGGGCAACTTCAAAAAGGCGGTATTTGGCCTCTATTTTAAGCTCTTTAAAGGCCGCGTTGTGCATCAGGGCCGAAAGGCTGTGTTTAACCGGATATCCGATAAGGCCGTAGGTCTTCATTGGTTACGTGATTTCTTCTTAAAAATTATCTGCCAGAATTGCTTCCAGTGTTGATCCTGAAAATAACTAAAAGGGGAAGGGTATAATTCTTTAAATCTCTCCTGCATCTCCGGCTCGGTCAATTGCCTGGCCCGCGGTGGAAGGCGCTCATTCTCCGAGTAGTCTACCGGAAATAACCCGTAGATAACATTCCAGAATTTATCCCAGTCTGAACCCTGAAAATCCAAGAAAGGAGCGCCTACATACATCTTTAACTCCTCTTCTCTTTGCAGGGTAGATATCGGCCGGGAGCGCCCCGGGCTAAAGCCCCGGTTAAAATTATCTATCCAGATATTAACCGTCTCAACCAGGTCATTCCAATCCTGGCGCAGGTTTACTCTGGCTAAATAAAGCATAAAAGCCAAAGCAATACCAAAAACTATCAGTATCTTTGGCCGTAAAGATGACATTATTATCTTAGTATTTAACCCGGATTTTGCAATAGGTATGTAAGCGCTTTTTTCTGACGAAGATGCGCCCTTCTTTGGCGGCGAATGCCATTACTATTGCAAATTCCGGGTTTAACCGGCTATCTTATTAACCGCCTGCAGGTATGCCTTGATAGAAGCCTCGATAATATCAGTGGAGCTGGCTCGCCCCATGGCCTCTTTTGTCTTACTTCTTAACTTCAGGCTTACCTCACCCAGGGCGTCTTCGCCCCGGCTCACCGACTGAATACCGTAATCCAAAAGCTGGCACTTGAGGCGGGTGATTTTTTCTATTGCTTTATAGCAGGCATCCACCGGCCCGTCTCCTCCGGAGTCCGCCTCAAAAATCTTACCCGAACTCTTTAAGATTATTTTTGCCTGAGGCACAGAATTGCTCTTAGAATTTATCTCAAAGGCCTCTAACTTCCAGACCTCAAGCGCGTTAGACCCAATTTCTTCCTGAACAATAGTAACCAAATCCTCATCAAAGACCTGCTTTTTCTTATCCGCCAATATTTTAAATCTCTTAAAGGCCTCATCTATGTCTTTTTCGTCCAGTTTGTATCCTAAGGTTTTAAGCCGGGCCAAAAAGGCGTGCCTTCCGGAGTGTTTGCCCAGGACCAAACCCTCTACTTTAAAACCCACATCCTCAGCCTTAATAATCTCATAGGTAGAGCGCTTCTTTAAAACCCCGTCTTGATGTATGCCGGACTCATGCCTGAAGGCATTCAAACCCACAATGGCCTTATTCGGGGCAACCACAAAGCCGGTTAATTTGCTGACTAAGCGCGAGGTCCTATAAATCTCTTTGGTTTTAATAGAAGTAGTAACCCCGAAATAATCTTGGCGCACCTTAAGGGCCATCACTAATTCTTCCATTGAGGCGTTTCCGGCCCGCTCTCCTATACCGTTGATGGTGCATTCTACCTGGCGGGCGCCATTCTTAACCGCGGCCAAGGAATTGGCCACCGCCAGGCCCAGGTCATTATGGCCGTGCACCGAAATAACCGCTTGATTAATATTAGGGACATTTTCTCTTAAGGCCCGGATAAGCCCTCCATAACCATACGGCTCGGCATAACCCACGGTATCCGGAATATTCACGGTCCGAGCCCCGGCCTTAATCACCGCCGCGACCACCCGGTATAAAAATGCCTCCTCCGTCCTGGAGGCGTCCTCGGGAGAAAACTCAATGTCATCACAGAGATTCCTGGCGTATTTTATTGAGCTTACTGCCAGGCGCAGGATTTCATCCTCAGCTTTTTTTAATTTATAACGCATATGGATTTTAGAAGTGGCCAGAAACACATGGATGCGGGATTGCCTGGCCTTTTTAGTAGCCTGATAAGCGATGTCTATATCCTTGGGGATAGCCCTGGCCAAGGCGCATATTCTGGAGCCCTTTATATTCCGGGCCACCATCTCCACCGCCTCAAAATCACCGGGGCTAGAAACCGGAAAACCGGCCTCAATAACATCCACCCCCAGCTTCTCCAAGCTAAAGGCGATTTCCAGCTTTTCCTTCTGGTTTAAAGAGGCCCCCGGCGCCTGCTCTCCGTCGCGCAGGGTAGTATCAAAGATAATTATCCTATCCATATCGTGCTCTTAATTCTTAGCTCTGTTTTTTCATCCAGGGCATCATTTCCCGCAATTGCCGCCCCACCTTCTCTATGGGGTGATTATCGCCATCCTGGATAAGCTTATTAAAGTTAGGGCGGCCCTTTTTATTTTCCTTGATCCATTCCCGGGCAAACTTTCCGGACTTAATGTCCTTAAGGATTTTTTTCATTGTCTTCCTGGTCTTTTGATTAATAATCATCGGCCCGCGGGTCAGGTCTCCGTAAGTAGCGGTGTTAGATACCCGCCGACGCATCCCGCTGATGCCGTATTCCTGAACCAGGTCGGTAATCAATTTAAGCTCGTGGAGAACTTCAAAATAGGCAATCTCCGGCTGATACCCGGCCTCAATTAAGGTATCAAACCCGGCCTTGATTAATTCCGTGGCCCCGCCGCATAAAACTGCCTGCTCTCCGAAAAGATCGGTCTCGGTCTCTTCCTCAAAGGTAGTTTCAATAACCCCGGCTCTGGTAGACCTAATGGCCTTAGCGTAAGCCAAAGCCAGCTGTTTGGCCTGCCCGGAGGCATCCTGGAATACCGCGACTAAAGAGGGAACTCCTTTGCCTTCTTCATACATCCTTCTGACCAAGGCTCCCGGGCCCTTGGGGGCGACCATAAACACATCCACATCCTTGGGCGGCTTGATTTGCTTAAAACGAATGTTAAAGCCGTGAGAAAAACACAGGGCCTTCCCTTTGCGTAAATTCGGCTTGATATCTTTTTTATACACCAGGGCCTGGGCGTGATCCTGGGTGAGAATCTGAATAATGTCCGCGGCCCTGGCCGCCTCATTGGCCGCTACCGGATTAAATCCGTCCTGTTTAGCCTGTTCGTAATTCGGAGTTCCGGAGAGCTCCGAAACTATAACCTTACAACCGGAATCCTTAAGGCACAAAGCCTGTCCCCGGCCCTGGATACCATAGCCGATAATCGCGATGGTTTTATCCTTGATTAAATTTAAATCCGCGTCCTGATCATAATATATCTTTGCCATATCTTTCCTCCTTCAATTATCCGGCCATAGCGATTTTCCCGGTCCTTACCAATTCTTTTATCCCAAAATTATTCAGCTCGCACAATAACTCTTTAATATCCTGCTGGACTCCGGTAAATTCAATAATCGCGATATCTTCTTTTCGCCGAATCAGCTTAGCCTGGAATTTATTCAAAACAGTTGTAAGCTTTGCCTTAACCTTAGCCGGACAGCTGACCTTGGCCATAACCAACTCGCGTTCCACATGCTCTTTTTTAGTGAAATCAGCCACTATTAAAACATCAATCAGGCGGTTTAATTGCTTTTTTATCTGCTCCAGTATCTTCTCATCATTTGTATCAACCACAATAGTCATGCAGGACACCGCGGGGTCGTGGGTTTCGCTGACTGCCAGAGAAGAAATATTATAACCTCTGGCGCTGAATAACCCGGCTATCCGCGCCAAAACCCCGAATTTATTTTCCACCAAAACTGATATGATATGCTTCATTTGTCGCTATCGTTTAGGGCTACTACACTGTAAAATTAGTTTTTAGTGACAAAACTGCTGTTTTGAACAATAGAACAATTGAACAATGGACCGCAATTGAGCATCAGTTCTATTGTTCTATTCTCTATTGCTCAATTGCTCTGTGCGCTGTCATATTAAAGATTAATTTGACAGCGCACTACGCCATACCCCCGATCATCCTATTGATCGCCTCACCGGCCGGAACCATGGGATACACGTTCTCCTCGTCCTCAACCACAAAATCCAGCACTACGGTATTATCTATCTCAATGGCCTTTTCAATTGCTTCGCGCACATTTTCTTTTTTAGTAATCCGCATCCCCGCGGCTCCGTAGGCCTCGGCCAATTTCACAAAATCCGGGTTACAGAGTTTGGTATGCGAATAGCGCTTTTTATAAAAGAGCTCCTGCCACTGCCTGACCATCCCCAGGCAACCGTTATTTAGAATAGCCACCTTCACCGGTATTTTATTGCAGACTACGGTCATTAATTCCTGGATATTCATCTGGATTGAGCCGTCTCCGGCAATATCAAAAACTATTTTTCCCGGACAACCTAATTTAACTCCCATAGCCGCGGGTAAACCAAAACCCATTGTGCCCAAACCGCCGCTGGAGATAAAAGTACGAGGGCGGTTATATTTATACCACTGACAACTCCACATCTGGTTTTGACCGACTTCGGTAACAATGATCGCCTCGCCTTTAGTTGCTTCGTAAATCTGCTCAATCACATATTGAGGCTTAATCTTACCGGTCTCATGAAGATATCTTAAGGGGTGCTTGGCCTTCCATTCGTGAATTTGTTCCAGCCACCTGTGGGTATCCGGCTTTTTCTTAAGCCTGCCTATGGCCTCTAAAAGCTGGCCCAGGACATTCTTAACATCTCCTACGATCGGAACATCTACTTCAATATTCTTACTGATTGAGGTAGGGTCAATATCAATATGGATTATCTTGGCATGAGGAGCAAAGGCGCTTACCCTGCCGGTAACCCGGTCGTCAAAACGCGCGCCCACGGCGATAATCAGCTCCGACTCCATTGTGGCGTGATTGGCGTAAGCCGTGCCGTGCATACCCAGCATCCCTAAAGATAATTCATGGGTTCCCGCAAAGGCCCCCAGGCCCATCATGGTCATGGTTACCGGAATCCTGTAAACTTCAGCCAATTCCTTTATTTCACCGGCGGCCCCGGAGGTAATCACCCCTCCGCCGATATAAAGTATGGGCTTCTTAGACTCAGTAATCAATTTAGCCGCTCTTTTAATCTGTCCGGAATGGCCAAAATAGGTAGGCTTATATCCGGGCAAATTAACTTCCCGCGGATAGACAAAGTCACATTCGGCCTGCTGGACATCAACCGGGATATCCACTACCACCGGTCCCGGCCTGCCGGTTGAGGCAATATGAAAGGCCTCCCGGATAACCCGGGCTAAATCCAAAACATCCTTGACTAAATAATTATGCTTAGAAATTGAGCGGGTAATTCCGGTAACATCCACCTCCTGAAAAGCATCGTTTCCGATTAAAAAAGTCTTCACCTGCCCGGTGATGGCTACCATAGGTATGGAATCCATATAGGCATTGGCAATACCGGTAATCAAATTAGTGGCTCCCGGGCCTGAAGTAGCCAGGCACACCCCGACTTTTCCGGTTGAGCGGGCATAGCCGTCAGCGGCATGGGCCGCGCCCTGCTCATGGCGGGTTAAGATAAATTTTATCTTGGAATCATAAAGCCGGTCAAAAATAGGCAAAACCACCCCACCCGGGTATCCAAACATTATCTCGACACCCTCGCGTTCTAAACATTCAATAAGTATCTGCGCGCCAATCATAGTTAAACTTAAAAGTAAAAAGTAAAAATTTAAAAATTTAAAAATTTTTATTTTTAACCGGAACTTTTGCCTTTTTACTTTTTACTTTTACCTTAATATAGCTCCCTTGTCCGCGGAACTGACCATCCGGGCATAACGGGATAAATAGCCTTCGGTTATCTTGGGCTTGGGTTTCTTGATTTTGGCTAATCTTGCCTTTAATTCTTCGTCGCTGATTACCAACTCTAACTTTCTTTTAGGAATATCTATCTTTATAATATCACCGTCACAAACCGCGGCAATCGGGCCTCCGGAATAGGCCTCAGGTGAAATATGGCCGATGCATGGGCCGCGGGTGCCGCCGGAAAAACGGCCGTCGGTAATCAAGGCCACACAATCGGCTAAACCCATGCCCACAATCGCCGAGGTGGGAGAAAGCATCTCCCTCATTCCCGGGCCTCCGGAAGGGCCCTCATAACGGATAACCACTACCTGCCCCTTATGGATCTCACCATTCAAGATGGCCTTCATCGCCTCTTCCTCGGAATTAAAGCATATTGCCTGCCCTTGAAAAAGCTTCATCTTCACGGATACCGCCGCCTGCTTCACCACTGAGCCGCCGGGAGCAAGATTGCCGTAAAGGACAGCGATACCGCCTTCTTTATTATACGGATTATTCAAAGGACGAATCACTTCGCTATCGGTAATTTCCGCCTCATCGGCGATTGTATAAATTGATTTGGTATTTACCGTAGGATTGTTCTTTAGGCTTTCTTTGAGCCGCTTTAAGACCGCGGGAATCCCTCCGGCGTATTCCAAATCCTCCATATAAAAATTTCCTGTGGGCTCCAGAGAACAAATATTAGGAGTAACCTTGGAAATATCATCAAACAGCTTAAGCGGCAGGTCCACTTTAGCCTCGTTGGCAATGGCCAAGAGATGCAGCACCGTGTTAGATGAACCGCCTAAAGCCATATCCACGGTAATGGCATTATGGAAGGCGCGCTTATTCATTATCGAGCGCGGAAGGACATTTTCTTCTACCAGGCGGACTATTTTTCTGCCCGATTCAAAGGCAATTCTCTCTTTCTTGGCTAAGGCCACCATGCTGGTGGCACAGCCTGTCAGGCTCATCCCCATGGTCTCAGTAAGACAAGACATAGTATTAGCGGTGTAAAGGCCCTGGCAAGAGCCGGAGCCGGGACAAGCGCACATCTCAACGGTTTCAATTTCTTTTTGAGAGAGCTCGCCTGTTTTTGCCTTAGCCACGGCCTCAAAGGTATCCCGGACCAAAGAAAGCCGTTTTCCCTTAAGCCTTCCGGTTACCATTGGCCCGGCGGTTACTATGATTGACGGAATATTCAGGCGGGCCGCGGCCATCAGCATTCCGGGAGTAATTTTATCGCAGTTAGTAAGCAAAACCAGGCCATCCAAACAATGGGCATTGGTAATAGATTCAACCATATCCGCGATCAGCTCCCGCGAGGCCAAGGAATAATGCATTCCGGAATGCCCCATCGCGATTCCGTCGCAGATTCCGGGGATGCCAAAAACAAAAGGCCTGCCGCCTCCGGCATAAATCCCGTTTTCGATCGCGCTCTCTAAAGGGCGCATCTGGGTGTGTCCGGGAACCAGGTCGGTAAAACTTGAGGCAATCCCGATAAAAGGTTTACCCAAATCTTCGCGGGTAATGCCGGTAGCAAAAAGCAAGGCCCGGTGAGGAATCCTCTCTATGCCTTTTTTAATTGTATCCGAACGCATTCTCTTGTCTCCTTACAGTTTTATCCGTCAACTGTCAACTCTTGAACTGTCAACCGTCAACTGTTTCTAGTGCATTGTTAAGTTAGTTTTTGAACATTAGAACAATAGAACATTAGACCGCAATTGAGCTTTTGTTTGTCTATTGTTCTATTGTCTATTGCTCAATTGCTCTGTGCGCTGTATTATTAAAAATTAAATTAACAGCGCACTAGTCCGCCCCTTCTCCGTCATGAACTATCTCCCGCCCTTCTTTTCTTTTACGCGCGATCACCCTTTTTAGATGAGTATGCGTATCGGTCAGCTCTTTTTTATTCACCACATTCAGCTGTTTGAATAGAAAATCAAACTTTGCCTCAAGCTCAAGGGCGATAGCGTCCCGGAGTGAATCCGGCAGGCCCATAATCTCGCGCTTAAACGGGCCTAAGGCCTTTTTGCGGGTCTTATAGAAAAACTGTTCGTCAGTCTCACCGTCTTTTCTTTCTGAGGCGGCATTAATTTTAAGCCATTGATATATTTTCTCCTTTAATTCCGGCGGAAAATGCCTGGAGTCATAGATCATATTCTGGAATTCGGTGGCTAAATGCACCTCAGCCGTTTCGCATTCAGCAAATTTGTGAAATGCCGCCGAAGGCAGGGTTGACGCTCCGTGCTGGACCGCGCCGGAGAGGCCATATTCTTTTCTGGAAATTTCCGAAAGCGTCTTTAAGGTATCAAAATCAAGGGCTACCTGGGCGATTGAGCCGTCGGGCAAAACCACGCCGCCATGAGAGGTTCCGGTCTGCACGGAAATCTTGCTTATTCCGGTTAATCCTTTTCGCAGGCGCTCTTTAAAACCGTCCATAAATACCCGCAGTTCCTCGGGGGTGGAATTTTTATGTCCCACCTCGCCAATCTCTCCGCCCACGGAAACAGTGATCCCCTTAGGTTCAACGCGCCGAATAAACTGGGTAAGCCTGGCACAGGTATCAAAATTATAATATTGCTGTTTCTTTACCGTTGATTGCGATAAATCAACCAGCGTTGATGAATCTATATCTATGTTATAAAAACCATACTCAATCGCTTCGGCGATTAAGGCCTGCAAGGCCTCTATTTCCTTGTCGGGATTTTCTTTGAATTTCTTGATATTCACCTGGGTATGGTCGGCCTGAATAAATACCGGGCCGCGATAGCCTTCCTTAATCGCGGCGGCTAAAATCACCGCGGCATATTCCGGAGGAGGCTGATTGGTATAGCCCATTTCCGATTTGGCGATTTCAAAGATAAACGCGCCCGAGTTATTACGCTCTGCCGCCCTGAATATCGCCCGCGCTAAATCGTAGGTCATCGAACGTAAATTCATTGCCGGCACCGTAAAGCCGCCAAAACCTTCCTTAGCCCGGGCGATATAAAAATCATGGATAGAAGCCGGATAAATTCCGTTTTTATAGGCCAGGCCTAAAACTTTTTTATAAATCCTCTTTTTAGTTTCAATGTCCTCAATCGCGATGAGATCTTTTACGAATCCGCTAATGTCTTTTGCCGTTCTTGCCATTTCTTGCCTCTCTCCTTTCAAAACTTAAGTCATTTTCTTGATTAACGCATAGGCCTGCTCTACCTTTAAGTCTTTTCTCACTAAGGCCTGTTCCAGGCCCACGCTGATAACCTCTCCGTTGGTTACGGCTACCGCCTTATCCGACTCGCCTTTTAATAAACACTCTACTGCCGCCTCCCCCAGCCTTAAGGCCAGGCTGCGGCTGGCGGCGGTGGGCCGGCCGCCTCTTTGAATATGGCCTAAGACTACGGCCCGGGCCTCAAGTGAAGTTAATTGACTTATCTTAGCCGCGATATCCGGGGCTGAAGCCGCGCCTTCGGCGCTAACTATAATCCAGCTGATCTTTCCCCGGATATTTCCCTCAACTATTTCATGGCAGGCCTTCGCTAAATCAAAGGCGCGTTCCGGAATAATCACATCCTCGCATCCTCCGGCCAGGGCCGTCTGTAAGGCGATATATCCAGAGTCCCGGCCCATTACCTCCACCACAAAGATCCTCTCCATTGAAGTAGCCGTATCCCGAATATTATCAATGGCATAAAGCGCGGTGTTGATGGCCGTATCCAGGCCTATGGTTGAATCTATTCCGTTGATATCATTATCAATAGAGGCCGGGATACCTATGCAAGGAAGATTATATCTGGCCCCAAAACTATGCGCCCCCCGAAAACTGCCGTCTCCGCCAATAACAATGAGACCGTCTATGGCGTATTTCTTTATGGTCTGATAAGCCTGCTTCTGTCCGTCTTCAGTCTTAAATTCAGCAGAGCGGGCAGTCTTCAGGATCGTCCCGCCCAGATTGATTATCCCGGATACCGAACGATGATCCAGGGGCTTGACCTCATCATCAATCAAACCCTGCCAGCCCCGGAATATGCCAAAAACCTCTAATTTCGCGCTTAAGGCGCACCTGACCACACTGCGGATAGCCGCGTTCATCCCAGGCGCGTCTCCTCCGGCGGTCAAGACTCCGATACGTTTCATTGCCACTATAGGCCTTCAACCGGCATATCTTTAGGATGCTCAATCAGATAGGAATATGTTATTTCGATTTTTGCTTTCGGCTCCAGCTCTAATTCCCAAAGCCATATTCCTTTACGGTCCTTCCAATCTTTTTCTTGAGGCTCAAGGCTCACCTGCTGAATCTTCACCTTGATGCGGTCATCTTCAGAAACAGGCATCGCTTCAAACAATTTTACTTTTATCTTTTTGGACTTATAATTTTCGACCGTAAGCTTATATTTAAAAACCACGCGCCTGGTGGAAGAGGAAATCGCGCCGATGATAGTTTCATCAACCTTCTTTTCAATCTGTTCTCTCTTGACCTTAACCGACTCATCCGCGCCCAGGTATAAATCAAATTCCTCTCCCGGTCCTATCGCGGGGATAGAGGAAGCCCCGGTAAAATCGCCTTCCAGAAATATATTAACCCTTCCGCCCAATAACTGCAGGTCAGGAGCGTTAGTTGCCCGGCTTCCTAAATAGGCGCATGGCATAGAACGCGGATAGGCGGAATATTCAAAGCCCGCGCTTAACATCTGCGTGGAAATCGGCAGTTTATGGTCTGAACCGTCGGCCTTGACGCTTACCTTCTTGGGCAGTTTATAGGCTACCGCGGTACCTTTTTCCCGCGGCTGGGTGTAAACAAACTCAGCCTCGACAGACTCATCGGATTTTTCCGAGAGTTCATTGCCGTCAAAGGCTTCATATTGCAGAGCAGGGGCTTCTACTGCCATATTGCTAGCCAGGTTAATCGAACGCTGACCTTTACGCGCCATAGGCTGCCGCGGCCTCAATAACCAGGAGCCTACATAGGGCATATTACCAGAGGCAGTCAATCTTGCCGTAGATAAGGACATCTCCACATCCTGCCAATCCTCTCCGGTATTCTGCCGGACAATGCCGTTTGAAATCAACTCCAGCTCCTGGGTATCAAAGCTCGCCCGGGCCTCGTAAATCGGCCGCCAGGACGCACCTCTTACCATATAAGAAACATTGATATTCACCGTTACCGGGCTTAGCGCCGTTAAATCCACGACAATCTCCCGCTTCAATTTTTTGCCCGGCCCGGATATCTCGGCCAACTGCCTCCTGAGAATATCGATTTTCTCGTTTATATCCCTTATCCTGAATTTATGTCCGCTATGGGCTGAAAAATTATCCTTCAGCTTCACACTCAAAAAAGCAAGCAGGCCTTCCAACTCTGAAACCTGCGGCATCCTGGTAACCAAATCCTCGGGTATCTGCGTGTCCGCGAATAAACTGATAGAATCCAGAAATT
The DNA here is from genome assembly GCA_919902675.1 of Omnitrophica bacterium GWA2_41_15. GTDB lineage: Bacteria > Omnitrophota > Gorgyraeia > Gygaellales > UBA12090 > UBA12090. The sequence goes on from CAKKRH010000014.1 coordinate 76,968, forward strand.
GCTTCTCCTCAGAAAGCACCGCTTTGGCATCCTCTATTCCGCTTTTCTCATCTTCAAGCTTCCTGACTTCATCGTTAATCTGCTTAATCCTCTCGGAAGGTACATCCTCCAGGAATTCTTTTTTTACCTGCGCGCCGAAAAGCTTTACCTCAGAGGCCCCCCGGGCCGAAACCCGCAAAGAATTCTCATCCACATCGGGGATGATATCGGGAAACACCACCCGATGGTCACCGGATTCCAGGTTTACGGAGGCAAAACGGGTTATGATCGCGGAATCAGGGTAAACCGTTACCTCAGCAATCCTGGAATCCGCCTTAATCTCCGCGGCATAAATAATCCCGGTAAAAGATACTAACAGCCAAAAAACAGCCCAAAATACGCTTTTACATCTCATATTTATCTCGCCCTCCGGCTTTTTCGTCCCTGACTTTAGACTTTTGACTTTTAATTTTTGACTTTTTAAGTTCCCTCTTCCCAACTGGCAAGATACTCTTTTTGCCTGAGGGTCAATTTGTCTATTTTTATTCCCATTGAATCCAGCTTAAGCTTAGCGATATTGGCATCAATATCAGCCGGAACGGAATATACTCCGATTTCTAAATTTTTGCGCTCTTTAATCAGGTATTCCGCCGCCAGGGCCTGATTGGCAAAAGACATATCCATCACGCTGGCCGGATGGCCCTCAGCCGCGGCCAGATTAATCAAGCGGCCTTCAGCCAAAACATGGATCCTTTTACCGTTAGCTAAAGTGTATTCATCCACAAAACTACGAATAGTCCTTTTCTTTTTGCTTAAGCCCTCTAAGGCCGGGATATCTATTTCCACGTTAAAATGCCCGGAATTAGCCACAATCGCGCCGTCTTTCATCTTAATAAAATGCTCCTTACGGATAACACTGACATCTCCGGTAACAGTCAAAAATATATCTCCTAATTTTGCCGCCTCAGCGATAGGCATAACCTCATAACCATCCATTGTGGCCTCCAGCGCCCTTAAGGGATCAACCTCAACCACAATAACCCTGGCCCCCATGCCGCGGGCCCGCATAGCTGTGCCCTTGCCGCACCAGCCGTATCCGCAAACCACAAAAGCGCATCCGGCGATAAGCGCATTGGTAGCCCGGACTATCCCGTCAATGGTTGACTGGCCGGTTCCATAACGATTATCAAAAAGATGTTTGGTCTGGGCGTCATTAACCGCGATAATAGGATACATGAGCTTCCTGTCCTTGTTCATCGCCCGCAACCGAATCACGCCTGTGGTAGTTTCCTCGGTTCCCCCGATTACCGCCGCGACTAAATCCTTTCTATTTTTATGGATACAGGAAACCAAATCCGCTCCGTCATCCATAGTGATATTAGGCTTTATATCCAAAGCATTGTTGATGTGCCGGTAATATATCCGGGTGTCTTCTCCTTTAATGGCAAAGGTTTCTATCTGAAAATCAGCCGCCAGAGAAGCCGCCACATCATCCTGGGTGGAAAGAGGATTTGAGGCACAAAGGCGCACCTGGGCCCCGCCTACTTTCAGAACATCCATAAGCACTCCGGTCTCAGTGGTAACATGCAGACAAGCGGCTATGCGCAGGCCCTTTAAGGGTTTTTCCTTATTGAACCTCTCCTTAATCATATTCAACACCGGCATATTATTACTAGCCCACTCAATACGTAGTTTCCCCTTAGAAGCTAATTTTATATCCTTGACATCATAATCCATTATAAAATCTCCTTATATACCGCTGAACTACGCGGAACTTGACGCGGAACTACGCGTGACATACTGTGCGTGGTTTTAGCGTACAGTTCCGCGTAGGTTCCGCGCCAATATTTATTTTATTACAACCTGGCTGCTTGTTTCTTCAAATCCGCGGCCTTATCGGCCTGCTCCCAACTGAATTCGGCTTCAGTCCGGCCAAAATGCCCGTAACAGGCAGTCTTCCTATATATCGGACGCAGAAGATCCAGGCTCTGGATCATCCCTTTGGGGGTAAGGTCAAAATTGCTATTAATCAATTTGATTATAGCGTCATCGGAAATCTTTCCGGTGCCGGAGGTATCCACATAAATAGACAAAGGCTCGGCCTTGCCGATCACATAGGCCAGATGAATCAGGCACTTATCGGCGATACCGGCAGCCACGATATTCTTAGCCACATACCTGGCCATATACGCGGCAGAACGGTCCACCTTGGTTGGGTCCTTGCCGGAAAACGCCCCTCCGCCGGAAGCAACCATGCCGCCGTATGTATCCACCACAATCTTTCTTCCGGTCATCCCGGTGTCCGACTGCGGCCCGCCAACCACGAATTTTCCGGTCTGATTAATATAATATTTAGTGTCTTTATCTATATATTGTTTAACTATCGGTTTTACTACAATATCAATGATTTCCTGTCTGGCCTTTTTGGTGATGTGCAGGCCTGAAGCATCCAGGATATCCTCGGTATGCTGGCAGGCGATAACCACTGAATCCACTCTTTTAGGATGATTGTCTACATACTCTACCGTAACCTGGCTCTTGCAGTCTGGACCTAAATATTTCAAGGTCTTGGCTCTTCTGACATCGGCAGTCTTCTTCACCAGCCGATGCGCGAGCATAATCGGTAAAGGCATCAGCTCCGGGGTTTCTTTACAGGCATAGCCGACCATAAGCCCCTGGTCTCCCGCCCCGCCGGAATCCACCCCTTGAGCGATATCCGGGGACTGAGTGTGTATGGTATTGATAACCGCGCAGGTATGATAATCAAAGCCGTATTTGGGATGATCGTAGCCTATTTCCTTTAGTATGTCCCGGGTAAGGTTATGCACATCAACAAAACCGGTAGTGGTGATCTCGCCACCCACAATCAAAAGCCCCATAGTTACATAGGTTTCACAGGCCACCCTGCCGTAAGGATCTTGCTTTAGAACGCAATCCAGGACTCCGTCTGATATCTGATCGCAGACCTTATCCGGATGCCCCTCACCTACTGATTCCGAAGTAAATAAAAACTTGCGCTTTTCCATCCACCTTCCTCCTTTTAGTTAGTTAACAGGTTGCCACAAAACCATTCTTTTAGATAGACGGGACAAATTTGTCCCGTCCTACGGCGGGGTTTTCCCTGCCTACCTTTTAGTTTTATGACAATCTATTAGTTAAGGCAAACGCCTTATCCGCTTCCCGATACACCTTAAGATCCCCTATATCATACCACTGCTTCTTAAAAACAAATGAATACACCTCATCGTTGCGGCTTAACCAGCCGATAAAACTTCCTGAGGCATCACAGCCGCCCTGGCAACTCTCCCGATATTCGTCAAAATATTTTAATTTTTCTTTAGGTATATAATATAAGCAGGTGGCCACCAATGAAGACAACGGGTAAAGAGGCTTTTCAGTAAAATTGACTATCTTATTTTTCTTATCTAATTTTACCACCCCGTATTTAACTGCCAGGGATTTTTTTTTGATATCGTATACCCCGATACTTGCCCGGGGCTTCTTCCCCAGGGAAAATTTTATAAAACCGTCCAGGTTTTCCTCAAACAGATTGTCGCCGCCAAAGATAATCACATCTTCGTTAATTGCCTCCCGGTTAAGCGCGAAGCTGATATCTCCCACCGCCCCCAGGCGTTCGTTCTCATTCCTGGTTCTGTCATTTAGTATCTTTATCGAAGGTCCGGTTTTAAATTTTTCCGCCCACTTTAAGAAATTCGGATAGAATTTGGCATTAGTAATAACAATAATTTCCTTTAAAGTCTTAACCCCGCTTAATTTTCCGGCAATATAATCAAGTATCGGCCTACCGCCTACGGGCAGAAGAGGCTTGGGATACTTTTTGGTCAGAGGATATAAACGGGTGCCGTAACCGGCGGCTAAAATCAAGGCTTTCATTAAGAAATCGCGGAACAACGCGGAACTGGACGCGGAACAACGCAATATAAGTTATGCGTGGTTCCCTGCCTGCTGAGCAGGCGCGTTCCGCTCTGCGCGTAGTTCAGCGGATTTAGAGAAATTCAAACACATCCGAATAATCGTATTTATCCGGATTATTCAGAAAATCAAACTTCCGCGCTTGAACGCGCGCTAAAAAATACATTGGCTCACTGGAACTTAAACCGAACTTTTCTATTTTTTTAAAAGGACGGGCCACTCTCATCTTGGGCACTTCCTGATAATAAGGGTTAGCCTCAAAACGTTCGCCTAAACTATCCTCAAAGACAAAATAGGCCGCGCCGCCTTCCATTTTATAAAGTTCATATTCCGGAGAAAATTCAGATGAGACCCAGCGAGAAACAACCAAATGAGTTTTACCGGTATTTATCAGGGTATGTCCGTATTCCGGAGGGATAACAACCTTATCTCCCGGGGCAGCCTTAACCAGAATCACATCCTCTATAATCCGGCTATTTTTAACATCTTTCTTCTGCAATAAACACCAGGCCTCACCATATACTACTTCGTATAACTCGCCATGGCCGCCCCGGTGATTTTGTCCGGCGGTCTTCATCAACTCGTTACCCAATTTGCCGGGGCGGATAACAATAATATCATACCTTAGTTTATTCCCGCGGATAATATCTTCATCCTTGATATCACGCAGGCCGCGATATATATAATACAATTGCTCCGGGGCGGTTATGCCTTTGCGGGGCGGAATTTCCTTTGGTTCTTTTAAATATCTGACTTCCGGCTTAATTTTATTTAAATTCTTCCCTAAAATCAGGGAATGTTTTTTAAGATCTAATTTAAGTTCTAAGCCCGACGTTTTGCTCAAATCCTCCATGGCTAAGGCCGCGAAACGCTCAATTCCTTAAGTTTCCTTATGGCAAACCCTTCGACATCCTTGGTGGTAGAGAAAGACAGCGCCTCCTGGGAAATGCTCACGGCCTCGGGCATGCTCACCGAACGGATAATATGCTTTATTTCCGGTATCATCAGCGAAGGCATGCTGAATTCATCCAAGCCCATTCCCAAAAGTATCAGGGTAAAAATCGGATCTCCGGCCATCTCTCCACACATTCCCACGCTAAGATTGGACTTATGCCCTATATCTATGATATTTTTGATAAGCCGTAAGACACCCGGATGAGCCGGTTCATAAAGATAGGCCACCTTTTCATTGCTGCGGTCAACGGCAATCGAATATTGAATAAGATCATTAGTCCCGATACTGAAAAAATCTACTTCTTTAGCCAGGATATCGGCGGTCATTGCAGCCGAAGGGACCTCAATCATCGCCCCAACCTTAATAGATTCATCAAAAGGCCTGCCCTCCCTCAGCAGCTCATTCTTAGATTCCTCTAAAAGCGTATTTGCCTGCCTTAATTCCTCAATACCGGAAATCATCGGATACATCAGCTTCAGGTTTCCGTGCACTGAGGCCCGGAGTATGGCCCTGAGCTGGCTCTTAAACATATCCGGCCTGGCCAAACAGAACCTTATTGCCCGCCAGCCTAAAAATGGGGACATCTCATGTGGGACCTCTAAATGAGACAAAAATTTATCCCCGCCGATATCTAAGGTGCGGATAATAACGGATTGAGGCTTAACCGCCTCAGCCACAAATTTGTAGGCCTGGTAATGCTCTTCCTCAGAGGGGATATCGGTCCGGTTCATATAGAAAAATTCCGTGCGGTAAAGCCCTATGCCTTCGGCACCATGTTCAATAATAGAAGGAATCTCATCCGGGAGCTCGATATTTGCCGCCACCCACACCCGCCTTTTATCGGTAGTAACCGCTGGTTCATCCTTTAATGAAACATAACGCTGGGTGGTATCTTTAAAGGCCCGGCTTTCTTTGCGATACTTTTCTAAGGTAACTTCATCCGGATTAACGATAATAACGCCGGTTGTTCCATCAATGATCAGGATATCTCCCGTGGCAATCTTTAAGGTTGCCGTCTCCAGCCCCACTACAGCCGGAATCTCCATTGACTTAGCCATAATCGCGGTATGCGAAGTTTTGCCTCCGATACTGGTGATAAAAGCCAGAATGTTCTTTTTATGCATAGCCGCGGTATCCGAGGGAGAAAGATCATTGGCAACCAAAATCACTTTTTCCTTAAAATCATCCAGGCGTTTGACGCTTTTACCCAGAAGATTGCGCAGGACCCTGCGGCTTACGTCATTGATATCACTTACCCTCTCCTTAAGATACTCGTCCTCGATATTAAGGAACACCTGGATGTATTTTTTCAGGACATTTTGAAAAATATAGGCGGCGGTAAGCTTTTCCTTCTTAAGCTGTAAAATAACCTCCTCAATAAGCATCCTGTCTTCCAGGACCAAAAGATGCGCGTCAAATATTTCAGCCACATTCTGACCCATTCCTTCGGCAATTTTTTTCTGCAGGTCTAAAATCTCATGGCGGGTTTTAATCAAGGCCTCCTCAAAAAGCTGGATCTGGACGGCTATCTGACTTTCGGAAATCTCCTGGCGCGCGACAACAAATTCTTCCTTGGTCCAGAGATAGGCCGGGCCGACGGCTATTCCTCCCGATGCTGGTATTCCTTTTAACTCAATCATTTTTTATTTTCTTTTTATAGTATGCCTTGAAACCGCCGCGCGCAAAAACGGAGAAGCGGATTTACGAAAAATATTATCCAGGTCATCGGCGGAGGCTATCTTTTCAAGTTCAACAACCGCCTCCTGGGCATCTTTACCGGTAGCACTAATTATTATTATGCTGTCCTTTTCCGCGGCCAGCATAAGTATACCCATAATGGATTTGCCGTTTACCTCCTGGTCATCTTTAATCACAGTGATATCAGAATCAAATTTATTGGCCGCCTGGACAAACAAAGCCGCCGGCCGGGCATGCAGGCCCATTCTATTCTTAACCACAACCTTTTTCTCTATAGTAGTCATTTTAAACTATCCCGCTTGTCAGTTGAAGGCTGAAAGCTTATTTCATAATTAGAAGTTTTCCTGAATCAAATCTATGACAATCTTGGCCAGCTTTCCGGGATCGTGGCGCACATAATCCAATGAGTTTACTAAATCTCCTTCGATGACCCGATATCCGGCATGCCTTATCTTATCTATATCAATTAAAACCGGAAAAGAATTATCCTGCTGGTATTTCTCCAGCAATTCCTGGGAAATCAATCTGGAATTAACCACGCAATAGTCAATTATCCTGGGTGAACTGTGTTCAATAATCGCCTTGATATGTTCATAAGCGGTATAGCCATCGGTTTCTCCCGGCTGAGTCATCACGTTGGATATATATATCTTTAGGGCGGAACTGGCCAATATAGCCTCCCGGATCTCCTTAATCAAAAGATTAGGAATAACGCTGGTGTAGAGGCTTCCCGGCCCCAGGATAATTGCCTGGGCCTCCGAAATGGCCTTGATGGCATCCGGCGTGCCCTGGATATCCGGAGGGTTTAGATATATATTGGTAATCTGGCGCTTCTTATTAGGAATAGAGGTTTCGCCCTCCTGAGTAGAGCCATCCTTATATTTTGCCACCAGGGATATTTTATTTAAGGTTGACGGTATAACCTGCCCGCGGATAGCCAGGACCTTACTTGACTCCTTAACCGCCTTCTCAAAATCTCCGGTCAATTTAGTCATTACGGTTATAAAGAGATTCCCGAAGCTGTGTCCGGAGAGCTCGCTTGAAGAGTCGAACCTGAATTGAAAAAGCTCCTGCATCAGGGTAGGGGCATCAGCCAGGGCCACTAAACAGTTGCGGATATCGCCGGGAGGAAGTATGTCAAACTGCTGTCTAATCCTGCCGGAAGAGCCTCCGTCATCGGCAACCGTAACCACCGCGGCTATATTAGAGGTATACTCCTTTAAACCATGCAGTAAAACCGATAACCCGGTTCCACCTCCTACGGTTACTATGCGCGGGCCTTTTTCTAAATAACGCTTGCGGTAAATCATATCCACCAGTTCCTTGTCGCCGCCGGGAACAAAGACATTAATAAAAGAACTTAAGATATTACGCAGGCCAAGGACCCCCAGGAATACCCCTAAAATGGTTACCAGGATATACAACGCCCGGGAAAAAAAGCTTTCTTCAATAAAGAACCGCGCGCTGCTTAAAGCCACCAAGGCAACCGCGAAGGCAAGCAGACCCACCCAGCGCTTAACCCGCATTCCGGGATAGAACCATTTAATTATTCGCACAAAAATATTAGAGTCTTTTTTCATTCCGCGTATTAATTGAATAACACAAAAAAACAAAGGGCTAAGGTTAAGACAATCTTAATCTTAGGCTCTTCAAACTACCGTTTGTTTTCAAAGCTATATTTTTTTATCGTCTTCCTGAAGGATAATTTTTAGTATGGACTTTTCGTCTTTACATTCTTTTAGTGAGTCGCGGAAGTATTTATCTTTTAAGAGGCGGGAAATCCTGGCCAAGGCCTTCAGATGCGGACCGGCAGAATCAATAGGGGCGATGAGCAGGAAAAATATGTAAACTTTTTCTCCGTCTAAAGAATCAAAATCAACCCCTTTTTGAGAAATACCAAAACCTGCCACCAGTTTATTCACGCACTCGGATTTCGCGTGCGGGATACCCACACCCTGCCCGATCGCGGTTGAACCCAGGGCCTCTCTGGCCATAAGCTGTTCTACCAGCTTATTACGATTTTTTTTCTCAATATCCTCCGAAGCCGCCAAAAGGTCAACCAATTCCTTTAACACATCCTCTTTTTTAACTGCCTTGAGGTCCGCGGTAATTGCTTTCTTGGATAAAAAATCAGCTATCTTCATAATAATATTTCCTCCTTGAAATATCTCTTCAATTTATCTTTTATTAAGAAAATATGGAGCGGGAGGCGGGGGTCGAACCCGTGACATCAACCTTGGCAAGGTTGCGCTCTACCAGCTGAGCTACTCCCGCAATAAAGCAGAATTAAGATTTAAGAGTTAAGAATTAAGAAAGATGAAAAGATATTGTTTTTTAAAAACATGTTTTTTGCTTTAATCTTAGCTCTTAATTCTTAGCTCTTAGCTCTTAATTCTTAATTCTTAGCTCTTAGCTCTGTTTTAATGGGCGGAAGAGGATTTGAACCTCCGAGGGTTTCCCCAGCAGCTCCTAAGGCTGCCGCGTATGCCAATTCCGCCATCCGCCCGAGTCAAGGCAGAATTAAAAACTAAGAGCTAAGAACTAAGAGAAATATGTTTTTTAAAAACATATCTTCCACTTTAATCTTAGCTCTTAATTCTTAGCTCTTAGCTCTGTTTTAATGAGCCGCCCGTGACTCGAACACGGCACACTCGGCTTAAAAAGCCGATGCTCTACCGGATGAGCTAGCGGCCCATTTTATTTATCCCGGTGATTCCACCCTGAAAGTCAACCGGCTAAAATTCCGCCAGCTCCTTTTCTTTTCCAGCTAAAATCTGTTCCACCTTCTGAATATGAGAATCTACTATTTTCTGCAAGCTGTCGTGACCTTTAAATTTATCGTCTTCGGCGATACGTTTTTCTTTTTCTAATTTATCAATGGCCTCTTTAGCGTCCCTGCGGATAGTGCGCAGGGAAATTCTGCCGTCTTCAGCCATCTTTTTTACCACCCTGGCTAATTCCTCGCGCCTGTCCTTAGAAAGCTGAGGGATAGCCACCCTAATCATCTTGGAATCGTTAGACGGATTAACTCCCAGGCTTGATTTAAGTATGGATTTCTCAATCTCGGGGATAAGCGAGGCGTCCCAGGGCTGAATCTGAATCAACCTGGCGTCGGGAACGGTTATCGAAGCAAGCTGCTTTAAAAGCATAGGTGTTCCGTAACAATCCACCCTTAGGCCCTCAACCATGCTGGGATTGGCCCTGCCGGTAGAAATCTCGGCGAATTCTCTCTGCATCGCCTCCAGGGCTTTCTTCATTTTGTCATCCGCTTCTTTAATAATATCTTTAACCATCATAACACCTCTGTTTTACTTAACTACAGTCCCAATCTTCTCGCCCATCACTACTTTTTTAATATTGCCTTCTTTGGTCATATCAAAGATTATTATCGGGAGTTTATTTTCCATACATAAGGTTACCGCGGTGGAATCCATTACCTTGAGGCCCTTCCTCACCACATCAATATATTTAACCGAAGAAAATCTCCTGGCATCCTTCACCTTGAAGGGATCAGCGGTATACACTCCATCAACCTTAGTGGCCTTAAGTAGGACCTGAGCGCCTATTTCTTTCGCCCTGAGGGCGGCAGCGGTATCGGTGGTAAAATAAGGGTTGCCTGTTCCGGCCACAAAAATTATCGCCCTGCCCTTCTCCAAATGGCGCACCGCGCGCCTTTTGATATAAGGCTCAGCCACCTGGCGGATTTCAATCGCACTGATCAAGCGGGTAGGAACACCCATCTTCTCCAGTGCGTCTTGAAGGGCCATTCCGTTTATCACCGTAGCCAGCATCCCCATATAATCAGCCACAGAACGGTCCATATCCAAGCCCTGGGCCTCAACATTTTCCTGGCCCCGAAAAATATTTCCCCCGCCCAAGACTACCGCGATTTCCAGATTAAGCTCTCTTACTTCTTTTATCTGCCGGGCAATAGAAAAAAGGACCCCCTGGTCTATCCCGTGCCTGTGCGCGCCCTGCAAAGCCTCGCCGCTTAACTTAAGGACTACTCTCTTATACACAGCCTTCTTTATCATCATTATTTTTCAACTGCCAACTTTCAGCTATGTCTACCGCGTTGTTAAATAAGTTTTTGAACAATTGAACAATAGAAAATAGACCGCAATTGAGCTTTTTTCTTGTCTATTGTTCTATT
>CAKKRH010000015.1 GCA_919902675.1 Omnitrophica bacterium GWA2_41_15
CTATAGGTATTTCTTTTATCCTGCAGAATGTGTTGATGCTTATCTGGGGCCCGGTGGACAAGAGCTTTCCCGCGTTTTTCAAACATTCGGCCTTGACTATCGGGGCACTGCGGATTACCTTTATGCAAGGTTTTATCATCATTACCAGCCTGGTGATGATGATAGCCTTGCGTTTTTTTGTTACCCGGACTATGCTGGGTAAGGCCCTGCGCGCTACTTCTGAAGATATGACTGCCGCCCGGCTTATGGGTATTAACGTAGATAAAGTAATCAGTGTGTGTTTTTTAATCGGCTCTGCCTTGGGGGGCGCGGGTGGTGTGATGTATGGGATGTATTATAATACTATTAGTTTCCATGACGGCTATCTGGTGGGGATCAAGGCATTTACCGCGGCAGTGCTTGGGGGTATCGGTAATGTCCCGGGGGCAATGCTGGGGGGGATAGCCTTGGGGATGCTGGAAGGATTAGGCGCCGGGTATCTATCTTCGGCATGGAAAAATGTATTCGCCTTCCTGATATTAGTCATTTTGCTTTTATGCTGGCCCTCAGGAATTTTAAGGAAGCCTCGCGATGAGTAAAAAAAGAAGCGCGTCCTATCAGGTTAAACCCGGATTTTGCGATAGGTTTCGAGAAAAATGGCCTAAATCCTTGACAAGACAAGGCATGCGAGCAAAAGTACCGCAGGCGTATCCGGTGCGATACGCCGAGGACACTTTTGCGAGCATAACGCAGTATTGGCAAGGATTTAGAGACATTTTGCCGAAATCCTATTGCAAATTCCGGGTTAAAGGAAAATTTCTCCGAAGAGCTATGGTAGCAGGTGTCCTCTTAATTCTTTTCGCGCTTCCGCTTTTTTGCCGCAATGAGTATCATCTGGAAGTCCTGGTCAGCGCGGGTATTTTTGCTATTCTGGTATTAGGGCTAAACGTGATGACCGGCTATTGCGGCCTGCTCAACTTAGGGCAGGCCGCCTTTTTCGCCTCCGGCGCGTATACCTATGCCTTACTCAACGTAAAATTAGGACTGTCTTTTTGGGTAAGTCTGCCTGCCTGTGTTATTTTAGCCGGAAGCTTAGGCTTACTTTTTGGCTCTTGCGTGCTTAGGCTTAAGGGTGATTATCTTGCCCTGGTAACTCTGGGCTTTGGGGAGATTGTGCGTATCGCCCTTAACAATATGGACAGTTTAACCGGAGGGCCAAACGGCCTAACTGTCAGCCATCCGGTTATTGGATTTGTTAGTAAGAGTTTTGACTTTGGTATTAAGAGTATGCCTTATTATTATCTTACCTTATCGGCAATTATAGTAACAGTTATTATAACTAACCGTTTATCGTCTTCGCGTTTTGGCAGGGCCTGGGTGGCGATTAAGGAAGATGAAGTAGCTGCCGCCTGTATGGGAATCAATACCGGAAGGCTTAAACTGCTGGCTTTTTGCCTGGGGTCTGCGATAGCCGGGTTTGCCGGATGGCTTTTTGCCGGTAAGCAGGGTTTTGTCTCACCCGACAGTTTTGATTTCATCACCTCAATAATGCTGGTTGCTATGCTGGTATTGGGCGGCATTGGGAGCATTGCCGGTTCAATCGTGGGCGCGGTGGCGCTTACCGTGTTGCCGGAAATCTTACGGCCATTACAGCAATACCGGATGTTTCTCTTTGGCGCGGTGATGATTATAATGATGTTATTTAGGCCTCAGGGAATTTTTGGGGGAGCGCGGATTCTTGAAGAATTCAGGCCGGAGACCGAGCGCGTGCGTCAGGAAGAAGATGAGATATTGGGAGAGGATGTAAAGCAATGATATTGGAGGCCCAAGGCATCTCTAAACATTTCGGCGGGATTATCACTCTTAGCGATATTAGCATGTCAATAGCTAAATCAGAGATTGTCGGGCTGATCGGCCCTAATGGCGCGGGTAAAACTACTTTTTTTAACTGTATCACCGGCGTCTACCGGCCGGACGCGGGAAAGATTACCTTCGGTGAATACGCGCTGGATATTACCAGTTTTCCGGCCCACAGGGTAAGTGAGCGCGGAATAGCCCGAACATTCCAGAACGCCCGGGTCTTTGCCAGCATGAGCGCCTTAGAAAATGTGATGGTCGGGACTTTTTCCCGCACCTGCTCTAATCTGTGGACTACTTTAAGGCGTTCACCTGGGATGAGAAATGAAGAGCGGGCTGTGCGCGGGCGCTGTGAAGAGTTGTTGCGTTTTGTAAAGCTGGATAATCGGGCGTCTGATTTGGCATCCAGCCTGCCGTTTGGCGGACAACGGCGCCTTGAGATTGCCCGAGCCTTAGCTACTGAGCCGCGCCTTTTACTGATGGATGAGCCGGCGGCTGGGATGAACGCGGGAGAGAAATTAGAGCTGTTGGAGATAATCCGCAAGATTCGCGAAAGCGGTATCAGTGTTCTGGTTATAGAGCATGATATGAAATTAGTGATGGGGCTTTGTCAGAGGATAGTGGTGCTTGATTCAGGTGAAAAGATTTGCGAAGGCCTGCCCGGCGATGTCCAATGTAATCCTAAGGTAATCGAGGCTTATTTAGGAAAAGGATGCGCGCGATAGATCGCACCGCTACAGTAGCGGCGTCATTTATGACGCCAATGAGCGGCGCGATTTATCGCGCTAACTAAAGATGCGTCTAAGAGTTGAAAATCTGCATGCCGGCTATGGCAAGATTGAGGTGCTTAAGGGGATTACCTTAGAAGTCAGCGAAGGTAAGATTACCGCGCTTATCGGCTCAAACGGGGCGGGAAAGTCAACTACTTTAATGGCTATATCAGGAATTCTGCCTTTTAGAGAAGGTAGTATGGACATTGACGGCAGGCGGATAAAGCGTATCCGGCCGGATGAGATTGTCTCAAGCGGAATTGTTCAGGTTCCCGAAGGAAGACGGGTGTTTCGCGGATTAACGGTGTTAGAAAATCTTCAGCTGGGCGCTTTTTTACGCCAAAAAGACCGCGCGGTTAAAGAAGATATCGAGCGGGCATACAGGCTTTTTCCCATACTTTCTAAACGCCGCAAGCAGGAGGCAGGGACACTCTCCGGCGGCGAACAGCAGATGCTGGCTATCGCCAGGGCGCTAATGGCAAGGCCTAAGATACTTTTGCTGGATGAGCCATCACTTGGCCTGGCGCCTTTGGTGGTGGAGAAAATTTTTGATGTCCTTTTAAAAATCCAGGCCGAAGGTGTGGGGATTTTACTTGTTGAGCAGAATGCCCACTGGGCCCTTGATGCAGCTGCCCGGGCATACGTCATTGAAACAGGAAAAATTGCCTTAGAGGGGAGAGGGCGCGAGCTGCTTATGAGCGATCAGGTGCGCTCGGCCTATTTAGGCGAATAATAGGGAAAATCGCGGCCCTATTCGCGCATGGTCTATCCCATCCGGTATTGTACTCCGAAACCTCCGCGGGGATAGCGCCATTCGATATTGTAATAGGGGCAGGCGATCCGGCAGGAGCCGCATTCAAGGCAGTTTTCATAACCTACGATAATTTTATCTTTCTCCCAGGTATATACCTGGGCGGGGCAGAAAGCGGTGCAGGGCTTGGTGTCGCATTTCAGGCAAATCTCTCGGTCTTTTATTTTAAGGTGGCAGTGTTCGTGGGCGTCGGCCTTGAATTTAGTCTTAAATAATTTTTCTTCCACCTTCATCGTGTCGCCCTCCAGAAATCAAACAGCATCTTCCCCCATCCGCAAAGGGAGTGGGTTTCAAAGATCTTCTTGATAATCTTTTTTTCTTTTTCCGCTTTTGGCCGGCCGTCTACCCTAAGCAATTCAGCGGCAATTTCCGAGGCAAGCTGGGGATAGCGGCTGAAAAGCTCGTTTCTTGTATGCAAAAGCTGGGGCATCTTACGGTATTTTTTTAAATCCTGGATGACAAAGCTTTTCTGGAGCCTCTTTTTATATGAGGAAAGCGTTTTGCTGGAAAAATCTTTTCTGCCTTTGGCCTCAATTACGGTCTGGGCGGCTAGGACTCCGCTTTTCATCGCCAGGTTAGAGCCTTCCCGGTGGATAGAGTTTACCAGTAAAGCCGCGTCCCCGCAGACTAGCATCCCATCGGTGTAAAGAGGGGGGAGGCGGTAGAAACCGCCTTCGGGGATTAGGTGGGCCAGGTATTCTTCGGTCTTGGCCCCGTCAATAAACCTTTTAATCGCCGGATGCGATTTTACTTCTTCGATTAAGTCGTAGGGCTTAATCAGACTCTTCTGATAGTCTGAGAGCAGACAGCCTATACCCAGAGAAATGGATTCTTTATTGGTGTAAAGAAACCCTATCCCGGTCATTCCTTTGGAAATAGTACCCATAAATTCAATAGCGCATCCTTGGTTATTTTCTAAATTAAACCTGTCCTGGATTTTTTCTTTTGGCAGGGTAAGCACTTCTTTGACGGCCAGTGCCACATCCTGAGGCTGCCATTCCTGGTGCAGGCCGGCTTTCTGGGAGAGCAGGGAGTTAATTCCGTCGCAGGCCAGCACGCAGTCTCCATACAGGGTTTCGCCTTGCTCGGTTTGTATCCCCACCACGCGGTTATTTTCTTTGAGGACGGTATCCACGACCGTTTTGGGGATAACCATTACCCCAGCCTGGTCTACTTTCTGGGCGAACCAGCCGTCAAATTGAGCCCTTAATACGGAAAAGGAATTATAGGGCGCTTGCGCGAATTCTTTGGTTTTGTAGCCTAACTGCAGGCTGGATTCGCCGGTGAGAACCATAACTCTTTGTTCGGTAATGGGCCTCTCTAAAGGGGCTTCTTTGTAAAAATCGGGAATAATCTCACCTATGGCTTGGGAATATAATATCCCGCCCATGACGGTCTTTGCCCCCGGATAGTCGCCCCTTTCAATGATAACCGCTGAAAGTCCGGCCTTGGCTAAGGTATAGCCCGCGCTTAAGCCCGCGGGGCCCGCTCCCACAATTATGCAATCAAATTTTTCTTGCGCCATTTTGTTATCCTTGCTGAATTAAAACCCTTAGTTTACACTTAATTTTAATCTTGTCAATAGACAACCATAAACGTTGTTTTTTTAGAAGTGTTTTTTTAGAAGTGTTGACAAATGGGCAGAGATTTATTATATTGTATTACTATACAATAGTATAATTATATTGAACGGCAAAAAGGAGGGAATGTTATATGTTTAGCTTAAACGCGAGTATATTTGAAATCGCAGCTATCTGGACGGTGCTTTTTATTGCCATCGTTGGGCTGGGGTATGCTCTTTTATTACGTTATCAGGTTATGCGTCATGACAAGGGAACGGACAAGATGCAGGAGGTCTGGCAGGCCATTCGCCAGGGCGCCGACACCTATTTAGCCCGCCAGCTAAAGACCATTGTACCGATTATTGTCGTGCTTACGGCGGTCCTGTTTCTTTCTGTTTATATTATTCCTCCTAGCGAAGAGGCCTTGCATCGTTTTAGCGCCTATTCAGCTCAAAGCGTGCGTTTAATTGTCGGCTTTGGCCGGGCGGCGGCCTTTGTGATGGGGGCTATATTTTCCCTGATTGTCGGGCAATTCGGGATGCGCATGGCGGTTGAGGGCAATGTCCGGATGGCCTCCGCCGCCCGCAGGAGTTTCGCGGAGGCCCTAAAAATCGCTTATCGTTCCGGAACGGTTACCGGGATGTTGACAGACGGGCTCGGGCTTTTAGGGGGCACGCTTATTTTTATTATATTCGGGATTGCCTCGCCGGATGTGCTTTTGGGGTTTGGCTTTGGCGGGACACTGCTTGCCTTGTTTATGCGCGTTGGCGGAGGCATTTTTACCAAGGCCGCGGATGTAGGCGCGGATTTAGTGGGTAAGGTTGAGAAAAATATCCCTGAGGACGATCCGCGCAATGCCGCGGTAATCGCGGATTTGGTGGGGGATAATGTTGGAGACTGCGCGGGAATGGCCGCGGATATCTTTGAGTCTTATGAGGTAACCATTGTCTCGGGGTTGATTCTTGGGCTTGCCCTGGTATCGCTTACCAATGAACTGAAGTGGATTGTCTTTCCGCTTCTGGTGCGTGGTATTGGGGTGCTCTCATCGATTTTCGGAACTTATCTTGTAAGGGGTGAAGGCAAGAAGCAGGATGCCTTTTCCAGCATCAACAAGGGTTTTTACGCCTCCGCCGGAATGTCTATTATCGCGTTTTTGTTTTTGGCGAAGTTCTATATGCACGAATGGCGGGCGTTTTTTTCGGTAACCGTGGGAATTTTACTGGCTGTGGTTATTGATGAGATTACGAAATATTTCACCCATACTCACCATCCTCCGGTAAAGGAGATTGCCCATTCTTCAAAAACCGGCTCGGCCACCTTAATCCTGCGCGGGCTTTCAATCGGTTTTGAGTCTTCGGCCTGGCAGTTTATCGTTATCGCGGTTACCATGCTGGCGGCAATACTGATTTATTGGGGCCAGCCGGTGGTGTATGTGCTCTACGGCGTGGCAATGACCGGTATTGGGATGCTTACCCTAACCGGAAACAATGTGGCCATGGATTCCTTTGGTCCCATCGCCGACAATGCCAACGGCATCGGCGAGATGGCGCATTTAGAGCCCGAGGCCCGTAAGATTATGGCGGACCTGGACGCGGTAGGAAATACCACCAAGGCTATTACAAAAGGCCTGGCAATAGGCTCGGC
This sequence comes from Omnitrophica bacterium GWA2_41_15, assembly GCA_919902675.1. Taxonomy (GTDB): domain Bacteria; phylum Omnitrophota; class Gorgyraeia; order Gygaellales; family UBA12090; genus UBA12090. The sequence goes on from CAKKRH010000015.1 coordinate 6,624, forward strand.
AGTAATCGCGGCGGTATCTCTTTTTGGTTCGTTTATTACAGATGTCAGCAAGGTTCAGGCCCAGATGGGTATCGCGGAGAACCTCCAGCTTTTTGTTACCGGTATACGGGTTTCTATGCCGACGGTGTTTATCGGAATGCTTGTCGGCGGAGCAATCCCCTGTTTATTTTCCGCTCTTACCATTAACGCGGTTGCCCGCGCCGCGGCCTTAATAGTTGATGAGGTGCGCAGGCAGTTTCATATCCCGGGATTGATGGAGGGAAAGGTCAAGCCTGACTATAAAAAAGCGGTTGATATCTGCACCATAGCCGCGCAAAAGGAATTAATCGGCCTCTCCTTGATCGCGGTTGTCAGCCCGATTTTGATAGGGTTACTGCTTGACGTTGAGGCCTTAGGCGGGTTCCTGGCCGGGGTTATTCTTTCCGGTCAGCTTTTAGCGGTCTTTATGTCAACCGCCGGAGGCGCCTGGGATAATGCCAAAAAGACCATTGAAGACGGCCTCCATGGCGGCAAAGGCTCGGAGGCGCATAAGGCATCGGTGGTGGGCGATACCGTGGGTGATCCGCTTAAAGATACCGCCGGGCCGGCCTTAAACCCGATGATCAAGGTGATTAATTTAGTTTCGCTTCTTGCCGCCCCAATCCTTATACGGCATAGCCGCGGCGAACCTGGAGTAATTATTGCTATTGTGGTATGCTCCCTTTTGATATTCGGGGCAATTCTTTATTCAAAGCACGGAGCGCTTAGCTTCAAAAATCCCCACCGAGAGCACGGGTTTTAACTTTTACCATGTTTAAAAGAAGCGTCCGTAGTGCTCCGTGACATAAATATCTGATAATTGAAGGAATGTCACTGCGCACTTCCGCTAGGGGGGCAAGCCCCCCTTCGGCGTCCTTGACATAAAAGATGTCAAGGACTGAGCACCCCCCAAACGTGGGGGACAATCTCCCCCACACCCCCTTACTACACAGTGGCATAAATTTATGCCACTGTGTAGTAGTTGTTTTTCACAGCCGTTTTTTTATGGATTGGAAAAATAGGTTATGGTTAGCGTAATAGTTTTAGCGGTTTTGATTATTTTTCTCCTGGCCTATATTTTTTACGGCCGTTTCCTGGGAAAGAGGATACCGCTCAATGACGACTTTATTACTCCGGCCTGCAGTATAAACGACGGCATTGATTATGTCCCGGCAAAGCCGGCCTTAATCCTGGCCCAGCACTTTTCCGCGATTGCCGCGGCCGGGCCGATTGTCGGGCCTATTATCGCCTGTCTCTGGTTTGGCTGGCTGCCCGCGCTATTATGGGTGGTTATAGGCGCGGTATTTATCGGAGGAGCGCATGATTTCTTTGCCTTAGCCGCCTCAATACGGCACAGGGGAACATCAATCGGTGAAGTAATTAAAAGGTATATGCCCGGCAGATCCTACAAATTCTTCCTTATCTTTGTCTGGCTGGCCCTGGAGTATGTGATTATTACCTTTACTGATATTACCGCCCACACCTTTAAAACGAACATAGAAGGCGCTGCCTTTGGTCCGGGGGTAGCGGCTTCTTCGGTTTTGTATCTGATATTAGCGATGGTGATGGGAATCGCGCTTTATCGCGGTAAAATCGCGCTCTGGAAAGCAACACTTATATTCTTGCCGTTTCTTCTGGGGATCGTTTGGCTGGGGCCGCGTCTGCCAAATCAGTTCCTGGCGCCGCTTTCGGCTTTTTCGGTAAAACAGTGGGATGTGCTGTTATTGTTTTATTGCCTCATTGCTTCTGTAATTCCGGTCTGGCTCCTGCTTCAGCCGCGGGGGTATTTGGGCGGCTGGTTTCTGTATCTGGTTATATTTATCGGCCTCGCCGGGGCATTGTGCGGGGGATTCTCTATAGAATATCCGGCGATTAATCTCAGCGGGCTGAAGAGCCTGGCAAACGGAAAAAATATATTCCCAATTCTCTTTATTACTATTGCCTGCGGCGCCTGTTCCGGATTCCACGGGATTGTTTCATCCGGCACTACCGCCAAGCAGGTGAAGAAGGAAAGGGACTGCGTGCCTATAACCTATGGCGCGATGCTTCTTGAGGGGCTGGTGGCGGTGCTGGCAATTATCACCGTAATTATTTTACCCAAAAACAGCCCTCTTTTAAAAGCCGACCCTAACCTTATTTATGCCGGCGGACTTGCCAAGTCTCTGGCGCTTTTTAATATTCCCTACAGAATAGCGTTTACCTTTGCTCTTTTGGCGTTCTCTACTTTTGTCTATGACACCCTGGATGTCTCTACCCGCCTGGCGCGTTATATCTTCCAGGAGTTGACCGGGTGGCACTCAAGGAAGGGGGGCTTATTGGCCGGCATTGCCAGCGTGTTATTGCCGTTTGTTTTCTTGATGGCTTCTAAAGAAAAAGGGTATTTGGCTGCCTGGCCGCTATTTGGGGCCAGCAATCAGCTCTTGGCCAGCATTATTCTTTTGGCGGTATCGCTGTGGCTTATTCATTTAGGGCGCAGGCCATGGTATACTATCCTGCCGATGATATTTATGTTTACGGTGACTTCCTGGGCATTGGTTAATTTGAGCCTGCCTTTCGCGCAATCATTGTTCAATATATCAGCCGGAGTTTTCCCTTCAGCGGATATCTGGCTCTTGGGTGTATGCGGGATTATGCTTTTGGGTTTGAGTCTGTTATTGATTATGGAGGCGGTGAGGGTGTTGTTTTTAAGGCGCAAGAAATAGAGGGGAGATAAAAATTATGGAATTACCGGGCATTCTCGGTTTCTTTATGCATTTTGACGATCATTTAATGGTTATTATTCAGCAGTGCGGAGTATGGACCTATCTTGTCCTTTTTGGGATAATTTTTGCCGAGACAGGTTTTGTTTTAACTCCGTTTTTGCCGGGAGATTCCCTGCTTTTTGTGGTGGGGGCCTTTTCGGCCCAGGGAGCGTTTCAGCCCTTTTTTATGGCCGGGATATTGCTCGCGGCGGCAATTGCCGGAGACAGCTTAAATTACGCGATAGGCAAATATTTCGGCAAGCGGCTTACCCAGGCCAAGCGTATACCTTTTTTTAAGAAGGAGTATCTTGACCGCACCCATCACTTTTATAAGAAGTACGGCGGAAAAACCATTATCCTAGCCAGATTTTTGCCCATCGTGCGCACCTTCGCGCCTTTTGTGGCCGGAATTGTGCGTATGGATTATTCAAAATTTTTGATTTATAATATAGTCGGCGGATGTATCTGGGTTCTACTTTTTTATTGCGCCGGGTTTTACTTCGGGAATATCCCTTTAGTCAAAGAACATTTCTCAGAGGTGATTTTAGCAATCATTGTGCTTTCGGTGATACCGGCGGTTGTTGAGTTCTTGAAAATGAGAAAGACCAATAAAGGCGGTTTATAGTTTATGGTTTATAGTTCATAGCGTATGGTTAAAAAGAAATAATCATAAATGATGTCTACCAACCGGAATTTTCCCTGGGCCTTGGCTATATCTTTATCGGCGCATATCCTTATTTTATTTTCCTTGTCGGTGCTGAATATCCTGCCCAAGGATAAGATAATTAAAGGAATAGAGGTCAATTATTTAAAGATTAAGCCGGCAGTTTTAGAAAAGGCCGGGATCAAAAGTAAAACCCGGGATAACCCGGATAAGCTTAGCTTAAGCCAGCCCCTGTCTTTATCCGCTGATAATAAATTTTCCCCCTTTTCAGGCGCCAAGCGCGATGATGTTTTGGCAATGTTCTCAAAGCCAGCTCAAAAACCCGCCCTGGGAAAAATTGAGTTTTTACGCGATGCCCCGATTAAGCTTTCCGAGGTGGAGATGGAGTCTTCGCTTAAGCTCGCCCGGAAACCGGCCTATCTTACCTATAATAATTTCCTGCGCGAACGCATCAGGAGATGCCTGTATAATAAGTTTTCCGAGGTTAGCGATGAAGGCGTGGTCTGCCTTAAATTCGCCCTGAAGGCAGACGGCTCGCTCCTGGAGTATCTGGTGATTGATGAAAAAAGTCAGGCTAGCGAAAGATTAAAACGTATGGCTGTGGAAGGCCTGCTGGATGCCTCGCCGTTTCCTCCCCTGCCCAAAGAATTAGACTCACCCCTGGCCACCTTCAGCGTCATTATTCATTTTATAGAACAAGAAGGGGAATAGCTAATCGCGAGATTTTAGCTGTATATAAACTGATAATCCTGTGTCATTGCGAGGAGCGATAGCGACGAAGCAATCTTACTTTAAAGATTGCTTCGCTTCGCTCGCAATGACACTTTAATTATGCAAAGGTATATATCGAGGGTTTTTTATTTTGACAGCCATAGTAAGCGGTGTTATAATCCAAGGATGATAATTTCCAAAGATGATGTCCAGAAGGTGGCGAATTTAGCCAGGATAGAATTGAATCAGGAAGAATTGAATTTATTTTCCGGGCAATTGGAATCAGTGCTGGAATTTATTGAGAAGCTTAAAAAAGCGGATGTTTCCTCTATTCAGCCGATGAGTCATATTCTGGATATCCAATGGTTCGACTGCGCTCACCACGGGAATGTTCTAAGGGCCGATGTTCTCAGGGAATCCCTGCCGAATGCCCTGGCATTGAAAAATGCCCCGGAAAGTCTGAAAGGGCATTTCCGCGTGCCCAAGGTAATCGAATAAATGCCTGCCGAAAAACCCCTCTATGCTCTCACCGGTCTTGAACTCTTAGGCTTGATCAAACAAAAAAAGACAGGTATCGCGGATATTTTGGAATCTCAAAGCCTAAGAACAAAGGCGGTTGAGGAGAAGGTTAAGGCCTTCGCGCGTTTTACCGATAATACTGCCTCCGGTATCCCTATAGCCGTCAAAGATAATATTTGCATCCAGGGCCAACCCACAACTTGCGCTTCTAAGATTTTAGAAAACTTTATCCCGCCTTATGATGCCACGGTAATCCAGAGGTTAAAAAAGGCCGGTTTTATTATTCAGGGCCAGACTAATATGGATGAATTTGCTTTTGGTTCATCCTGCGAAAATTCCGCCTTCTTTCCTACCCGTAACCCCTGGAATCCGGATTGCGTTCCCGGCGGTTCATCCGGCGGCTCAGCCGCGGCAGTGGCCGCGGATGAAGCAATCTGGGCTTTGGGTTCGGATACCGGCGGTTCAATCCGCCAACCGGCTTCTTTCTGCGGGGTGGTGGGGCTTAAGCCTACCTATGGCCGGGTTTCCCGCTACGGGCTGATTGCCTTTGCCTCAAGCCTGGACCAGATCGGCCCGCTGACCAAAGATGTCAGGGATAGCGCCTATCTTACCAATATAATCTCCGGCTATGACCCCAATGATTCCACATCCTTAAATTTGCCGGTCGGGGATTATCTAAAATCCTTAGAAAAAGATATCAAGGGTATAAAAATCGGCGTTCCTAAGGAATATTTTAGTTTATCCGGAGACGGCGAGCTCGAGGGATTAGACCGAGAAGTTAAGGAAGCCGTTAGAGAGGCGATTGCCCAATTGAGAAAGCTGGGGGCTGAGGTGAGTGAAGTCAGCCTGCCGCATACCGAATACGCGGTCGCGGTGTATTATATCGTGGCTACGGCTGAGGCCAGCTCTAACCTGGCCCGTTTTGACGGGGTGCAATATGGCCTGCGGGTAAGGAGCGCGGATAATCTTATTGCTATGTATAAAAAAACCCGCCAGGCAGGATTTGGCCCGGAGGCCAAGCGCAGGATTATCTTAGGGACTTATGTTTTATCCCACGGTTATTATGAGGCTTACTATGTGAGGGCGCTTAAAGTGCGGGCCCTGATTGCCCGGGATTTCACCGAGGTTTTTAAGGAATATGATTGTATAGTTACCCCGACTTCACCCACAACCGCGTTTCGGCTGGGGGAAAAATTAGAGAATCCCCTGGCGATGTATCTTTCGGATGTCTATACCATTTCGGCTAATCTTGCCGGGGTGCCGGCAATATCCGTTCCTTGCGGCTCAAGCAAAGCGGGACTGCCCATAGGACTGCAAATAACCGCCAAGGCCTTTGATGAGGAAATGCTTTTTCGGGTTGCCTATAATTACGAGCAAGCCACTCTCTGGCATAAGATGAAACCCAATTTATAGTTCATAGCAGACCTCAATTTCGAATATTTTCATACAGCAATTTGTAGCGGTTGCCGTAAGGCAACGATATTGCAGGGTCAGCTTACGCTGACCCCTACATCTAATTCAACAAACTCAATAAACTCTAATAACTCAAATGTACGAGACGGTTATCGGTTTAGAGGTGCACGTTCAGCTAAAGACCAGGACCAAGGCCTTTTGCGGCTGTCTTAATGAATTCGGCTCAGGAGCGAATACCCGGACTTGCCCGGTCTGCCTGGGTTTTCCGGGAAGCCTGCCTGTGCTCAATGAGATGGCTTTTGAACACGGGATGAAGGTGGCTTTGGCCTTAAACTGCCAAATCCAGAATTTTACCAAATTTGACCGCAAGAATTATTTTTATCCTGACCTGCCTAAAAACTACCAGATTTCCCAGTATGACCTGCCTCTGGCTTTGGATGGAGGGCTGAAAATAAAAATCAATCCTTCGGCCACACTCAGGATTGATGGTGAGCGCAGTCGAACCATCAAGGACAAAGAAAAGACCATTCCCGTGAAAAGGGTGCATCTGGAGGAGGATGCCGGAAAGCTTATCCACGAGGGACAGGACAGCCTGGTGGATTATAATCGGGCCGGAGTCCCGCTTTTAGAGATAGTTACCGAACCTATGATAAATTCCCCCGATGAGGCCTATGAATACCTGAGTGAGCTTAAGGCCATACTTAAATATTTAGAGGTTTCCGACTGCGATATGGAGAAGGGTTCCTTAAGGTGCGATGCCAATATTTCTTTGCGCCTGCCGGGTGAGAAAAAATTAGGGACTAAGACCGAATTAAAAAATATGAATTCTTTTAAGGCGGTTCGGGAGGCCTTGCACTATGAAATAAAAAGACAGGCCGGAATCCTGGAAAGCGGACAAAGGATAATTCAGGAAACCCTTTTGTGGGATGAGGCGCTATCCAGGACTGTTGCCATGCGCAGTAAAGAAGAGGCTATGGATTACCGTTATTTTCCCGAACCGGACCTGCCGGGTTTTGTTTTGAGCGAGGAAAAGATAAGGGCGGTCAAGGATAATCTTCCCGAGCTGCCCCAGGCCCTCAAGCAAAGGTTTATCCGCGACTACGGATTAAGCGATTATGATGTTGAGATTCTGGCCCAGGAAAAACAGGTCGCGGATTATTTTGAGGCCTGTTTTAAGGTTTATCCCCGGGCCAAGAGCATCAGCAACTGGCTTATCGGGCCGATAAGTTATGAATTAAACTCCCGGAATCTGGATATTCAATCTTTGGGCCTAAAACCGCCGGAGTTAACTGCTTTAATAAGTTTTGTTGACCAGGAGAAAATCAGTAATCTGTCAGCGAAGGAAGTCTTGACCGAAAGGCTCAACAGCAAAAATACAATTGAGGAGATTATCAAGGAAAAAGACCTCCTCCAGATTCGCGACTCGGGAGAATTAAGCGCTATCATTGACGCGGTCCTTGGTGCCAACCAAAAGTCGGTCCAGGATTATTTATCCGGCAAGACAGGCGCCATGATGTTTCTGGTGGGCCAGGCCATGCGCCAAAGTAAAGGCAAGGCCAACCCTAAAATAGCGCAGGAAATGCTCAAGGAGAGATTAAAAAATGCTTAAGAAAATAAGCTTAAAGTTTCTAATTGCCCTGGCCGCGGTTTTGAGTTTTTCTTTTTCCGCCTTTTCTGATACCGGCGAGCGTAACAAGAGAAACGAGCTCTATAAACAATTGGAATTATTCTCGGATACCTTAAGTTTAATCAACGGGGAATATGTGGATGAGCCCAAGACCAAGGATTTAATCTATGGGGCGATGCGGGGAATGCTTTCTTCGCTTGACCCTTACAGTGAGTTCCTTGACCCCGAGCGCTACAAAGAGCTGAAGACGGATACCGAGGGCAAGTTTGGAGGGTTAGGCATAGAGATTACCATTAAAGACGGCATGCTCACGGTGATAACCCCTATTGAAGATACGCCGGCCTGGAAGGCCGGGCTAAAGCCGGAGGATAAAATCGTCAAGATAGACGGCGAGATTACCCGGAATATCTCCAGCGATGAGGCGGTAAAAAAACTGCGCGGCAAGCCGGGAAGCGAGGTTGTCTTGACCATCCTGCGCGAAGGCGCTCCTAAGCTTTTAGAGGTTAAGATTATCCGGGATGTGATTAAAATCAAAGACATTAAATACGCCCGGATGCTGGAAGACGGCATAGGCTATATCCGCTTGACCGAATTCCGGGAAACCACCCCAAAAGATATTGAGCTAAGCCTGAGCAAATTAAAAGAGGAAGGAATGAGCGGCTTAGTTTTGGACTTAAGGAATAACCCCGGCGGCTTGCTGGATGTGGCGGTTAAAGCGGTAGACAAGTTTATTCCGGCTGACAAAATTATTGTCTCCATCAGGGGGCGGGTGCCTCTTCAGAATATGGAGTTTAAGTCCTCAAATTGCCTCAAATATTCAGATATTCCTTTAGTAGTTCTGCTTAATCAGGGCTCGGCCTCGGGAAGCGAGATTGTGGCCGGCGCCCTGCAGGATTATAAGCGGGCGGTGATAATCGGAAACAAGTCTTTCGGTAAAGGCTCGGTGCAGTCGGTCCTGCCTTTATCGGACGGCTCGGCGGTAAAATTAACCACCAGTAAGTATTTTACCCCCTTAGGCAGGACTATTCATAATCAAGGCATAATTCCGGACATAACCGTTGAATCCGGCAGGATTGATTTTACCGCGCTTGAGCCCGGGAGCGAAGATGTCTTTGATAAAATAAAAGACAAGGATCCGAAAGCGGAAAAAGAAGCCCCCATAAAAGAGGCGCTTTTTGATTACAAAAAGGATAATCAGCTTATCCGGGCCATAGATATTATCCGGGGAATAAGGATTTATCAAGAGTTGAATAAAAAATCATAATGCGCCGCAAACCTGATTATCAGAGATCCATTTATGTCCTTTTGGCGATAGTGGTGATTGAGGCTGTGTTTTTGATTGCCTCTTGCCGGAAAGAAGAAGGCATCCGTCCGGTTGTCGAAAAGACCAAAACCGAGAGAAAAAAAGGCCGGCCTAAGGTAAACCCCGTTAGAAACTACAGCGCTACCCAAAAGAAACAAGATGTTTCTAATGGGGCAAAGCCCGTAAAAAGCTATAGCCCGGCCCAAAAGAAGCAAGATGTTTCTGAAGGGACAGGGAGTAAGGAGCAATCTAAGCCTGAAAGCAGGGAAGCTTACTTGGCCGCTGTTCAGGGAAAGATAGCTATAGTCTTAGATGACTGGGGATACAACCTGAATAATATTGAGTTATTAAGGCAGATAGACGCGCCTTTGACTTTGGCCATACTTCCCCGCAGGGCCTATTCTGTCCGGATTGCCGAGTTAACCAAAGAGCTTAATAAGGAAGCTATTTTACATCTTCCGATGGAGCCGCACCGGGAAAAACAATATCAACTTGAGCCGGACACAATACTGATTAATATGTCTAAGCAGGAAATCTTAAAAATATTAGAGACGGATTTTAAAAGCATTCCGGGCCTAAAAGGTATTTCTAACCACATGGGCTCTCAGGCAACCGAGAGTGAAGATTTAATGAAGGTAATCTTTGAAGAGCTAAAGAAAAAGAAGCTCTATTTCCTGGATAGCTTCACCGGAAAAACCGTCTGTCCAAAGTTAGCCTTAGAGATGAAGCTTCCTTATGCCCGGAGGAATGTCTTTTTAGATAATAAGAGCGATGCCGAATACATCCAGGGCCAGCTGGAGGCCCTGGCTAAAATGTCTAAGCAGGATGGTTTCGCGGTGGGGATAGGCCATGACCGCAAGAGGACATTAGAAGTATTGGTTCGGGTGATTCCGGAATTAAAAAAACGTGGCTTTAAATTCGTCTACGCCTCGGAGATAGTAAATTAAAATTATCAATAATTTCCATAAATTTCCAATAACCAATTTCCAATAACCAGATAATAACCAATAACCAAACCAAGATAAATTCTTCTTTTATAATTTGGTTATTGATGTTTGGAATTTATTTGGTGCTTGGGATTTGGCGTTTGGTTATTGATTAGAGTATGTTTTCTTTAGGTATTGAAACTTCCTGCGATGAAACATCCGTAGCTGTGGTTAAAGACGGGAGGTTTGTTCTTTCTAATATTATTGCCTCAAGTTTAAAGGAGCACCGGAAATACCAAGGGATAATTCCGGAGATCGCTTTCCGGGCGCATATCGAGTCAATAACCATAACCGCGAGAAAAGCCCTGGCGGCGGCTTGTAAAAGGCTTAGCGATATTGATTTAATCTGTGTTACTCAATCTCCGGGTTTGATTGGTTCGCTTTTAGTGGGAATATCTTTCGCGAAAGCCTTAAGCCTGGCTCTTCAGAAACCGCTTATCGGGGTTAATCATTTAGAAGCGCATTTATATGCCAGTTTTTTATCCGGAGCTGACGTTAAAGACAGTCTCCGGATTCCCCCGCTCCCTTTTGTGGGCCTGGTGGTTTCCGGGGGGCATACTAATTTGTTTTTGGTTGAGCGCGATTTTCGTTTTAAACAATTAAGCTCAACCGCCGATGACGCCGCCGGCGAGGCCTTTGATAAGGTAGCTAAGATTTTGGACCTGGGCTATCCCGGAGGACCGGTAATTGAAAGACTGGCCAGGGAAGGAAATGTTAAAAATTTCAGCTTTTCCTGCCAGGGCCCAAGCGATTTGGGGTTTTCTTTTAGCGGCATCAAGACGGCGGTCTTATATAAAGTCCACAGTCCACAGTCTATAGTCTATAGCAAAAGAGATCTCGCGGCAAGTTTTCAGAAAGCGGTAGTTGAGGCGTTGCTTGAGAAGTCGTTTTTGGCCTGCCAGCGTAAAAAGATAAAAACCCTGGTCGTAGGCGGAGGGGTGGCGGCGAATAATTACCTGAGAAATAAATTTCAGGAAGAGGCCGCGGCAAGAAATATAAAGGTTTATTTCCCCGGCCGCGGACTTACCCTAGATAATGCCGCGATGATTGCCGGCCTGGGTTATCAGCTGTTTAAAAGAGGCAAGAGATCGAATTATTATTTGAACATAAATCCTTAATGATAAATAACCAATCACCAAGATACCTGTCTGTCCTCGGTTTCCAGCGGCTTCCAGCGGCTTCGCCGCTAGGCGAGCGCCGAGAGGTGAGCCGGCCGGCAATAGCCAATAATCAAATATTTGGTAATTGGTTATTGATGATTAATAGCGAGGTAAGTTATGAATGATGTCCAAGTGGTCCTGCGCTTATTGGTATCGGCCGTATTAAGCGGCCTGATCGGATTAGAGCGTCAACTGCATC
>CAKKRH010000016.1 GCA_919902675.1 Omnitrophica bacterium GWA2_41_15
GTCCTATTTGAAAAACAAAGGGGCTGGTGTTTCTGAGGAAATTCTCAGGAATGCCGGCCCCTTTTTTATTTGCCATGAATGACCTTAAAGCGAATCCACAATTAGAAAACGGCTATACCAGAATAGCTAACGAGCTATTTGAGGCCATAATCGAATATTCCTTTACCTGCGCGGAGTTAAGAATCATCCTGCTAGTTATCCGGCGGACTTACGGCTGGAAAACAAGCAAATCTTTTATAAGCTATGGTTCAGTGGCCAGAAAATTAAGAATGGATATCCGCTATGTTAAAAGGCGGATTAATAAACTAATTTTAGACAATGTGTTATTCAAAGACAAAACAGAATGGGAGAATAGGATCGGTTTAAATAAGGAATATACATCCTGGCAGCTGTGGAAAACTTCACGTGCAAGAAACTCCAGACCACTGGGTAGTGGTCTGGAGGACACCGGAAATTAGTGGTCTGGAGACCACCTGCCATAATACAAAGAAACATTATAAATAAACAGTAGTAGTAAATAAGGGGGGTGAATTCTGTGGATAAACCATTCAAGTTGTTTGGTAAAAAATCGGGAGTATTTCAGCAGAAGATTGTCTTAGATGGCGGAATACCTTTGGTAATTTTCGGCAAAGAGTCAGAAAAAGAGCGCTTTGTTGTTTTGAAACTAAAAGACTTCTTTAAGCTAACTAATTCATTACTAAAGAATGGAAAAAGGATACAAAAATAAAATTCTAAAACTAGTGTGTAAATAATGAAAATCAAGATAAGAATTATATCAAGTTATCAGCCGACCAAAGAAATGGAGAGAAGATTCGATAGGCTCGCTTTTTTAATTTTGGAAAATACTGGCAAGGAAAGTATTGTTGATCAAAAAGATGATAGATTGCATAAAACTGTTTCAAGGGATATTTTTTCTTGATAAAATATGTTCTTAATAATAAGCTCTAAACCGGTAATGTGACAAATGAAAATGGGGAAGACTCTAAGATAAAAACTACACAGTCTATAGAGCTAGTAGTAGTTGGAGTAAGGGTTCCTTAAATATATTGCTTGCTATTATACTAAGCTATGGTAGAATATTTACATCTTAACAAAGAAGAAGGTAATTATGAGAAACTATAGAATTTCAGAGGTAATAAAGGCGCTAGATATTTGTAGAAAGACTTATTACGTTTGGGAAAACGCAGGCAAAATTCCAAAGCCCAGGAGAGAACCAATATCAGGATATCGGTTCTGGACAGAGGAAGATTTTAAGAGATTGAAGAAAATAGTAGGAAGGCTGGGTAAATACAATAGGAAAAGAGTATCATGAACTGTGCAATCTATATAAGAGTATCTACTGAGAAACAAAGAGAAAAGTTTAGTCTTTCTTCCCAGGAGAAAATCCTTATTGAGTATACTAAGTCTAAGGGATGGGATTATATTCTTTATAATGAAGGCGCTGGCTCTGGAGAAACTCTTGAAAACAGACCTCAAATGATGAAGCTTTTGCAGGATGCCAGAGATAAGAAGTTTGAAATTTGCCTTGTAATAGAATTAGAGCGTCTTTCAAGAGATGAGGATTTGTTTGACTGGCTTACCATAAAGAAGATCTTTAGAGACAATAAAATAAAGATAGCTACTCCAAATCAGACTTATGATTTAAGCGATGATGAGGATGATTTTCTTTCAGATTTATTTGGCGCTTTGGCAAAAAGAGAAAAGAAGAAACTGCTTAAGCGTATGAAACGGGGATCTCTTGAGGCTGTTATTAAGGGTGTTTATATTGGTAGCCACTTTAGACTTGGCTATAGATACGATAAGACTATAAAGAAGCTTATTGTTGTGCCGGAAGAGGCCGAGGTTGTAAGGAAAATTTTTGAGCTCTGTAACGAACAGAACTTAGGTACAGTTGCTATTGCCGAATATCTAAACCAGAATAAAACACCCACGTCTTTAGAGTTTGCGGAGAAGAAAGGCTCATATAAGGGTAAAGGTTTTAAGATTGGCTCTTGGACTGGTGGGGTTGTTTGGAGGTTACTAACTAATCACATATACTACGGAGTTTATCGTTTTAACAGGATAGAGCATAAGAACGGAAAGACCATTGGTAAGAGACCGGAAAGCGAATGGATTAAGCAGCCAGTGGAGCCGATTATTACCTACGAAGAGTTTAGTAAAGCTCAGGAGAGCATAAAAAACAGGGCTAAATGGGCTGATAGGAATGTTAGGAATGAATACCTATTATCCGGATTAATATATTGTGCTGAGTGCGAAAGCAAGTTGCAGGGCGCTACCTTCAAGGCCTATGAGAAACGGGACAGAGAAGGCAATCTAGTGCGGGATAAAAGGGGCTATCTGATTAAGCGGTGGAAGACAGTTAGTTATTATAAATGCTATGGCAGAGTTAAAAAGGATTGCGTTTTGCCTTATGTAAAGACAGAGGAAATAGACAATAAGGTTTGGAAAGCCATAGATTATTTGGTTAAGCAGCCCCAGAAGGCCTTAGATGAAGCCATACGTATAAAGCAGATTGAGTTAAAAGAGGCAAAGGAGACCATTCCGGATAGGCTTAAGGGTTTAGGGAAAGAGCTTGAAAGGTTAATTAATGCAGAGGATAGGCTCTTAGATGCCTTTTCTATGGGGGATTTAACGCAGGAAGATCTCAAGAAGCAGATGCCAAAGATAAAGCTTAGGAAATATCGTACTCAAGCGGAGATAGACAGTTTAAGGCTGCAGATAGCAGGTAGCGAATTAAAAGAGCAGAAGCTATCTAATTTATCTGCCGTTAAAGGCAATATCGATGATTATAGCCAAAAGCAAAGACGGGAATTTCTCAGAGACGCTTTAGATAAGGTAATTGTTTACAAGAACGGTGATATTGATATAATCACTATTCTTGATTCACCGGAAAGTGAACAGGGTAAACCGTATGAATTGGTTTGCAATGAGTCAGGGAAAAGATGTATTCGCTATTCCGGGAAGCGTTACTTCCGCAACCTCCTTTGGCACAAATCAACTGATTAAGCAGGGGGCAAAATTAGTTGATAGCATTGAGGATATAATTGAGGAATTAAATCCGAAATTAGAAAATCTGCTTAAAAGCAAACCAATTTGCCCAATACCCGGGCTTAAGGCAAAAGAGACGATAGACGTTAAGCACAGCAGGGACAAGGTATTAAGTGAAGAAGAAAAGAAAGTCTGTAATCTGCTGGATGGCGAAAAGGCCCGTTACGCGGATGAGATTATTGAGAACAGCGGCTTGCCGGGCGCGAAGGTAATGAGTATACTTTTGAGGTTAGAAGTAAACAATCTAATTAAACAACTTCCCGGAAAGATGTTTGTGACGCGGGGTTAATTCGCCCCGCTCGTCAGGCGGGGCTCATTAAGGAGCTTGAGAGTGACAAAATCATTAGTGATTGTGGAGTCGCCTGCCAAGGCCAAGACTATTTCTAAGATTTTAGGCAGTGGTTTTAAGATTATTCCCTCAATGGGCCATGTGGTGGATTTGCCCAAGACCAGGATGGGGGTGGATATTGAGAATAATTTCGCGCCTCACTTTATCGTGGCCGCCAAGCGTAAAAAGACCTTAAGTGAGATTAAGGCCGCGGCCAAAAAGGCGGATAAAATATATCTGGCTACCGACCCTGACCGGGAAGGCGAGGCGATTGCCTGGAATATCAAGGAGAAGTTAAGCCAGAATAAGAAATATTTCAGGGTGGTTTTTCATGAGATTACCCCACAGGCCATAAAGGAGGCCTTTAAGCATCCCGCGGATTTAAACGTCAAAAAGGTGAATGCCCAGACCGCCAGGAGGGTTTTAGACCGCTTAGTGGGTTATTTATTGAGTCCGCTTCTTTGGCGTAAAATTGCCGGGGGGCTTTCCGCCGGACGGGTGCAGTCAGTCGCTCTGCGGCTGATTGTGGAGCGGGAAAGGGAGATTCTTAAGTTTACGGCTCAGGAATATTGGGAAATCGCCGCGGAGCTCAAAGCAGTCCACAGTAAATTTATAGCAAAGTTAGAGAAGATAGAGGACAAGAAGGCGGAAATTAAGAATGAGGCCGAGTCCGCGGCAGTAATCGAGGATTTAAAAGGAAAAGAGTTTGTGGTCTCGGAGGTTCGGGAGCTTGAGAAAAAGAAGAATCCCCTGCCTCCATTTATCACCAGCACCTTACAGCAGGATGCCTTTTATAAATTAAGGTTTTCCAGCGCCCGCACTATGTTGATAGCTCAACAACTTTACGAGGGAGTTGAGCTGGGAAAAGAAGGAGCGGTGGGTTTAATTACCTATATGCGCACCGATTCGGTGAATGTGGCCCAAGGCGCCATTAAAGAGGTCCGCGGTTTCATTCAGGAAAAATTTGGCCAGGAGTATCTCCCTGAGTCTCCCAATCTTTATAAATCTAAAAAGCAGGCCCAGGAGGCCCACGAGGCCATCCGGCCGACTTCGGTTTCCCGTGTCCCCGAGTCGGTCAAGGAATCCCTGACTCCAGAGCAGTTTAAGTTATACACCTTGATTTATAACCGTTTTCTGGCCAGTCAGATGAAGCCGGCAATTTATAATGTTACCAGTATAGATATACGCGCCGGTAGGTATCTTTTCCGGGCCTCGGGTTCAAAATTAATCTTTAAAGGATTTACCGCCGTCTATGAACTGCAGGAAGAAAAAGAGGAGAAAAACACCCTGCCACCTTTAGAAAAAGAGGAATTACTAGAGTTGGTTAAGCTTCTTCCCTCCCAGCATTTTACCAAGCCGCCGCCGAGATTTTCCGAGGCTTCTTTGGTCAAGACCTTGGAGGAGGAAGGTATCGGCCGGCCCTCTACCTATGCCCCGACAATCCAGACATTAGTTTACCGGGATTATGTCCGCCGGCTTAAAGGTTATCTTCATCCCACGGAATTAGGGTGTAAGGTTAATGACCTTTTGGTGGAGTATTTTACTGAAGTAATGGATATCAAGTTCACCGCCGGGATGGAAGATGAGCTAGATGAAGTGGAAGAAGGTAACCTGGAATGGGTTAAGGTAATTAATGATTTTTACACCCCCTTTAAGGGGAAGTTGGATTATGCCAATGAGGTTATCCAGAAAGAGGTAATAACTACCGATGAAGTCTGCGCCACCTGCGGCAAGCCGATGGTGGTTAAGTGGTCAAGAAAGGGTAAGTTTTTGAGTTGTTCGGATTTTCCTAATTGCCGCTATGCCAAATCCATAACCACCGGGATAAAATGTCCTCAGGAGGGTTGTTTGGGTGAGTTGATTGAGCGCCGGTCCCGCCGGGGATTGTTTTACGGCTGTACCAGGTATCCCAACTGTACCTATACCGCCAAGGCCCTTCCCGGGGAAAAGACTGAGGAAGAAAAGCAGGAAAAATGATTTTGGAAATAGACCGGCATATTGAAAAATACATCCGCTATTTGGAAATTGAAAAGAATGCCTCGGAACATACTATTTTGAATTACAAGAAAGACCTGGAAGAATTTAAGAAATTCCTGGGAGAGGCAAAAATAGAAAGCGTCAGTTATCTTACTTTAAGGAAATTCTTAAGCACCTTAAAAGAGAGAGGCCTGAAGAGCCGTTCAATATCCCGGAAGCTTTCTTCTTTGAGGAGTTTTTTCAGATTTCTCAACCGCGAGGGCTTATTAAAGAGCGATCCCACTTCGGCCATATCCAGCCCGAAATTAGAAAAACATCTGCCG
The DNA here is from genome assembly GCA_919902675.1 of Omnitrophica bacterium GWA2_41_15. Taxonomy (GTDB): domain Bacteria; phylum Omnitrophota; class Gorgyraeia; order Gygaellales; family UBA12090; genus UBA12090. The sequence goes on from CAKKRH010000016.1 coordinate 5,677, forward strand.
ATATTTCTCACTGAGGATGAAATAACCAGATTAGTGGAATCCCCGGACACCAAAGAGCTCTCAGGATTCAGGGACAGGGCGATTTTAGAAACCTTTTATTCTACCGGTATGCGGGTGAGCGAGCTGATAGGATTAAATCAGGAAAATATTGATTTCTTCGGCGGGGTGGCCAAGGTTATGGGTAAAGGCAGGAAAGAACGCCTGACACCGATTGGGGACAGGGCTTTGCGGGCTATCCGGGAGTATTTAGAACGCCGCGATAACTCTCAGCCGGCGGTTTTCCTGAATAAGAATGGCCGCCGGTTAACTGCCCGGGGAGTGCGCGTAATTCTGGATAGGTATGTGCGAATTCTGGCCTTGCGGGAAAATATCTCGCCGCATAGCTTGCGGCATTCCTTTGCCACCCATCTTCTAAACCGGGGCGCGGATCTGCGCTCGGTCCAGGAGCTCCTGGGGCACGCTAATCTTTCAACCACTCAAATTTATACCCATCTGACCACAGACAGGTTAAAAAGCGTATACGATAAAGCCCATCCCAGGGCGTAACGAAATAGCTTTCAGCATTCAGCTGTCGGCTTTCAGCTGAGAGCTGAGAGCTGAGAGCTGATTAAATGTTTATCCTTTACGATCTTATCTTTCTGATTTTTGCCTTGTTGTATTTGCCTGTTTTTATTTTTAGAGGAAAATTTCACTCGGGATTTTTAAACCGTTTGGGATTTTTTCCGAAAGATATCCAAAATAGCTTGGTCGCGAAGCGCCCGATATGGCTGCATATGGTAAGCGTGGGAGAGGCGCAGGCCTTAAGGATTCTTCTGGAGAAGCTGCGCAAGGAGTATCCGGACAGAAAAATTGCTCTTTCCACGGTTACCCCGACCGGAAACAAAATTGCCAGGTCAATAGCTGTTGAAGGCGATTTAGTCTTTTATCTTCCTCTGGATATAAGTTTTATCGTTAGGTCCGTGGCGGATTTGGTTAATCCCTGTCTTTTTGTTATTGCCGAGACCGAAATCTGGCCCAACCTGGTAACCTATCTAAGTAAACGCGGCATCCCGATAATCAGCGTAAACAGCCGGATATCCGATAGGTCTTTTAAAAGCTATAAACTGATTAAATTCCTGCTCAAAGGCATCTTAAACAAAATAAGCCTTTTTTGCGCCCAAACCCAGACGGATTCCCGGCGCCTCCTGGCTTTAGGAGTTGACCCGAAGAAGATAAAGCTGACCGGGAATATGAAGTTTGACACTTCGACTCTGCTCAGCGTCAATGGTTCGACTACGCTCACCATTGATAACGCGGATTATAGGAGGAAATTAGGGTTAAAAGAAGCGGACAGGCTTTTAACAGCCGGGAGCACCCATCCCGGAGAGGAAGAGATAATTTTAGGGGTTTATAAAGAGCTATTAAGTGACTTCCCGGCATTAAAACTCCTTATCGCCCCGCGCCATCCCGAGCGGGCCAAAGAGATAGAAAGATTAGTTTTGAATTACGGCTTTAATTCCGTATTTATTTCTAAACCGCGACTATCGACTATCGACTATCGACTATCGACCGTATTTATTCTGGACACTATCGGCCAGCTTAAGGATTTCTATGCTGTTTCAGACATTGTTTTCATAGGCGGCAGCCTGATAAAAAAGGGCGGGCAGAATATTTTAGAACCGGCCGTCTTAGCCAAGCCGATTATCTTCGGGCCTCATATGTTTAACTTCCGGGATATCGCTGAACTCTTTCTTGTCTCAGGTGGCGCGGTCTTAGTAAAGAATAAAGAGGAATTGAGAGAAAAGATAAAAGATTTGTTGCTTCATCCTGAGTCCGCCTTAGGGCTTGGCCGCCGGGCCAGGGAGTTATTGCTGAAGAACCAGGGGGCCAGCGAAAGAAACTTGGAAATTATAAAAGAGGTTTTGAGCTAAGGTGAATGAAGAAATTTTTCTTAGAGATTGCTTTGGATAAAAGAAAAGGCTTGCTCGCTCTTCTTTTAAGGCCGCCGCTCTATCTTATATCGCTTATTTACGGGTTGTTAGTCAGAGGGGTTTATTGGGTTTATAAACGCGGAATACTTCCCGGATATAGGCCTAAGGCTAAGGTAATCAGTGTGGGCAATATTACCCTGGGTGGGACCGGCAAGACCCCTTTGGTTGAGCTTTTGGCCGAAACCTTGCTGGGTAAAGGCAAAAGGGTGGTTGTCTTAAGCCGGGGTTATAGCCTGGATGAACCGCGGATGTTAGAGAATAAGATAGAGGGTTTAAAGGTATTGACCGCAAGGGACCGGATAAAGACGGCTAAAGAAGCGGAGAATACCCTTAAGCCGGAGGTGATGATTCTGGATGACGGCTTTCAGCACTGGCGGCTGATGAGGGATTTGGATATTGTTTTACTGAACAGCCGTAATTATTTCGGCAATAGATGGCTTATCCCCAGGGGCATATTGAGAGAGCCGCCTTCTTCTTTGGAGCGCGCGGATGTGATTGTTATTTCCAAGACAGATTCTGTCAAGGATGTATCCCTGATAAAAAATGAATTGGGACAAATTAATTCCAGGGCCTTGATTGTGGAATGCGCGTATAAGCCGGAGTGTGTTTTGGATGCCCAGGGAAAGGCTTCTTCTTTAGGTATTATTGAGAATAAGAATATTTGCCTTTTAAGCGGTATCGCCGATCCGGATTACTTTAAGAAGACGGCCTCTGATTCAGGCGCGCGGATAGTCTTGGAGGAGCGCTTTCCTGACCACCACCAATACCATAAAGGCGATATTGAAAAGATTGTCCGGGCCTGCCGAAATAAGAATGTGGACACGATAGTAACTACCGAGAAAGACCTCCCTCGCCTTCCCCTGAGTGAATTCGCTTCGGATATGAAGATTCTTATTTTAAAGATAAAGTTGGTGATAACCCAAAATGAAGAAAGCTTCTTTAATCGAATATTTAAGCTATTGGCTGATTAGGTGTTTCAGCTTAGTAGTGATTGCCTCACCGCCTAAGGCTAATTTTATCTTAGGCAGAGCCTTGGGCATCTCTGGCTATTATCTGCTTAAGAAAAAAAGAAACCTGGCGCTTAAGAATCTAAAGACGGTTTTCCGGGATGAGTTTGAATATTGGCAGATAGAACGCATCGCCAAGAAGGCGTTTATCAGCCTGGCCCTGGATATCATTGAGGCCCTGTATATCCCCAAGATAGACTCCCGTTATATAAACAAGCATATCCGGATAGAAAACCTTAAATTTTTGGATGAGGCCTTAAAAAAAGGAAAAGGAGCGATTCTCCTGGCCTATCATTTAGGCAACTGGGAGTTGTCTAATATCACCTGCAGCCTGGAGGGATATGACTATAAGGTTATTGTCAATGAGCAAAGGTATCCGCTTTTAAATGAACTTTTAAACCGCTACCGCCAATCTAAAGGCTGTAAAATCATTCCCCGGGGAATGGCCCTAAGAGAAATCATCAAGGCCTTAAAAAGTAATCAGGTAGTGGCGATGGCAGGAGACCAGGGCGGCAAGGAAGGTTATTTAAGCGAGATGTTTGGCCTGCCTATTTCCACGCCTAGTGGTTTTCTCAGGTTCGCCTTAAATACTCACTCGGCAATAATCCCGGCTATTATTGTCAGAGAACGCAGGTTTTATCACCGGATTATCCTGGAGGCCCCGCTTGAGATACAGGGAAAAGATTCCCGGGAGGCCTTAGAAAATTGCCTGCGTAAGTCAAACGCGATCTTAGAGCGCTATATCCGCGAGTATCCCCAGGAATATTTCTGGTTTTATAAAATATGGAAATACTCACCTTTTAAAAATGTGATAGTTTTATCCGACGGCAAGGCCGGGCATCTGAGGCAGATGGAGGCTTTAGAGAGAATAGTTGGTGGCTTAGGACTTACGGTTTATAGCAAGATTATAGAAATAAGGTTTAAAAACAGGTTGGCAAAAATACTGGCTAATGTTTGCGCCGGGTTTGGTTTGGATATTTTTGAGCTCTGTGTCCGTGAAGAATCTTATCTGGCCTTAAGGAGAGCGAGCGCGGACCTGGTTATTTCCTGCGGCGCGTCTTTGGCCGGGCTTAATTTGGCGATAGCTAGGGATAATTTGGCTCGTTCTGTATGCGTTATGAATCCGGGAATCGCGGGAAGAAGGAGATTTGATTTAGTGATTATGCCTAAGCACGACGGCTCGCGGCAGCGGAAAAATATCGTGATTACTGATGGCGCACTTAATTTGATCGATCAGGATTATTTAGACCGGCAAACTCAAGGCCTCCTTGAAGCGATTATTCCGGATAAGGCTTTGAATAACTCTATGGCTCTGGCTATAGGAAGCCGCACCATCGCCCGCGGGCTTATCGGCGTATTAATCGGCGGGGATACCAAAAAATATAAATTAACCCAAAGATTAATCGCGATGGTTTCCTCCCAGATAAAAAAAGCGGCCTCGGATTTAGGAATGGACATACTGCTTACCACTTCTCGCAGGACGCCTCGGAAAGCTGAGGAGACGATTAAAAAGGAATTTGGCGGCTTAAAAGAATGCCCGCTCCTGGTGATTGCCAATGAAAGAAATATCCCGCAGGCAGTAGGAGGGATTCTGGGGTTATGCGAATGTGTGGTTGTCTCCGGCGAGAGTATTTCAATGGTCTCGGAGGCGGCGGCTTCCGGTAAGTATGTCCTGGTTTTCAGGCTTAAAGGCACTTATTTAGGCAAAGAGGGCCGTCATGAGAGATTTTTAAGGAATTTGGAGAGTGAGGGTTATGTTCGGATAATCCAACCTGAGAATATCGCGGATAAAATTAAAGAGCTTATCCGGGATAGGCCGCCGATAAAGAAATTGGATGACCGGGCCAAGGTTAAAGAAGCGATGAAAAAACTGCTATGATAAACTATCAGCTATCAGCAATCAGCAATCAGCTGAAAGCCGAAAGCTGAAAGCCGAAAGCTGATGAACATTCTGCAAATAGTACCTGAACTTAATTACGGCGGGGTGGAGACCGGGACGGTGGATTTGGCTAAGTATTTAATCAATGCCCGGCATAAGGCGGTAGTGGTTTCCGCCGGCGGAGAGTTGGTAGACAGGCTTAAGGCCTTAGGCGCTGTTCATTATTCGCTGGCGGTTAATAAAAAATCCCTATTTTCAATTGTCCGGGCTTGTTCAGAGCTGGTAAAGATCATCCGAAAAGAAGATATCCAGGTAGTCCATGCCCGTTCCCGGGTTCCAGCCTGGAGCGCTTATTTTGCCGCCAAATTAACTAATGTTCCTTTTGTTACCACTTGTCACGGTTATTATTCCCGGCATATTTTAAGCCGGGTGATGGGCTGGGGAAAATTGGTAATTGTGCCCAGCCAGATAATCGGAAGGCGCATGATTGACGATTTCGCGGTATCCGCAGAGAGGATAAGGTTGATACCGCGCGGTGTGGATGCCGAAAATTTTACCTTTATTTTGCCTGAGGAAAAAAGCCGTACTGAGTTTGTGATCGCCATTATCGCCAGGATTACTCCGATAAAAGGGCATCTTTGTTTTATCAAAGCAATCCAGCGGGTCTACCGTAGTATTCCTAATATTAAGGTCTGGATTATCGGCACAGCCCCCAAATCCAAGTCTCATTATAAAGAGGACCTGGAGATTCTAGTCAAGCGTTTGGGATTGGCGCATATTGTAGAATTTTTAGGCAAGAGAAACGACATTTCTCAGCTTTTTTCTAAAATCAATCTTTTGGTTATGGCCTCAACTACCCACGAGGCCTTTGGTCGGGTGATTGTCGAGGCTCAAGTATCCGGGGTTCCGGTAGTGGCTACACGGGTAGGTGGAGTGGTGGATATTATTGAGCCCGGCGTGGATGGGCTCCTCTGTGTTCCTAAAGATTCTGAAGGTATGGCTGAGGCAATTATCAGGATTTTGAGGGATAATGAACTAAGCTCTCTATTAGCCAAAAACGGCCGGCTTAAGGCGCTTTCAAAATTTAACTTGGAGAAAATGGCTAAAGACACCCTGGAGGTTTATCAGGAGGCAGTTGGTTTTAAAAGAATTCTGATAATAAAACTGAGCGCTTTGGGTGATCTTATACTCTCGATTCCGGCCTTAAAGGCGCTACGCAAGAAATATCCTCCTTCTCATCAGATAACCCTGCTCACCGGCCAGGCGATAGCCGCGGTAGTAAGTAATTGTCCTTATTTGGATGAGGTAATGGTGTATGATTTTAAAGAGAACGATAAGGGCATCTTTAAGCTTTTTCGCCTGGGTAAGGAATTAAGAAGAAAGAATTTTGATATGGTTGTTGACCTGCAGAATAACCGCAAGAGCCATATCCTTTGCGCTCTTTCTTTGGCTTCGCTAAGATGCGGATATCAAAACAAGAAGTTTAGCTTTTTGCTTAATCGTAAGGTCATAGAAGATAAATTTATCCTGGGGCCGCTGGAACATCAGTTCCGGATTTTAAATCTGCTGGATATTGAACTCAAGGACAGAAAGATTGAACTTTGGCCTTCAAAAGATGATGAGAGATATATCGATGATTTTTTAAATTCAGAATGGTTAAGCGGGAGTCAGATTTTGGTGGGGGTTCACCTTAGTTCTTCCCAGAAGTGGCTTACCAAGCGCTGGCCGCTGGAATATATCGCTCATCTGGCCGAAGAGCTGGCTTTAAGGGATATTCGCGTGGTTATAACCGGAGAAAGAATGCCCCGAGAAGAATTGAGAGTTTTTAACGAGTTGACCAAGAAGTCCAGGCCGATTATGGCCTGCGGAAAAACCACCATAAACCAGCTTGCCTGCCTGATTAAACGCTGTAATGTATTTATTTCAGGTGATACCGCGCCGTTACATATTGCCTCCGGCGTAGGCACGCCGGTAATCGCGCTATTCGGCCCGACTGACCCCCGCCGGCATATCTCCTCGGAAAAAGACGCGTTGATTTTAAAAAAGGAGTTAGAGTGCCAGCCCTGCTATAAGCCAAAATGCGTATCCATAGAGTGTATGAAGAAGATAAGCGTGGATGAGGTTAAAGAGGCGGTGTTAAAACTGTTATAATAAGCTATCAGCTTTCAGCTGTCAGCAGTCAGCCGAAAGCCGAAAGCCGAAAGCCGATGAACATTTTAATTCTGGCTAATCATTTCAATCCCGGAGGAATATCCAGCTATATCTTGAATTTGGCTCAAGGATTAACTGTCAGAGGGCATAAGGTATATATCGGCTCCGCGGGCGGTGAGTGGGTGGAAAGGCTTACGAAAAATAATATAGAACATATCAATCTGCCTTTAAAGACCAAATCCATAATCAGCCCGAAGCTTTTGTTTTCTTATTTTATCCTGAAGAAAGCCCTGAAGGATAAACGCGTCGACATAATCCACAGCCAGACCCGGGTTACCAGCGTATTGGCTTATTGGTTATCCGCGAAGACCGCCATACCTTTTGTTTCTACCGCCCACGGTTTTTTCAAGCCGCGCTGGGAGAGATTGAGGTTTCCTTGCTGGGGGGATTTGGTTATTGCCATCTCCCATGCGGTTAAAGAGCATTTAATCCGGGATTTTAAAGTTGCCCCGGATAAAATAAGATTGGTGCGTAACGGAATAAAGGTCGCCAGTCTCCAGTCGCCAGTCTCCAGAAGAAAAGAGATAAAAGAAGAATTCGGCTTGAAAGATGGGCCGGTGGTGGGGATTATCGCCCGGCTTTCTGAGGTCAAAGGGCATAAATACCTGATCCAGGCTATGAGTGAGGTTGCCGCGGAAATCCCAGAGGTTCAGCTTTTGAGTGTGGGTGACGGCGCGATAAAAAAAGAATTAGAGGATCTCGCGCTCTCTCTGGGTATTTTAGAGCGCGCGCGTTTTATTCCGGCGGTCGCCGACACCCGGGAGGCGCTTTCGGTAATGGATGTTTTTGTGATGCCCTCTTTGCAGGAAGGATTAGGTTTGTCCATAATGGAGGCGATGCTTTCCGGCCTGGCGGTAGCTGCTTCCTCGGTCGGAGGCATACCCTCTTTGATCAAAGACGGGCAAACCGGGATCCTGGTTAGGCCTAAAGACGCCTCCGCCTTAGCTAAGGCGATAATCAGCCTGTTAAAGGATAATAAAAAGGCATTCGAACTAGGCGAAAATGCCCGGGAATTGATTGTAAAAGAATTTTCTTTAGAGAGAATGATTCATGAAACAGAAGAGGTTTACAGACTATGCCTAAGGCGATAAAATTCGGGTTACTATTTCTGCTTTTTTCTTTTTTCAGCTTTTTAATCTGGATAGGCACACTGCTTAAGCATTATACCGTGCCTATCTTGATGTATCACTATGTCAATAACGAAGAACCGTTAAAAAGCAGGCTGGGCGTGAGTCCGGAGAGCTTTGAAAGGCAGATGCGTTTCTTAAGAGAACGTAAATACAATATTGTTTCCCTGGAGGAGTTAACCGATCTGATAAAGAATAAGAAAAAGATACCTCCTATGACCGTGGCCGTTACCTTTGACGACGGCTATCTGGATAATTATACTCACGCCTACCCGGTGCTAAAGAAATATAATATCCCGGCGGCTATTTTCGTGGTGATTAACCGGATAGGTAAGCATTTAGTAAATGATGATTATATGTCCTGGAGCCAGATTAGAGAGATCTCTGAAAGCGGCCTGATTACTATCGGAAGCCATAGTATGAGTCATCCTAACTTAAGCGAGATTAGTTTGGAAGAACAGCTGAAAGAGGAAATCCTTGAGTCAAAAAAAATATTGGAAAAGGAATTGAATCAAGAGGTTAAATTCTTCAGTTATCCTTTTGGCGGCCGGAGCCCTGAGGCATGCCGGATTGTATCTTTATCCGGCTATAAGGCAGCCGTGGGAACCAATTTTCCTAAAGGCTCTCCTGGCGACGACATCTATGCCTTAAAAAGACTGCGTATTTCGGAAAACTGCCGGAACCTGTTTATTTTCTGGGTGGAAGTATCCGGCTTTTATACACATATCAAAGAGCAGAGGGATGACTACTAAATAAGCTTTCAGCTCTCAGCTTTTAGCAATCAGCCGAAAGCCGAAAGCCGAAAGCCGAAAGCAAATGAATATTCTTATCGTCGAAGTGAACTGGCTGGGGGATGTGTTGTTTTCTACTCCGGCTATTAAGGTGCTAAGGAAGCAATTTCCGGATAGCCGTATCAGTTGTCTGATTGTCCCCAGAGTGAAAGAGGTATTAGAGAATAATCCTTATATTGATGAGCTTATTATCAATGATGAAGAGGGCCTGCATAAGGGATTTTTTGGCCGGTTGAAATTAGTTAAGGCCTTAAAAAGTAAGAATTTTGATTTGGCGGTTTTTTTTCATCGTTCTTTCTCCCGGGCATTAATTGCTTATCTGGCCGGGATTCCCAGGAGGCTGGGCTATGCTACCTGGAAAAGAAGATTCCTCTTAACCGAAGCCATACCAATGCCTAAAAAAGACAGCCTGCACCGGGTGGACCATTATCTAAACATAGTTAAACCATTGGGATGCGCTGTGGATGATAGGCAATATGAATTTTTCTTGAGCCAAGAAGACGAAAGGTTCGCCGAAGATTTCTGGAATAAGGAAGGCTTAAAAAAGGACGACTGGACGGTTTGTTTAAATCCGGGAGGCAACTGGGGCCCTAAGCGCTGGCCAAAAGAGAATTTTGCCTCACTCGCCGACAGGCTTATCCGCGAGTATCAAGCCAAAATAATTTTTAGCGGCTCAAAAGATGATATTTTGCTGATAAAAGAGATAACCCGGATGATGGAGCAAAAAGAATTCAGCGTATCCGCCGGATATACCAATCTTAAAGCTGCCGGGGCTATTTTTAAAAAGGCGAATCTGACGATTTCCGGGGATTCTGGGCCTTTACATATCGCCGCCAGTGTCGGGGCGACTGTCCTGGCCTTATTCGGCCCGACCTCGCCCGCAATCACCGGGCCGATCGGCTCAGGCAGAATCGCGCTTATGCATAAGCCGCTGGAGTGCCGGGTTCCTTGTTATGACGCGGCCTGTAATGATAACCGCTGTATGCGGGAAATTAAAGTTGAAGATGTATTGGCAGAGGTGAAGAAGCTAGAGGAGGATGCTCATAGAAATGAAGTTTACGCGGCGGAAAAAAAATTACTTTAGCCGGATTTTGGTGGTGCGCACGGATAGAATCGGGGATGTGGTCTTAACCACCCCGGTCTTAAAAGCCTTAAGGGAAAATTATCCCGCGAGCCATATTGCTATGATGGTTAATCCCCAGACCAAAGAACTGCTTGAGGGCAATCCTTATCTTAACGAGGTAATTGTGTATGATAAGGATAAAAAAGATAAAGGGATGCTGGGCTTCTGGAGATTTGTCTTGGAATTAAAAAGAAAAAGATTTGATTTAGCTATAGTGCTGCATACTAAAAACCGCCTTAATCTGATTACCTATCTTGCCGATATCAAGCGCCGGGCCGGCTACAAAAATAATAAATTCGGCTTTTTGCTCACGGATAAACTGATGGATATCCGACCTCTGGGCCTAAAACACGAGGTTGATTATTGTCTGGATATTCTAAGAAAGCTTGGCCTGAAAATAAGCGATAAGATTCCTTATTTGGCAGTTAAAAATGAAGATATGGATTCAGTGGGTAATATTCTTGAGGCTCTGGGCGTAAACCGCGATACCAGGATTGCCGCTATTCATCCCGGCTCAAGCTGTATTTCCAAGCGTTGGCCAAGAGAGAGATTTGTGGTTTTGGCTAACCGGCTGGTCGAGGATTATGGCCTGAAGGTTATTCTGATTGCTTCAGGTGAAGAGAATGAGGCTATTGCTGATGAGATAGCCAGGCAGATAAGATATCCGGTTCTGAATCTATCCGGAAAATTGTCTCTGGGCCAAGTATCCGCGCTTTTAAAACGTTGTGTTATTTTTATCTCTAATGACTCTGGCCCGGTGCATATTGCCAGCGCCGTGGGCACGCCGGTAGTCTCTATCTTTGGCCGTAACCAGGCTGGTTTAAGCCCGGCGCGCTGGGCCCCGGTAGGGAGAAAAGACGCGTATCTGCATAAAGAGGTGGGTTGCTCGATATGCCTGGCGCATAATTGTAATATCGGTTTTGACTGTTTGAAGGCCATAACCGTGGATGATCTGTTAAAGGCAGTTGACGATATCCTCAAACCGTGATAATATATTATGTTAAAATTAGCCCAAAATCAATCCTTCCGACACCATGGCCTAAAGACCGTGGTTTGTTCAGGATTGATACTAAAGAGCGGCGTAACCTTTTCCCTCCCTAAAGAGACTGTGCCAAATGAGCATTTTTTGAGGGATAGGCGGGACATTCTTGTCCCGCTCTCGACGAGGCGGGGTTAGAAAACCCCGCCTATCCGGCAAGAAAAAGCCATTATGACCCAGTCTCTAAAGGGCGGGGTTTCACTTCGGCTTCGCTTGAGTGTCCTTCGCAGAAGTGTCCTGAGCCTGTCGAAGGAGAACGCCGCCGAATGTATCAAAGGTGAGCTAATTGTTTTTGGTTGTTTATTTTTAAATTATACATAGAATGAGCATAGATTTAAATAAGGTAAAAACCTATTCTATAAAAAAGAGGTTATCCCGGGTAGATAAGAAAGCTTTTGCCGGCCTTTCAGCTAAAGGCGGAAGCTTTGGGGAGTTTTATGAGTCTCTGCCTGACATTCTTAGGGTCCGCGACCTGAAGTCGGTGGTTAGCGCTATTATCAGGGCCAGGAAGAAGAAAAGGGCGGTAATTTTTATGATGGGAGCCCATGTGATTAAATGTGGCCTCAGCCCCCTAGTTGTAGATTTAATCCGCAAGAAAATAATTAGCTCTTTGGTCTTAAACGGCGCCGGGATAATTCATGATTTTGAGATTGCCTATCAGGCCCGGACCTCGGAAGATGTGGCCAGCGCCTTAAAGTTGGGTAATTTTGGGATGGCCCGGGAAACAGCCGAGTTTGTTAATAACGCGGTCAACCAAGGTGTCCGGGAAGGATTGGGCCTGGGAGAGGCAGTGGGCAGACAAATAGCCCGGGAAGGATTAAAGTTTAAGGATTACAGCATCTTATACGCTTGTTATAAAGCGAATATTCCGGTGAGCGTGCAGGTGGCCATCGGAACGGACATAATTCATCAGCACCCTTCTTTTGACGGGGCCGCGACCGGTGAAGGCTCGCAAAGAGATTTTTTAAAATTAGTTGAAGCACTTAGCGGCTTAAGAGACGGCGGAGTAGTCTTGAATTTCGGCTCAAATGTTATTTTACCGGAGGTTTTCTTAAAGGCCTTGAACCTGGCCCGGAATTTAGGAAAAAAGATAGATAATTTTACCGCGGCCAATTTTGATATGGTGCATCATTACCGCCCCCAGGTGAATGTGGTATCTCGTCCCACCCAGGACTCCGGGCGCGGCTATTACATTATCGGCCATCACGAGATTATGCTTCCTTTGCTTCATAGGGGAATAATTGAATACCTTTAAGAATAAAATAGCGAAAAAGAGAGTTACGACATGAAAACAAAATGGAAGTCAATAATCCATAAATTTTCTAAAGCTAGGGTTTTGGTTATTGGGGATTTAATTTTGGATGAGTTTATTTGGGGCAAGGTAGACAGAATTTCGCCGGAGGCTCCTGTTCCGGTGGTATTGGTAAACTCCGAGTCGTTTATGCCCGGGGGTGCTTCTAATGTGGCCAATAATATCGCTTCTTTGGGGGGAAATTCCGGAATCTGCGGGGTAATCGGAGAAGATAAGTCCGGGCGCGTCTTGGTTGAGGAGCTAAAGAAAAAAGGCGTGGATGTTTCGGGAATAGTAATTGACGGACAGCGGCCGACTACGGTCAAGACCCGCGTTATTGCCCATCATCAGCAGATGGTCAGGGTGGACCGGGAGAAGATGGGATCTATTGATGACAATATCCTGGAGCAGATTTTGTCTTTTATCCGCCGCAAGATTAATGAAATTGACGCCCTGATTATTGAAGACTACGGTAAGGGAGTGATTACCCCGCGGCTATTGGCAGAGATAGTGCCGCTGGCCAAAAAACATAAAAAGATAATCACCGTTGATCCTAAGGTAAGCCATTTCCCTTATTATCAAGGAGTAACCTGCATTACTCCTAATGAAAAAGAGGCCCAGGGCGGCTCAGGTATTGATATTAAGAATGACGAAGATATTGATAAGGCCGGAAAGAAACTGCTTAAGGATTTAAACTTGGAAGCGGCGCTGATTACCTTGGGGGAAAACGGGATGCGCTTATTTGAGAAAAGCGGATCGGTTACCCATATTCCCACAGTGGCTCAGGAGGTTTTTGATGTCTCAGGTGCCGGAGACACGGTTATTGCCGCTTTTACTCTAGCCTTAGCCAGCGAAGCCACAAAGCGGGAAGCGGCCTATATTTCCAATTTTGCCGCCGGCATCGTAGTCAGTAAGGTAGGAACCGCCGTGGTAACCAAAGAGGAATTGTTAGAGAGGATAAATCTTAAAGATAAATCCTAAACCAGAAATCCTAATCCCTAAACAAACCCAAAATCTAAAACATAAAAGTCAAAACTTTTGTTTGGCGCATTTGGATTTTCGTTTTTGAGTTTGTTTAGAGTTTAGTGTTTAGAGTTTTTCCATAGTAAGTTTGCATGGAGGACAGATGGATGTAATAGGGGTAATTCCGGCACGGTATGGTTCAACCCGTTTTGAAGGCAAGGTATTAGCCGACATACACGGAAAACCGATGATTCAATGGGTATGGGAAGCGGCAAAAAAAGCCAAGATCTTGGATGAGGTGATTGTTGCTTGTGATGATAAAAGAATAGAGGAAGCGGTTAAATCCTTCGGGGGCAAGGCAGTTTTTACCTCTAAAGAACATATCTGCGGAACGGATAGAATCTGCGAGGTGGTAAATCCCTTAGAGGTTAAAGTGATAGTGAATATTCAGGCTGATGAGCCGTTACTGGATCCGGTGATGATTGAGAACGTGGCCCGCCCGCTATTGGATAACCCCGCGTTAAATATGGCCACTCTGATGAAAAGAATAGATGGGCCTCAGGAAGCTTCTGACCCTAATGTAGTCAAGGTGCTTACGGATAAAAACGGATTAGCCCTTTATTTTTCGCGTTTAGCTATTCCTTATCAACAGGATAAATCTGTCCGCGCGGTCTATTACAAGCACATCGGCCTATATGCCTATACTAAAGACTTCCTTTTTATCTTTAAGAATCTTCCTGAATCTTATTTAGAGAAGATGGAAAAGTTGGAACAACTGCGGGTTCTGGAGGCCGGTTTCAAGATAAAAGTGATTGAAACCAAAGTTTCGACTATCGGCGTGGATACCCCTGAGGATTTAGAAAAAGCCAAGAAGGTAATTTCTTAAAGAAGATGACCAAAGAGATAAAGATAAAAGATATAAAGATCGGCGCGGGGAATCCTCTTGTGTTGATTGCCGGGCCTTGCGTGATTGAGAATAAAAAGTTGACTCTTGATACCGCTTGGGCTTTAAAGGATTTATGTCTGGAAATTGAAATTCCTTTTATCTTTAAGTCCAGCTATGATAAGGCTAACCGCACCTCTTTGGATTCCTACCGCGGCCCGGGCTTAAAAAAAGGTTTAGAGATACTGAAAGAAGTTAAAGAAAAATTAGGGCTTCCAATCTTAAGCGATGTGCATTGCCGGCAGGATTTAAGAGAAGCGGCTAAGGTTTTGGATATAATTCAGATTCCGGCATTTTTATCCCGCCAGACCGACCTTTTGACTGAGGTGGCGCGCACGGGAAAGGTGGTTAATATCAAAAAGGGCCAATTCCTGGCTCCCTGGGATATGGCTCCTAGCATTAAAAAGATAGAATCAAGCGGTAATAAGAACATCCTGATTACCGAAAGAGGGATTAGTTTTGGCTATAATAATCTGGTTTCGGATTTAAGGGCTTTAGCCATAATCCGGGATTTTGGTTATCCGGTGATTTATGATGCTACTCATAGCGTTCAGCTTCCCGGGGGAGGCGGCAGTTGTTCGGGCGGTGAGCGCCGTTTTGTCCCGGGCCTGTCCCGGGCGGCAGTGGCCTTTGGTTGTGACGGTTTATTCCTGGAGGTGCACCCTGACCCTGATAAGGCCCTTTGTGACGGTCCGAATATGGTTTCCTTAAAAGAACTTAAAGCCTTGCTCAAGCAGGTTAAAAATATCGAGAGGGTGTTGAAATGATTCTTAAGCGGGCTAAAGAGGTTTTTAAAATAGAAGCTGAAGCGATAGCCAGCCTCTCTTCCAAGTTAGATGATAATTTCGTCCAGGCGGTAGAGGCGATTTATAATTGCCGGGGCCGGGTGGTGGTGAGCGGAATGGGTAAAACCGGAATCATCGGCCAGAAGATATCCGCGACCCTCTCTTCCTTGGGGACTCCCAGCATTTGGCTGCATTCCGCGGAGGCCACGCACGGAGACTTGGGAAAGGTAACCAAGGATGATGTGGTGATTGTCCTTTCTAATAGCGGTGAAACCGAAGAGACTAAAAATTTACTGCCCATACTAAAGAAGATCGGAGCCAGGATTATTGCCATTACCGGAAATAAAAATTCTACCTTAGCCAAATATTCGGATATAGTCCTGGATGTCTCGGTTAAAAAAGAGGCCTGCACCTTAGGGCTGGCCCCTACCTCATCCACCACCGCCGCCCTGGCCATGGGAGATGCCCTGGCCGTATGTTTGGTGGAGAAAAAAGGTTTTAAGGAAAAGGATTTTGCCTTATATCATCCCGGGGGGTTATTAGGAAAGAGGCTGCTTCTGAAAGTTGAGGATATTATGCGTAAAGGAAAAGCCAACCCTATTGTCAAGGAGGAGACCCTGGTCAAGGATGTGCTTTACGCTATTACCGGTTCCCGGGCCGGAGCGGCCTCGGTTGTAGATAAGTCGGGAAGGCTAAGCGGTATTTTTACCGACGGAGACCTGAGAAGGCATTTAGAGCGCAGCGCGGATTTAGCTTCGCGAAAAGTAAAAGAGGTTATGACTAAGAATCCTGTTACTATCCACCCGCGGCAATTAGCGGCCGAGGCCTTAAGGATCCTGGAAGAAAAAAAGATTGATGAACTTCCGGTGGTGGATGCGGCGCTTAAGCCGGTGGGTATGTTGGATATCCAGGATATCTTGCGGGCGGGGCTTGTATAGTCCATAGTCGATAGTTGATGGTCCATAGATTAAGAATGCGGGCAAATATAGCAAATAAAATAAAAAAGGTTAAACTTTTGATTCTGGATGTGGATGGGGTGCTTACTGACGGCAGGATAATTTATGATTCTCAGGGCAGGGATTCCAAGTTTTTTGATGTTCATGACGGCTTGGGGGTGTATCTTTTAAAAAGGGTGGGGATTAAAACCATCCTGATTACCGCCAAAGGTTCAAAAACAATTAAACCCAGAGCCAAAGATATGCGGGTTGAGGAGTTTTACGAAGACATTTTTCCTAAAACAAAAGTTTTGACTAAAATTCTTAAAAAACACCGGATAAAAACTGGGAATATCTGTTTTATCGGTGATGATTTGGTGGATTTAAGCATAATGAAGGCGGTGGGTTTTCCGGTGGCCGTGGCCAACGCCAGTAAGGACATTAAGGCCGCCTCAAGTTATATTACCCAAAAAAAAGGCGGCCGGGGCGCGGTCCGGGAGACGGCTGAGTTGATTTTAAAGACTCAAGGAAAATGGCAGGAAGCAATTAGCATATATCAATAGAGCCGGCAAGCCAAAGCCATAAGCCAGAGGGCGATGGTTTGCGTTCCATATAAGCAAAGCCATAAGCCAGAGGGCGATGGTTTGCATTCCATATAAGCAAAGCCATAAGCCAGAGGGCGATGGTTTGCATTCCATATAAGCAAAGCCATAAGCCTTGACAAGGCTTTGAGAGTTGTTATTATATTATTTCCGAAAAAACCAAAAACTATGAATAAGACCGTTTTAGCGCTTGTTTTTTTATTTAGTTTGAGTTTTACTCTGGACGCGGCCCAGAAAGGCGCGCCTAAGAAAAACCAGACGCAATCCGAAAGCTCCGACCAAAGGATAGATGATTTCTCTCTTTCCGGAGGCAACCAGAGGGGAAAGAAGGCCTGGGAGGTTAAGGGAAAGTCCGCGGATATCTTTACCGATGTGGTCAAGCTTACCAGCGTAAACGCCAATGTTTACGGCGAGGAAGAGGATGTGAACTTGGTCGCGGATAACGGCGCCTACGATAAGGCCAGCGGCAAGATGCACCTGGAGGATAATGTGGTAATTACTACCACCGGCGGCGGGAAGATGACTACCGACTATTTGGATTGGGATAAGGAGTCGCAAAGGGTGAGTACCGAGGCCATGGTGAATATTGAAAAGCAGAATATTAAGGCAACGGCCAAGGGTTTGGAGGGTGAGCCTAATTTAAAAAGGATTTCTTTAAAAGATAATGTTAAGGTTGAAATCAGGGAGCAGGCCGAGGCGCTCATCGCGCCGCTCCCGCCTCTCGCTCCTCAGGCGGCTTCGGCGGGTGAATCCAAAATTCCCGATCCTCTTTTTTCCGCCAAGGAACCGACGATTATTACCTGCTCCGGGCCCTTAGAAATAGATTATGAAAAAGAAATAGCGATTTTCCATAATAATGTTATGGTGGACCAAAAAGACCAAGGGATTATGTATGCCGACAGGATGGACGCCTATTTTGATTTTAAGAACAAAAAGATTTTACGGATAATTTCTAAAGGCAACGTCAAAATTGTCAAGGATGAAAATACCTCTTACAGTGATGAGGCGCTGTATTCCGCCCAAGACGGTAAATTAACCTTAAGCGGAAATCCGCGCTTAGTTATTAATTCCAAGGATAAAATACTCAACGCGCCGTCAGAGTAGTTTTTATAGGTTAAGGGCGCGTTGAAGGGGGCGCGGGGGAGATCGTCCCCCACGCTTAGGGGGGCGCTGCTTAGCGAACGTAGTGAGCGCGATGAGGGGGGCTTGCCCCACATAGCGCCTGCCTGCTAAAGCAGGCAGGGAAGCGCGGAGTTAACTTTCGCTTTTCCCAAATAAGAATTAAGTTAACGGAGCACTTGATGCATCTTTTGGAAACTAAAGGTTTAGAAAAATCTTACGGGGGCAGGAAGGTTGTCTGCGGGGTGGACATCCTGGTCAAAAGGGGCGAGGTGGTCGGGCTCCTGGGGCCCAACGGCGCGGGTAAGACCACTACCTTTTATATGGTAGTGGGCATAGTCAAGCCGGATAAGGGCAATGTGGTTTTTGACAATGAAGAGATAACCGCTCTTCCTATTCATGAACGCAGCCGTTTAGGCATAGGTTACCTGGCCCAGGAAAGGTCGGTTTTCAGGAAGCTCACCGTAGCGGAGAATATTATGGCCATACTGGAAACCCTGCCTTTAAGCCCGGGCCAGCGCAAGAGGCGGCTGGAGGAATTATTAGCCGAACTAAACATAGCTCATTTGGCCAAGTCTAAGGCCTATACCTTATCCGGAGGGGAGACTCGGCGCCTGGAGATTACCCGGGCCCTGGTTACCCGGCCGTCGTTTATCCTTCTGGATGAACCTTTTTCCGGAATTGATCCTATAGTTGTTTCCGAGGCCCAGGCTATAATCCGGGAGCTTAAGGTTAAAGGTTTAGGGGTATTGGTTACTGACCATAATGTCCGGGAGACCCTGTCTATTACCGATCGGGCTTATTTAATCTCTGACGGAAAGATTTTGATTTCCGGCACAGCCGATGACCTGATTAACAATCCCCAGGTCCGTTCTATTTATCTGGGTGAGAAATTTAGGATGTGAGTTGCCTCGGCGAAACGCCGAGGTGTTTACTGAAAAAGATTCCGCGGCACATTGCCGCGGAATCAATCTAAACTTTCATTAATGAAAGTTTAGATTGAAAGGAAAATAAATGAAGGTTGAAGCCAAAAAATTAGACGCGAGTAAAGTGCAGTTGGATATTGAAGTTCCTCAGGAGACAGTAAAAAAGAAATTTGAAGAGGTGTATGAAAAAGTGGGCAAGGAAGCCAGGATTCCCGGTTTTCGCCCCGGGAAGGCCCCCAGGGATATATTAGAGAAGCATCACGGCCGGCTGATTCAGGATGAGGTAATCAAGGGTCTTATTCCTGAAGCCTACCGGGGTTCGATTGAGAGAGAAAAGATTGACGTGGTGGAGATGCCCGAGATAAGCCAGGTAAAATTAGAATCGCATATTTTGTCTTTTCGTGCGGTGGTTGAGGTAAAGCCACAGATAGAAATCAAGGATTATAAAAACATTAAGCTTAAATATAAAAAGATAGCTGTCGGGCCGCAAGAGATCGATAAGTCTTTAGACAGTTTTAAAGAAAGCCATAAAATATCCGCTCTTGACGATAAATTTGCCAAAGGTTTAGGTTATGCCGCGTTAGCTGATATGCGCGCCTCTATCGAGCGCAGGCTTCTGACGCAAAAAGAGGATGAATTGAGGCGCCAGCTTCAAGAGGACCTGCTTAAGCAGATTTTAGATAAGGCGCGCTTTAGGGTTCCTCCGTCTTTGATTGCCCAGCGTTTGGAAGAATTAGTAAAGGATGCCAAGGTTCAGCTGGCCATCAGGCAGGTGCCCAGGGAGCAGATTGCCTCCCACGATGAGAAGCTAAGAAAAGAACTCTCGCCTGAGGCCGAGTCTCAGGTTAAGACATTCTTAGTCTTAGAGGAAATCGCCAAAAGGGAAAATATAACCGATGCCGAACATTTAACTCAAAGAACAATTGAGTTTTTGTTAAGTGAAGCCAATTGGGTTGAAGAATAAGTGAAGCTAAACCCTAAATCCGAAACCCTAAACTCTAAACAAACTAAAAATCATAAACTCGAAACTCAAAATAAATGTTTAAGATTTGGAGAATTTGGATTTGGGTAGGATTTGTTTAGGATTTAGAAGTTAGTGCTTAGGGTTTACCGTGCTATTAACAAAAACTTATAAGTAACGGAGGTAAAATGAAGATACATGGACAGACATTGGTTCCGATGGTGGTAGAGCAGACCTCTAAAGGTTTTGAACGGGCTTATGATATATTCTCCCGCCTGCTTAAAGACAGGATTGTTTTTATTGGCACTCCGATTGACGACACCGTGGCTAATCTGGTTATCGCTCAGATGCTTTTTCTGCAGATGGAGGATGTCAATAAAGAAATCAGTATTTATATTAATTCACCAGGAGGTTCGGTAACCGCGGGTATGGCAATTTATGATACGATGCAGTTTGTAAAATGCGATGTGTCTACTTATTGCGTTGGCCAGGCTGCCAGCATGGCCGCGCTTTTACTTTGCGCCGGAAGCAAGGGTAAACGTTTCTGCCTGCCTAATTCCCGGGTTATGATTCATCAGCCTTGGGGAGGGGTGCAGGGCCAGGCTTCGGATATTTCAATTCAGGCCAAGGAGATACTCCGCCTTCGGGACCGGATAAATGAGATTTTATCCCACCATACCGGCCAATCTTTAGAGAAAATCCAAAAAGACACCGACAGGGATTTTTTTATGTCCGGGGATGAATCTAAAGCCTATGGATTGGTGGATGAAGTGGTGGCCGCGAAAATGAAGAAATAATTTTAGTTTATAGAGTTTATTGAGTTTATAGAGTCTATTGAGTTAAGCTCAAAATAACTCAACTCAACAAACTCAAGCAACTCAATTAACTATAAGATGAGAGAGGATTTATTATGCGAAAAAACTATCTATTGACTCCCGGTCCAACGCCGCTTCCTCCGCAGGTGTGCGAGGCCTTGGCCAAACCGATAATCCATCACCGCACCCCGCAATTTCAGGCCATCCTTAAGGAAGCGGCGGAGGGATTAAAGTATGTCTTTCAGACTAAGTCTGAGGTATTTATTTTATCTTCTTCCGGCACCGGGGCAATGGAGGCGGCTGTGGCCAATCTGCTGACTTCCGGCGACAGCGCGATAATCATTGAGGGCGGTAAATTCGGAGAGAGATGGACGGAGCTGTGTCAGGCTTACGGAATAAAACCTGAGGTGATTAAAGTTGTCTGGGGTAGGGTTTTTAATATTGAGGAGTTAAAGGATAAATTAAAGGCCTCTCAGGCCAAGGTGGTATTTGCTACTCTTTGCGAGACCTCTACCGGAGTTGACTTTGATATAAAGGCAATCGCTCACGTGGTGAAAAATAGCGCCGCGGTCCTGGCGGTGGACGCTATCAGCGGTTTAGGAGTGGTGGATTTAAAGACTGATGAATGGGGAGTGGATATAGTGGTAAGTGGTTCGCAAAAGGGCCTGATGCTTCCTCCCGGCCTGGGTTTTATCAGCGTAAGTGAGAAAGCCTGGAAGTTGATTAATCAATCCAGGACTCCGCGCTATTATTTTGACTTGCGTTTAGCTAAGAAAGCCTGGGAGCAAACCGATACCCCTTTTACTACTTCGGTATCCTTGGTGGTGGCTTTAAACGCCGCCTTAAAGATGATTAAGGATGACGGCTTAGAGAATGTCTTTAAACGCTGTAGTAAATTAGCTCAAGGAATAAGGAGCGCGGCTAAGGCCTTGGGATTGAAACTTTTCGCGGATGAGGGATGTTCTTCGCGCGCCATTACCGCGGTGAATGTCCCGGTGGGCGTAGACGGTGAAAAGTTAGTTAAGACGATGCGCGATGTGCATGGGATAACTATCGCCGGAGGCCAGGCCGAGCTTAAGGGAAAGGCCTTTCGAATTGCTTCAATGGGCTATCTCAATGAATTTGATATAATTTTAGCTCTCTCCTGCCTGGAAAAGGTCTTACATCAGATGGGCTATAAATTTGAACTGGGCTCGGGCCTGAAAGCCGCCCAAGAGGTGTTTTTAACTTAAACCTGAGCGAGGAATCAGATGATTAAAATATTAATTAGCGACAATTTGTCTGAAGAAGGACTAAAGATACTTAAAGAGGTAAAGGGCTTTGAGGTTGAGGTTAAGACTGAACTTAAACCGGATGAGCTTAAGGCGATAATTAAGGATTATGAGGCTTTGATAGTGCGCTCAGCCACCAAAGTTACCAGAGATATTATTCAGTCCGGGACTAAGCTCAAGGTTATCGGCCGGGCTGGAGTAGGTTTGGATAATGTGGATCTTGAAGCCGCCACCAATAGAGGCATTATCGTGATGAATACCCCGGGAGGGAATACCATTTCTACCGCTGAACATACTATGAGCATGCTTTTGGCTCTTTCCAGGAATATTCCCACTGCCGACCATTCCTTAAAGTCAGGAGAGTGGAAGCGCTCTAAGTTTATGGGGGTTGAGCTTTACGGAAAGACTTTAGGCATTTTGGGTTTAGGGAGGATTGGCAAAGAGGTTTCTAAGCGGGCGCTTTCTTTCGGGATGAAGGTGATTGCCTATGACCCATTCTTATCCATAGAGGTAGCCAATCAATTAGGGATAGAGGTGGTGGATTTAGGGCAGTTATTCAAGGACTCGGATTTTATCAGCGTGCACAGCCCGCTTACTGAGGAGACCCGGCATATCATCTCGGATAAGGAAATAGCCTTGATGAAGACAGGCGTGCGTTTGATTAACTGCGCCCGAGGCGGGATAATCGATGAGGCGGCTCTTCTGAGAGGCTTAGAATCCGCTAAGATAGCCGGGGCGGCTTTGGATGTTTTTGAAAAGGAGCCTCCGGATTTTTCTTCGGCCCTTCTTAAGCATAAAAATGTGGTGATTACACCGCATTTAGGCGCCTCTACCGAAGAGGCCCAGGTTAATGTAGCGGTTGAGGTAGCTTTGTCGGTGCGGGATGCCCTCTTAAACAAGGGTATCCGTAACGCCGCTAACTTTCCCTGCCTGGCGGCAGAGGTCTGCCAGCTCTTACAGCCTTATATAACCTTGAGCGAAAAGCTGGGTATGCTGGCCGGACAACTCTTTGAAGGCAGGATATCCGAACTCAAAATAAGCTATACCGGAGAGATAATTAAAAACGACCTTAGCCCTCTGACCATGGCTATTATTAAGGGAATCTTGACCCCGGTCTTGCAGGAGACGGTTAATTATATAAATGCCAAAAACTTGGCTAAAGAGCGGGGGATAAAGGTTTTAGAATCCAAGACCGAGAGGGAAGAGGATTTTACCAATCTTATTCTTTTAGAGGTAACTATTGAAGGAAGACGCTATAGCGTGGCCGGCACTCTCTTTACCAATAATGAGCCGCGCATCGTCAATGTGAACGGTTTGTATGTGGAAACTATACCCCAGGGTTATATGTTGTTTCTGGAGAATTGGGATAAGCCGGGAGTAATCGGAAGCCTGGGGATGCTCTTAGGTGGTAATGGAATTAATATTGCCGGAATGACTTTCGGAAGGGATAAACCGGGCGGAAAGGCGGTTTCGGCCTTAAACATTGACAGCCCGGTCTCAGCCAAGATTTTGGATGAGATAAGAAAGCTGGAGAATATCCTTTCGGTGAAGCTGGTGAAGCTGTAGTGCGCTGTTACATAAAATTTTTAATAACAGCGCGAGAGAGCAATTGAGCAATCGACAATAGAACAATAGACAAGAAAAAAGCTCAATTGCGGTCTATTTTCTATTGTTCAATTGTTCAAAAACTTCTGTAACAATGTAGTAGGGGTCTGTGGCATAAATTGTTGACTCCGCTTGAATGACGCATTATCTATTTTCTAGTCAATGAAGAAATTATTAAAAGTTTGTTGGTTTGCCGGTCTTTTGATTTTTGGTTTTATTGCCGCTTCTTACGCCGCGCCCGAGATTTCATTGCCCGCGGGACGGGAATATGATTTAGGAGCTTTAGAAGAGGGTGAGCTTTATCAGCGTAGTTTTGTCATAGCCAATTCCGGAGATAAACCATTAGAGGTGAAGGTGGTTCGGGTGGGCTGCGGCTGTACCACCATCCTTCATCCCAAAAAAAAACTGGAGATTTCTCCGGGTGAGTCCATTGAGGCCAGGTTTAGTTTTAATACCGAGGGCATGGAGGGGATTGAAACCAAGTATATTTATATTGAGTCTAATGATCCTGAAACGCCTTTATTAAAACTTAAATTGATTGCTCAGGTCCAAAGAAAACAATCCGCGGCAATCAGACGTTTTCTCTCCTGGGGGCTTCTTGCGGTCGTGGGGGCAGGTTTGATTGACGGGATCAACCCTTGCGCCTTTACTGTGCTGGTATTCTTTATCTCTTTCCTGAATTTCGTAGGTTACCGCAAAAGAGAGCTTTTAGTCCTGGGGATGGTCTTTATCTTGGCGGTATTCCTTACATATATCCTGCTGGGTTTGGGGCTGTTTAAGTTTATCCAGTCCCTGGAAGCGTTTGCCTGGTTCTCTAAGATTATTTATTTAGGCACCGCTTCTTTGGCTATAATTTTAGGGATAGGTAGTCTTTATGACTGGTATATCTATCGCAAGACCGGTAATCCCGAGGACGTAAAATTAAGGCTTCCGGATTTTATCAAGCAAAAGATTCATAAAACCATTCAGAATTCCTCGCGTAACAAGAATAAGTCGTTGATAGAGCTGGCCATAGCGGTATTCTTAAGCGGTTTTATCGTTTCTCTTCTGGAGTCGGTTTGTACCGGGCAGACCTATATACCGACCATTGCCTACGTATTTAGGGAGCCGGGTTTAAGGATACACGCTACAGGATATTTGGTTTTATATAACCTTATGTTTATTTTACCTTTGGTAGTTATTTTGATCGCGGGATTAGCCGGTGTCGGCTCAGAGGCCTTTTCCAGGTTGATGCGAAAACATTTAGGGACAGTGAAATTATTGACCGCGGCTTTATTCTTTTTTCTGGGAATACTTTTATTTATGGCAAAAAGAGGGCTTTAAAAATGAGCTTGCGGCTAAAGGTTGAATCTAAATTTCAAATTTTAGGAATTTTATCTCTGTCCTCTGTCCTCTGTTCTCTGTTTTCTGGTTATTGTTTCGCTGAAAAGATAACCATTCTTTACACCGGAGGAACCCATGCCGCGCTCTATCATTGTGATTGTCCTCACCAGCCGGACGGCGGAGTGGCCAGGAGAATGACTAAGGTCAAAGAGCTGCGCAAGGAAAATCCTGATACTATTCTGGTGGATGCCGGAGGGTTTTTTGCCGCAGGAGAGCTGGATGAGCACAGTCAAGATGCTCAACTGGATAAAGCGCGCACCGAAATTAACCTGAAGGCCCTTGAGCTTATGGGCTATGATGCCGTGGCTGTCGGTGATGATGAATTTAACTTTGGCCGGGATTATTTATCCGCTCAAGCCAAAAAATCAAGGATTGCCTTTTTATCCTGCAATCTGAAGATGGATGGCCTTAAGCCTTATCTGATTAAGAAAGTGTCCGGCCTTAACGTCGCTCTTATCGGCTTAACTAATCCTCAAGTTAATGCCAAGTCGGCTGGATTGGAGGCAGGAGACCCCTATCAGGCTTTAGCCAGAACTATTTCAGAGGTCAAGAGAAATAAGGCCGATGTGGTGGTAGTTTTAAGTTATCTGGGGGAAGAAGAAGATACTAAGCTGATTACCCAGATTGACGGCGTTGATGCTATTATTTGCGCCAAGCCTCAGGATACTCAAGAGCCTTTCAGTAAAATCGGCAAAGGCCTCCTGGTCCGGGCCTCCCGGCAGGGCAGGCGTTTAGGAAAATTGGATATTGAATTAGAGAATAAGAAGATAAAAGAGACCAGGGTGGAGGATATCCGCTTATCTAAAGAAATAGCCGATTGGCCCCAGCTAAAAAAGCAAGTGCCGGCCTGTTTTGAGGATTCCGCCTGCCGCAAGGAAGGCTTAGTCGGTAAATGCCTTAATCCCGGAAAGATAAGTTCTTCTTGCGCTTATGAGAAACCCAAACAGATTTCTCTTTTGGTTATTCAGCCTAAGGATATAAAAGTCCTTCACCAGGAAAAATTTTTAAGCTTCTTAAGAAAGCTTTTTCCGGGGCTACAGGTTAATTTTATTGATTCTGATTCCGCACCCGGTAAATCCTGGATAGTAAAAACTCAGGCAAAACTTTTACCAGTGTATCTGATTGCCAAGGACGTGGATACGCAAGGCGAATTCAAGGATATCAAGGATTTTGCCGAATTAAAAGATGATTATTATTGTTTAAGCCCGCGGCTTTCCGGCGGTTTGATATTCATTGGCCGGCCCAGGATAGCTAATACATTAGATGTCTTTATGGGAACTAAGGGTAATAAAGGCTCAGAGGTTTTATCCTTGTTAAGAGACCTCCGGGCCGGGCATAAAGAATTGGGTATTAAACTGCATTATTTGGCAATTGAGACTCAAAATGGTTTCGCCGCGCCCGCAGGCATAGCGGAATTAGAAGAGGATATGAGGCAGGTTTGTATCGCTAAATATCAGCCGGATAAGCTCTGGGATTACGCTCTCTGCCGTTTTAAAAACCAGGATAGTTCCTGGTGGGAGATTTGCGCCGAGCAGTTTGGGATTAATCCGGCAGCGATCAAGAAATGCGCTCTTTCTCAAGAAGGGCTGGATTTATTAAGAGAAAACACCGCCTTGAACAAAGAGTTGGAAATGTCCATCGGGCCGGTGTTTTTGGTGAATAATAATGAGGTATACGCGGCTAAAAATTTCAGCCGGGTTGAGGAGTTGGAAAAACTTTTAGGCTTAGCACCCGCGAAAAAAGATAAGGATTAATAATCAGATTATTCTTTGCTTTGCTGATCAGGATATCCTCCTGATCAGCGGCTCAGGCGGGATTGGAAGAACATTATTTAAGAGGTGAGAAAATGAAACAACCAAAAATTTATATTCTGGATGTAACCAATCGCGACGGGGTGCAGACCTCGCGGATATGTCTTTCCAAGTTAGAAAAGACAATGATTAATGTGTATTTGAATCAGATGGGAGCGGCTCAATCCGAGTTCGGCTTTCCCGTTACCCGTCATGAAACTAATTACCTGAATGCCAATCTGGAGCTGGCTGAAGAAGGGTTTCTGTCTCCGATAATCTTGAGCGGCTGGATGCGGGCGACTAAGGAGGATGTAAAGGAGAGCTTTAAGCTTGTTCCCAGGTTAAAGTATGTCAATCTCTCCATATCAACATCCGACCAGATGATCGTGCATAAGTTTAAAGGAAAATTAGACCACGCTTCCGTAATCAAGGAGATGGCTGAGAGCGTGAAGCTGGCCAGGAAGCATGGCGCTGAAATTATCGGGGTAAACGCCGAGGATGCCTCAAGGACCCGGATGGATTATTTAATTGAGTTTGCCCTGGCGGCTAAAGATGCCGGGGCCGACCGTATTCGCTATTGCGATACATTAGGCTGTGACAGCCCGTTTACTATGTATGATAGAATAAGGCTTTTAGCCGACGCGGTAAAATTACCCATTGAAATTCATTGCCATAATGATTTGGGAATGGTGGTGGCCAATTCCGTCTCCGGGGCCAAGGCCGCCCTTGATGCCGGGGTGGATGCCTATATTAATACCTGTGTCAACGGTATGGGCGAGCGGGCCGGAAACGCTGACTTAGTGAGCGTCCTACTGGCCTTAAAATACGCCGGCGGCTTTGAGGAGAAGTATGTTTTGGATGAAAGGATAAATCTAAAGGAGGCCTGGAAGATATGCAAATACGCTTCTTACGCCTTTGGCGTGCCTATCCCCATAAATCAGCCCGGGATAGGCTCAAATGCCTTTGCCCATGAATCCGGTATCCATGCCGATGGAGCCCTTAAAGACAGGAAAAACTATGAGCTTTATGATTTTGAAGAGCTGGGCCGGGGCGAGCCTGAGATTATTGAGACGGGACGCAAGATTACCGCCGGGGAATATTCCGGGATCAAGGGCTTCCGCAACGTCTACGAGAAGCTGGAGGTGGAGTTCAAGGATGATGCCCAAGCCACTGAAATCTTAGAGTTGGTGCGTTATGCCAATGTGCACAACCAGAAGCCGCTGGTGGATGATGAGTTAAAGTTTATCGCCAAACATCCTAAAATAGCCAGGAAGATTTTTACGATGACGCCGTAATGTAAAAACCAAAACTCTAAACACGAAACCATAAATCCTAAACAAACTCAAATGTCCCAAATCCAAAATCCAAAACCAAGCGATATCCAATATCGTTTTGGGTTTATAATTTCTGGTTTAGGATTTGTTTAGGGTTTCGAGTTTAGAATTTAGAGTTTTAAAATTTCAGCCTATCATTTTATAAAAACTATTATGAATACAGTAATCGTGGGTTTACAGTGGGGGGATGAGGGTAAGGGTAAGCTGATTGATATTCTGAGTAAGGACTCGGATTATATCGTGCGCTATCAGGGCGGGAATAACGCAGGACATACCGTGGTGGTTAACGCCAAGACCTACATTTTTCACCTTATTCCTTCAGGGATATTACATAAAGATAAAATTTGTCTTTTGGGAAACGGGGTAGTGATTGACCCCAAGGCTTTACTGGAAGAGATAGAGACGTTAAAAAAAGAAAATATTGAATATCAGAGCCGCCTGAAAATATCCAGCCAGGCCCATTTGATTTTTCCCTATCACCGCATTTTAGACGGCCTGCGCGAGGAGAAGCGCCGTTTAAGAATAGGCACCACCGGACGAGGCATCGGCCCATGTTATTCGGATAAGGTGGCCAGATGCGGGATAAGGGTGGTCGATCTTTTTAATAAAAAACTCTTTGCCCAGAAACTAAAAGATAATCTCCTGGAAAAGAATGAGATATTTAAAAAGGCATTTAAGCATGAGGGTTTTAAGTTTGAGGATATTTACCGGGAGTACCTGGGTTACGCCAGAAAACTTAAGAATTATGTCACTAACGTCCCGGTGGTCCTGGCTGAGGCCTGCTTAGGCGGAAAATCAATACTTTTTGAAGGGGCTCAAGGGGCATTTTTAGATATTGACTTCGGAACATATCCTTTTGTTACTTCTTCCTCAACTACCTCCGGAGGAGCCTCTATCGGGACAGGAGTTCCTCCCACTAAGATAAACCGGGTAATGGGAGTGATTAAGGCCTACACTACTCGGGTAGGTGAGGGCCCGTTTATCAGTGAGTTTCAGCCTTCTTTGAACCATTTAATCCGGGAAAAAGGAAAAGAATTCGGATCGACTACCGGCCGGCCCAGAAGGTGCGGCTGGTTTGACAGCGTGATGGCCGGCTTTTCGGTCCTGGTAAACGGCGTTACCGAAACAGCGGTGATGAAGTTAGATGTTCTGGATGAACTTAAGACCATTAAAATTTGCACTGCCTATAAATATAAAGGAAAGACTTTTAAGGAATTTCCATATGATTTAGAAGTTTTAACCAAAGCCAGACCGGTGTATGAGGATTGGCCGGGCTGGCAGGAGAATATTTCCGGAGTGCGTTATTACGCTCAGCTTCCTCTCAATGCCAGACGCTATTTAGACCGTCTGCAGGAACTGCTCAAGGTAAAAATTTCTTATATTTCAGTAGGTTCTAAGAGAGAAGAAACCATTATTCGCTAATCGCTAATTGTTTTTACGATAAGCGATTAGCAAAAATAGGAGGGATTTAGAAAATGAATTTATTCTGGTTGGCGCCTTTAGGCTCATGTTTGGCTTTGAGTTTTGTGATATATCTGATTTTCGGGGTGATTCTGCCTAAAGACCCCGGCACCGACAAAATGCGGGAAATTGCCCGCTATGTATCTGAAGGGGCCTATGCTTATTTAAAAAGGCAGTATTCAATAGTAGGGATATTTTTCGCGGCAGTCTTCTGCCTGCTCTTGTGGATGGCCCATCAGGGTTATCTGGTTATTTTTGTGCCTTTTGCTTTTTTAAGCGGCGGTTTCTTTTCCGGCTTATCCGGATTTATCGGAATGACTATCGCCACCAAGGCTTCTAACCGCACCACCTCCGCCGCCCGGACCAGCCTGAATTCGGCCTTAAGGGTGGCTTTTTCCGCCGGAAGCGTGATGGGTTTTACCGTGGTGGGTTTAGGTTTATTGGATTTGGTCATCTGGTACGGTATTTTAGATTGGTATTATTCTACTCATCCTATCGCTGTAGGAATGGATAAAATTTCGGCCATTACTTCAACTATGCTTTGTTTTGGAATGGGGGCATCCAGCCAGGCCCTTTTTGCCCGGGTAGGGGGAGGAATATTCACCAAGGCCGCGGATGTGGGGGCTGATCTTGTGGGCAAGGTTGAGGCCGGCATTCCGGAGGACGACCCAAGAAATCCGGCGGTAATTGCCGATAATGTCGGGGATAATGTGGGCGATGTGGCCGGGATGGGGGCGGACCTTTATGAGTCTTATGTGGGTTCAATTGTGGCTACCAGCGCTCTGGGGGTGGCCGCCGGTTTGGGACTGGCCGGGGTAATCGTGCCGATGGCCATGGCCGGATTAGGAGTAGTGGCTTCAATAATCGGGACATTCTTTGTTAACACTAAGGAGGACGCCTCCCAAGGGACATTGTTAGCTGCCTTAAGAAGAGGGGTGTTTGTCAGCGCCGGGATTATTCTGGTTACTTCGTTTTTTCTGGTGAAGTGGACCCTGGGCAGCCATAATTTAGGGTTTTACTGGTCAATCATCTTTGGGCTCCTGTCTGGGATAATCATCGGTATAGTTACTGAATATTATACCTCATCCGGCTTTAAACCGACTAAACAGATTGCCGAGTCGGCCTTAACCGGCCCGGCTACGGTAATTATCAGCGGTATTGCCGTGGGTATGCTTTCTACCCTGGTGCCGGTAATGGTAGTGGGGGCGGCCATATTGGCTTCTTTTTATGTGTCCGGTGGAGCGGTAAATTTTAATTCCGGATTATACGGAATAGCCATATCCGCCGTGGGTATGCTCTCTACTCTGGGGATTACCCTGGCTACTGATGCCTACGGCCCGATAGCCGATAACGCCGGAGGGAATGCCCAGATGTCCAATCAGCCGCCGGAGGTCAGGGCCAGGACCGATGCCCTGGATGCCTTGGGTAATACTACTGCCGCAACCGGTAAAGGCTTTGCCATCGGTTCAGCCGCCCTTACCGCGCTGGCCTTGATTGCCGCCTATAAAGACCAAGTTTTGCTTTTAGGCAAAGACTTAAAGCTGGATTTGATGGATCCTAGAGTTTTAGTCGGGCTTTTTATCGGTGGGATGCTTCCTTATTTATTTTGCTCTTTGACTATGCAGGCAGTGGGCCGGGCTGCGGGCAAGATTGTGCTTGAGGTTAGGAGGCAGTTTAAGGAAATTAAGGGTTTATTTGAAGGCACGGCCAAGGCCGATTACGCCCGTTGCGTGGGCATAGCTACCTCCGCCGCCCAGAAAGAGATGATCCTACCTTCTTTGCTTGCGGTATTGGCTCCTATTATCGTGGGCGTGCTTATCGGGCTTGAGGCTGAGGTCGGGCTTTTAGCCGGGGCCCTGGTTTCGGGATTTGTCCTGGCGGTGATGATGGCTAACTCCGGGGGAGCCTGGGATAACGCCAAGAAATATATTGAGGAGGGTAATCTCGGGGGCAAAGGTTCTCTGCCGCATAAGGCGGCAGTGGTCGGAGATACCGTGGGTGATCCCTTCAAAGACACCGCCGGACCTTCCTTAAATATCCTGATTAAGCTGATGTCAATGGTTTCCATAGTCTTTGCCGGTTTTATGATCAAGAACACCTTGATGAAATAACGGGGATTAATTACTCTAATGAAAGATAGTATCGCTAAAAAAGTCCGGGATATGCGGCCTTCGGGGATAAGGGCGTTTTTTGACCTGGTGCTGGGGATGAAGGATGTTATATCTTTGGGGGTGGGCGAGCCGGATTTTGCCACTCCCTGGAGCATCCGGGAATCAGCGATATTCTCTCTGGAACAGGGTTGGACCAGCTATACCTCAAATAAGGGCCTGATGAAACTGAGGATGAGTATTTCCCGTTTTCTTAAGCACCATCACGGACTCGCTTATAATCCTGAGGATGAAATTTTAGTAACTGTGGGGGTGAGCGAGGCCCTGGATCTGGCGGCGCGCGCGATTTTAAATCCCGCAGATAAGGTCTTGATTCCTGAACCTTGTTATGTTTCCTATGGCCCGGTAAGCGCTTTAGCCGGGGGAGAGCCGGTGTATATCTCAACCGCCAAGTCTAATTTTAAACTCCGGCCGGCGGATATCGAGAAAAACTGTGATGCTAAAACCAAAGCTATAATTTTTAATTATCCCTCTAATCCTACGGGAGTTTCTTATACCAAGAAGGAATTAGAGGAAATCAAAAAGGCAGTTTTAAAACATAATCTGATTATGATCAGCGATGAGGTGTATGATGAGCTGACCTATGATTTTAAACATGTTCCTTTCGCCTCGCTATCCGGAGCAAAAAACAATACCCTTTATCTGAACGGTTTTTCTAAAAGCTACGCCATGACCGGCTGGCGGGTGGGATATGCCTGCGGCCCCAAAGAGATAATCGCGGCAATGACCAAGATTCATCAGTATACCATTATGTGCGTGTCCACAATCAGCCAGATGGCATCCTGTGAGGCTTTGCAAGGAGCCGGTAAAGCGGTTAGTGAAATGAGGCGGGAATACCAGAGGAGGAGAGAGCTTGTGGTAGATGGCCTAAACCGGATGGGGCTAAAGTGCCTTAAGCCCCAGGGGGCCTTTTACGCCTTTGCCTGCGTAGAAAGCACAGGCTTAAGCTCAATGGATTTTTGCTCCCGGCTTCTCAAGGAACAGAAGGTGGCGGTGGTTCCGGGAAATGCCTTTGGAGATTCGGGAGAAGGCTATATCCGGATTTCCTACGCCTCAAGCCTGGAGAACCTGCGCGAGGCTTTAAGCAGGATAGAGGTGTTTTTAAAGAAGTTAGAGGTTGGGAGTTAGAAGTTAGGGGCGGGAGGTTGATGGAAAGGGCATAGATGATGTTAGAAGAGAAGATATTGGAAGATTTTAAGAAGGCGATGAAAGACAAGGACGCGCCAAGGGTTTCCACCTTAAGTTTCTTGAGGTCAGAATTGAAGAATATCGCTATTGAGAAGAGGGCGGAAAAACTTGAGGATGTTGATGTCCTGACGGCCATAAAAAAACAGATAAAACAGCGCCAGGATTCTATCGAGCAGTTTAGGGCCGGCTCCAGGGCGGATCTTGTGGAGAAAGAAAGCAAAGAACTGGAGATTCTAAGATCCTATTTGCCTGAGCAGCTGTCTGAAGGTAAGATAAAAGAGATAATTGACCAGGTGGTAACCTCGATTGGCGCCAAGACCGCCCAGGATATGGGAAAGGTGATGAAAGAATTACTGCCTAAGCTTTCAGGAAGAGCGGATAATAAATTAGTCAGTGAACTGGTAAAGCAAAGATTACATTAAATAAGCCTTCAGCTGTCAGCCTTCAGCTTTCAGCTGAGAGCTGATAACTGAAAGCCGACAGCTGATAAATGTCTACTATACGTAAATTGGTTGAGGAGTCGCATAAAATCGCCCGGGAAAAAGGCTGGTGGCAGAACGAAAGGAATGATGCCGAGTTGATCGCTCTTATGCATTCGGAGCTTTCCGAGGCCCTGGAGGCGATGCGCAATCACGCCAGGACCGAAGAAGTTGCCGAGGAACTGGCAGACTGCTGTATCCGGATATTTGATTATTGCGGGGCCCGCGGCATAGACCTGCAGGGCGCGATTAAAAAGAAGATAGCCAAAAACCGCGCCCGGCCCTATCGCCACGGGAATAAGAAGTTTTAACCAGCATGGAACATCACGTGTAACTACGCAATATAATTTGTGCGTGGTTCCGCGTCTAGTTCCGCGCAATTTCTGCGATTTAAATGTTTATTCACTCCATATTATTCGAGATCGCGCCTGAAGAACAGGCAAAATACAAGCAAGACTGCAAGATGTGGGCCGCTTATGCCGCAAAGGCCAAAGGTTTTATCCGTTATATGACCGTGAAGCGGCTTGACCATAAGAATCAATTCGCCTCGGTTTATGAATGGAGGGCGAAAAGCCTTCACCAGGCCTTTATGAAAAAATACCATGATTGGCTGGTGGGTAAATCCCTGGCCAGGGTTAAGGTTTTGGGGTACTATAATCTTAAGACAATAGATGAAATTATTAGATAAATACAAAATAAACCCTAAACCCTAAATCCGAAACCATAAACAAACTCAAATGTTTAAAAACCCAAAACAAAAAAACATAAAATTCTTGTATTGTGGGTTTATGACTTTGGATTTGTTTAGAATTTTCCCACCTATAGTCAATCAGAAGGCGGGATCTCGCTCTGGCGAGAAGAGTTTAGCGTTTATTTTGAGTAACCGCGATGTCTGACGCGAAATGTCCGGGGCAGAATCCCCAATATTGGAAGCCGGAAGATGCCTTTGAGGTTAGCTGTCCTAATTGTAAGGAAATAGTTGAGTTCTTTAAGGATGAACCCAAGAGGCGATGCCACAACTGTAAGCAGGAGGTAATTAATCCCAAGGTTGATTTTGGCTGCGCCCTTTGGTGCCCTAAAGCGGTTGACTGTATCGGAGAGGCGCGTTATCAACAATTATTGGCCGCGGCCAAGACTCAACCCAAACAGGATAAATACCGGACCAAAAAAGACCTTTTACTTTTTGAGATGGAAAAGTATTTCGCGGCTGATGAGCGCCGGATAAACCACGCCAGGAAGGTCCTGGAATTCGCTGAGCAGCTGCTTGAAAAAGAGCAGGCCGATCCCCTGGTGGTTATTTCCGCGGCCATACTCCATGATATAGGCATACATAAGGCCGAGGAAAAATATAAAAGTTCAGCCGGGAATTATCAGGAGATAGAGGGGCCTCCCATTGCCAAGGCTATTATGGAGAAGCTCCAGTTTAAAAAAGAGATAATTGGCGAGGTCTGTGAGATTGTTGCTCATCATCATTCTCCGGGTAAGGTTGATACCCTTAACTTTAAGGTGCTTTATGACGCGGACTGGTTAGTTAACCTCAGGGACGAGTGTGCCGCCGGCAATAAAAATAAACTGGCTGAAATAATAGATAGGGTATTTCTTACCCGCAGCGGGAAAGAAATAGCCAGGCGGCTTTATGTAGGGGCGGGTTTAGAGTCTACCCCTACCGATGATGACTAAAGAAGAGGCTTTGCGCGACTTTCTGGCCAGCCTTAAAACCTCGCTGAACAATGCCGCGGTTTATTTTAAAGACCATCCTGTTTTTTTGAAATCCGCCGAAGACCTAAAAGCAAAAGCGGATTCACTCCTTGTCTTTCTTAACCCCATAAAAATCGGCATCAGCCCGAATTCGCTCTTCATAGACGGTAAGAATTGGGAAAAGTCCGGCCTGTCTAAAGAATTAGCCTCATTTCTTCATTTCCGTAAAGTCGAAACAATAGAGATAAAAAGCGGTGTCAGCTTCAAGGAGCTGATTTTTTTTATTTCCAAGGTTTCTTTGGCTCCGAAAGAGATTCTTAAAGAAGGCGGAATAGAGGCTATTCTCAAGAAAGAAAATTTGTCATATATTCTGGCGAAGGGATTGGATTATTCCCGTCTCTTAGGGGCCCAGGGAAAGGAACATAAGGATGTCTGGATTCATATGTTTCAGGAGGCCGCCGAGAAGGGAACTCCTGAGGATATATCCGGCTTGGCGGATAACTTCGGTAAGATTATAGAGAAATTTAAGGTCAATGATCTTTTAGAAAACGAGGATTTACGCGAAAACATCCATAATTTTCTCAACTATTTAAAGGATGAAGCAAGAGATAAATTCAACGCCTGCTTAAGGGAGATGGCTAATTTGATTTTGAGGGATAAGACCATATTTAAAACAGATCAGTTGGGGACACTGCGGGTATTTTTTAAAGACTTAAGCGGTGATGAATTTAGCGGTATTTTATGGGAGGCGGCGGTTTCGAATAAAGATTTTGACGCCCTTAGTTTTGAGTTACTATCCTCATTTTTGGATAAAAATCAGCATGAGCGCGCCGCTTCGTCATTGGCCGATAAAATCAAAACCAAAAATCCACCGGAGGTTAATCCCCAGGCGGTAAAAAGGCTTAAGGAGCTTTTCTTTGCCGCCAAGGATCAAACGCGAGCTTACGACCCCTACCGTAAAAACCTGGAATTCTTATTTAAAAATACTTTTTTTGAAGAGGCCGGTTCTCGCGGCCTCGACTTGGAATCCACGCGCGCGAGTTATCAGTTTCTTATCCTTAATTCGCTTATAGGGGAAAAGAATAAAACAAAATTAAGCCTGCTTAAAGATTTGGTTAAAGAGGAGCTTGATTCCGTGATAAAAAACAAAGACACGGAGTTCTTAAGGCATTTTCTGGAAATCTGCGAGAGGAGGAGGAAGGAATCAAGTTTCTCCGGCATATTTGATCCGATAAAGAATGACGCTCTTTCATCTATTGAAAATATTATTTTTCAAGGCGCGCCTCGCGGGGAATTTGAGGGTTTTTTAAATCTGCTGAACAGGAGTTTTTTGGGCGAGCGGTATTATCTGGATAAAATATTTAATGAAAACAGAATAGGTTCCGGAATTTTTAAAATGTATTTTAAATTCTTCCCGGAGGCGCTGAATGTTTTCTATGACAATTTAAAGAAAAAGCCACCCGACACCGAATTCTTAAAAAATCTAATTGAAGCTGTCCAGGAAATTCGCTCAGGCCTAAGTTTAGAGATATTAAAAAATATTTTTTCCTTCTCGCATAGTTTGATAAAACTGGAGATACTTAAGGCTATGCGAAAGCTGCCGGAGCGGGATGAAAATTTCTTATTCTCCATTCTTAAGGAAGAAAATGTTTTTTTAAGGAAAGAAGCGCTTGGAGTTTTAGTATGCAAGGAAGGCCCGGGAAGCGAAGCCGGCCAAAATAACGCGGTGGCTAGAGCCTTAAAATTGCTTTTGGACGTGCCGGATTCCTGGGGAAGAAAGAATAAGGTTTTAGAAGAGAATATTGATATTGTGGTTGAAGATGGCCTGGCCACACAGGCGAGCGATTTTCTGCTTACTTTAAGCGGGAGGGGATTCTTCTGGAGTAAGAAGGTCAGGGAAAAGGCTAAGGCCGCTTTGGAGAGTTTACTGGAATGACACGGCGCGTCATCCGCCTGATTGAGCCGGGTAGGATTTCAAGGAAGGGTTAGATATGGCAGAAGCCATTGAAGATTCATTAAGAAACTTGATTTCATCTTTGCAGTCAGCCAAGATATATCCTTTAGAACATCCTAAGTTTAAGGAGTCTCTGGAGAACGCGCATAACAGTCTGCGGAATCTTTTGGAGGAGAGAAACGAGCTGGTAATCGGAATTATCGGCGAGGAGCTTGCTTTTGAGAAAGAAATATTCTTTGATTTAAGCAAGTCGGTTAAGCCTTTTATCCAGTATTTAAAGGAAAGAGGGATTGAGAGGATTGCCTTTACCCGCGGCATTACTAAAGAAGAATTGTCGGGTTTCATCATATTTTTAATAACCCCCAAGGAAAATTTCGGCCCCGGAGTCCAGGAGTATTTGTTGAATAAAGGAATAAAGAATATAGCCATCGGTAAAATAAAGGCCGGGGATAACTCTTTAAGAAAAGAAGTCCTGGATTCGGTAAATTATTTAAGGCAGTATGAAGATTCTTTAAGCAGGATTTCCGTCTCCTTGGATGCTATTGTAAAAAATGAGGCATTTGATTATCCGCAGTTAAAATATACGCTGGGCAATATGATGGAGAATTTATTCAAGAGTTATCAGGAATTCCTGAAACTTGCCGCCTTGAAAAGGCACGATATAAGCACATTTGTCCATCTTTTGAATACGGCTGTATTGTCTATGTATTTTTCTTTCCGTCTCGGCTTTAATAAAGACGATGTGTTGAATATCGGCATGGCCGCGTTATTCCATGATATCGGAAAGATTTACGTATCCGGGCAGGTAATCAAAAGCCCGGATAAGCTTAGCGATGAAGAATTTGAGATGATGAAAAGCCACACTGAGCTGGGTTCGGATATACTTTTAAGGCATACCCGGCAATTAGGAGTCCTTCCGGCAATAGTCGCCTTTGAGCATCATCTCAGGTATGACCTTAAGGGTTACCCTAAGCTTTATTTCGCCGGCCGGCCTCATATTGCTTCCTTGATTGTTTCACTATGCGATGTTTACGATGCCCTTAACGCCAGGAGAAGCTATAAGAAGAGCTACCCCCCGGAGTTTATTTATAGTCTGATGCTTAAAGAAAAAGGCAAGATGTTTGAGCCTGAACTCCTGGATAAGCTTTTTATGATAATGGGTGTGTGGCCGGTAGGCGCGATTGTTTCTTTGACCGATAAATCCGTGGCCATAGTCCGGCAAGAAAATGAAGATGATATATTTTACCCTAAAGTAGAGGTAGTTTTTCCTTTTGATAAAAGCGGGCCCATTGACTTAAGAATGAAGAAAGAAGAGTTAAAAATAGAATACGCCCTTGACGCCCAAGGCGAAGGAAAAAAGTATTATCATTTGGTTTGACTCATAACATTGTCCCCGGTCAATCAGATTGTGTCATAATAGCCTTTTGTGTCATTGCGAGGTCGCCGAAGGCGACCGTGGCAATCTTACTTGCGACGATGTCTGAATTAAAGATTGCTTCGCTACGCTCGCAATGACACGCATTTTACTATTATGACACAGTCTGAATGTGGGTAGCGGAAATTTCCACTTCGGACTAGGCGGGACATTCTTGTCCCGCCGTCGGGGCGGGGTTAGAAAACCCCGCCTATCCTGAGTTCTGTAATAACTTTTTATTGACACATTTATAATTTCTCTTGACAAAAATTATTTATGTGGTATATTTAAATTAAGAAATTTACAAGGTAGTAATACGCAAAGAGGCGTTTAGATGAGAAGTGCGATCTAAGCGCTTTTTTTATTGCAACCGCGCAAATCGTAGAAAATCTAACAAGTCTTTTCTCGCGCGCCTTTAGCGGTTAGGGGATAAAGAAGTCCCAAATATAGCTAAGAAAGTAAAAGCTGTGTTTGGGATTTTTATTTTTAAAATATGGATGCACAGGAATTTACAAAATTAGCCAACGAACTCAAGCCTCTCTTAAAGAGAATTTCCGCCAAGAGGAGATTCCTGGGCTTTATAGATGACGACGACCTCTGTCAGGAGGCTTTGATAAATTTATGGAAACGTTCCAAGAATGGCGAATTTCAGGGTAAGACCGTGAGTTATATCATCCGCAGTTGTTATTTCCACATTCAAAACTATATCCGCACCCACAAGGTTAGGGCGGATATGCTTAGCCTGGAGGAGCCTGTGGCGTATAGTTCCGAGGATCCCTTCTGTCTTAAGGATATTGTGGTTGATGAAAGCGGATTTTTCTTTGATAAGCTTAACAGCCGTTTGATTGTTGATGAGATGATGAATAACGGGCTTAAAAAGAAGGAAAAAGATGTTTTGCGTTTTTTATATCAGGGGTTAAGCCTGAGAGAAACAGCCAGGCGCCTGGGCATGTCGCATGTGGGGGTCTTGAAAATCAAGAAAAAGATTAGCTTGAAATACGCCCAAAAGTATTACGGATAAAATCAAATATCAAAGTTCAAAAATTTGAGACTGTTACAAAACCCTAAAAGACTCTCATCTTGAGACATTTCTGTATAAGATCCTTCGTCGGGACTTACGTCCCTCCTCAGGATGAGAGCGTTGAAAAACAGGGTTTTCCAACGCTCTCAATTTTTAAAATATGGCGCGCTTATCCAAAGAAGGATAAATAGCCGTTATCAAGAAAAGCATTTTCTTGCTTATATCTAATTAAACTTTAGCCAAAGCAGGCCTTTACAGAAGGACGGACTTTTAAGTTACTAAGAAGTAATTTTTAAGCAAGGGGCGTCTTTTTAGAGAAAAGATGCCTTTTATATTCGGGATTGAAGTTGTGATGGTTATTGCTTGTAGTTTACCCCGTTTCGCATGACCCCGCCGCTGGCGGGGCTCAGCGGGGTTAATTCGCCCCGCTCATCAGGCGGGGCTCATTAAGGAGGATTAAAGATGAACTCAGGAGATACAGCGTTTATTTTAATTTCATCAGCTTTAGTCATGTTGATGACGCCGGGACTGGCCTTTTTCTACGGAGGCATGGTCAGACGTAAGAATATGTTAAGTATTTTGATGCAGTGTTTTATTGTTCTCTGCGCCTTAAGCCTGCAGTGGGTGCTTTTCGGCTATAGCCTTTCTTTTGCCCCGGGAAGCGGCTTTTGGGGTGGTTTGGGGTGGGCCGGGTTAAATGGCGTGGGCTTAGAGCCTTACGCGGATTATTCCGCCACCATACCACATCAGGCCTTTATGATTTTCCAGGCGATGTTTGCCATAATCACACCGGCTTTGATTATCGGGGCTTTTGCCGAGAGGATGAAGTTTTCCGCTTTTTTGATCTTTACCCTTCTCTGGGCGACATTTGTGTATGATCCGGTCTGCCATTGGGTTTGGGGAATCGGCGGATGGCTTAGGAGCTTAGGGGCATTGGATTTTGCCGGAGGAACCGTGGTTCATATCAACGCCGGAATCGCCGCCCTGGTCAGCGCCCTGGTAATCGGAAGGAGAAAGAATTTAGATCATCATGCCCCGGCTCCGCATAACCTGCCCTTTATCGTGTTAGGGACAGGCCTGCTTTGGTTCGGCTGGTTTGGTTTTAACGCCGGAAGCGCTTTGGCGGCTAACGGATTGGCAGTCAATGCCTTTGTGGTTACCAATACCGCCGCGGCCGCGGCCGGATTGAGCTGGGCCTTGATAGAGTGGTTTCATAACGGAAAGCCCACGATGTTCGGGACCGCCAGCGGCGCGGTGGCCGGATTAGTCGCGATTACCCCGGCGGCAGGCTATGTCAGCGTGATACCGGCGATTATCATCGGAATCCTGGTAAGCGTGATTTGTTTTATCGCGGTAAGCGTAATCAAGCCAAAATTAGGATACGATGATTCTTTGGATGCCTTTGGAGTTCATTGCGTAGGCGGTATCTGGGGGGCCTTGGCCACCGGACTGTTTGCTTCAAAAAGCGTGAATCCGGCCGGTGCCGATGGATTGTTTTTTGGCAATCCCCAGTTATTTATGATTCAGCTAAAGGCGGTGGCGGTGGTGGCGGCCTACTCGTTTATAGTAACATTTGTTATTTATAAATTGGTAGATATGACTATTGGGGTAAGGGTAAGCGATAAAGAGGAATCTATGGGGCTTGACCTGACTCAGCATCAGGAGAGGGCGTATACGGTGCTTGAGTAAAATAATGATAAACTCTAAACCCAAAACCCTAAATTCTAAACAAACCCAAATGTTAAAACCCAAAATCAAAAACGGCTGTTTAGTGTTTTGGGTTTCTGGTTTTGGATTTGTTTAGGATTTAGGATTTAGGATTTAGGATTTCTTTTAGAGGAGGAAAATATGAAATTAATTATCGCGATAATTCAGCCTTATAAATTAGAGGATGTTAAGGAAGAGCTTTATAAGGCGGGGGTGAATTTGATTACGGTAAGTGAGGTTTTGGGCCACGGCCGTCAAAAAGGAATTACTGAGGTTTATCGCGGCTCAAAAGAGAGCGGTAATCTCTTGAGGAAGGTGCGTCTGGAGATTGCGGTGAATGAGGAGTTTGTTGAGCCGACTATTAAGGCTATTACCAGCTCAGCCAAGACCGGCGAGATAGGCGACGGAAAGATTTTTGTCTTGGACCTGAAAGAATGTATCCGTATCCGCACCTCGGAAAAAGGCCCGGCGGCTATCGGCTAAAAATTATTATCACAATAGAAAAATTGTGATATAATAATCAAAAAATTAAGGGTCGATAGTCAATGGTTAAGATTGACTATTGACTATCGACCCTTTATTATTTACTATTCTAATAGGAGGAGGAAATGAGCATCAGGGAAGAAGTTTTATTCAGAATCAAGAGTATTGATTTGGAGAGGAAGTCTCAACCTAAGAGTGTTTCCAGTTATTTTGGCGAGAACACCTTTAATATCTCCACAATGAAAGAGCATATTTCTGAAAGCACTTTTGACGCTTTCAAGCGCTGGATGTCCGAAGGCCTGACCATTACTATTGATCAGGCTAATGAGATTGCCGAGTGCATGAAGAGATGGGCTATTTCTAAGGGGGCTACTTATTATACCCACTGGTTCCAGCCGATGACTGGCTTAACCGCGGAGAAACACGATAGTTTTATTTCCATAACCGCACCTGGAAAGGTCATGGAGAAGTTTTCCGGAAGCAAGCTTATCCAGGGTGAGCCCGACGCCAGTTCTTTTCCCTCCGGAGGCATACGCGCTACTTTTGAGGCCCGCGGTTATACCGCCTGGGATCCTTCCAGCCCGGCCTTTATAATTGAAAGTACGTTAGGTAAGACTCTGTGCATTCCGAGCATTTTTATTTCTTATCACGGCGAGGCTCTGGATAAGAAGCTTCCCCTTTTGCGCTCTGATGAGGCTGTGAGCAAGGCGGCTATAGGCCTTTTGCGGCTTTTCGGGCACAAAGATGTCAAGAAAGTGCTTTCTACCTGCGGCCCGGAACAGGAGTATTTCTTGATAGATAAAAATTATTATAACTTAAGGCAGGACCTCTTATTGACCGGGCGCACCTTGGTGGGCGCGAGCTCACCTAAAGGGCAACAGCTTGAGGACCAGTATTTCGGGACAATCAAGGAGCGAGTGGTTAATTTTATGTTTGAGGTCGCGGAGGAGGCTTATAAGCTGGGGATTCCGGTGATGACCCGGCATAATGAGGTGGCTCCGCACCAGTATGAGTTCGCGCCGGTGTTTGAAGAATCCAATATTGCCGCCGACCATAATCAACTGCTGATGGAATTGATGAAGAAAGTCGCCCTGCGGCATAATTTGGTCTGCCTTTTACACGAGAAGCCGTTTGCCGGGATAAACGGAAGCGGCAAACATCTGAATTGGTCTTTGGCGGATGATAAG
Organism: Omnitrophica bacterium GWA2_41_15; assembly: GCA_919902675.1. Taxonomy (GTDB): domain Bacteria; phylum Omnitrophota; class Gorgyraeia; order Gygaellales; family UBA12090; genus UBA12090. The sequence goes on from CAKKRH010000016.1 coordinate 48,307, forward strand.
GGTAATAATCTGCTTAATCCCGGGGAAACCCCTGAGGATAATTTGCAGTTTTTGGCAGTATTGGCCGCGGTGCTCAGGGCGGTTTATAATCACTCGGATCTCCTGCGCTCAAGCGTGGCTATTGCCGGGAATGAACACCGCTTGGGAGCCAATGAAGCGCCTCCGGCGATTATGAGCGTCTTCCTGGGAGATCAGTTAACTTCTATCCTGAATATGATTGAGAAGGGCGCGAAGAACAAGGTTTCCAAGCGCGACATTATTGATTTAGGTGTTACCAAACTTCCTAAATTCAATAAGGATTCCACTGACCGTAACCGTACCTCGCCTTTTGCCTTTACCGGGAATAAGTTTGAGTTCCGGGCGGTAGGCTCTTCCCAGAACATCTCTACGCCGATAGCGGTGATTAATACTATTATTGCCGAGAGCTTGGATTATGTGGCGGATAAGATTAAAAAGGCCTCCGCGGGCAAGGATTTCAACACGGCAGTCTTAAAGGTTATCGCCGAGTTGGTTAAGGAGAGCAAGGACATCCGTTTTGAGGGAAATAATTATTCCGAGGATTGGGTTAAAGAGGCCAAAAGGAGAGGTCTGCCTAATGTGGCCTCTACCGTGGATGCCTTAAAGGCCCTGGAAAAAAAGGAAAACATCGCCTTATTTGAGAAGTATAAGGTTTTCACTAAGGAAGAGCTTCTGGCCCGTCACAAAATCTGGGTTGATTTATATAACCTTACCCTGGAGATTGAGGCCAATACCCTCAATGAGATGGTTAATTCTTGCGTCGTTCCTTCAGGATGTGAATATGAGCGGCTTTTGGCGGATAATCTTTCCAGGTTGGTCAGCCTCAAGAAAGAGGTTAAGTTGAAACTGGAAGAGGCAGTCTTAGATGACCAGAAAGAGCATTTAAGCGAAGTGGCCCAAAAGATTTATTATGTGCGGCGCAACTCCAAAGAGCTGGTTAAGCTCTTAGAAAAAGCCGCTCAACTCCACCATGAGGAAAAAGCAGAGCTTTATTTTAAAGAGCTAAAGCCTCTTATGGAGCATATCAGGAGGCATGTGGATGCCCTGGAGCGGGTTGTCTCCGATGAGCATTGGGATCTACCCAAGTATCGCGAGATGCTTTTTATAAAATAATTCAGACGAATATGTTTTCTCGTTGACCCCGCGCCTTTTATTATTCAGTTTTTAGAAATCAAAACTTGAATATGTAAAAGGCGCGGGGTCATTTTTTTCTTGCCTAAAGCCTAAGTATGAGATATTATAGAAAGTCAAAAGTTAAGAGTCAAAAACTAAAATGAAGAGACGACAAGATTTGGAAAAATACGGTTTGTATGATTCCCGTTTTGAGCATGATTCCTGCGGGGTGGGGTTTGTCTGCGATGTTAAGGGGAGAAAATCCAATTCCATCGTTCGCCAGGGACTAAAGGTGCTTAAGCGGCTTTCTCATCGCGGGGCAACCGGGGCGGATCCCAAGACCGGGGACGGGGCTGGAATTTTGATCCAAACCCCGCATCAATTCTTCCTCAAGATTGCCCATCAGGCCAGGATCCGGCTTCCTGACTATGGGGAATACGGCTCTGGGCTGGTTTTTCTGCCGGCTAATCCTAAGGAACGCAAGTTTTGTAAGGATGCCTTAGCTAAGATCATTAAGGATGAGGGGCAGTTTTTGCTTGGCTTTAGGGCCGTGCCGGTGGATAATTCGGATATCGGGGTGAGCGCTCAAAAGACCCAGCCGGTGATTGAGCAGGTGTTCATAAGAAGGGTCGCCAAGCCGCCAAGTCGCCAAGTCGCCAAGCAAGACGATTTAGATTTTGAGCGCAGGCTTTATGTTATCCGCAAACAGGCCGAAAATATCATCCGCGCCTCTAAATTAAAACAAAAATCCTCTTTTTATATCCCCAATCTTTCCAGCCGCACCTTTTCCTATAAAGGGCTGTTGATGCCAGAGCAGGTGGATAGTTTCTTCCCGGACCTGCTGGATGAGGATGTTCAGAGCGCGATCTGTCTGGTTCATTCCCGCTATTCCACCAATACCTTTCCCACCTGGGACCTGGCCCAGCCTTTTCGCTTCCTGGCCCATAACGGCGAGATAAACACCTTGCGGGGGAATATCAGCTGGATGTCTGCCCGGGAAGGCCTCTTAAAAAGCGGGCTCTTCGGCAAAGACATAAATAAGCTCAAGCCGGTGATTGTCCCGGGGGGCAGTGACTCCGCGGCTATTGATAACGCCTTTGAGCTTTTGGTATTGGCCGGCAGGCCCATTGAGCAGGCGATGATGATGCTTATTCCGGGTGCCTGGGAACAGCATAAATTAATGGATGAAAAGCTCAAGGATTTTTATAAATACCACGCCTGTTTTATGGAGCCCTGGGACGGCCCGGCGGCTATTGCCTTTAGCGACGGGATAAGTATCGGGGCAGTCCTGGACAGAAACGGCCTGCGCCCGGCGCGCTATATTGTAACTAAAGATGATCTGGCGGTGATGGCCTCGGAGGTGGGGGTGCTGGATGAGATTAAGCCTTCAGACATCGCGCTCTCCGGCAGGCTTGAGCCGGGGAAGATGTTTTTTATTGATACCCTTCGGCAGAGGATCATCCAGGATGATGAGATTAAGGAAAAGGCCGCCAGCCGAAAGCCTTACGGTGACTGGCTTAAAGATAACCTTCTGGAGTTTGATAAGCTCCCCGCCGCAAGGCTGAAAGCTGAAAGCAGAAAGCTGAAAGCTGGTGAAGATGTTTTGCTTCTCCTAAATGCCTTTGGCTACACCCGTGAAGACTTGAAGCTCATCCTAAAACCTATGGCTGAAGAGGGCAAAGAGCCTATCGGCTCAATGGGCAATGATGTGCCTCACGCGGTGCTCTCCAGGTATCCCCAGATGCTTTATACATATTTCAAACAGCTCTTTGCCCAGGTAACCAACCCGGCCATTGACCCTATAAGGGAAGAATTGGTGATGAGCCTGTTTAGCTTTGTGGGCGCTCAGAAAAATATCCTGGAGGAAACCCCCGGACACGCGCGTAAGCTTTTAGTCAAAGAACCCATCCTTAGTAACGAGGATTTGGCCGGGATCCGAGGCCTCAACCCCGCCCTTTCTTACTATGAAGATACGCCTGGAAGAGGAAAGGGCGGGGTCAAGGAAAAAGGCTTTAAGAGTAAAGGCGTTTCCATACTTTTTAATGTTGAGGACGAAAAGGATTTTCTTAAAACCTTGAATAAGGTCTGTCAGGAGGCAGTCGCGGCTATCCGGCAGGGATACAGTTTTATTATCCTAAGCGATCAGGGGGTAAATAAAAAGCGCGCGGCCTTGCCGGCCCTTTTGGCTGTGGGGGCAGTGCATCATTACTTAGTCAAAAAGGCCCTGCGCACCCAGATTGGGATCATTCTGGAAACTGCTGAACCACGGGAGGTGCATCATTTTGCCTTGTTGTTTGGCTATGGAGCGGATTGCGTTAATCCTTACCTGGCCTATCAGTCTCTGGCCTATTTAATCTCCGAGGGGCAGTTGAATTTGGATTATGCCAAGGCCTTGAATAATTACCGCCACGCCCTGGATACCGGGATACTCAAGATACTTTCCAAGATGGGTATTTCTACACTTCAGAGTTATCGCGGGGCCCAGATATTCGAGGCCTTGGGGGTGGGGCTTGAGGTTATTGATAAATGCTTTTGCGGGACTGTTTCGCGCGTTGGGGGCGCGGGTTTTAGCGAGATTTGCGCTGAGTCTTTGCTAAGGCATAAACAGGCCTTTGGCGAAGGGTCTCTCAATGCCCCTTACCTGTTAAGCGGAGGCGTTTACCAGTGGAAACGCGACGGTGAATACCACCTTTGGAATCCGGATACTATTGCCAGTCTCCAGGATGCCACCCGTCTTGGCGATTACAAGAAATACAGGGAATTCGCCAATCTTATTAATGACCAGTCTAAAAATCCGGCGACCTTGAGAAGCCTGCTCAAATTCAAGTCTGTCAGGCCTATTCCGATTGAGAAGGTGGAGACGGCAGAAAATATCTTTAAGCGCCTGGCTACCGGGGCAATGAGCTTTGGTTCAATTTCAAGAGGGGCGCATGAGAACCTGGCCATCGCCATGAACCGCTTAGGCGGCCGTTCCAATACCGGAGAAGGCGGGGAGGATCCTGCCCGGTTTAAGCCGCTTGCTAACGGAGATTCCAAAAGAAGCGCTATTAAGCAGGTAGCCTCCGGCCGTTTCGGGGTAACTACCAATTATTTGGTCAATGCCGATGAAATCCAGATTAAGATTGCTCAGGGGGCTAAGCCCGGTGAAGGGGGACAACTCCCCGGCCACAAGGTCAGCGTAACTATCGCCAAGACCCGCTATACCACACCAGGGGTGACCCTGATTTCTCCTCCTCCGCACCACGATATTTATTCCATTGAGGACCTGGCCCAACTCATTTTTGATTTAAAAAACGTTAATCCCCGGGCGCGTATTAGCGTAAAATTAGTTTCAGAGATCGGCGTAGGCACTATTGCCGCCGGGGTAGCCAAGGGCCACGCGGATATGATCCTGATTTCCGGCGCAGACGGAGGCACTGGAGCCTCGCCAATGAGCTCTATTAAGCACGCCGGACTGCCCTGGGAGCTGGGGATTTCCGAAACCCATCAGACCCTGGTCTTGAATGACTTAAGGAGCCGGGTGCGCCTGCAGACCGATGGCCAGATGCGCACCGGCCGCGATGTGGCCATTGCCGCGATATTGGGGGCGGAGGAATACGGATTTTGCACCGCGGCCCTGATTATCTCCGGGTGCGTGATGCTCAGACATTGCCATTTAAATACCTGTTCTGTGGGGGTGGCTACCCAGGATGAGATCCTGGAAAAAAGATTTCGCGGCCGGCCGGAATACTTAGTGAATTATTTTCGTTTTGTGGTTAGCGAACTGCGGGAGATTATGGCTTCCCTGGGAGTAAGCCGGATGGAGGATCTGATCGGCCACACCGAGCTCCTGGAGCTTAATTCCGCGATCCTGCCCTGGAAGGCCAGGAATATAGATTATTCGCGCATCTTGTATCAGCCGAAAGTACCCAAGACCGTAGGCACGTATTATCAGATGAAGCAAGATCATGGTATAGATAAGGTCCTGGACCGTAAGTTAATTGATCTGGCTAAGCCAGCATTGAAAGAGGCCAATCCGGTAAAGATAGAGCTTCCAATAGAGAATGTCCATCGCACTGCCGGGGCAATGCTAAGCGGAGAGGTTTGTAAGCGCTATGGCGAAGAGGCTTTGCCTGACGGCACGATCCACTGTAAATTTAAAGGCACAGCCGGTCAGAGTTTCGGAGCTTTCCTGGCTAAAGGGATTGTCTTTGAGCTTGAGGGCATGGCTAACGATTATGTGGGTAAAGGCGCATCCGGAGGCCGGATCATCATTTATCCGGATAAATCCGCGGGGTATAAGCCGGAGGAAAACATCATTATCGGTAACACTACCTTCTATGGGGCTATTACCGGTGAGGCCTATATCCGGGGCCTGGCCGGAGAAAGGTTTTGCATTCGTAACTCCGGCTTGTTCGGGGTGGTGGAAGGTGTGGGCGACCACGGATGCGAGTATATGACCGGCGGACGGGTGGTGATCCTGGGTAGGACCGGGAGGAATTTTGCCGCCGGGATGTCCGGCGGGATCGCCTATGTCTATGACGCCGTGGGTGATTTTAAGAATAAATGCAATATGGAGATGGTGGCTTTGGAGGCGGTTTCGCTTGAGGATGAGTTGACGATTACAGACTTATTACATAACCATCATAAATATACCAATAGCCTTTTAGCCAAGAAGGTGCTGGATAATTTTAAGGAAGAGCTAAAAAATTTTATTAAGGTGATGCCTCTTGAGTACAAGCGGATCCTGGAGCAAGAGAGGCTGGAGAAGAAGATGAAATTAACCGAAGTATCAGATTGAAAAGAAACACTAAACACTAAATTCTAAATCCTAAACAAATCCAAAACACAAAACCATAAACCTAAAACATATTTTTGTTTTGAGTTTCTAACTTTGGGTTTTGAGCTTGTTTAGAGTTTAAGATTTAGAGTTTAGGGTTTTATATGATATGGCAGTAGACATTAAAGGTTTCTTAAAGGTAAAGAGAAAATATCCTGAATACCGGCCGGTCTGCGAGCGGGTCAAGGATTATCAGCCGGTTTTTGTCTTGAGGGCGAATCCCCAGAGCCAGGAACAGGCAGTGCGCTGTATGGATTGCGGCACCCCTTTTTGCCACTCGGGATGTCCGATTGGTAATTATATCCCGGAGTGGAATGAGATGATTGCCGCGGGAAAGTGGCAGAAGGCCTTTGAACTTCTTAATGCCACCAATAATATGCCGGAGGTTACCGGCCGTCTTTGTCCGGCGCCCTGTGAATACGCCTGCGTCTTGGGGATTAACGATGACCCGGTAACCATCCGGGAAAATGAATTAGCCATAATTGAGAATGGATTCAAAGAAGGTTTTATTAAGGCCCGGCCGCCTAAGAAACGCACTGGTAAGAAAGTGGCGGTAATCGGTTCCGGGCCTGCCGGCCTGTCTTGCGCCGCCCAGTTGAACCAGGCCGGGCATAAAGTAACGGTCTTTGAGAAATACGACAAGCCAGGAGGGATACTGCGTTACGGTATACCGGACTTTAAGCTAGAGAAGTCTGTGCTTGAGCGTAGGATAGGGATTTGGAAAAAAGAAGGGATAGTTTTTAAGTGTGGGATAGATGTGGGCGAGGATTATTCGGCTAGAAAATTATTAAAAGATTTTGACGTCGTCTGCCTGGCCGGAGGTTCAAGGGTGTCCAGGGATTTAAAGATTGAAGGCCGGGAATTGTCCGGGATACACTTTGCCATGGATTACCTGATCCAGTCTAACCGCAGTCTGAGCGAAGAATTGAAAAATTCCAATGCGGGTTTGGAGGAAGGTCAGCTTAACGCCAAAGGCAAAAGAGTGCTGGTTATCGGCGGAGGGGATACTGGTGCTGACTGCGTGGGCACTGCCAATAGACAGGGGGCTTGCTGCGTGGTCCAGATAGAGGTGATGCCTAAACCGTCGGAATGTCGCACTCAGGATATGCCCTGGCCAAAGTATCCGATGATCTTCAAGACCTCTTCCAGCCATGAAGAAGGCGGAGAGCGTCAGTGGGCAGTGCTGACCAAAAGATTTATTGGTGAGTCTGGAATGGTTAAAAAGGTCTCCTGCGTGAGAGCTGATTTTTCCCAAAAAGACGATAAAGGCTGTCCCTTGATGAGAGAGATTTCCGGGAGTGAATTTGAGATTGAGGCGGATTTAATCCTTTTGGCAGTAGGCTTCCTGCATCCGGAGCATAAGAGCCTGCTCAAAGATTTGAAAATAGAGCTTGATCTCCGCGGCAATGTCAAGACTAATGATAATTATATGACTTCCCGAAAGGGTGTATTCTCGGCCGGAGATATGCGCCGGGGGCAATCATTGATAGTCTGGGCTATATCCGAAGGCCGCCGCTGTGCCCAGGCCATTGATATATATCTCTGCGGTAAAAGCAGTCTTCCTTCCATTTAGGCGGTCCTCCCGTCGAGTAAGAAAATGCCGAATTTCGTATCGTACTAATACATTATTACAAAAGTCCTTTAAACCCGGAATTTGCAATAGTAATGGCATTCGCCGCCAAATAAGGGCACATCTTCGTCAGAAAAAAGCGCTTACATACTAAAAGTATGCGCGCACTTTTTTCTGCCAAATCTACTGGCCAGAAGGCCGTGGTTGGGCTTCCTATTAGCCCAAGCCACACCCTTCTTTGGCGTCTCGGTGCCGCATTCCTATTGCAAAATCCGGGTTAAAATAACCAAGCTCCAATATACAACAACCAAACAATCTTTAAGAATGGGTTTTTAGTTTGTGATTAGTTATCGATTATTGGAATTTATTTGGTTTTTGTTTCTTGGTTGTTGGTTATTTAATAACTTATGTAACAGCCTGCTAATTTTAAAAAAACCTGGGCTAACTTTCCTTGACTTGGGGTGGTTTTAATATATAATTATTATATATGGCTATCTTGAGACAGCAAATCATTAAGCTTTTAATCGAGCGTGGTGTATTTGACTTAATCGAAGTCGAGGAGGCCATTAGCCTTCAGAAAAGAGAAGGCCAAAAATTCAGCTCTTTATTGATTAAGCATGCCCCGGAAAAGAAAGACATCGCCATAGAGTTTATAAATCGGATTATCAATCCTCCCGCTATTACCGTCTCTCAACTTGTCCAGCTAAAGATACCTCCTGATGTATTAAGGACAATAACTTTCGAAACAGCCAGCCGGTATCATATCCTCCCAATCATAAAACAAGGCAATAGTCTTAATGTGGTTTTAGATGATCCTTTTACCATTCTTGATTTAGAGGATGTAAAGGAACTGCAGAATTACGCCATAAACCCGATAATCTCACCTAAGGTGGAGTTTATGGGGCAGGTTGAGCTTCGTTATTCCCGGACATTGGATTCTTCTTTTGATTCTAAATTCCAGGATATGGATGATATCCTAAGCGGCGTAGCTGAGACGTTAACGGTTTTACGCAAAGACTCCAAAGGTCCTGAAACGACACATATGAACCTGGAGGACGCCCCGGTTATCAAGGCGACCAATCTTATCCTGGAAAAGGCCGTTGAGGCCCGGGCCAGCGACATACTTATTGAACCGCTTAAAGACAATACCCGGGTGCGTTTTCGTCTGGATGGGATATTGCAGCAGTTTGAGGACTTGCCCAAGGAATTTCATCAGGCAATCATTTCGCGGATAAAAGTGATTTCCGGCCTGGATATAGCTGAGCGCAGGCTCCCTCAGGATGGACAGTTTAAGATTAAATTAAGGGGCCGGGAGGTGGAGTTCCGGGTTTCAACCCTTCCAGTGGTAGGAGGCGAGAAGGCCGTACTCAGGGTATTGGATAAGTCTTTAGGCATGCTCAATATCGATAAATGCGGGATAAGGGATGAATATCTTGAGCCGCTCAAAAAATCGGCCGCCTCTCCTTATGGGATGATCCTGATGTGCGGACCAACCTGTTCCGGGAAGACCTCGACATTATATTCCCTGTTAAATTATATCCATACCCCGGAGAAGAATACCGTTACGGTTGAAGACCCGGTGGAATATCAGATAAAAGGATTAAATCAAGTGTCGGTTAATTCCAAGACCGGGCTCACCTTTACCAAATGCCTGCGTTCGATACTCAGGCAGGATCCCGACATAATTATGATTGGAGAGATAAGGGATTTTGAAACCATGGACATCGCCATTAAGGCTGCCTTGACCGGGCATCTGGTCTTAAGCACCCTGCATACCACCACTGCCCCGGGTTCGGTGGTGCGCATGGTTGATATGGGGGTTCAGCCGTTTCTGATCAACGCCTCGGTAATAGCTGTCATCGCCCAGCGCCTGGCGCGCAAGATATGCGTTAACTGCAGACAGCCGGTTTCCGGCCAGCCGTATTTTATCGGGACAGGCTGCAGGGACTGTTTTCACACCGGCTATAGCGGAAGAACGGTTATTACCGAGATCTTGTATATGAACCCGGAAATCAGGGACGCGATAGCCTCCGAAGAGCTCGATGAGGATAAGATAAAAAATATTGCCCGGGAATACGGGATGAAGACCTTAAGAGAAGAGGGAGAATTCCTGGCCCGCCATGGAATAACCACCATGGAAGAGGTTTACAGGCTTACTCCTTCGGATTAGCGAAATAGATAATGTCTAATACCAAGATTAATCTAAGCAAGATCTTGATTGATTCGGGGAAAATGTCCCTGGAAGAGCTGGGCAAGGCCTTATTGATCCAAAAGAATAGCGGCTTTGATCTTAAGAAAATCTTAATTAGCGAGGGCTTCCTTTCCGAGGATGAGCTTTTAGGTTTGATTTCTTACTATATGTATGTGCCTTGTCTGGACCTTTTAAAGTTCAGGGTGGACCTTGAAGTGATTAAACTGCTTCCAGAAAATTTGGCGCGTAAATATCAGATTCTGCCTTTACACAGGATAGGAGATATTGTTGTGGTGGCAACGGCAGAGCCTCTGGATGTGATTACTTTAGATAATCTGCGCTTGGCCTTTGTTTATGAAATCAGGCAGGTTTTGTGTAAGGAAGGCCAGATAACGCCTTGTATAGATAAATATTATTCCAGCGACCAGGCCCTTAATGAAATCTTGGAGACCGGAGGACTGGATATAGAGAAATTATCCCTGACTGGCGATTATCAATCGCAGGACATGCTTCAGGAAAGCCAGAAACAGCCGATTATTGAAGCGGTTAACCTTATAATCGGCGAGGCGATAAAGAAAAGGGCCAGCGATATACATATCGAGGCCCTGGAGGAATCCATCCTGGTACGCTACCGCATTGATGGTATATTGCATGAGGCTTATGACCTGCCAAAAAAAAGCCAGATGGGTATTGTCGCCCGTCTTAAAATCCTTTCCGGGATGGATATAACCAAGTCTTATGTTCCCCAGGACGGCAGGTTTGATATGCTCTTTTCTGGCAACCGGGAGATAGATTTCCGTGTTTCGAGCCTGCCAACTATTTTCGGCGAGAAGTTTGTCTTGAGGATATTGGATAAGGTTAATTCCATCGTTAAATTGGAAAGCCTGGGTTTTTCGCCCAGGCAATTGGGATTATTGAGGGATGCGGCCTCCAAGGACCACGGGATGATCCTGATTACCGGCCCTACAGGAAGCGGAAAGACCACTACTCTGTATTCCCTGCTGGCTGAGATAACCACAATCCACAAGCATATCATCACTGTCGAGGATCCGGTGGAATATCAGATTGACGGGATTAGCCAGACCCAGGTTAAGCCTGAGATAGAGTTGACCTTTGCCGCGGTGCTCAGGGCTTTGCTTAGGCAGACTCCCGACGTGATTATGATCGGGGAGATACGCGACGGAGAAACCGCGGATATGGCCATCAAGTCTTCCCTGGTGGGCCAGCTTATTTTAAGCACTCTGCATACCAATGACGCGGTAGGGGCCTTTGCCAGGCTTAAAGACATGGGCATAGAGCGTTACCTGATAGCCTCTTCCTTGCTTTTGGTCTGTGCCCAGAGGCTTTGCCGCAAGATATGCCTTAACTGCAAAGAACAGCTTGAGTTTTTGCCCAAATCGATAATCAAGGAATTCGGACCGCGGATCGAAGGCAGGAAATTTTATTACGGTAAGGGATGCGGCGATTGTAACAATACTGGATACAAGGGGAGGGTTGCCTTGCTTGAGGCCTTAAAGGTTGATGATGCCATAAAGAATATGATTATTAGGAAAACTTCTTTGGATAAAGTCAAGGAGTTCGCGCTTGAGGAGAAAAGGCTTATTACCTTAAGGGATGACGGCTTGGATAAGGCCTCAGGTGGAGTAACCACATTAGACGAGATATTGAGGGTAACGGCCAAGGAATAAAGATGCAAGACGCGAATTTAATATACATTGACGAGTTGACCGATCTCTACAACAGGCGCTATTTATTCACCTACTTGCCCAAAGAATTGGAGATGGCCGAATCCCAGAAATACAATGTCTGGGTACTTATGCTGGATTTAGACGGATTCAAGGCCATAAACGACACCTACGGGCATCTCTGCGCGGATGAACTGCTTAAGGATATAGCTAAGATATTAAAGGATAATACAAAGTTTGAGGATAAAAAAATACGTTATGCCGGAGACGAGTTTACCATAGTCATATCCAATATCGACACCAAAGGCATCCCCGAGATAGCCAAAAGGCTGGTGGATAAGGTCAGTGCCTACAGATATAATGATCCCCGCTCCCAGAAGGAGATTGCCCTTACGGTCAGCCTGGGCATTGCCGGGTATCCTCAAGACGCCATAGAAGCCAGGAAATTAGTGGAGTTGGCGGATAAGGCTTTATATGTCTCAAAGCAGAAAGGCAAGAATTGTTTTTCCTCGGCTTCGGAAATAACCTCGGAGATGGTTTGGAAAAAGGATATTCTGGAAAGATTTCCTTGTCCTGTATTGGTGGGCAGGGAAAATGAATTTACCTCTCTGAAAAACTTTTTTAAGCTGACTTCCCAAACAAAAAAGGCGGATATCGTGTTTATCTCAGGGGAATTAGGCTCTGGCAAGAGCCGCATATTAGGTGAGTTCGGAAGATTCATATCCGCGGACAACAGCTTTATCTGCGCGCAAGCCAAATGCGCGGAGAAATATATGCTTGAGCCTTATCGTATCCTGACCAATGTGTTGTATGGCTATTTTTCCAAGTTGGATAAGCTTCCTGAGGAACTTTTTGAAGGTTTTTCCAGGGATGAATTGTCGGTTTTATTCAGCCTGCTTCCGGGCCTTGCCGATATGGCCGGGCTCGTCCAGGATAAGGACAAATCTCCCCATGATCCGCTTAAGCTCAGGGATTCATTAATTAAGCTGTTATCCAACCTATCATTAAAGAAATCCCCTTTAGCTATACTGCTGGATGATTTTCAGTATGTTGATGAGCAGACTATGGAATTATTATTATGTCTGGCGAAGAACAAAGGCCAGGCCGCGGTCTTGATTGTTTGTGCCTTTTCTTTAGCCGATGTATCGCAAGATATCGTTTTTAAGCCTGAGGCCTTTAGCGGTTGCGGTGAAGCCGTGATCTTGTCAAGTTTATCCGAAGAGGGGGTAAAAAATATGATATTGGCGATCTTTGCCGATATTTCGCTAACCGTTGATTTTTATGATTTGATTTATAGGACAACTAAAGGCAACCCGCTCTTTGTGGAAGAGCTCTTGAAGCATATAGTGGAGAAGGAATATATATTCTATCAAAGAGGCCAGTGGATGCAAAGAGACATTAAAGAGGCCGACCTTCCTAAGTCCATAGGGGATACTATTAAGGCCAGGCTGGAGATCTTAAGTCCGGAAATGAAGGATATGATCGCCAAGGCCGCGGCCATCGGCGGCAACTTTCAGATTGACCTCTTGCAGGGGATTGATAGCGAGGATAAGGGCTATGTTATGGATTTGGTGGGTTCAGCCAAGAAGATAGGCCTGATTTATGAAGCTGGCCCGGGAGGAGGCGATGAGTTCCGTTTTGCCACCGATGAAGTCCGGAAAATACTTTTTAAGGTTATCGGAGACAGCAATACCAAGCGCATATATTCCCGCTTAGGCCAGGCCGAAGAAAGGCTTAATTCGGACAATCTATCCAGGATAGCCGGCGAGCTTTATTATAATTTCAAGAAGGCCGAAGACTGGTCTAAGGCCGAGCATTACGCGAAGCTGGTTAAAGAAGGAAAAGGCGTATTTTATGACCAGGCCGTCAAGTACGCCCAGGATGTCCTGGAGGAAGCCAATATCAGTAAAATGCTTGCTCCTTTAAGCAAAGAGGCATTTTCACGAATGCCGGAGCTTATCCGTTCCATATATATAGCCGGAGTAAACAGTACCCTGTATCCGGAAAACAGCCAGATCCGCGTTAAGTCCAACGAAGACGCCTATAATCTGCTGGTTAAGGCTTTATCGGAAACGGACCTATTGAATATCGCCCGTATTGATAAGACTATAATCGTCAATAATAAAAAATTAGGCAAGGATATAAAGAACATATTCGTGGATTCTTTCAACTCGGCTTTAAGGAATTTAAGCGTAGAAAGCGTATCTTTTCAAAAAGGGGTTAGTTTAGAGGAGCTTACAAAGTTCGTAAATCTGGTGAATTCCGCGGAAGAAAAAGAAGAGGGTTTCTTAAAGTGCCTGGAAAACTCAGGGGTGGTTAATATACGGGTAAATGAGGTAATCTACGACGTAGCTAAGAAGAAATCTAAGGAAAAGGAAGGGCTGGAAGATATCATGCTTATTGACTATCTTATGGGCAGGCTTCCGGGTAAGGGCAAGGCCGCGGACATGTCCGCGGCGGTAACGACTCACGCCGAAAAAATAGCTCAGGAGCTGGAGCGTTTAGGTGAACAGGCCGCCAATGCCGCCCCCGGCGTAGATAAGCAGGCGCTTAAGGCTGAAATTGTAGCCAAAAGCATTCAAAAAGTAGGGGGTAAGCTTTCCGCTAATGATGTAAATACGGACAAATATAAAGAGGGGTTGTCCAAAGCTATATTAGCTATGGAGCCAGCCTTGCGTTCGGATGTCTTGGCTAATCAGGCTGAAGACAAAGATGCCGATTCGGGTATAATTCAGGAGTTGGGGAGGGAATTGCCCGATGAGGTGATTATTGATGTCTTGAGTCGGCAGTATCTTAAAAAAGATATCGGCCTGGATAAAATGAAAAGGCTGGCGGAGCGTTTCTTGTTTAACCCGCAGAAGAAGAGCCGGATGGCTCCTGTTTTAAAGGAAAAGCTTACCGGTTTGGGGGCGTCCAAGGAGGAATGTGACTGGATTCTGGGCATTCAGGAGAGAGAGATTTCTTTGGACGCGAAGATGAAGAAGATCATAGCCTTGCCGGCTAAGGAATTGGTCAGGGTGCTTCCGACATTAGAAATTGATTATGTGGTTAAAGAGTTCATGGTTCAGAAAGACGAGGCTCAGATTGAGGCGGTGATGGAGAGCCTGATCAGGGCCTTGGAACAAAAGCATCCCGACAACCACCTGCTCTCCGGATATCTGAAGAATATGCTGGATATATTCATCAAGAGCTCTCCCGACAAATTACTGCCTAAGTTCATATACCGCTTCTGTAAGATTTATCCTCAGCATAGGGAAATCCTGCCGGTGTTTCTGGCGGTTTTTGACTCTTATTTAGACCGGCTTATCCGCACTTTCCTTTCAGCCGAAAGATTTGATTTAATGAGGGATTTGCTTGAAGTTTACGCGAGCGATCAGAAGGCTATTGAAGGCGTTTCGGGGATCATAAATTCCATATCTGACAAATTAATTGAAGAATTCGTCAGGCGCATGGACACCAAACTGGATCTGGGTGTGCTCACGGAAATAGTCATCCTACTTAAAGATAAGGTGCTGGGTAAGCTGATAGATTCGGGATTATTCGAAGGAGGTGTGCCGGAAGGCAAGTATTTTGAGGCCTATCTGAGGAGGCGGGTAATCGCCAGAATTCTTGACTGTATGCCCAGCGAACTTGTGTTGAACATTTTTAAGAACAGGTTTATGTCCGTCAAGAGTTACCTGACGAACAATTTGATTGAGATTATAGCCGCGATGGAAAGCGAAGATATCGCCGAGGCCCTTGAGCCTGTGCTTTCCGGTCCAGACCCCGCGGTGCGCCGCAAGGTAATTTTCGTTTTAGGGAAAATGAAGTCTGGCAGAAGCGCCAGGTTGCTGTTAAAGATTTCCGGCGATAAAGATAAAGAGGCCGCGGGCCTGGCCTTACGGACCCTTAAAGGCCGGGCTGATGAGGCGGCCAAACTGGTTATCAAGGCGGCCTTAGGAAGCAACAGCCTCATCCAGGCTTTGCGCGACGGATTATCGTCATGAAGAAAACATTTTTAAGGATAGGGTATACTATATATAGATAAGATGGAAAAAGATTTTGTTTTTCAGCGAAAGATCCGCAAGGTAAACCTGATCGGCCAGGTCCTCTTAAAGAAAAACCTGATTAGCCAGGAGCAGTTGGAGGCGGGCCTGAATATTCAGAAAAGCGAGGGCGGATTATTGGGTAATATCTTGGTGGGTAAGGGTTTTTTGTCGGAGGAATCCTTTGCCATGGCCTTGTCCAGCCAGCTGGACTTAGCCTATATACCGATAGAAAAATACAACGTGTCCCGGGAGGCTATTAAGATGGTCCCCAGGAATTTGGCAGAGAAAAATTGTATTTTGCCAATAGAGAAGACCGGCAGCGTCTTGACCCTGTCTTGCGCTGACCCGCTTAACGTCAGGGCGATTGCCGAGGTGGAAGCAGTGGCTAATTGCCTGGCAGTCCCTCTTATCGGGACGCGTTCGGAAATAGAAAAGGCGATACATTCGCACTATTCAAGCTGAAACTTTGATAGTCTTATTTTATTTCTGTGAACTGTCAATCGCCAACTGCCTGCCCTGAGCTTGTCGAAGGGTTAACTAAATTATGTCTAAATACGCTTACTTAGCCAAGGATAAAGAAGCCCATAGCTTTAGTGGGACAATTGAGTCCAGAGATCCCTCTGCGGCGGTATTAGAGCTAAAGAAGAGGGGCCTGATCGTAATTTCGGTAGTTGAAGAAAAAGTGGTCAAGGCAAAGGCCGGGGATAAATTTAAAGGCAAAAAGATAAAGACTGCTGAGATTGTAGTCTTTTGCCGGCAATTAGCCACCCTGGTTTCATCGGGGGTGTCTTTATTGACCTGTTTGAATATCATCTACGATCAGATCGAAAGCGTTTATTTAAAGCAAATAGTTGTGGATTTAAAAAAGGATATCGAGGCCGGAAGTAGTCTGTTTAACGCCTTTTCCAAATATCGCGGTGTATTTCCCGGGATCTTCATAAATATGGTCAAGGCCGGGGAGGCCAGCGGGAGCTTGGGTGAGATTCTGGATCGGGTGGCAGTATACTTAGAGAAGAGCGAGAAGACCGCGCGCAAGATAAAAGCGGCCATGACCTATCCGGCCATAGTCATATTTATGTCCGTGGCTATCCTGATCTTTCTTATCCTTAAAGTAGTGCCTACTTTTAAGAGCATGTTTGAAAGCCTGAAAGGGGAATTACCTTTACCTACCAAGCTTTTAATCGCGATCAGCGACAATGGCCTGCGTTTCTTTCCTTTTATCCTGGTAGGTGCTGTGCTTGCATGGATTATTTTTATCAAATACATCAACAGCGATAAAGGTAGATTGAATTTTGACCGTTTCAAGCTTAAGGCCCCGATGTTCGGAGCGCTTTTTGAGAAAGTGGTAATGAGTAGGTTTGCCTCAACCCTGGCCATCCTCTTAAGAAGCGGGGTGAATATCCTTGAGGCCTTTGACATTGTGGGTGAGGTTTTGGGAAATAAGGTGATTCAAGGCGCGGTCCAGCAGACCAAGATTTCTTTGAGCTCAGGCACCAATATCGCCAAGCCGATGGAGGAGACCGGCCGGTTTCCTCCATTTGTCTATAAGATGATCGCCATCGGCGAGCAGACGGGTGAGCTGGAAAAAATGCTGGCCAAGGTTTCCGAATATTACGAATCCCAGGTGGATGAGGCCATAGCCGGGCTTTCTTCTATGATTGAGCCTCTGATTATTTCTTTTCTGGGCACGACCGTGGGCTTTATCGTGGTTTCGATGTTTCTGCCGATATTCAAGATGACCCAGATGGTCCAAGGAGGTTGATATGAAGAGTAAAGGATTTAGCCTTTTGGAGGTGATGTTTTCGGCTCTGGTAATGGTGGCCTTATTGGTTGGGGTTTTAAGCCTTTATATCAGTTGTCTTAATCTTCAGGAGACGGCGAAGAATTCCTCCCGGGCCTCTTTTCAGCTCAGCTCCATGATCGAAGAGATAAAAGGGACTAATTTTAATAATATAAACGCGACATATAATAATCAAAGGCTTGACTTGGAGGGTTTAGACGGTGAGATGTTGGTAGAGGTTACCCCTAACGGCACAGACCTTCTGGAGGTGCGGGTTATTGCCGGCTGGACCCAAAAAGGGGGAAGCGCTATTGGCGAATACGGGCCAAATCCGGATAATTCTAATCAGGTTGAGCTTTATGACGTGGATAACGATACTGTTATAGAATCCCCTTATGAGCTAACCGCAGCCATAGCTAATATGAACTAAAGATGATTATGAATATGCCGCAAATTACAAATCACGGCCTTACTCCGCTAGAAACCAATGATCCACCCGTAAGAAGCAAGAGGTTTCTATTGGGGTTTACCTTGGTTGAGGTGATGATAGTGGTAGTCATATTCAGTATTATATTTGGCGTTAGCTTTGATGTCCTGCTTAGCGGAAGAAGGAGTTTTGATGCTTCATCAATACGCTATGACATTCAAACAAATGCCGCGCTTGGCCTGAACAATATGGCCCGCGAGCTTAAGAATAGCGCCTCCTTGTATGTGGATGTGGATGTAGGCGGTGATTCTGTCAGGTTCCTGGTGCCGGTGGGTTATAGTCAAAGCGGCGATATCATTTGGGGGGCCGACGGAGAGACTAACCACCGGATCCGCTATGAGGTTAATGGTCAGAATCAATTGGTGAGAGACAGGTTCGATGCCTCTGATTCTATTGTCAACGGGACCACCCGGATCCTGGCCAATTATGTGGATGATGTGGATTTTGACAGCCAGCCTAACGGCCTTATTATGAATATTACCACCTCCGAGCAAAATAAGGTTACCAAAGAATGGCTGGATGAGAATCTGTCTTCGACGATAACCTTTCGCAATTAAGCCAAAAATTGGCAAATTGGAATTTTACACTATTGTCAGGCCACCTTGAAAATACCGCAAGATGTGGTATACTTTAAGCAAAGATATAATAAGTAATTTTTAAACAATTACCCCGATGAAAAAGAATCTTAGGCTAGGCAATCAGGGCTTTATCCTAATGACCACCCTTATGGTGGGCACGGTCCTGACCGTGCTCTCCGGGGCCTATTTTGCCTCTTCCTTAAGCCAGAGTAATATCGCCAGAAGGCAGTTTGAGGCCAACCAAGAGTTTTACAGCGCCGAATCCGGGATTGCCTATGGTTATGTGGAGGCGCTAAGCGGGGGCACCTTGACGCATAAAATAATAAACTCGATAACCGGAGAGCTTGAGGGCGAACTTAAAGGCGATAGGCAGTTTTCCGCGGATGTCGTTGACATTGACGGCTCAGGAAATATGGTTATCAAGAACAAGGCAGGCAGGGTTATTGCCAAGGGAAAAATATACGAAAAAGGCTCGGATACTATTATCCTGGTTCAGGCGGTTAACGCGGACGGAGAAGAAACAGGACCGATACACCGTTATGTGATAAGCCATAAATCACTGTATAAGTATTTTGAGTTTTATGACACCGGCACCTGTAATGCCGCCGGAAATTGGAAGTGTTATGAATGGAGCCTTGGCTGGTCAGGGACGCATAAAGGTAAGCTGGTTGCGAATGCCAGCACGAGCCCCGAAACCTATTTTGCCGTAGGCAAGGTCCATGTCAACGGTAATATTTTATTAAATGTTGAGGATTTTGAAAGCCTTCCGGAGTTGAGCTGTTCCGGACAATTCCTTTATGGCAACAAAACTCAATTTAGCGAACCGGCGTTATGGGATAACATAACTTGGAATAATACCAATAAAAGCCGCACTTATAACTACAATCAATCAAATTGCGCCAACTGTATGCTTGATGGCCTGGCACCTCTGAATCGCTATGAATATTCTCCTTATAACTTTGTCTATCCTTTAGAGTATGATAATTTGACTG
Organism: Omnitrophica bacterium GWA2_41_15; assembly: GCA_919902675.1. Taxonomy (GTDB): domain Bacteria; phylum Omnitrophota; class Gorgyraeia; order Gygaellales; family UBA12090; genus UBA12090. The sequence continues at coordinate 67,568 of CAKKRH010000016.1, forward strand.
TTACGGCCTCTCCGATTTCGGAAAGAAGCGGCACGGCCAGAGATTGGGCACACGAACCCGGAGTGCATATCTATGGTTATCAGGTAACCGATGACTGGCCCGATATAACCACTTACGGTAACACGCATTTTTGGATGGATATTGATAAAAGCGGGGTTCTAACTTCAAGCGAAAGGCAATATATCCCTAAGATACTGCCTAGTTGCTCCGGCTGCGGTTATGATTGGGATAAATATAGCGGTAATCTTAATGATAATTACGCGAGCTGGTTAAGGTTTGGTAGCGGGTCAACCACTTGCTCTGATTCCCAAGCGGTAAGATTTGAGGTTACCAACAGTAGTTATCAATATGAAGCCTTAAGGTGGTTGGCGGATAAGGAAAGCGCCGCTAATCCCAATATCAGCAGCAGTAGCCCCAGCGAATACAGCAGTGCCACAACCGCTAACTGGCTGACTACCGCGGCCACAACCGCAAGCAGTGTATCTGCGAACAGTCGGTGGGATTCTTATGAATACGACCGGGTAACCCTTTTGAGTATACTGAATGAAGGCAATGCCGCATCCGGCCTCAATCCCAATCAAGGCTCAGGGCTGAAGGACCAAAGCGAATACGGCCTTTATGTAATAGTTAAATATTATCTGGCGAATGGGAGCTTTCCTTCTGGAACAGACGCGGTTATACAAAATTGGGTTACGGATTCAGGTCGATTACCGGCTTTTGACGGCGTGTCCGGCCTTTCTTTAAATGATTTTTTTGCCTGGTGGAAACAGCGCAGGCATCATCACGGATTTGACCTTTCTGACTGCTCCTCTGCCTCTTATGACGGGAATTGGTGTTTTTCTAATGATAAAACAGCTCAGACCACCGATGGCTATGGCCGCGCTGTCCCGGCAGTCCCGGCCTGGGAGAGGATTTTCTGGGAGGCCTGGCTTAATTATTGGCCTCCTGTCCGGGGTAAAAACCATAATCAGGTTTATAGCCCTGCGGACAACCGCCACGCCATAAATCCAGAATGGTGGGAGGACCTGGTTTATGGAAATGACCGCCCGGTTTCTGGAACTACGGATACAGTATTATCCTTGACTCATCTTAATACCTATAACGAGCCTCAAGCGGGTGTATTTTCCGCTTGGCTTAAGGATAGGGGTCTGCTTGATGAGTCTAATAATTATGCCGGCAGTATTATTAAGTTTGACGCTCCTATAAGCGGTTATCATGGCCATGCTGATTGCCCAGGACACGGAGGAGAAATACTTGAGCCGTTGAGCATAAAGGAGGCCTATAAGCCTCTTGCCCAGAAGGCAGGGGGGCTTTTTATAGAGCAAACTGCCGCGGATGAATTTACCGTTTATTATAACGGTGCTAATGTAGCTGATGGAGCGAGTTTAAGCGCTTGCCTGTCCGCGCTAAACGCCGCCGGAGGAGGAGCCGCCTGGATATCGGCCCAGGAGTTTTATAACCCCTATACTATCACTAAAGGAGTTTATGATCCTGCGCTAAGAAATCAGGATGAGACCAATAGCTCCAAGACCGCGGTGTATATTAACCCTTGCGATGTATATAGTACACTTGCCTATCCTTATATAGTAGATAACAGCGCCAGCTCTTGCTCTAGCTCCACTGCTATACCTCCGACAGTAAAGGCCATACAGATAGATATCTCGCTTATGCCTTTTATAGGCGATAGCGATGATGATCATGTTATTTATATAGATGCTCCAGGCTATGATGTTCGTTTAAAAAACGGGGCTAAATTGCCGAATAACTTTACTTTGGCTAGCCCTTATGATGTCTATGTCCAGGCCCAAAAAAAGAGCGAAAGCGAGATGTCTTCTTTGTCCGGAGTTAATATAAATTTCGACGGGGATGCCACGGTTAATGAGGCAGATGTTTACCGGGGGGTGTTTAATTATGAGATAGGAGATAAAACCAGAACGGATCAAGGCTTAGATGCTAATTTTAAACCGGCGGCAGTGATTACTAATTCCCGGGTTTATTTTCTTTCTTCGGAGTTTCTGGATAGAAACACCGTTTTTCCTTTCAGCTATCAATATCCGGCCAATCCTTATAGCGTGAAGAATGATTATTTTCTGGAGACTTATTGTGATCCCGTATGGCCTACTTCTTGCGGCGGCGTTTCCGGTTTTCCCGCGGAGCCAGACCCAGTCACTTGGAGCTGGGTCAGGACTAATCTTACTGATCAGCAGCAGGGATGCTTATTGGCTGCCGGAGAGTCCAGATATCAAAGCGTGCACGCGGCGGATATGGTAAATACGGTCGGGTTCGGACAGCTTTTTAATCTGGCTGTGGCCAGCCCTTTTGAGCCCTGGGGATACCGCCTGGAGCGCTGGGGAGGCAGTTCTTCTCCGCTATTTCTGGAGGGGGCGTTTCTTAAGATCGGTTTTTGGCGTAATGAGGACCTTAGTTATAAGTACACCCGTTACCATACCCGGCCTGATACCGTGGTGAACTGGTATGAGAGAGCCAGGGAGTCAATTACCAGCGGCCACGAATATATGGCGGATGACTTAAAAGTAGCAAATAATTCCGTCAGCAGCAGCGTGACTTATGAATATGAAGAGAGGTTCTGGATGCCTGGAGGCCAGCCTTCAGGGGATTTCCTGGCCAGCGGCTATGAGCAGAGATGGGATCAGTTAAGCGGAACGGATGAAAATTTTGATTACGATACTCTACCTGAGCTTTAGAGCTCTTCTAAAGCCAGGCCCGCGGCCACCGAGAAAAGAGCCGGGCCGGCCTGGGATGCCTGAGAGGAAAGCTTGGGATTGAGATTGAAGTTCTGGAAGGGATTGATGAAAATTGGCTCTAAATTTAAGTACCCGCCTAAAAATTCCTTAAGTTCGGAAAACTGCGAAAACCCCCCTGCCAGGTACACCTGGTCGATCCTTTGCTCGGTGAGATTTTCGTAAAAGTCAAAGGAGGCGAAGATCTCATTCAGGAGATTGGTCAGAGAGAGCTTTACCATCTGTTTGACTTCGGCTGAGACACTATGCATATCGCGTTTGAGTTCTTCGGCCTTAGCCTGGTCTATATTCAGCTTGGTTTTAAGCAGAAAGCCGATGGTTTCGCCCCCGAAGCGGACATCCCTCACAAAGTAGGGAGTTTTATTTTTGGTAATTATAATGTTGGTGGTTTTGTTGCCGATATTGAGTATCGCGATATTGGCGTTGTTTTCGTTGCTTGGCCCGGAGTAGTTGAAATACAGGGTATTCTTTATGGCCAAAGCGTCCATGGTTACCACCTGGGCCTTAAGCCCGGCTTCTTGAATAAGCTTTGACTTTGCTTCAATCAGCTCCTTCTTGGCAGCCACCAAAAATACCTGCATCCGGTTTTTTGACCTGGGGTCATCCCCGATTATCTTATAATCGGTATATACCTCATCGGCCTTAAAAGGGATGTGGTCTTCAATCTGGAATTCCATCGCTTTCTTGAGCTCATCCGGGGCCATCTTGGGCAGGGAAAGATACCTGGCTACCACATTTTCCCCGGCGATAGAGATATTCACCTCTTTTGCCGAGATGTTGGCTTCCTTAAGCAGGTCTTTTATTGCCTTTGGTATGCCGGTTGGGTCAAGATCCTGGATATTTTTTATCCCCATATTGATCATCTTGGAAGTCTTGTCGGCGATTTCTATTTCCACCACTTTCAGGTTATCGCTTCCGATATCCAGGCCGACTCTCCGAGGAGATTTTTTCTTGAATAAATCAAAGGTTTTCATTTTAGTTCAGGCAGGATAATTATCGTTGTTTTTGTCCTGGAGATTATTTTTTTTTGCCTTTTTCCAGGGCCATGGCCATTGCCTGGTCTTTGGGGGTTGGTTTTTCTTTTCTTTTCATAGGAGTAAAAAGTTTAGAACGGGCATCTCTCAGCCTTTCTCTCTCCTCTTCGGAAATAGTGGCTCCTTCAATGATCCGGGGAGTGATAAAGACAATTAATTCGGTATCGGTTTCTTCTCTTAAGGTGCGGCTGAAGATTTTACCCAATAATGGTATATCTCCCAGAAGCGGAATTTTATCTATGGTAACGGTTTGGTCTTTTTTTCTTAAACCCCCGATAACCACGGTTTCATTATCTTTGAGCATCAGGTTGGTTTCGGCCTTGCGGGAGTCGATCGCCGGTTCGTTGGTGCTTCCTACGTAAGAGGCGACATAGCTTTGTTCGGTTTTGACGCTTAAAGAGATAAACTTCTCTTCGGTTTTGGTGATATGCGGGGTAACGTAAAGTTTTATGCCTGTTTCTTTAAACTGGGTAGAGGAAACAGTTGAGCTTCCTTCAGTGCTTTGGGCGGTATAGGTGTAAGGAACCTGTTCGGTGATTTCAATTTGAGCGGCTAGGTTATCCAGGGTGAGGATGCGGGGGGTAGCCAGGATCTTTACATCGCTGTCTTCAGCAAAGAGGGCCAGATGGGAGGTGAGACTATAGGAGGGGAAGACGGTCTTGCCGTAATAAAGGTCTAGCACCGAAGATGAGGGGATGAGGGTTTGATTTCCATGCAGGTAGGACTTGTCTTTATGGATTATGGTCCAGTCAATCCCCAGCTTATCCGTATCCTTAAGCTTTACGCTCATAATCAAGGCCTCAATCAGGACCTGGGGGGTGCGGATATCCAACTTCTTGGCCAGATTCTCAATTTTTTCGATTACATCCGGGATATCGTTTATAATCAGTGAGTTTGTGGGAACATCCGCCTCCATGCTGCCGCGGCTGGAAAGCATCTTGCTTAAGGATTTTTGCAATTCGTCGGCTTTGGCAAAATTAAGGGTATAGATTTTGGTTATGGTTGAAATAACCTCTTCTTCTTTTTTAATCGTATCCGGAGTAGTTATGCGGATAATATTATCCTGGGTTTTGTAGGTCAGGTCGTTGGTCTTTAAGATGGTATCCAGGGCGGTTTCCCAGGTTACGTCTTTGAGGGTTATATTAATATTGGCGCTGACATTTTTGTCCACCACGATGTTCAGCCCGCTGGCCTGGGAGATAATCTTTAGCGCGTCTTTAATATCCGCGTCTTTCAGGTTCAGGTTGAGCAGATTAGCTTCCCCGGCGAGGGTGTTTTGCTGGGAATAGAGGGGTATTATATTGAGCTGGGTTAAGATAAGGGAGATGGCCGGGAAAATTACAATCTTTTTTAATAAAGATTTTTTCATTTTCATTTTGGTTTTCCTTGAGCCTCCAGGCTCAATTCATACATTTTATCACGCAGGCTCAAAACCGCCCTTTCCGGATATATCTTTTCTATTTTAAATTCCTTATACATATCACCTTCCTTGAGAAGCTCGCCTTGAATAAGAACATAATATACGCCGTTTATATTGCTGGTTCCACCCAGCGGAATATTCATTGTTGAAGCTGTTGTCTTGGTCTCCGGTTTGATAAAGCTATTTCTGAAATTTCCTTCGTCATCCACCAGGGGGATAAAGGGGTCGCGCCTGATGACTTCATTATTATAGGATATATCTTCGTTGTTGGCAAGGAGATATCCGTTTGATAGCAAGAAAATAGATAATGATGCCGTTAGGATTATTTTGTTCATTTTGTTTTCTTCGTTGCCGGTATCGTCGGTATCTTTAATGATAATTCCACATTTTGGCTCCAGATATCCTGGGGGTTGGTTTCGATCTTAATGTCTGAAACCATAATCAATTTCGGCCCGTTTTCCGCGGTATCAAGAAATTGCAATAACTGCTGGTAACCGCACTCCATCGTAATCTTGACCGGAAGCTGGTTTATAGCCGGGCTTTCCCAGGTTTTCGGCTTTTGGGGTGTTTGGGGCTGGGCCGTTTTTTTTCCTTTGGCCTCTTTTTTTGCTTTGGTTTCTTTCTTTGGGGCGGCTTCGGACTTTTTCTGGGCCTTTTGTCCCTTCTGGGTCTGTTTGGGGTCCTTTTCCGCGGTTACTCCCGGAATTTCCAGGGGCGCGCTTTCTGAGGGGTATATCCCTTTGAATTTTATTTGGGAGTCTCTGGTAAATTGATTCAGATAGGCCAGGATATCCCCGCCGTCAGAAAAAAATCTGCCCTCTATGGAAGATAATTCCAGGCGCAGTTTGCGTACTTCTTCGGTTAATGAGCCTTCGGGGTCTGATTTTCCAGTGGTCTTCTCCAGCATCGAGGTTCTGTCTTTGACTTCCCGGGCCAGGCCGCTGTTTTTCGCCCATAAAGATTTTATGGAAACGATAAGTAAGGCATCGGCGATAAGCATTAACAGAATGATTACTGCCATTTTAATAAAATTCGGGCTATTCAGGATTTCTTTGATTTTCATTGTTTTAGGATAGCTTTGGATTTAGCGCTCAGGCTGAAACCCATCACCGTTAAATTGCCCTTTTTCTCGGCATTGAGCTCGCCCAGTTTGAAATCCTGGAAGTTTTCGTTTAAGGGCGCGTTTTCTTTAAGCTTTGAGGCAAACTGGGATATGGAGCTTAATATCTCCGTCTCGTCTAGGGAAGAGGAATAGCCTTTTATGGTCAACATCTTGTCCAGCTTGACCTCCGCGGTGTATATGCCCTGAAGCCATATTTGAGGGGGAATGAGGTTCATAATCGAGAATAATTTTCCTGTCCAGGCTATCTTGGAATCGGATATTTTCCGATAGAAAGATATGGTCTGGCTTAAATCCTGTTTTTTCTCGGTTAGCTCGCCTATCTTGCGGAGTTTTTCCTCCTGGATGTTCAGCTTGGCCGAGAAAGAGCCGAGAAGCCTTTCCTTGAATTTAACCTGGATGAATATGGCCGCCCAGCTTAACAGGGTAAGGCAGGAAACAGAGGCGAAAATCCTGAACGCGGGCCTGGACTTAAAAGGCTGAGCCGGAGAAGGCTGAAAGCTAATCTTTTGCTTAAACCTCGTTTGTTTAGCCCGTTTTTGCTCCGGGGGGAGCAGGTTTATGCTGGCCATATTATTTTTTTGGGAGTATGAGCTTATCCTTATAGTTAATTATTCTTTTTAAATCGTTATCCGTGAATAGCCTGTGGCCGTTGCGGTCGCGAGTGGTCTCCGGGATTTTCTTGCATTTAAACCAGAGGAACAAGGTGTTGCGGGAAATGCCAACTTTCTTTATGACGTCTTTAGTGGTATAGTGGCTGGATGTTTCCATGCGGGCTTAGGTTAACATGATGTTATTTGATTATCTTTGGTGATAGTTTGGTATAGTTAAGTATATCCGTTACGTTCTAATACTACCAGTAATTATTTATTTGTCAATATTTTTTTGCGTTTGCGTTTTTTGCGTTCGTTTTCGCGCTTACAAACAAAAAAGGCCCTTTGTTTCAAGGGCCATTTTTGGAGGTGATAGACCTCAAATTGCTCGCGCTATCTTTTTTCCTCCTGGTTAGGAATGGTTTTTGTTGCCCCGCGCCTTTTATGAATTCAGATTTTAATTTTAAAAGCTTAATTTTAAAAAGGCGCGGGGAAAACTTCTAAACCAAATATACCACATGCCCTGTAAAAAACAAGGGGTGTGGGAGGTTTTTGAGAAAACGCTTTCTTCTCGTCGGAGAAGTAGTAAGGAAATAGAAAAAATTGTGTTTTTTTGCTATTGACAGGGGTATTTTTTGTGTTATGATTAGGCATGGCAAAATATATTTTTATTACCGGCGGGGTGATCTCAAGCTTGGGTAAAGGCATTGCCACGGCCTCAATTGCCAAGATCCTGGAGTCTTGCGGCTTCCGGGTGAGCCTGATAAAGTTTGACCCCTATCTCAATGTTGATCCGGGAACGATGAATCCATATCAGCATGGCGAGGTCTATGTAACCTATGACGGGGCTGAAACCGACCTGGATTTAGGCCATTATGAGAGGTTTACCAATGCTCGGCTGGGGCGGATCAATAATGTAACCACCGGACAGATCTACAGCACGGTCTTGGCCCGGGAAAGAAAAGGGGATTACCTGGGAAAAACCATCCAGGTTATCCCGCATATTACCAATGAGATCAAAGACCGGATCAAGGCCGTGGCCAGGGAAACCAATGCTGAGATTATTTTGATGGAGGTGGGCGGCACGGTCGGCGATATTGAGTCTTTGCCGTTTCTGGAGGCGGCCAGGCAATTTGGATTGGAAGAGGGACGGGCCAACGCGCTCTATATTCATCTTACCCTGATTCCTTATATCCGGGCCGCCGATGAAATTAAAACCAAGCCTACCCAGCATTCAGTCGGCACCCTGCGCGAGATAGGAATTCAGCCGGATATTCTCTTGTGCCGCACCGAGAAGCCTTTAGATGATGAGGTAAAATCCAAGATATCTTTATTCTGCAATGTGCCTCAGAACGCGGT
>CAKKRH010000017.1 GCA_919902675.1 Omnitrophica bacterium GWA2_41_15
TTTTTCACTATGTATTACTTAATTCAAATATTGCTTAATCCCGGAGTATTTTATTCTTTTTTAACCGTAGTAATTGTAGCTGCCGTTTTAGCGGTGCTAAACTATATTCTCCTGTCAAAAAAACAGAATCAGCTCTTTGAGGATGAAAAATTAAAGATGCGCGATCACTGGCAGAAGCAGGTACTTGACTATAGCAATAAGAATGGCGAGCTTTCTAAGAAAATAGAATTACTCACGGCTAAAGCGGATGAACAGGCCAAACAGATAGAATCGCTTAACAAGCTCGAGGAAAGCATAAAAATTAAAGAAGCCTTACGTAATGAGATATCCGCCAAGGAAAAGCTTCAGCTTGAGCTTAAGGATTCCGAAGGACAACTGTTGGCAATTAACAATATTTTAGGTTCTAAAGAGAAAGAATTCACCCGGGAGCTGGATGAGTTAAAAGAGGCCTTAGGCCTCAAGGAAGAGGAGCTGAAAACGCGGACACTTGAAAATGATACGATAGCGCGTAAACTGAAGAGCATTCAAGAGCAGTTATTCCTCTCTCAAAACGAGCTTAAGCTAACGCGCGAGGCTAGCGCTGATTTAAAGGATATGAATCTTGACTTCGAGCGTCAGGTGGATGCCCTGCATCAAGCCCTGGCTTTAGAGAAAACCCTGCACCAATGCCCCGGGAACGAAATCAAACCCTAGTCCGGCTTCATTTCAATATATACAAACTTTATATTTGATGTTATAATGACAAAAACGGCAGGATATAAGATAATCTTTGAGGATGATTTTATCCTGGTAGTAGATAAGCCGGCAGGGATGCTTACTGTTCCTACTCCGAAGAAGGAAAGGCACACCTTAAGTTCTTTGTTAAATGCTTATCCGGGTCATAGGCTGGACCGGGAAACCTCCGGCTTGATTCTCTTTGCCAGGAATAAGCGGATACAACAGGCCCTCATGGATGCCTTTAAGGAGAAAAGAGTAAAAAAGCGCTATATCGCTTTGGTTCATGGCAGATTGAAGATAAAAAACGCGGTGATATCCAGGCCTGTCCGGGATAATCCTTATGAGCCGGGAAAACACGCTATCACTCAATATAGGCTCCTGGAGGAGAGGGAGGGCTTCTCGGTGGTTGAGGTCATTCCCCTTACCGGGAGAACCAACCAGATCCGGATTCATTTTAAGCAGATAGGCCATCCCCTGGTTGGGGAAAGGCGTTTTGCCTTTGCCAAAGACTTCCCGATAAAATTCAGGAGGGCCGCCCTGCATTCCGCGAATTTAGAGTTTGAGCATCCGGTAACCGGAAAAAAAATGTTTTTTCATTGTGATTTACCGATGGATATGCAAAGTTTTTTAGCCGCCCACAACTAAGATGTACGAGATTGATGTGCGGTATCAAGACAGCTTTAAATATACGGTCCGGTCGCCGAATTATGAGATAAAAATAGACTTTCCCAAGGATGGCGGATTAATAGAGGGGATAACCCCTCCAGACCTGCTTTTGGCTTCTCTGGGGAGTTGCGCGGCGGTATATTTAGAGCGCTATTTGAATGGAGCCAAGATAAAATTTGATAAATTTACCGTTAAGGTAAAGTCCGAAATCTGCCCGGAGACTCCACACTATTTGAAAAATATCGCCCTAACAATTAACCTTCCGGGATTAAAATTGGAGCAAAAAAGATATAACGCGCTCTTGGAATTTATCAAGAATTGTCCGGTGCACAATACCTTAAAACATAATCCGGTTGTGGATATAAATTTGGAGGAAAAATGAGTATAGTTGTCTTAGGGACAGTGGCTTTGGATACGGTTAAGACTCCGCGTGGAAAGAGGCATAATATGCTGGGAGGCTCAGCCGCCCATTTTTCGACTGCCGCGCGGTTTTTTGTGCCGGTAAATTTAGTAGCGGTGGTGGGCGAAGATTTTCCTTTAAATCATATTGAATTCTTAAGAAGAAAGGGGATATGCCTGACTTCCCTGAAAAAAGAATCGGGAAAGACCTTTCGCTGGGAAGGGGAATACCATGGGGATATGAATTCCGCCCTTACCCTGAATACTGAGCTTGGGGTGCTTTCTATTTTTCACCCTGAGGTTACCGATGAACAACGTAAGATTAAGTATATTTTTTTAGCCAATGTCGACCCGGATATCCAGGGCCGGCTTCTGGATTCCATACATTCGCCAAAACTTGTCGCCTTAGACAGTATGAATTATTGGATCAAGCATAAACGCGGCGCTCTTTTAAAGCTCCTTAAACGGGTGGATATATTTGTGGCGAATGATGCCGAGGCCAAAGAATTATCCGGACGAACCAGCCTTTTGGAGGCGGCCCGTAAATTGCGTGATTTGGGCCCAAGGATGATCCTGATAAAAAAAGGCGAACACGGAGTCTTGTTTTACTCGGACGGCTTGAACTTTTCTCTGCCGGCCTATCCGGTAAAAAAGCTGGTGGACCCTACCGGGGCGGGAGATTCTTTTGCCGGTGGATTTATGGGATATCTGGCCAAGGCCAAGGCAATCAATAAAGCGGCAATCAAAAAGGCCATCGGCTACGGAACCGTGATTGCCTCTTTTAATGTTGAGGGATTCGGTTTAGAGCGAACCGCGAGGCTTACCCTAAAAGAGATAAACCAGCGTTTTCATTCCTATCGCAAGAATCTGATTCTATAATTAGTTGATGTTAACCAGTTCTCATAATCCCAGGATAAAAGAAGCGCTAAATTTAAGAGAGTCCGATTATCGTAAGGAAAGCGGGCTTTTTCTTATTGAAGGCCGCCGTGAGTTTAGGTTAGCCTTAACTTCTCGCGTAGAAATCAAGGACGTGTTTCTATGCCCGGAACTTTTGGAAATTACAGACTTACTTGCCGAGCTTAAAAAAAAAGAGATTAATATCTGTGAAGTCAGTTCAGAGGTATATAGTAAGATCGCCTTTGGTAATCGCAAGGAAGGTATAGTGGCTATTGCCCGGGAACCGAGGTTATCTTTAGCGGATTTAAAGTTAAAAAATAATCCTCTTTTAGTAGTCCTGGAAAGAATCGAAAAGCCGGGTAACTTAGGGGCGATTGTCCGGACCGCGGACGCCTCAGGCGTGGACGCGGTTATTGCCTCAGACAGTATCATAGATATTTATAATCCTAACGCGGTGCGTTCCAGTTTAGGCGCTATCTTTACCACTAAGGTGATTCGCGAAGAAGCAAAAGAAATAATTCCCTGGCTAAGGTCAAACAGTATTAAGATTATCTGCGCCTTGCCCCAGGCGGATCTGGTTTATACCGCTGTGAATTTCAAGGAATCTTGCGCTATTGTCCTGGGAAGCGAAGATAAGGGTTTAGGGGATCTCTGGAAAGGCAATGCCGACTACCATGTCCGCATACCTATGCTGGGAGAATCTGATTCGCTAAATGTCTCAACAGCCGCGGGTGTCCTGCTTTATGAGGCCCTCAGGCAGAGAGAAAGTGGCTTGGGCTATTTTGGAAAGTCCAACCACGACCCTCTGGCCAGCTGATGCGCCTGCAGGTTTTCTTGTCTCACAGCCGAGTTTGTTCGCGCCGAAAGGCATTAGAGCTGATAAAAGATGCTCAGGTAACGGTTAATGGTAAAATCGTTAATGAGCCTTCCTATGATGTTGATAGCTCTGACCAGGTTTATCTGGGTAATAAAAAGATTAACCTGAAGGAAAACAGCTATCTTGTCCTGAACAAGCCCAGAGGCGCGGTAACCACCCTGCAGGACGCGCATGCCAAATTTACCGTTAAAGAGCTCCTGCCTGAGGAATATAAGCATCTCTACCCGGTAGGCAGGTTAGACAAAGAATCTGAGGGCCTGCTTTTGTTCACCAACGACGGAGATTTGGCTTTCAGGTTAGGCCACCCCAGCTTTAAGGTAGATAAGGTATATTTTGTTGAGGTAGACGGCGCGCTTCGCGGCCAAGATGTCTTGGCGCTGGAAAGAGGAGTGGTAGTTGAGGGCAGGCGCACCTATGCGGCCAAGATAAAAATGGTTTATTCTAAAACAAACGCGAGTGGTTTTAATATAACCATTCATGAAGGAAGAAAACGCCAGATTAGGCTAATG
>CAKKRH010000018.1 GCA_919902675.1 Omnitrophica bacterium GWA2_41_15
AGAAAAATTTACAGCCGCCTCTCGCATTAAAGAAGAATGAAATGCCCCGGAAACCTCAAGGTCGATGGCTCTTTTTGCTCCCTTAGATAAGGCTTCTTCCTTGGCTTTATCCACTGCCTCAAGCTTTCCACTGATAACTACTTGCGCCGGACAATTAAGGTTGGCTATTTCACAAGAGGTATTACGGCAGATTTCTTCAAGTTCTTTTCTTCCCAGGCCAAGTATCGCGGACATCTTGCCGGGGTGATTTTTGGCTGTCTCCTCCATCAGTTCCGAGCGTTTTCTTACTAAGCGTAGGCCATCCTCAAAGCCTAAAATCCCGGAGGCAACCAGCGCCGAATACTCTCCCAGGCTTAATCCGGCAAAATAGCGGATAGCGGATAGCGGATAGCGGATAGTAGATTTAAAAGCTTCCAGGGCGGCTATGCTGGCGGTAAGAATAGCCGGCTGGCAGTTGATAGTTTTGGTAAGCTCTTCTATGGGGCCTTCAAAGCAAAGCTTAGTTAGGGAGAAGCCCAAAATCTCATCCGCCCGGTCAAATACCGCTTTGCTTTCTTTAAATGCCTCATATATGTCCTTGCCCATGCCTACATATTGGGCGCCCTGTCCGGGAAAGATTAAAGCTACCATTTTATCACGCAGGCTCCCCAGGCTAATCCCGCCCCAAAGGCATCCAATACCACTATATCGCCTCTTTTTATTCTTTTAGACCTAACTGCCTCACAAAGAGCAATGGCTATTGAGGCTGAAGAGGTATTTCCGTATTTATTTATGTTCATAAAAATCTTATCCGGGCTAATGCCAAGTTTTTTTCCAGTAGCCAGGATTATCCGGGCATTAGCTTGATGAGTAATCAGGCAGTCTATATCGTTGATGTTTAGCTTTGCCTTGAGCAGGACTTTTTTTGCCGCGTCCGTCATTGCCGTTACCGCCAGTTTGAATATTTCATTGCCTTGCATTTTAAGGTAGTGTAGTTTTTTATCTATGGTCTCGTGGCTGGCGGGGAGGCGTGAGCCTCCGGCAGGAACCATAAGCAGGTTTCCTAAAGAGCCGTCTCCTCCCATATATGTTGAGAGTATACCCGGTTTTTTACTCCCCGATACAACCGCCGCTCCCGCGCCGTCGCCAAAGAGGACGCAGGTATTACGGTCGGTCCAATCAATTGCCATGGAAAGCTTTTCCGCCCCGATTACCAGCACGTTTTTAAATGCTCCGTTTTCAATAAACTGCTGGGCGGTAATTAAGGAATAGACAAACCCGGAGCAAGCGGCTGAAATATCAAAGCAGGCCGCTTTTTTTGCTCCCAGACGGCTCTGAATTATTGATGAGGTAGAGGGGAACTGCGTGTCCGGAGTAATCGTGGCGGTAATTATCAGATCAATATCCCGCGCTTTTATCTTCGCGTCTTTTAGGGCATCCAGCGCGGCTTTCAGGCCAAGGTCGCTGGTGGCTTCATTCTTATCGGCTACGCGGCGCTCCTTGATTCCGGTGCGGGTAGTTATCCATTCATCGGAGGTATTAACCATTTTTTCTAAATCCCGATTGGTCAGGACTCTTTTAGGCAAATATTTTCCTATCCCTATAATTTTTGCCGATTTCATTGTTTTATTCTGTTTGGCCGGACGAAAAAAGCGGCTAACTACTTTATTTGTCCGGCTACGCTTTCTACTTTTTCAATTATGCTTTGGTTAACTCCGCTCTCTACTTCCTGGATGGCCACCCTGATGGCATTTTTTACGGCTTTGGCTGAAGAGCGGCCGTGTCCGATAATTACTACCCCATTCACTCCTAAAAGCGGGGCTCCACCGTATTCAGAATAATCCAGATTCTTCTTGAATCGTTTAAGGCTGTTATAGATAAAAAAAAGGCCGATTTTAGCCATTAGGCTGTTCGTTAATTCTCTTTTTAAGAGTTCACCACAGGCCTCAGCCACTCCTTCTGAGACCTTGAGAGCCACGTTACCCACAAAGCCATCACAAATTACTATCTCGGTTTTTCCCTTAAAAATATCTTTTCCCTCTATGTTGCCGATAAAGTTTAGTCGTGATCCGGCAAGCAGTTGGTGGGTTTCTTTAAGAGAATTCGTGCCCTTGGCTTCTTCTTCACCTATATTTAAAAGCCCTATTGAAGGCCTCGGCAAGCGAAAGATGTGCTCGTAATAAGCCTCAGCCATGGCCGCGTATTGGAGAAGGTGCAGAGGCTTGGCGTCAATATTCGCCCCCACGTCAATAATCAAGGTAGGGTCTTTTTTTAGGGTGGGAGCCATAATGGCTATGCCCGGACGCTCCACTCCCTTAAGCATTCCCAGCCCTAAGGTTGCCGCGCAGACTACCGCCCCGGTGTTTCCGGCGCTAAAAAAGGCGTCAGCCTTATTGTTTTTAAGTAGTTCTATGCCCCGGATAATAGAAGAATTGCGTTTTTTTCTGATGCTTAAGGCAGCCGGTTCATCCATCAGGATTACTTCAGGGGCATTGATTATTTCAATATTATCCGGATGGAATTTGCTTTTCTTCAGCTCTTCCCTGACACGTTCTTCAATCCCGATAAGGACTATTTGCTGTTTGGGATATTCTTTGGCCGCGGATAAGGAGCCTTCAACTACTGCTTTAGGGGCGTAATCACCGCCCATGGCATCTACGACGATTTTCATAAAATTGGTTACTTGTTTAGCCGCGTTTTTCTTTTTTCTCTTTGATTTTTATTTCCAGGGCCTGTCTTCCTTTATAATAACCGCATACAGGACAAACCTGGTGCGCCAGCTTGGGCTGCTTGCATTGAGGGCACTGCGAAAGCTGATCGGATTTGTATATCTTATGCGCTCTTTTTTTGAGTGTTCTTGCCCGGGAAAATCTTCGCTTTGGTAATGGCATTAGATTTGCCTCCTGTTAGTAGTAAGGTTAACTGCAATCGCATGGTCCTTCATTGAGATTCTTGCCGCATTTGACGCAAAGGCCCGGACAGTCCGGATTGCAAAGCGGCTTCAGCGGATAGTCCAGTATAATCTCCTGGCGTAGGTCGTCGTTTAAATCAATGATAGTATCTTGCGGGGTTATCGGGTAATCCAGTCTAAAGTTTTTGTCTATATTTATTTCTAAGTCAGATAAACACCTCCAGCATTGGGCGCTGACCTTGGCGGTCAGATTTATATGGATATCCAGGGCGTCAGAAAATTTGATTGCCTCGGCCTTGATCTGTATCATTGAGGCCGGTTTAATGCCAGTAAGCTCTAAATCCAGCTCTTCGGGCTTTCTGGATTCCTCCAGGAAGACAGTCTCTCCTTCGGGAAGTTTTTTTAGCTCTATTTTCACCCCGCTAGGCCTCCCTTGAGTCTGTTTTCAAGATCACTTTTAGCATTCTGATTTTAAACATTTCTCTTTGCGCAGAGGCCTAGTGCGCTGTTACATAAAATTTTTAATAACAGCGCACAGAGCAATTGAGCAATCGA
>CAKKRH010000019.1 GCA_919902675.1 Omnitrophica bacterium GWA2_41_15
AAGGCCCGGGCCTGGGGCTTGGTAAAAGAAAGGGTTTTTAATTTATTTTCCTGAGCCCGCCACTCCTCTTCGCTAAACATAAACAGGCACTTGTCCAGGCCCCGGGTAACAAAAAACTTTTCTATAAAATTAGTCTTGGCCGACTCCCGAAATTTAGAAGGCAGGATCAGTCTTCCCTTGCGGTCAATACTATGCTGATATTCTCCGTAAAACATAAACCACTATCCTCCACTTTTAACCACTTTATGGATAAAGTATACCCACTACAAAAGATATTGTCAAGTTAAAATTCGCTTAACTTCAATAAATACTATGGGTAGTGGCAATATTGAGGCGGGTATTTAAGGGATGGTATAATAGTAGTTCACAGTTCACAGTTGACAGTTGACAGTCTTTTTATATCTGGGAATTGATAACTGTGAAATAGATTGTTTTGGAAATAGCTTAAACCCGGAGATTCTTGAGGTTTATTAGCGGATATTTCTTAAAATACGCAGGGCTTTGCGGTGGTCTTTTTTGATTTGCTCAACTAAAGAGGAATAGCTGGGGAATTTTTTTTCGTCGCGGATTTTCCGGATAAATTGGATTTCCAGGTCTTGTCCGTAGATATCCTTTTTAAAATTAAACAGGTGGGCTTCAATGGTTTGATTGTCCTCAGGGTTGTCAAAAGTCGGCCTGGTTCCAATGTTACAGATTCCGCGGTATTCTTTCTCCCGGTAGAAAATTTTTACCGCGTAGACTCCGCTGACGGGTAAGACTTCGTGGTGGGGATTGATATTGGCAGTGGGATAGCCTAAAGCTCTTCCCCTTTTAGCGCCGCTTATTACCGTGCCTAAAACCGAAACCCTGCGGCCTAATAGTCTTTGGGCTTCTTTAAGCTCTCCGGCTTTGATTAAATGGCGGATGATCCGCGAACTGATTTTCTTATCTTCGGCGGATAATTCCTTGATTGCCCGGACTTTAAAACCAAAGGTCTCACTTAAAGCTTTTAATACCTCAACCGTTCCCCGCGCCTGATAGCCAAAACGGAAATTCTCGCCGATAAAAATAAATTCCGGATGAAAAAACTTCACCAGGATATCTTTGACGAAATCTTCCGCCGTAACTAAAGAAAACTTCCGGTTGAATTTAATCACCAGGCAATAATCAACTCCCAGGGCCTCA
>CAKKRH010000020.1 GCA_919902675.1 Omnitrophica bacterium GWA2_41_15
ATGAAACCTACGAACTTTTACTTTCCGCGTCTACTGCTAGTGAGGCCGGCAGCCCAATATATAACAATGATACAGATGGGCTGGGGAATCATTGTTTCGGCAGGGGCTCCTGGGGCGAGAGCCGCGAAAATGGGAGGTATTATAACGCTGAAGCTGTTGAAGCGGCTTTCTTCCCCGTTATTAAGCAGCTAAAACGCTATTTCCAGACATTCATAGGAGTGCGGTTATTGGAGATTGGCTGCGGAACGGGTAATCTTCTGCAATATCTTAAAACTAAAGGAATGCGCGCGCGAGGTATAGATAATGACCCTGAAACGGTTAAGATAGCCAGGAAAAAAGTAAAAGAAGTGGTTTGCGTCGAGCGTATACCCGAAATCAAAAGCGCGTTTCCCGGAGAAAGGTTTAATGTGGTTATAAGCAGTTTCTTGCTTCAGAAGCCAACCTTGACTCCTGCCGAGATTCTCCAGGTAATCAAGTATGCCAATATTTCGTTAACAGATGGCGGCATCCATATACACGCGGCAGCCCATACAATGCCTCTTCAATATTTTAAGTCGCAAGGAATTGCTATAATAACTAGCATATCAGCTAATCCAGGGATATATCCATATTATCATCTTATCGTTGGGGAGAAAAATTCTAAGAGAAGCGATTCTCCCATGGAACAAGGGGATGATTCTGCCTTTGCGGGCAGCCCGCTGGAAGGCTTTTTAGCCTTATTACCTTCGGCAGAGACAAATACGACAAAAACATCTTTCGGCGCGGCGGTAAACACCATGACTAGTAATATCCCGTCCAGCCCGGCAAGAGTGGAAAAAGGCCTGCCTTATACTAAGCCTGACTATAATACCTTGTGGGATATCGGAGCCTTAGGCCAAAGGCTTAAATTAAATACGCCTCTTGTGTCCTTCTTGCTTTTGTTTGAGTCCGCAAGCCTTAAACCCGCGGAAGTCGCATCACTTGTTACTAACAAAGGCCCGCCCCGGCTTATTTTAAAAGCGCTCAGCTTAGCTTTTAATGACCAAAGCCTGTTTCTGTCAGTATTAATTATCCCGCCTGACTTTATCCCCGCGGCCCATTGGGCTGTTTTTGGACGGATGAAGCCTCTTATTGTCCTATCTGTCTATTATTGTCTTTTCTCCCGGACACAAATACAGCACAAAGAAGAAGGAAATGAGGAAACCTCTCATCCCAGCAGCAGTCCTCTGGGGGAAAGTTATTCTCAGCCGTTTTTTTATACAGCTACTCTTAACAGTTGGATTATCCGGTACGCGGTAGAAACCAGGCGCTATGATTATTTACTGAAGATGTTAAGGGTTTATTTTTTAGGCTCTGACGGCTTCCATACTGATTCATTGGAGCATATCAATGTATTTCCCAGGAGGCTTTTTGCAAATCCTGAAATTAACTTAATCCTGCCAGGCCGCGGCGATATGGTAGTCAACGTATCTTCTCCTGTAAAGAATTGGCCTGATGTTGCCGTAGGTGGTGATTCGTTAAGGAATGATTATAAAATCAGCCCTGTAATCGCTGATGAACTCAACGCGCTTGAGGAGAAGGTTTCTTTAGGATGGGGCGATATCGTAAGGGTATTGAGCCTTGCCGCGCAGTTAGAGTTGAATGAGGCCATGCCGTTTTTAATGAGAGTAAGGCTTCTTATTCAGGTTAAATTTGTTAAGGGGGGAGGCAATATTGGAGAGAAGCTATCAGAGATAGACGCTTCGCTGGGTGAAATAGTAAATAAAAAATATTTTTATAAATATTACGGCAGGATAAGGACAGTAATCGCCGCCCTTCCTCATCAGGGGATAGATATTTTTAAAATCGTCAATGAAGCGGAGCGCCTGGATTGGCTTGTGGGAGGAGAAACGGAATCAATCGCCCATGATATACGGACCGAGGCGCATACATGGTTGGATAAGGCGGTATATCAGCAAGTGAAAGCGTATAATGAATTCCTTGTCGCGGGTAAAATAATCCCGTTTGTTATTCCGAAACCATATGACCAAGAGGCAGCGAAATTAGTTCAGAAGTACCTTCGCGACAAGGCAGAGGGGAAAGGGAAAGATGTATATGACAGTATTCTTTCCCTTAAAAATAGCCTTGAGCCTTTGTACGGGAATCAGGGGTATGAAAGAATGTTTCAGGTGCTTGCCTTATGGGAAAATGAAGCAGGCGCGATACAAAACGAATTATGCAGGTATGGTGCCTCATTAAAGAAGATGATTGAGAAAAGAAATCATCTCGGGGCAATTGAAGTCATTACCCTAATGAGAAAAAATATCTATGGCTTTATTAAAATTATGCCGCAGGCGCGGCTAAAGCTTATATACATGGATCTTGCCCTGGAAAATATCGCGGGGCAGTTAGCGGGGTATTGCTCGGATGATGTATTCGGCCAGGCGAAAACTAATTTCAGCGCTCTTCTTGCCTTGGTTAAACTGCTTGTAGAAAATATCACTTATTCGGGCTGGGCAGGCAAGTATATCCTTATGCTTTCAAAAATAGCAGACGTTTCAGACAGGAAGTATTCCGAGCTCAAGAATATAGTGGAACAGCTTATGAAAAATGTAACGGATATCCTTGATGAATTAAATGAAACCGCGGAAGTTGAAGCTGATGTCGCGCTTCGGCTTAGGATAAGTGATGAGCAAAGAGAAAAGATAAAGGACAACTACCGTCGCAGTGTTGTAAGCTATGATAGGGCTCTGCAGGTTATTGAACGCGTATATCAGGTAGTCACAACAATTGCTGAAAAAGAGCCAGACAACTATATATTCGGCGTTCCCAAGCTTTTTTCGCATTTGCCGGAATTCGTGCATATAGACCAAGCGGATAAGGAGTTTATCTCGGTTAATGAGCATCGGCTGCAGGAAGATTTCGGCGGCAAAGGCGGCCATCTTCTGGTGTTGAATAGCATGGGGATTCCCGTGCCCAGCGGATTCGAAATCCCTATTTCTGTTTCGCGTTATAAACTGCATCAGAGGTATCCTCAAGATTTTGAAGAGATGGTGCGAAAGGCTATAGGTGAGCTTGAGAAAAACTGGGCGCAGAGGCAGAAGAAAATAACCGGTAAGGAAAAGGTTTTTAAGTTTAATCCTTCCGTAGATGAGATTAAACAGGGGGTAGTACCTCTTCTTGTTTCAGTGCGAAGCGGCTCAATACTCAAGATGCCGGGAATCTTGCTTACCGTATTAAACGTTGGTTCAGATGAGGAAATTGCGGAGGCATTATTTAAGAAATTCCATAAGCGTTTTTCCTATGATACCTTTTCAAGGTTTCTGGAGTCATACGGTGAGTATGTCTATGGTATCCCTAACGATGTTTTTAGCACTGTTCTTTATGAATACGAGAATGAGATAGGGATTAAAGACAGGAATCAAATGGATGTGAGTCAGCTCAAGGAGCTTTGCCGCAGATTAAAGGATAGTATTACGCTTGAATTAAAGAAGAAAGGAATTTCCGCGCAAGAATTTGTAGAAGATTTAAATAACCCTTATCAACAGTTAACCAAGGCAATAAAGGTGGTTTTGGGATCTTGGGATAGTGACGACGCTAGATTTTACCGTAAAATACACGGTATCTCAGACGGTTTCTATACTCCGGTTACGGTGCAGGCTATGGTATATGGTAATTTCAGCGAGAATTCAGCGGCAGGGGTGGTGCTTACAGAAGATTGGGAGGGTGCTATAACCGGAGAGTGCAGCTTTAACGCGCAGGGAAGCGATATTGCCGATGGAGTTGTCATTCCCCAAAACATCCATTTGTTAAAAGAAAGCGTGCCTGCGGCGTATCAGCAGCTTCTAAAGATAGCAAAAAGGGCGCGGTTATTATATGGCGTTAATTTGGAGATGGAAGTTACCATAGAAAACGCGCGATTATGGGTATTGCAGATTTCAAGAACGCAAATCGTAAAGCCTCAGGTTTTTAAGGAATTAAACGCTCAGGATTATTCTGCTGTTGCTAAAGGCAGGAGTGTCTATGGCGGAGGATATCGCGGCATGGTGGTATTTTCCTTAGATAAAATAGATGAGATAGGAAAGAAGGCAATTGCCCAAGGGCTCGAGGGGGCAATTCTGCTGATGCATTATCCTGTGGCTGCGGATGCGGGGCGTATCAGAGGAAAAGGCGTAGGGGCAATGATAACAGAAAAAGGCGGGATAAGTTCTCATGGAGCCTCTATAGCCAGGGCCGATAAAATCCATGCTATTGTGGGGGTTCAGGGGTTGGTTTTTGATGTCGCGTTTCATATGCGGTGGCTTGCGGGCAAAGAGCTTAAGGAGGAGGATATTTTAAGTCTTGACTGCAGGCAAGAGAAGGGCTTTGTGTATTGGGGCGAGGTTCCATTGGACGCGCCTATTGAGGCATCTTCATCTTTAGATAGAGAGGTAGGTTTTTTTGATAATCCTGACCGGATAAGCTTTAAATCCGGGAGTAATCCTGAGAAGATAGGTTTCATTAAGGCCCGCCCGAAAATAATTCTGGAGTTTATGCCGGTGCAAAATATATATGATACTTTGGGATTTATCGTGATGAAGAAAGATGCGGATGTTTTGGTTGAGACCCTCGCGGGAATTGTAGAGGGGAAACTAATGGTGATAGTTAACGGCAGGAAGACAGGGAAGGGCGAAAAATTTGAAGAGAGGTTCTCCGGAGGAGAAGCAATATATATAAATGATACGCGGGTATTTAAATTTTCTTCGGTGATAAAAGGCGTCGGAAGTCCGTTAGTGGAGGAGGAGCGGGTTATTTCATCTGTTAAGATAAAAGGTGGTATTGAAATATTTTCTCTTGCCGGTATTGGCAGTGAATTGCGGATTACTCCCGCTACTGATGAAGAAGTTAAGAGGTTGTCCGCCTTGCCAAGATGCACGAGTTTTAAGCTGGACACGGATGAATTTTATGTGAAAGGAATAGAATACGCGCGGCAGGCGCTGGAATTGGGCAGGGTTAAGCAGGCCGTAGAAGAGTTTAGGTCAGTATCCCATGAATTTGAGTATGGTACATGCAAATGGAAAATACCCAGCCGAGAACGCATTGGAAAGGAGTTGGCCGCATTGTCTCCCAGGATAGATGCGGTGATAGGCTTGGCCGAGATTTATAAGAATAGCCAGCGCTATATTATTAAGCATGATGACGACAGGCTCGCCGTGGGATGGGCTTATCTGCGTCTGGGATATGTATACAAAAATTCGCTGAATGACGAGGAACGGGATGAGGAGCGAAGCTGCTATATTAAAGCCTATAACAACTTTCAGGCCGAATATCTTGACAGCGTCAATTTGGAGACAAGAAGTAGAATGGATAATGGCATCCAGGCAGTTAAAAGAGCCCTGAGGATAAAAGACGATTGTGGGGCGGAGGCGGTTAAAGTAACTGCTCTTTTCAGCCAGGATGTTTATGGATTAATCAAGTTTAACCTGGAGCCGTTCTTGAGGGTTATGCGCGCGCTGATTACGGATGAGCTGATATACGGCATAATAAAGTCAGGAGAGTTTGATTTAGCTGAATTTAGCGATGCTTTATGGCAGCGTAAAGAGAAGGGGTTTTCTGACATGGAAAGTAGGATGGCTTATGGAGCGGGGGCAGCGCTTTTTGAGCCTTGGGACCTTTTTCATGCAGTGCTTGGTTATTTGGACAGAGCTAAGGGGGAAGTTCTTGGCGGGATTGTCTGGATAGAGATAATGGTGGCTCCGGAAGGGGTTAAAAAGGGAGTCCCGATTTGGTGTAGGATAGCAGACAAAGATAGGCCGGCTATAGAAGGTTTCGTTGAGAGTATGGATATAGGGGAAAAATACTTTGTGTATGTTTATATAGGAGAGATGGGTAGACAGGTAAAGCAGCAGGCGTTGTCTAATCTTTCGGCTGGGAAAGGCAATCCCCGCGCGCTTATGAAACATAAAGGAAAAGCTTCTTCAGCAGTTAATGGCTCTGCTATGCAGAAATGGAATGATTCTATTTCTGCGAATCACGGCGGTCTGTCTATCGGTGAGGCCGGCAGCCCGCTGGGGGAGGAAGGCGTTATTTTGGGGCTGCGCTGTCAGTCTTTTGCCGATATTCCTATTTTAAGGAAATTGCCGATTAACATGATTGAGCTTAATCAATTCCCTCAGGGTGAAAGGCTTGTAATTCCTAAGGGTAACGGCTTTGAGGCGGTAGAAAAACATTTTATTGAGCTTAAAGAATTTATAGATGAAGAACAATTAACTTTACAAGTACATTTTCCCTTTCGGTTTGATGGCGAAGATAGAGAAATATCTATTGGGAATGTGGAAGACCATGAGCGTATTGTAGGATATCTTAGGTGCTGGGAATTAATAAGAAGGAAACTTTCCTTATCTGAGGAGTTAATTTTTACACTCCACCCTCCTTCAGGAAGACGAGTGGACCTGAAAGAAAAAATAAATCCAGACATGTTGCTTTCTAATGCCAATATATTATTGATGTGGCTTGGTGAGATCATTGAGGAAGAAGGCTGGGACATCAGGATTGGAGTAGAAAACCTCCCCGGCCCATTCATCAGTGATTTTTGGTTTTTAGGTAATCAAATAAAGGATTTTAGGCGCATGCTTGCGAATACCAAAGAGTGCATAGGAATAACCATTGATTCCGGGCACAGCCTTTTAACGCGCGACGCTTTGAATTTATACACTCTCTCTCGATTTGCCAAAGATGAGGGGAAAAGGATTATTACCATTCATTTTCATGAAAATAAGGGGTTAGGACGCGCCAAGAAAAGAAATCTGATGGAGCTTGACCTGCATGAATTCCCAACACGAAAAGGCCTGTCTGTATTTGATGAATGCCTGCGTCTTGCGGTGAAAGGAGTGCCGCTTACTTTAGAAATAGATATATCAAAGTACACGATTCCTGCTTTATACGCTTTGATTGATGATTTGTGGAAAGAGCTCAAAGCCTGCGATTCCGAAAGCTCTCCTGTCGGCGAGAGCAGCAGCCCTGTGGGGAGAGAGAAAAAAACTATCGCTGTCCCTATTTTTATAGTTTATTTTGCATCGGCTTCCTCTTCTTTAGGCGGTTCGCTGAAGCAGCTGCGGATTGTTTATGAGAAACTATTTTACTCTTCAGATAGTAGAGAAAGACAGCAAAATTTCCGGACAATAGATGATGTTAAAAAGTCGCAAGAGGAAGACGCGCGGTTGTTAAAATTAAGTATTGCAACCTTGACAGAAGAAAACCAGAAAAAGATTTCAAAGCTATTGCCGGTTATGCGCAAGATTGATTCACTTGAGAAGGATTTAATCGGGCTCTCGGATGACCAACTAAAGGCAAAAACAAAAGAATTTAAGGCGCGATTTAAGAATGGGGAAACTCTTAACCAACTTCTCCCTGAAGCTTTCGCGGCGGTCAGGGAGGTGTTCTTGAGATTGACAGGAAAGCGGATTTACAGCGTGCAAATGCTTGGAGGGATCGTCATCCATCAAAAAAAGGTCGCGGAAATCAAAACAGGCGAGGGCAAGACTTTTGTGGCTATGCTTCCGGCTTATTTGAGGGTGTTGAGCGGACAAAAAGTCCATGTTATTACCCATAATCAATATTTGAGCACCAGGGATTTTAAAAAAACAGAACCTCTCTATCAATTCCTGGGAGTAGCGGTAAGCCTTAGAGTTGACAGCCGCAAGTGGAAAATCTTGAGGAAAATCTATGAGGCAGAGATCTTGTTTACTACGATAGAAACGGGATTTGATTTAATGGCTGGAATTATTTCTCCGTCTCTATTGAAGAGCGTTTTTGCCATTATTGATGAAGCTGATTATTCCCTGATTGATTTAAATAACAATTCCTTAGTTTTTGTGCGAAAAGAAGGTGTCAATAGAAAATATTTTAAAATTATTAAGAAGATATCCGCGGAGATGAAACAGGGGCCGCATTATAAAATAGAATCCAGGTATCAGGTCTTGTTGACAGAAGCCGGCGAAAAGTTTATTGCTGAATCTTTAGGAAGATTTAATTATCCATGGCTGAAAGGATATGAAACTGAAACCGAGCTTTTAATTCAAACCTATCTTGCGGTAGGGCTGCGTCATCAAAAAGGGATTCATTATTTGATCCATGGCCGCCAGGTTGTTCCTATTGACGAGTTTACGGGGCGCCTTAAAGAAATGCATCGATTCGGATTATATGTGCATCAACTTATTGAGCTAAGAGAGGGCGTGAGGGTTAGTGGAGATGAGCATTTTTTAATGTTGCCCGCGCCGGTGTTTTTTGATTATTATAAAGAAAAAGGAGGAATGACCGGCACGATTGATTTTCCCGTCGCGCGCCGTGAATTATCTAAAATTTGCGGAATTTTCGATGTTGCTGTTCTCCCGACAAGATATCCCAGCCAGAGAATGGATTTACCTCCAAGGGTTTTTTTAGATGAGCAGAAGCGAGATGTTAGTTTGGTGAGAAGAATTGAGGAGTTGCGCGCGCAAGGAAACCCGGTTCTTTTAATCACCCAATCTGTGAATGAATCCGAGACGTTGGAACGTTTATTGAAGGAGCGGAAGCTCCCTTGTGAGATTCTCAATGCTGAAAATGAATGTGAAGAAAATAAAATAATCCACCAGGCAGGAGGACAAGGGCAAATAACTATTTCAACTAATATGAGCGGCCGCGGAACGGATATTGTAATCAATGAGCAGGTAGCAGAAAAAGGCGGCCTTGCGGTGCTGATTACATTTAGGAGCGGCATAAGCCCGCGATTGGACTATCAGGCAATGGGAAGGGCCGCAAGACAAGGTCAGCCTGGCAGCACGCAGTTTTTCCTTTACCTTGACCCAGCGTTAGTTGGTTTTAAGGAAGGCGATTTCAAGATGCATGCGCAGGGAGGTATAGATTTAGAACAGCATCCTTATGTTTTGAACCTGATTGACAATCAGCAAATGTTGGCGGAAGAAGCAATCTTTAAAAATCATCTTACGCAATTTATGCTGGATTATAGCCTTTATTTGCAAGAAAGATTTAATCACACATTTAAAAATTCGATTATGGATTTCTGTCACGATTATTTTTCTAAAAATGACAGGCCTTATAACGATGTGTATCCCTCGGAAGTGGGGGAATCTTTAGAGTCCGCCTGGAGGGGCTTTCTTTATAGAAGACAGATATATTTAACCTATTTTGATACTCAAATTTATACGAATAAGACGTATAAGGAATTCAATGACCGAATGAGTAAGTTTTTGGAAAAATCATTGTTTGAAGCAAAGCATATAAAGAAAATTCTGGCTAAAGAAGAGGAAATAGATCAAGAATTGAAGAAGGCATGGAAAGAAACGACAGAACAATTTGTAAGGACTGAAGCTTATATTCTAAAAGGTATAAAATTGCCAGATGAACCGCCGGATAAAATAAGATTAGAATATCGTTACCGAGAGGTTTCAAGTTCGCCGTGTTTCATTCAAGTGTCAACGCAAGGGGATTTGAAGCTGAATTTCCGCGGCCCACTTAAGGAAAGGGAACTCGTCTCATTTTCGCCTAGTTTAAGTTCACAGCTCGCAGTTGGAGAATTTCCGGTTAAATTCAAAGCTTTGCTCATAACTTGTCAGAGTGTAGTCAAAAAGCTGATCAAGTCCTTCCATAGTCTGAATATGGAAGGACTTGATATTGGCTCAAAACAAGACAGGTGTTATCCTGTGTCGGATGTAACTTTAGAAACTAAAGAAGCTGTTGATTTGACTAATGATAAGGCCGGCAGCCCGCTGGAAGGCTCTTTAGCCGCGTTGCCTTCGGCAGAGACAAATAAGACAAAAACAGCCTTAGGGGCGGTCTTAAACACCATGACTAGTAATAGCCCAGTCAGCCCGGCAAGAGTGGAGAAAGGCTTGCTTTATATCAAGTTTGACTATGCCCCGCGGGTGGACTGCACCTTAGTCAGAAGGTTTAAATTAAGCCAATCTTCAGTGCATTTTCTGTTGCCTGTTGGCCGTAGAAGCCTTAAACCCGCGGAAGTCGCATCACTTGTTACTAACAAAGGCCCGCCCCGGCTTATTTTAAAAGCGCTCAGCTTAGCTTTTAATGACCAAAGCCTGTTTCTGTCAGTATTAATTATCCCGCCTGATTTTATCCCCGCGGCCCATTGGGCTGTTTTTGGACGGATGAAGCCTCTTATTGTCTTATCTGTCTATTATTGTCTTTTCTCCCGGACACAAATACAGCACAAAGAAGAAGAAAACCTCAGTTTATCTTCCTTGTCAGTTCGTCCTGGCAGCAGCCCTCTTGGGCAGAGTTTATCAACGTTTTTAAGGGATTTAAAGATCAGATTTAAACCCCTGTTTGGCGCGCATGCGCACGACTCAAAGCCCGCCCGGTCATATATCCTTGCTACGCACATGCAGGGCTTTGAGGATATGGATGTTATAGGAGAATTGCCGGTTAACGGGATTGAGATTAAGTTTGATGAATTTATAGGCCGGGAGGCTTTATACCGCTGGTCTGACGGTTTTGTTGAGAACAAGCCTAATATGTCCAGGCTAGCCTGTTTCCTTAAGAAAAATAATTTAAAGGCCCAGGCGCATTTTCCTAAGCAGCTTGCCATTGAAACGGTAGACGGATGCATAAAGAAACTGTCTCTTGCCAGGAGCGAAGACCATAGTTATTTCCTGCGGTATTTTGAATTCTTGGAGGCTATAAGGAAAGAATATGAGTTGGCCTCGCGTTTAATTGTCACCCTGCATCCCCCGCGCCGCGTCTTGGATATGACCGTCAGAGAAATGCTTTCCGGTTTCAATATATTCCTTAAAGTCCTTGGAGAAAGAATAGAAAAAGAGCGATGGAATATTATTGTCGGCGTTGAGAATATGCCCAATAGCTGGAATTGGCCAGCGGGAAATTCACCTGGACATTTTGAGATTATGCTTAAAGATACCGCGGAGTGCGTTGAGCTAACCTTTGATACCGGCCACGCGCTTTTAACCGGCCACGCTTTAAGCGACTACCTAATGCTGGCAGAAAAGATGCAGAAACGAGTCGTTAATATCCATTTTCACTCCAACGACGGTGATTACGATGATCACCTTTTTCCGGATAATGTTAGGATTAATTATTTTGATAGCATCGCCGCCATGGCGTTAGAAGGGGCCTCTTTAAATATCGAGGTATTGTTCAGTTTATACAAGAAGAAGGAATTGATTCATCTTTTTAGCGTCTTGGATAAGCGTTTGTGCCAGGGCGCGAATGACCGGCAGGGACGGCTGACAAAAACTAATGGTTCAATTTATTCTAACTCCGGCAGTCCGTTGGAAAGATGGACGCTGTTTCCGATTGCCCCGCTGGCAGGGCTTATTTTTGAGGCAGGCCAAAGAAGCGGGAATTATAAGCACTTTGTTATCGGAGCTATGGTAGGTTTGTTTTGGGCGGGGGTATCTTTTTGTCTTAAGTTGATTTTAAGAAATGAATCTAACCGCAGACAGTTTTTTGCAGGGCTTATCTTTGGTATGTATGCCCTATTGCATTTACAAAGCGCTCTAACGGCAGGTAATATTTTAAGCAGGATTGGCGGATTTATAATCTTTTATATCCTTTCCTATAAGCTTCTTTTTCCAAAGCCAAGCCCGGCCGCGGACAGGCCCGATACTGGG
Source organism: Omnitrophica bacterium GWA2_41_15 (assembly GCA_919902675.1). Lineage (GTDB taxonomy): Bacteria > Omnitrophota > Gorgyraeia > Gygaellales > UBA12090 > UBA12090. The sequence goes on from CAKKRH010000020.1 coordinate 11,583, forward strand.
AATACCGCGGCTAATCAAAACCATAGCGGCAAGGATAACGATAAGCCGCAAGGAAATGTCTCAAGCTCTATGGTATTGTCCAAACTGGCAATGGGGGATGATGCCGGTATCCAAGAGCAGGCGCAGATAATTAATTCCATCGTTGAGGACATAAAACACGGCAGGCTGAGTAGGGAGAGTCTTACAAAAGAGCTTCTTTTGGCGATAGAAGGCGTTATTAGGGAAGGCCTGCCTTCCCAGGAGGTGGCCGGGAAATTTATCCGAATTTTAAACGGTGAACCCCTGATTAAGATTAAGCTGAAGGATTTTAATTCTAATAATTATAATAAAATCGAGGAGAAGCGCGCGTTCGTAAAGATAGAGGTTTTGAATTTGGGAGATGAATTGGGATTTAAAAGGAAAGATGAAACCGCGATGCCGCTTTTTACCGCCGCTATCCTAAGCCTCGAGCCGTCAACGGATTTGTGCTTGAGGATATTCCTGACTCGGGCCTTCGCGCGGGAAAGCAGCTATTCTCCGGAGATAATTACCCAGGCGATTACGCATACGTTGAGTAAATTCCTGGGGCATGTTAACCTTCAGGCGGTCCTTGAGGAGTCCAGGTATAATAAAAATGGCAGGGATAGAATTTTCAGCACTCTTGGCCGCTGGATTATCTGGTACGCGGCAGAAAGCAGGCGCTATGATTATTTGCTGGGCCTGCTTAAGCCCTGGAATAAGGAAGAAAGCCATAGCGTCAGGGCTTTAAGGACAAATAACTCGGTTACAGAGGAACATATTAAGTTCCTCATTGCGCAGGCCAAGGAATTATCTTATAAGACCGCCAGGGAGGCGGCTATTGCCTTATTGGCCTGCGCCGAGCCGAAGTATTTACTGAAGATGTCAAGGATATATTCTTTAGGCCATGACGGCTTTCATACCTTAGATGACAGAATGAGCATCTTATCCGTCATAAAAATCTTAAACGGAACTTATGAAAACCTGCAGGCCTATCTTGTACCTATCGGAAACAGGCCTATGCCGAATGTAAGCATATATATTCTTCCTATTATCTTTAACGTCTTAGACAAGAAAGAAGGCCGGGCTTGCGAAGATACGCTTTTTAAGATCTTAGAATTTATTTATTCATTTGAGCGGGGAGTTAGTTATTCAATTCCTGATTTTAATAAAGAGGTTATCCTGGGATCGTTGCGTATGGCCGCCATAGCTAAGGACGGTAAAACTCAAGATGCCGCCTGTAAATTATTTCATCTGCTTAACCGGAAATTGAACTCCTCTTCTTCGGCAGTTCAAGTTAGCCGTTTAGGCGGTTTAGGGATTTTGCCAAAGGCGCTAAATGGCCAGCTTTTCGGGGTTTCTTCATCTTTAGATGAAGAGGTGGATTTCTCTGACGGCCTGGGCCGAATAAGCTTTGGGGCTCAAACTAAGCCGCAAAGGATGGTCCTTATCAAAGATGGGTTAGAAAGCATTCTTAATGCTATGCCGGAAAATATTATCGCGGATTTGAAGCTGAATGTTCTTGCTGGAAAAGCCAAGATAGAAGTAATTTACAAAGATAAATTAGAGCTAAGCGGTATGCTTAAGAATAATGATAGGATATGCCTGAATATAGGCAAAGACGTCTTGCCTAAGAAATCCGATAATTTTGATTTGCTTTTACTATGGGATTTGCTGTCTGAAGGAATAGCTTCTTTAATGCTTAGAGATTACAGCGAGTTGAAGCAGGCGTCCCGGACTAATGAGAACGCCTATTTTAAGATAGGGCTGGTCAAGGCCCTATTGAATTATAAGGCCTATCTGCCTTTTTATCATAAGGCGCTTTATAGGCAGGTCTGGTTCCCTAACAATTACTGGAACAGAAAGACGCCTAACGAGAGGCAGGAACTTGAAGATAGGTATCTTAAGGCATTAAACGAGAATACCAGTGAGATGTCCGGCATTTATCAAGGCGATATATTCTGTAATGTTATGGGCGATGACGAAGCTATGTTTATAATAACCGAGTATATCCATATCCTTTCGAAGAACCCGTTATTTAACGAAGATGTCATTGATAACATTATCAATAAGATTAGCGGACTGGATGTTTTAAAAAGGGTCAGCCTTGCTCGGATAAGGAACGTATACAAAGAATTCTTCTTTAACGGAATAATCAGCCTGCCCGCGGGCGGTAATACCTTTGAGGATAGGTATTTTTTAAATAATTTTGACCATACCTCATATGTGTCCGGGTTAAAGGAAATCCTGCTTGCCGCGCGGGAGAGGAATGTTTTTTACCCCGGATTACGCCGGCTTATCAGTTATTTTCTCCCTTTAGGGGAAAAGGATTTGGATGAAGAGATAGAGGTTTTATTTAAAGATGATGATAAGTTCTTTTCTCCCGCCAGGGAAGAGGCCATAAAAAGGGCAATCGGTGAAATATTCATCCGCCGTTTAGGCGAAAAAGCGCTTAGAGGCGTAATGAAATTCCTTAGCGGAGACAGAAGCCTTTATTCTATACCCTATCTGGACATATTACCCATAACCTTGAATAAAGATGACAATGCCGACGATTACGGATCTTTAGGAAACGTGTCTTTGGCAGATACCGGTTATAATTTTTTCCCCGGACAAGAAAATGATGAAGCTGTTGACTGGGTGAGCCGCTTGTTTCTGGTTTTGCCTAAAACAGGCGCTGGTAACGACGATTATATAAATTCCGGTTCGCCTTTGTTTAAAGAAAGGGATGCTTATAATTCCGGCAGCCCGGTCGGGTCGGTTAAAATCAAGCTTTTGCAAGATAAATACAGGAAGGCGAAAAATCTTCTTACAAATGACAGTTTTCTTAATTCTATGGAGATTTTTGAAGGCATGCGCAATGAATTAAAACGCGCGGAAAAATACGAAAAACTCGGTTTAACCGCGATAACCTTAAAGTGTAAAGTTGAAAATGGCCTGCGGGAAATAGAGGAGAATAAAAAGATGGAGGGGCTTAAGCGGCAGGTGAAAAGAGAGCATCTTAAGAAAGAACTTAACAGGAAATGGAAAAGCCCTAAAAAGGAAGCAAGTGATGTCCGTAACGCGCGTAAACACTTGAATGCGGATGTCTCTGGTCCAGGGAGCAGCCCTGTAATTTCAAAGGGATGGCAAATTATCGCGAATCAGGAGTTTGACGGTATTCGAAAAAAGTTAGCTATGATTCGCATGGAAGAAGAAAGAATCCACCCAAGCAATTCGAAAATAATGATTAAGGGTTTTAGGTTAGTTACGGCAAAAAGGGGTAATTTTTCGAGCAATCAACAGGAACTGCTTCTTTCTAAGAAGATAAATTCAGAATTAGTTATACGGGTAGACCCCGGAGAATTTGTATATGCTGAACTGCGTAAAGGGCAGCGCGCGGCTATTTATTCACCGGATCATAATCAATGCCAATCTTGCTCATTTACCGCCCAAAGAGGGAACGCGATTATTATTGGCCACGCGCATTTAAGGCCGTATAGGTATCGAAAGATGATGACGCCGGTATATGAACAATACCTATGGCTTCTAGATTTTATATGTAACAGCGAGAATAAATTTAAAAACGCGCAAATCGCGTTAGCGTTAGACAGCCGTATGGAAGGGATCCGGGAGAAAATTACCATAAAAGACTTTGAAAAGGAAGCCTTGAAAAGAGGAATTAAGGTTTTTCCGGTGCATACCCGGCAGGCAGAGAAGAAAGGTCAGGACCTGTTTTGTGCTACGCTTGTGCGGCGGAAAGGCGTTTATATTTCATTGTCCAGTGATGAAAATGAAGGCATAGGATATTTAAAGATACATTGGCTTCGTAGAGTAAATGAAGAAGGAAAGGCTGATTCCTTAGGCAGCAGCCCGCTATTTAGAAGGGAGATTGAAAAGACGGCAGTTGCCCGCCACGTTCCTAATCTTGAACATAATAATTTCCGCGAAGCATCTTCCGCGGTAGCAAATGATCAGGTTTTAAGGGAATTAGAGGAACGGGCAGAATATATTTTAAGTTTAGGCTCTGATATGAAGAGACTAAGCAAGAAAGAATTAAGTAAAAAAGTGGACGGTTCTATTTGTTTGAGCAGCCCGCTGGGGGAGGAAGAAAATGACCGCTGTCCATATTTTAATCATTTGGTATCTTCAGAGATAGAAGGCGCAGGCAGCCCGATAGAGGAGGAATTACGCGAATCACTCTCTAGAGTTATCAGCGGTATAAATAACCCCTCACAAGCAGGATTAAGCGCTTCCGTAGATAGTCTTTGCGAGCTCTTGTTGGATCCGCAGTTAGGCCATCCTGGGATAACCCGCTTTTTTGATTGCCTTTCCAGGGCCCTTGATATGGCGGCAATCAAAACAGATTTATCCGCTTTAAAGAATAGAATATTAAAGCTTATTACTAACACCCTGGCAGAAAGGATTAAACTCTTGCCTCGCGATTCCAATGAATATCCGCGCTGTGCGCATATCCTCTTTTATTTGACTCTGCCGTATGTCAAAATAGCGCTCAAGATAAAAAATACAGGTTTTCTCGATAAATTAGCCGGAGAATTTTATCTTACTTTCTTAAAGTGTGTGGATAATTATGATGAGCAAAAAGGCGCGCCTTGCGTTGCCTATTATATCAGCGCGCTGGAGAAAAATAAGAAGAGGAGAAGGTTTAATGCTCCTGTTTATGTTCAAGATTCAGGGGGAGATTATGGCGCTAAAGAATATTTTTTTGAAACAGTAACCGAAGAAAAGAGTAAAAATGAATACATTAGCCAACTCCGCCAGGGAAAGGAGATGGTTATTGACCAGGAAGAAATTAACATCCTGTCAGACGAGCTGTGGGGAAAAATCAAGGAAGGGATAAGAATTTTCTTGGATTTAGGGGAAGAAAGGGTGCCTTGTTTTGATATAAGCTTATTAGAAGATTGTTATAAAGTAATCAATGAATTCCGCACCAAGAATAGAAAGTTTGATTGGGAGCTGATAATAGAAAAATTGGCTAAAACTAATATTCAAATAGCCAGACAGAGGGATTTTCTGAAACATAAAGTTTTTAAGGGTATAGAGTATCAATATGATGGGATAAATAATCAAATGACCATCCGCTTTACTAAAGACGGAAAGGATTATATACAGACTATAGATTTATATGACGGAAATCATAGTAATAATCAGAATGGCGGCGAATATTTATGCGGCAGTAATGTAAAAATTGGAAACGCAGGCAGTCCGCTTGATGAAAAGGAATCTTTCCCATTTCACAGGGCATTTTCTTTGGTCAGACAAGCCTTCCGGCATTCGGCGGGATATTTTAAGCCTAAAGGAGGCGGGAATGAAGCGGACCGCAGTTTTCCCTCTCCGGAGGATATTAAAGCAAAACAAGGGGAAGAATGGGGGTTGTTAGAGGAGAGTATCAAAATACTGACGCCGGAAAATCAAACTAAAATTGCAGAGCTCTTGCCGATTATCCGCGAAATTGACTCTCTGGAAGAGGGCTTGAGCCGGATTTCCGATAATGAGCTTAAAAATAAAACAAATGAATTTAAATCACGGTTTAAGGCCGGGGAAACGCTTGACGGGCTTCTCCCCGAGGCCTTTGCGGTAGTGAGAGAGGCCTTCTTCAGGGTCTCCGGAAAGCGGCTTTATAATGTTCAGATGCTGGGAGGGATAGCCATCCATCAACAAAAGGTCGCGGAAATCAAGACCGGGGAGGGCAAGACCTTTGTGGCTATGCTGCCTGCCTATTTACGCGCTCTTAGCGGGCAAAAAGTCCATATTATTACCCATAATCCCTATTTGAGCTTTAGGGATTTTAAAATAACCAAGCCGCTTTACCAATTCTTGGGAATAATAGCTAACGTAAGGGTGGAAAGCAAAAAACGGGAAGTTTTACAGAAAGTCTATGACGCGGAAATCCTTTTCACTACTACGGACACGGGATTTGATTTGATGAGAGGAACGATATATACGTCTTTATTGGGCGGAGCCTTCGCTATTATTGACGAAGCGGATTATTCCTTGATTGATTTAAACGGCAACGCCCTGGTTCTTGCGCGCCAGCGCGAAGGCGACAAGGAATTCTTCAAGATTATTAAAAGGCTCTCCGAGATTATGAAAGAGGGATATGATTACGAAATAAAGCCTCTATGCCGGATTGAGTTAACAAACATTGGTAAAAAAAGTTGTGAAGAATTCTTAGAAAAATTAAGTTCGGAAGAACTCAAAGAAACGGCAATCTTATTTGTTCACTGGTATCTAAGCGCAGGGTTGCGTTATCAAAAGGGTATTCATTATGTAGTTTATGGGAGGCAGGTAATCCCCATTGATGGATTTACAGGACGGCTCAAAATTGAGCACAGGTTCGCGCTGTATGATCATCAATTTATTGAGTTAAAAGAAGGTATTAAGGCTATGGATGATGAACATGTTAAGACCTTGCCCCTGCCTGTATTCTTTAACTATTATGGAGAAAAGGCGGGCATGACCGGGACGATTGATTTTCCCATTCCCCGCGAAGAGTTATTCAGGATTTATGGTATCAATGATGTGGTTGCTATCCCGACAAAATACCCCAGCCAACGCCAAGATTTTGACCCAAGAGTTTTCCTGGCTAAAGAAGGACGGAATGCCTGTTTGCTTGAAAGGGCGCAAGAATTGCGCGGGCAAGGTGTGCCTGTTCTTATCGTTACGCCTTCTGTCGTGGAATCAGAAGAGCTGGGGCGTTTGTTTAAAAAGTACCGGGTTCGGTATCGGCTCTTAAATGCTGAAAATGAATATCAAGAGAGGCGCATAATTTCCAGGGCAGGGCGAAAAGGAGCAATAACGATATCAACGAATATGAGCGGACGAGGAACTGATATTAAAATAGACGGGGGATTGTCTGAAAAAACCGGGCTGGCTGTCCTGGCTACTTTTAAAAGCCGGATAAGCCCGCGCCTGGATTACCAATTGATGGGAAGGGCCGCAAGGCAGGGACAGCAGGGCAGTACGCAGTTCTTTCTTTATTGGAATCCGTCGGAGCATGGTTTAAAAGCAGATAATTTTAAGACCTCCCAAGATGGAGAAATAAATTTGCGCGATCACCCTGAAGTTTTGGAACTTATTAATAATACGCAGGAATTAGCCGAAAGAGAAATCTCCAGGAACCACCTGGTCCAATTCTTGCTGGATTATATGTTTTTCCGGCAGGAAGGCTTCGCAAGAAGATTTAGGACTGCGCTTATAGAAAGCTTTTTAAAAGATAGGGAAAACGGATTTGATGCCAGAGATTCCCTGGAAAGAAAATTTTATGGTTGGGATCTTGTGGAGTCTTTGGAATCTGCTTGGAAGATATATTTATTACATAGACGTCTGGATCTGACTTATTATGATAATCAGATATACACGGCTAAGAACTATGAAAAATTTAAAGAAAAAGATCGTGGAAAATTAAAGGAGCGTTTATTTGAAGAGAAAGAGCAGGTAAGAATTGTTTTGAGGAATAATGGGAGGCTGAAGCAGAAGTTGATGGAAGAATGGAATGAAATAATTGAAGGATTCGCGGCAATGGAATCCGTTATTTTAAAAGACATAAAATTACCGGATGAGGCTTCGGATAACATGAGGCCGGTATATCGTTATAAGGGATGTTCCAGCCCGTTAAAACAGCGTAATAGAGTAGTTTCTTCTCTATCCTTGCCGCCAGAGGAGCTGGCGGAATTGTTGGGTGCGGATGTGAATATTATTGCCGTGGTTCTGGAGCGGATAAACCAGAGAGTCAGCCGCGAAGGCTTAAATCCCTTCGCGCTGGAGAGCGAATACAGGCTGGGAAACGGCCCATCGTCGCCGATAGAGAATAAAGAAACGTTTTCAGTGTCTTTTCGGCGCGCTGAAATACGGCCAACAGTAAATAACTTGGGGGCGGCGGTAAACACCGGGACCAGCAATGTTCCGGCGAGTCCGATAGAGATGGAAACAGGGATTATCCTTAAGAAAATCATAATTATGGGCCCCACATACAGTTCCCCGCTTCTTATAGACTTTGAATTAAGAAATCTATCTTCGCCTTTTTCGTGTTTTTTCAGGGCGGGAATCATTATGTCCGCGGAGGTTTCATCTAACATTACCAATAAGGGACCTCCGCCAGCGCGAGTATTAGAATTATTTTTGTTAATAATATTGAAATAGATGGTATAATAAATATTGTATCTTGTTGGGCTTATGTTAGTTGCACTGAAAAAATACTGACTGAAGGGGGTGATGAAAATGGAAAGATTATTTGAACGCAGGGTATTCGCGAGGATTAACGCGGATTTCAGCGGATGGTACGCGTTAAAAGATGAAGGCGGCCAGATTCAGGGTGAGTTCTGGGGGTTTGATTTTAGCGGAAGCGGAGTCAGGATCCATTCTGTTAAAGAGATTGCTGAGGATAAAGTCTTAGAGGTGAGTATAGCCTCATCAACCCTAAGTCAGCCGATACAGGAAACAGCCCGGGTGGCCTGGCAAAGGAGGATTGAGCCCGGTTTGTGGCAGGCAGGATTAAAGTTTTACCAGCCCAGGCTGATGCATTTCTGGCCGCTGGTAGAGTTAAAACAACACGAAATAGGGCAGTCAGGCGAAAGCGCGGGTTAATGACCAATGCCCAAATAAATGTTTTACGCTTACGCCTTTGAATTTTAACACAAGAGGGGGTGCCAGATGAGAATTGAAGAAAACAGAAAGTTCGCGCGTTGGAATATCAGTCGTCCGGTACGCTTTAGCCTGGCGGGTAAAGATAATGAGGAGGAGAAGATGGCCCTGCTTAAGGATATCAGCTTCGCCGGGGCCCGGATGTCTCTCTTTGAAAGTCTGCGCCTGAATGATAAGCTGGATATGTTTTTGGAGATTCCGGATGAAGAACACGCCATACACTGCGAAGGAAAAGTAGTTTGGCAAAAGTCGCTTGAGGACATGAATTCGCCGCCATTTGCCTGCGGCTTGTCTTTTACCAGGATAAAAGACCAGGATAAGGAAAAGATGTTCAAATATATGAGTCAGAACGCCACTGATGAAGTAAAGAAAAAATGGTGGGAGGGGGTAAAATAAGGCAGTTTTCCCGGCTTCGCGGCAAGCTTCTTGCGTAATATGTAATAATTATTAAGTTAAGGCGGAATCTCGCGCGCTACGCTAAATTTACCAGGAAAACTTCGGTTCTTTTCAATTATTAAAAACCCGGGAGAGAACTTAAAAATTAAGTTGACGAAGCGCCGGAATTATGGTAAATTTTAATAACATTCTTTGCTATGTTATGAATAGCGACACAAGGTAATTATTTAGCTGTGTATTAAAATGATTTATAAAGTATAAAATAACAGCTTACTAAAAGAAAGAGGAGCTTCAGGATATAATGGAAACAACATCTAACATAAGTAAGGGATTAAAAGGTTATTCAGGGTTAGTCTTATTTTTAATTTTCTCTTTTATGTTCTTTGGGTGCGCTCAGAAAAAAGAAGAATCTTTGACCGGAAAAACAGTTACTATCTGGCACTGGATGACTGACAGGGACCAGACCTTTCAGGAATTAGCCATGAGATATGAAGAGAAAACCGGAGTCAGAGTTGATTTCGAACTTTACGCCCCTTCGGATGCCTATTCCCAGAAGGTACGGGCCGCGGCCCAGGGTGAGAATCTTCCTGATATTTTTGGCCTCCTGGCTGAGAAGCGGGATTTCGCCTCTTTTGTTAAGGCCGGTTATGTCAGCAATCTGACCGTCAATATGAAGGAAAATAACGCTGAATGGGAAAAGAAATTCTTTCCCAAGGCCCTGGCAGTGAATGAATTCATAGACGGGAATTCATACAGCGTCCCAGCCGGGATATATGGAGTGCCTGTAGATGTAATGACCATAACCATGCTGTATAATAAAACCTTGTTTAAGGAATTGGGTTTAGACCCCAAGAAGCCGCCGGTTACCTGGAATGATTTTCTGGCTGTGGGAGAGAAAATAAAAGAGGCCAAGAAACAGGGCTTAGTCAGCGGCTGGGGTGAGATATGGATGATTGATTGTCTGGCCAGTAACTTCGCTTTTAATATTATGGGAAAAGATAAATTCTTAGCTACTCTCCGGGGGGAAGTTCCTTATACTGATCCGGACTGGATCAGGGTTTTGACTTTATTCAAGGAAATGCAGGACAGCGGCTTATTGTATAACGGTTTGGTGAGCATGGTGAACAAGACCGCGGAGCAGATTTTTGCCAACGAGAAGGCGGTTTTTGCTTTTAACGGTTCCTGGGGGGTTAACGTGTATAACGGGATGAATCCAAAATTGGATTATGGGGTGATGCTTCTTCCCAGGGTTTCGGATAAATTTCCGGTGAGCGTCTGGGGAGGGGCAGGTTCTTCCTTTATGGTTTATAATAAGTCTAAAAATAAAGATGAGGCAATTAAGTTTCTAAAGTGGCTGACTGAGAAAGAACAGCAGGTTTTCTTAGCCGTCCAGACCAAAAACCTTCCGGCCAACAAAGAGGCTATAGGTAATATTTCGCCGATAATGGCCCAATTTTCTTTAGGCCTGGAATACGCCACCCATCCTAATACCTGGGGATTTTCCGAGTCTTCTCAGGTAACCGAGGCCTTTGATAAAGGGGTGCAGTCAATAATCATCGGGGAAAAGACGCCGGAGCAGGTAGCCGGCGAAGCGCGGAAAATAAAAGAAAGAGAATTAGCCAGGAAGAGATAACAGGATAACGAATATTTAAAGAGCCGCCAGTAGCCAGCGAAATAATGAAAATTAAGCTCAAATCCACTTTAGAGAATTACCTTTTTGTCCTGCCCGCCTTTGTTATTTTCTCTATTTTTTATATTTATCCTTTTTCTCAGGTGTTTTTTTTAGGGTTGTATGAGTGGGACGGTATTTTACCGACCAAGACCTTTGTGGGTTTAAATAATTTTAAGGATATATTTTTTTCTGACCCAATCTGGTGGAAGTCAATGCTCCAGGCCGGCTGGATTACCATAATTGCCCTGATCTTTCAGAATGTCCTGGCATTTCTTTTGGCCTGGGCCTGTGATAGAGAGATAAAACTTAAAAACTGGTACCGGCTGATTTTCTTTCTTCCGCCTATTCTATCCGAGGTGGTGGTGGGTTTGGTCTGGCAGTGGATTTTGGAGGGCAATTATGGGCTCTTAAACAGCTGGCTGAATAATTTAGGGTTAGCCCATTTAACCAGAAATTGGCTGAACGATCCCAAAACCGCCCTTAACTGCGTGGCTATTGTGCACTGTTGGAAGGGTTTTGGCTGGGGATTTTTGATATTCCTGGCCGGCCTGCAGACCATACCCAGAGAACTTTATGAGGCGGCCAGGGTTGACGGGGCCAGTTCCTGGACAGCCTTTAGAAAGATCACTCTTCCTTTAATGGTTCCGGTGGCCATCTTAGTGGCCATTCTTACTATATTAGGCACAATGCAGGCCTTTGTTCTGATAATTTCCATGACCGGAGGCGGCCCGGCCTATCATACCCAGGTGCCGGTCTTAAGGATCCTGGCTTCAATGCGGGATTCCGGGCGTTTCGGCTATGCCTGCGCCCAGGGAATTGTCTTTGGGGTTATCTTAGTGGCTGTTTCTTTTATCCAATACCGCTTCTCCAAGAGAAGCCAGGCCCGAGGGGCGTAAGAAGCCTTCAGCTTTCAGCTGATAGCCGAAAGCCGAAAACAGAAAGCCGAAAAATGAAAAATCCTTTATATTATAAAACCAAGAATATCGCGGTTAATACAGTTATCCATATCTTTCTGCTTACGATTGCGGTAAGCTGCGTCTTTCCTCTTTTATGGATGATTGGCTCAAGCCTCAAAACGCAGAGCACTATATTTTCGGATGTCTCTTTGATTCCCCGTCAGATGCATTGGGAAAATTATTATATTGCCTGGAAAGAAGGCGGATTCGGCAGGTATTTTATTAACAGCATTTTTTATACCACCGCGGTGGTTATCGGAATAATCGTGGTCTCTTCTTTGGCGGCTTATGCCTTTTCCCGTTTTAATTTCCGTGGAAAAAATCTGATGTTTTACGCTTTTATGGCGGCAATGATGATACCTATCCCGGGAAGCTTCGTTCCTTTATATGTCCTTTTAAATAAACTGCATTTGAGGAATACCCAGTTAGGCTATATTCTCTGTATGATAAATGTGGGACTATCCACCAGCATATTCTTGTTCAAGACTTTTTTTGACAAAATGCCCCGTGAGCTTGAGGACGCCGCCAGGATTGACGGCTGCACTAAATTCGGGATATGGTGGAATGTGGCTTTACCTTTAGCCAAGCCGGTTCTTGCGGTGGTGGTGGTTTTTAACGCTCTTAATGTCTGGAATGAGTATTTGCTGGCCCTGTTGATTTTTGACAGCCGTTCTCTGATGCCTCTGCAGGTGGCTTTGATGACCTTTCAGGGGGAATATATTACCCGTTATCATCTTTTGATGGCCGGCCTGACCATAACCGCCATACCCATAATTATTGTCTATTGCCTGATGCAGAAATATATCGTCAAAGGCGTGACCCAGGGGGCGATTGTAGGATGAGAGCAAAAGGCAAAATTACAAGTAAAAACTTAAAAGTCGCTTACTTTTTACTTTTAAGTTTTGGTTTTACCTTTTTACTTTTTACTTTTGCCTTTGCGGATGGGGATTTATCTTCCTCTGACCTGATCACCAAGGCTTGGGCGGCGCAGGGGGAGAAAAAATTTGAAGCGGTATTTAAGTATACTCAAGAGTGTATTGACCTCTATAAAGAGCAGGCGGACAAGGAACATTCTACCTTAAAGGATTATCCGGCCAAAGAACAGGCTCCTTTATCTGATGTGGCAGTGGCTTATTTTATCCAAGCCGAGGCCCTGATGCGCCAGGGAAGGCTTAAAGAGGCCAGGGAAAAGTTTCAGTTTGTGTTTGAGCATTACCGTTACGCGGTGGCCTGGGATCCTTCCCGGGGAATTTATTGGAAGGTGGCCCAAGTCGCTAAAGAAAGCGTTGATAAAATCAGCGAAGAGCTTAGCGGACAAGGTAAAGAGTCCAAGGAGTCGGTTAAGCCTAAGGGGCCTAAGACTTCAATTACCCTTTATGATGCCGGGACCGAAGAGGTGGTTAACTATGAAAAATACGGCGAATTCACCAATATAGGAAGCAAAGAATATAAGTATATAATTAAAGATCAGGAGGGATTATCCCGCGCGGTCGGGGAGGGAATATATCCTAATACCACCTCAGTCAGATGGGACCCCAACTTCCAAAAGCTTAAAAAAGATAAGCGTATGGCAGGTTCGCATTGGGATTTTGTGAATTCACCGGATTTAGAAGCGGCTTTTTTAAAATGGGCCTCTTCCACCGAGCCGGAGGGGGTCCGACTTTACTATACCGGATTGATTTTAGAAAAAAGCGGCTTGTTAAAGTCCGCGATCAAGGCTTATTATTCAATCGCAGTGCATTATCCCGGGGCTATAGGCTGGACCTATTGGCATACTCCTTGGTATGTGGGTCAGGCGGCAATTGCCAAGATAAGCTTTCTTCTCAAGCGGCATCCAGAACTGGGCTTAAGGCTGAGTGAGGCTAGGGTCCGTATTGTCAACGGCTATGATAATGACATAAGTAACGACATTATTATTACTAATCCGGGCAAGTTAGAAAAAATTTCGGTTAAAACCGCCAATATCTTAAGCAAGGCCAAGGATGTCTTTGGCAAGCTCGCCCGGAAGAAAGAAATTAAAAAGACTGTTGGTGAGGGTAAAGTTAAATTAGTACAGTATCAGGATTCTTCCTGGCAGGTCTTAGTTGAGAATGAGCCTTTTGTGGTTAAGGCTCTTACCTATGCCCCGACAAAAATAGGCCAGTCGCCTGATGAAGGAACACTGGGTAATTGGATGAGAGAGGATTTCAACCACAACGGCAAAATCGACGGCCCTTACGATAGTTATTTAGAGGATAATCCTGGTAAGCCGGTCGGCGATTTTCAACTAATGAAGTATATGGGAGTAAATTCCATCCGGCTCTATCATCACCCTAAGGAAATCAATAAAGAATTGCTCCGGGATTTATACCACACCTACGGGATAAGGGTAATGATCGGAGATTTTTTGGGAAAATACGCCCTGGGTTCAGGCGCTCCCTGGAATCCCGGCACTGACTATCGTAATCCTGAACACCAAAAAAATATGCTGGAGTCGGTCCGGAAAATGGTTGAGGAATTTAAGGATGAGCCTTATGTTTTATTCTGGATTTTGGGAAATGAGAATGTCTATGGGGTGGCTTGTAACGCGGACAAAGACCCGGAGGGTTTTTTTCAATTTGCCAATCAGGCCGCGCTTTTAATAAAATCTTTGGATAAGGATCATCCGGTGGCCATTGCCAGCGGGGATGTCATCTACCTGGACCGTTTTGCCAAGTTTTCGCCGGATGTTGATATATTTGGCAGTAATGTCTACCGCGGAGATTATGGCTTCGGAAGCCTCTGGTATTCAGTGAAGGAGGAGGCGGATAAACCGGTTATGCTCACTGAATTCGGCTGTCCGGCTTATGCTGAAGGCCTCACTCAAGAAGAGGCGGAAGAGGCCCAGGCTAATTATCACAAGGGAGCCTGGGATGATATCCTCTGTAATATGAATGTTAACTGCGGCTCGGGAAACTCTATTGGCGGGATAGCCTTTGAGTTTATGGATGAATGGTGGAAGGCCTATGAGCCCTCAAAGCACGATACCAAAGGTTTTTTTACCGGGCCTTTTCCTGATGGATATATGCATGAGGAGTGGCTGGGAATAGTATCTCAAGCCGACGGCAAGGACAGCCCTTTTAAGAGGCGCCCGCGCAAAAGCTATTATATGTATCAGAAGGCCTGGGAGCAGTAAAACAAAGCTAAGAGTTAAGAATTAAGAAAAGGAGGAAGTAAAATGAATAAGAAAGTGTTGGTTGTTATGGTGGGTTTTTTGGCAGCTGCCAATCTTTGCCCGGCGGCGGAAGAGGCGGTTGTCCCCGCGGCAGTTAGTGAAAAAGAGGTTAGTCAGGTGAAAGAGGCCGTCAAGAGTTTTAAGGTTTATACCGATAGGCAGACTTCGGATAACCACTATGCCCCTTCCGGGTGGATGGGCGATGTCGCCGATATTAAAATCAACGATCAGTCAACCGATAACCCTCACAGCGGGACAACCGCTATCCAGTTTACCTATAGTGCCAAAAAGTCTCAAGGTCAGGGTTGGGCGGGCGTATATTGGCAGAATCCGGCTAATAATTGGGGATCTAAAAAAGGCGGATTTGATTTAACCGGGATGACCAAGCTTTCCTTCTGGGCCAGAGGGCAAAAAGGGGGAGAGATAATCCAGAAAGTTAAGGTTGGGGGAATTAAGGGCGTCTATCCGGATACCGCTGAGATAGAATCCGGCCCGATAGAGCTTACGGATAGCTGGCAGGAATATACCATTAATCTGGTTGATAAGGACCTTTCTTATATCAGCGGTGGTTTTTCCTGGGTGGCTACTGCCGACCAAAATTCGGAAGGGGCCGTATTCTTTCTGGATGATATAAAATTTGAGGCTGATGTATCGATAAAAGCGGCCAAGAAAGAAGCGCAAAAGATGCCTTTTTATGTCTTTGCCGACAGGCGTTCGGTGGGAAATCATTTTATCCCTTCCGGATGGATGGGCGATTACGGCGATATTAAGATAGATACCGGATGGAAAGATAATCCTTATATGGGAGATACCTGTGTTAAGATTACCTATAGCGGCAAGAATTCACAAGGGGCCCGCTGGGCCGGGATGTATTGGCAGAATCCTCCGAATAACTGGGGTTCTATTGACGGTGGTTATGATTTAAGCTCTGCCGGAAAGGTTACCTTTTGGGCCAGGGGCGAGAGTGGCGGCGAGAGAATTGAAGAGTTTAAGATCGGCGGGATTATGGGTGAGTTTTCAGACACGGATATCGCCTCAGTCGGCCCGGTGATTTTAACCAAAGAATGGCAGCAGTATTCCATTGATTTAAAAGGCAAAGACATTTCCTATATTAGCGGCGGTTTTTGTTGGGCTACCAACGTGGATGTAAATCCGGAAGGGGCCACATTTTATCTTGATGAAATAAAGTATGAATAATAAGAAATCGCTGAACTGCGCGGAACCATGCGGAATTTTCCGCGTAATTCCGCGTTCTGTTCCGCGTAGTTCAGCGATAACCCTGCTTTTTTCTTTTCTCTTTCTGACCGGAATGGCCTCCCGGCCGCTTCCGGAAGTCCGAATCCGCAAGCTGAAAAATAACGCCTACCAGTTATTAGTTAAAAATAAACCTTATTTTATCAAGGGAGTGTGTTATTCGCCTGTTCCGGTAGGCCAGGGGCATGAGTATGATTTTTGGTCTGATCCTAGCGAACCCTGGAAGATAGACGGCAAGCTGATGCGGGAGATGGGGATAAATACCGTGCGTTTTTATCAGCTTCCGGTTAATCCGGATAGCGCTAAGAAGGTCATTAATGATTTGTATCAGCTTTATGGAATTCGCTCCATATTAGGTAATTGGCTGGGTTTCTGGGAATATCCCTGCCCAAGATACGCTGATAAAGACTTTAGGGAAAAAGTTAAAAAAGATGTGCTGGATATGGTCAGGACTTATAAAGATGAGCCAGGGGTTCTCTTGTGGATTATGGGAAACGAGAATAATTATTCATTCTCGGAGAGGATAAATTCGTGGGGTTCTCCGGAAATTGACGCGATTACCGATGTTCGAAAACGCTGTGATATCCGGGCGGGAATTTATTATAGTTTTGTTAATGAATTAGCCAGGGAGATACATCTGATTGATTTTAATCATCCGGTGGCTTTGGGTAACGGGGAATTAATTTCCCTGGAGGCGGCTAATCAGGTTTGCCCGGATATTGATTTGGTGGCGCTTATCGTCTATCGGGGAAAGACCTTTGGCAACCTTTTTAAGTCTTTGAGAGCGACTTTTGATAAGCCGCTTTTGATCAGCGAATTTGGTGCCGATAGTTATGATGCTTACCTTAAGAAAGAAGACCAAAACGCGCAGGCGCTTTTCTTAGAGTCCCAATGGAGAGAAATTTTTAAACATTCATATCCGAATAAGGAGGGGGCCCAGAATTGCTTAGGCGCGACGATGTTTGAGTGGACGGATGAATGGTGGAAGCATGATGAGGCTTCACCGGAAAGCTGGAAAATTCAGGATACCGAAAGCAACTGGTCAAACGGAAGTTATTATTTTGACATCAAAGCCGAGCGGAATATGAATATGAACGAGGAGTGGTTTGGGATCGCGGCCTTGTCCGAAGAGCTGGAAAATGGAGTAAATAAAAGGGTTTTGCGCAAGGCATATTATGTCTTGCGGGAATTTTGGAAAAATCCGGTTTTAAATCATAAAGACAAAAAGAGGGTTAAGCCCAAATGACAAAGCAAAAGCAAAGATTGCTATTTATCTTTTTTTCAGCTTTCAGCCTTCAGCTTTCAGCCTTCAGCTTTCAGCTTGGAGCGCGAGAGCCTGACAGTGGAAGGCTTAAGCAATTAGAAGAGCAAATTTTGGCCAATCCTAAAGATAACTTAAGTTTACCAAAGTTAGAAGAGCTGAGCAGTTTATATTTGGAAGGTCATCAGTATAATCAGCTGGTGGATTTTTTACGCAAGCAGGAATTGATTGCTGTTTCTGGTTGTGAATTGCCTTTAGGCTACTATATAGGATTGTGCCGCTATCATCAATTAAGGCATTTGGAAGAAACCAAGAATTGGCAGGAGTATTTTGACCGGGGCGGCTTTTATAGAGAAGAGCTGTTTCAAGAGACCATGAAAACAGTTTCTTTATGCCTGGAATCTCCTTTGGTGATTAAAGCTCAGGTTATCAACTGGCTTGAACATAAGGCCCAAAATGACTCTTTAGGTAAAGGCGCCTTAGATAAATTGATAAGCTTACTTAACAACTATGTCCGACAAGACGCGGCAGGCCTTTCTTCTGTGGAGGGGGAAGTCTCGCCCTCTGGGTTAGATATGGAAGTAATCAAGGAAACAGCGGATATTTTACAAAGAGAAGGAGAGCCGGCTTTAGCCAGGGCCGCGTATAATCTTTATGTCGGCCGTTTAGATGACTCTAAAACAGCTAAGGAAGAGCTGCGCTTGGCCGCCGAGAGCGCTTTAGAGAGCGGGAATATCTCTTTGGCTGAAATTATCTACGAACGTTATATCAATGGCATTAAGGGGTCTTTTTCTAAAGAAGATTTGGCTAAAGAGTTGACGGCGATTGCCGAACAATTCAGGTTTAAGGATATGGCTTATGCCGAGAAGATATCTGCTATTTTGGAAGAATCCTGCGGGACAGGCTGTTTCAGCGAGGAGCTTCAATACGCGCGGGCCTATAATTTACAGCGGTTAAGAGATTATTCTAAGGCGATACAGGAATATGAAAAGTTGGTGAAGAATTTTCCCGCGAGTCCGCGTATTGATGAGGCGGAATTTAAACTGGGCGTGCTTTATACCTATATAATATCTCAAAAGGAAGAAGGCTTAAATTATTGGCAAAAGGTTATTGAGCGCGATTCTGATTTAATCTTGGTTGTGGAAAGTTTATATCATAAGGCCATGATCAACCAATACGCGCGATACTTTGATATGGCCATGGCGGACTACTCCAGGATTTTAGAGCGCGTTAATAACAATCCCGATTTTAAAGAACTCACGGAGCGCGTCTACATAAGGCAAAAAGAGATTCAGGAGTCAAAACCTATGGAATATAACCTGAAGACCTTTCTTGACGTTTCTCTAAAAAAAGAGGGAATAATTGAATCTCAAGCATTAGCTCTTGATTTAATGGCTGAGCCTTTTAAGACAATTAGAGGCAGAGAGATAAAATTCAGCCTTAATCAGCCTCAGGTAATGACCGGTTGTCTAGTCCCCGCGCTTACTTATCTTTGGTCCGGAGATTTAGGCGGCATTTATCCCGTCCCCGTAACTCCGGAATTTTCCACTGCTTATCAAACAAAAGGGGTCAAGGTTGTTAATGTGGTAGTCTTATCCGCCTTAGAGCCGGTGGGAAGCGCCTTGGAGATGGAGGATATAGATGAGTAAAAAACTCAAAACTCAAAACTCAAAACTCAAAATAAATATAAATGCCAAATATCAAAACTTAAATCAAATATTTTATCATTTGTCATTTGTGCTTTGTTATTATTTTGTCATCTGCGCTTTGTTATTTGTCATTAATCCTGTAACTGCTTTTGCCCAGGGCGCGATAGGCGATTATCTCTGCGAGATTGCCGAATCCTATTATCTTGACGGCCGATATGAGGAAGCCTTGGATGAATTCAATAAGGCCCTGCTTGCCGATCCCGAGAATGTTAAGGCCAGGAAATATGTGGATAAGCTTAACGGAGAATCTAAATGCGCGCTCAAGCTGAAAGAGGCCAAAGAAATAAAGATTAAAGAGAGCGCCTTGCCTGCCGGCAGACAAGGCAGGCAGGATTTTAACTTTTCTTCCCCGGAAGAAAAAGCCTACCCTTTTGAGCTATCCATTCCTTCTTCGGAAGAATCCCCCGCCCTTGGCGGGACAAGAGGGGCAGATTTACCTGTAGCAGAGGAGCCGGCCGCAATCCTTCCCCTTAAAAAAGAGAGCCTTGGCAAAAAGAAAGCCGCGGCTTTAACCGGTTCTCGTGAAGGCGCGCCAGAAGAATCCGTCTTAGCCAAAACCGGGCCAAAAAGAATAGAATCTAAAGCAAGTCCCGAACCAAAGGTTATTTCTGAAAGAAAACATACTGTTAAGTCGATTATTCCGGAAGAAACCAGGCCCAGGAAATTAATTGCCAGGAACGAGGCGGAAAAGAGAAAAATTATTTCCTCGACTTTGAATGATTATATAAAAGAGGAGAGGCTTAAAAAAGGCGAGGTCAGTCCGGTTGAGCTCTCCGGAGAATACCAGGTTTCCCTGGGCGCTACCTCCGAAGGCTTTGAATGGAAAAGGGCCAACGGAAATCTTAATGAAAGGGATTATCATATTTTGTCGGACGCGGCCTTAAATAATCGCGAAAATACCTTTGACCACCGGGTATTCAGCCGTTTCCGGACCAACCTGGATGCTAAGAGTGATTACGGCCTGAGTTTCCATACCAATATTACGGTTGACCCTTGGAGCTTTACCGGTAAGACCGATAAGTTCACCCTTAGAAGCGCCTCCGGAACGGACAGCGCCGAAATTGAGTTGAAATATTGGTCGGCTACCGGACGGATTTTTAACGAGACTTTTTACACCAAAAACTTAGGAGACTCTTTTGCCATTCCGGAAATCAAGGTCGAGGACGATATGACTTCGGCCCTGGCCCAGAAGACAACCTTTGGTGGGACTTTCAATATCCCTTCAAAGAAAATTCATCGCGAGTTCCAGCCTGTAAGGGAATTATGGTTTGATTACGCCATGGATGATGCTAAGCTCAGGGTTTTCCCTATGGCTTTAAGCGATCAGGCCCTAACCAGCGATGACCCTTTAGGGCTTTCTAACCACCATATTTACTGGGAGGAAAGCCCTTGGATTCTAAAATGGGAGCCGGGTCATTTTAACAGCGGTGCCGGAGCCAGCGATTTTAGCTTAGGAAAATGGAGCGATTCTTTGGCTTTTTCTACCCGCGACAGCGATATGGTCCGGTTGACCGCTTTAAGGGGATTGTCTTTTGACTATCAGCCAACGGATGAAACCTCATTTAAGCTGACCGGTGCCTCCCCTAAGGGCCTCTGGCAGGAGTATAATAGTTTTGACAATTTTCCCCTGGCCGCGCGCCTTAAGCAGGGCGTAGGGGATAAGTTAACGTTGGGCACTACCTATACTTACCGTTTAGGCCTGAATGAAGACGAGAATTACGAGCGGGACGCGGTGAATTATACCTGGGGACTTGATTCCGGATACAGCCCGGTTACCGGGACCAAGATAGAAAGCCAGGTAGCGGCTTCACTTTCTAAACAGGACATATCTTCCTCTTATTCCAGTAATAAGCGGGGAATGGCCTATCATTTGGCTTTATTGGGTTCACCCGACATGGACCTTTTAGGCTTGAATTACCATTCTATCAAACCCGAAGAAACGGATTTTTCTT
Organism: Omnitrophica bacterium GWA2_41_15; assembly: GCA_919902675.1. GTDB lineage: Bacteria > Omnitrophota > Gorgyraeia > Gygaellales > UBA12090 > UBA12090. Next base: position 32,616 of record CAKKRH010000020.1, read on the forward strand.
TCTTTAAAGGAAGGCTGCAATTTACCCATATGGGTGAAGGCTTTGACCCGGCTTTAGCCAGCTATCGGGAAACCCGTAAGGATAGATTTTGGTCCCGGCATATCCATTTTAGGAAACCCTTTGCCAGGTTTTACAGCGATACCGATTATAATGAGCCCAGTTTAAGCTGGGATGACATAGCCCCTTCTGCTATCGGCGACGGAATTGATATCGGCAGGAATGTCTTTGGTCTGCGCCTGGAGGCTTCAACTTTAGACCGTAAGCTGGATGAACTTTTTGATATTAGAAATGCGCATAAATCTAACGGTAAATACCTGGAAAATGTAGCCCGTTCGGAAACCACCTATAAACCTACTGAGAAGCTAACCACCAAGGTTTTAGCGATTTATCACGATATGCATCAAACCCATGCCGGGAAAGACCCTTATTTATCAGATGGAAGCGACAGAATTGTTGATAATAGCATTATCCCGGATGACAAAAACCCTTCAACGAAGACTTTTTCTTTAGGAGCGAATTATGATTTCTTTGATTGGGTGTCGGCGTATAGTATTTGGGAATATTCTAATGATATTAACGCGGCCTACGAAGCCTTTCCCCGGGGAATTTTAAACAGCGGAAGCTTTGAGACCTTCAGTGAATACGGAAAGACCTTTCGCAGGTCAACCACCTTTTTGTATAACCAATATTATTTTCCCCTGCCGCCCTATCCTTTTAATAATGCTTATAAATTCGGGATTACCCTGCGCCCGGCAAAAAAGTGGGAGATATTCTTGGATTTTACCCGCAATGAATATGAATATGCCGGGCCAATCACTGATGACATTAACCACGCCGGAATAGAGATAGCCTACGCCTTCAGCGAAAAGCTGAAATTTTTCACCAAGTACGCCTTTAGCGAGATGAACGATTTAATAATGATGAATGCCGGCGAGAATGTGCGTTATGAAAATCATCACAATTTCTCTTTTGAAGGGAAATACAGCTTTACCTCTGATGATGAACTGACTTTTCAGTTTGGCGAGTTCGGGCGTTCGGCGATAAGCGCTTTGACTTTTGATCCCTTCAGCGGCTCGCTGGGAATTTTAGACACCCAGCATATTTATCGTCTTTATTACCGTCGTAAGTTCTAAATATTGTTTGACTTAGGATAAATTTGTTTTATAATTGAATTACGCTGTTACTTTGCGCAGAGTAGCGTAGATTTTTTCAGGCAGGCATAGCCTGCCGCTCATTAAAGCCACGGAGAAAGGCAACAAAGAATGATTACTCCTTACTTAAGAGGTGAAGAGTGGACCGAAAGAGAAAAACGCAACTTAGCCATACTTGAGATAGTCCGGCGTTTTGGGCCGATTACCCGTCCGGAGATATCCCGCACCTTAGGTTTAAATATAGTTACGGTATCTAATTATATCGAAGAGTTCATTAATAAAAATCTGGTCTTTGAGAAAGAATTTGATATTTCCGAGGGCGGCAGGCGGCCTATTCTTTTAGACATTAATCCTGAGAGCGGCTTTGTCATCGGTATCGGGGTAAACCTTTTAAACATTGTCGGAGTCTTGGTAGACTTTAAAGGAAAAGTCCTCACCCGCAGTTCTTTAGAGCGCAAGGATATCGGAGTCAGAGACATAGTCAACTGCATCATTGAGATAATCTCCCAGATAGTAAGTAAGACCAAAAACAATAACACCAAAATAAAAGGCGTGGGTATCGGCATAGCCGGGATAATCAATAAAAAAGACGGCTCCCTGCGCTGGCCGGAAAAGGTAGGCAGCGGATACGACTATGCTTCCATATATGTGCCCTTAAAGAATATTATTGAGAAGCAATTTGGCTTGCCGGTTATCATTGAAAACGATGCCACTTCCGCCTGTTTCGGGGAGCAGTGGCTGGATTTAGAGCCGGGGATAAAACATCTGGTTTATATGTTTTCCGGGGTTGGCTGCGGGATTATGATCAACGGCGAGATATACACCGGCGCCGGCGGTTCGGCGGGCGAGGTCTCTATTTATAATCCCAAAGAAGAAACGCCTTTTAATTGTTCGGCGGGGAAACCCTGTTTCTTAAAGCGCTGGGATATTGATTTTGGGATGGCTCAGGAAGCCAGAAGAAGGATTATGGAGCAATCGGATGCCAAGGAAGAAGGCAAGAGGATTTTAGAGCTGGCCAATGGTGAGGTTAGGAATATAAACTTAAAACATATATTCCAGGCCGGAAAGGAAAGCGATCCCTTGGCGCTTGAATTGTTGGATCAGGCGGCAAAACAGCTGGGAATCAAGATAGCTTATTTAGTTAATTTTCTTAATCCTGAGGTAGTGATTATCGGCGGTGGGCTGGAAGAGGCCGGGGATGTGTTTTTAAATACCGTTCGCTCAACCGTAAGCGCCTGGGCCTTTGAAGAGATGGTTTCTAACGTGAGAATAGTATATTCCACATTAGGCGAGAACGCAGTAAGCCTGGGGGCCGCGAGCCTTCTGATGCGTCAGGTGTTTTGTCAGGCATAAATGAAAAAGTGAGGAGGAATAGATGGATAAGAAGATAAAGCTTATTGCCATCATTTTAGGGGCGTTTTGTTTAGCGGCTTTATTTACTGCTTTCAGTTATGTCAATAAATACAAGGTGGTTGTCCGAGATAATCAGCAATTAGAGAAAGATAAACAGGACTTGCGTCAGGAAAACAACGTTCTGGCTCAAAAGGCAGCCTCTTCCCAGCAGGAGGCGTCCCGGCTTAAGGAGCGTTATGATGGCCTACAGTCGGAAAATAAGCATTTGACCTCTGAAAGGGATGACCTAAAGAAGAGATATGATGATATTTCCGAGGAAAAGAATAAACTGATAGATAAGCTTCAAGACACCCTGGCTAAAGGCATTGCTGAGGAGGCATCCGGCGCCCAAATGCCGGAAGTTATCGGGGATCAATATTGGGCTAATGTTTTAAAGGAAAAGCAGAATTTAGAACTTCAACTAGCGGATTTAAGGGATAAATTGAAAAACAGCGAATTGATGATGTCTGAGCTTTCCGGGAATAAGAGCGATTTTGAGCTGGAACTTCAAAAGGTGAGCAAAGAGAAGGATGAAATTCAGCGCCGGCTTGAGTATAACGAAAAGATGGCTGACAGCTTATCTTTACAGTTGGTCAGGGAAAAAGACGATAAGCGTAAATTAGAAAAGCAGGCCAATCTCCTGAAAGAAGAGAATTATGCCCTAAGAAACCGGCTGAAAGAAGTTACCGGCACCAAGGTTTCTTTGGAGAAGAAACTCAAGGAGGCCGAAGACAAGCGTTTGGAATTATATAATAGATTAAATCAGACGGATCAGCTTATGCAGGAAAAGCTCTCGGAGGTTATGGATGTCAAGCAGGATTTAAAAGATATCAGGAAAGGCTTAGCTCCTATTTCCGGTTCAGCGGTTGAGCTTTCTCCTATTGTGGTTCATGGCAGTCAGGATGAGTCTGCTTTTAAGGAGCCTGAAGCCGCGGTCAAAGAACCTGAATTCCGACAGCTCGAGCCGGCATCGCCGCCTCTTGAAGTGCCCATATCTTCTCAGGAAATAACGGTGGACTCGCGCCAAGGCGCTGAGGATAGCCCCCACTTCTTAACCGCTAAAATTCGCAGTGTAGACAGTGATAATAATTTTGTGATTTTTGATGCCGGAGTGAATCAGGGAATCCGTAAGGGCCAGGTTCTGAATGTATTCCGGAATTCTAAAATGATCGCGGCCTTAGAGGTTATTGAAACCAAGGCTAATGTCAGCGCCGCGGATATCAAGGAAAAGATTTCAGAGCCTCGATCCGGCGACATAGTAAGATAAATTTCCCTCATAGTTTCACGATAACCACAATCCTTCCCAAGATGAAAGAGAAAAAGACCGGCATCCAGGAAGTCGCGGACTTGGCCGGGGTATCCATCACTACCGTCTCCCGGGTAATCAATAAAATATCCAGCGTAAGCGAAGCCAATCGTAAAAGGGTGGAGGAGGCTGTGCGCAGGCTTAAGTTTGTTCCTTCACCTGCCGCCCAGGCCCTGGCCCGGGGAGTTACCCGCAATACCATATCCTTAGTTATCCCCAGATATGAAGGCATATTTTATTCCTTTTACGCTTTGGAGCTTATCCGGGGAATCGGCACCCTTTGCGACGCCTTAAAACTTGACCTTTTACTGCATTTGACCGACGGAAGAGATGCCTTAGGCTGTAAGGCAGTCTCTGGAATAATCTTTGCCGATATCATCGGAAACCGCCAGCAGTTAGAATGGGCCTTAAGCGAGAGAATACCCACAGTGGTTATTAATAACTTTGTTGAAGATCTCAAGGTAAGCTGTATTGCCGTTGATAATCTCAGAGGCTCAAAAGACGCGGTGAATTATCTTATCAGTTTGGGCCATAAGAAAATAGCCCATATTGCCGGAGATACCATAACTCAGTCCGCGGCCTTGCGCCTGGAAGGATATAAAGAGGCTTTAGTTGAGAATAAAATCAAGGAGAATCCGGAATATATCATCAAAACCGATTATTCCCGGGGCGAGGCCCGCCAGGCTGCCGAGAAGTTTCTCTTGTTAAAAGACCCGCCTACCGCTATATTTATCGCCTCGGATTCAATGGCCTTGGAGGTAATCGCGGTAATTATGGAAAAAGGCAGAAAAGTGCCTGAGGATATCTCTATTGTCGGCTTCGATGACAATCCCTCCAGCCTCTACGGCGCGGTTGCCATTACCACCGTGCGACAGCCTTTGATTAAGATGGCTGAAGAAGGGGTCAAGGAGTTAAACAGCTTAATTAACGGCAAAAAAGAACTGACTACGCTTAAACTTCCCGCGGAACTGGTAATCAGAGATTCCTGCAAGGCAATCAAATAACTAAAAAGGCAAAAGTAAAAATTCAAAACTACAACTCAAAATTAAAAAAAGTTTTGTCTTTTAACTTGTGATTTTGAGTTTTGCGTTTTTACTTTTGAGTTGAATGACTCCCCTTGTTTTAGACAGATTCCTAGCTATGGGTGTGGGCAGCCTTCCTCACGCCGAATCCGGCCCCGCCTGCCGATTGATTTTTAAACATCTTAAACGAGATGTTCCTTTCTGGCCGCAGTTACCCAAAAGAAACTTCAAAGAAAATATGTACGTCCAGTTTTCTCAAACGCTTCCCGGAGCGGTTATAGATGAGGCCGGGCAGAGAATATGGATTGATGCCTTAAAAGATGATTATTCCCAAAGCGTAGAGGCGCTTTATGAACATTATCTCGCCGATGACCTGGATTATTTCGCCATCGGTAAAGATTACGCCAGGGGGTTTTATGAGTTCTTAAGCTGTTTAAAGGCTGAGCCCTGTTCTTATATTAAAGGCCATGTTATCGGCCCGATTAGTTTTGGACTGACAGTATCTTTTCAGGATAAAAAGGCGAGCATTTATAATCTTGAATTCCGCGATTGCTTGGTTAAGGCCTTGGAAATGAAGGCCAGATGGCAGGTCAGGGAAATGAAATCCATAAGCCCTTCTTCGCGGGTGATCATCTGTATCGACGAACCGTATCTAGTTTCAATCGGCTCAAGTTTTTTTAATATCAAGAGCGAAGAGGTAAGCGTTATGCTTAACGATGTGGTTAAGGCGATTCATAAGGAAGGCGCCTTCGCGGCTGTCCACTGCTGCGGAAATACCGATTGGGGAATTGTTTTAAAGACCGACATAGATATCCTGAATTTTGATGCCTACAATTATTTGGAGACCATTTTTATTTACCGCGAAGAGTTAGGGGATTTTTTTAAGCGAAAGGGCCTCCTGGCCTTTGGGATTATTCCCAACAGCGCCCAGGGCCAACTGCCCGAGCCAAATGTTTTGCTGGATAAAATCGGCCGCCAGGATAATTTTTGCTTAGTGAGCCCTTCCTGCGGATTAAGCGGAGTTTCAGAAGAGAGGGCTGATGAGGTGCTTAGCCTGGCCGCCGGTTTCAGCAGATTTCTCGACGGGGTTAAATAGGCAGACATACTATTTATTGTATGCCTATATTATTTTCTCCACAATATGTAGTATTTTACTTGACAACGGTTTACCCTGTGTTATATTATAAAAATCCCCCAATTTTCAAATAACCATTTCTAAAAGAGAGGTGTCGGATGTCAGTAAAGCTCTCGGAAAACGCGCTCAAGGTTTTGGAGCGGCGTTATCTAAAAAAGGATTCAAGCGGTAAGGTGGTTGAGTCGTCTGATGACCTCTTTCGCCGGGTGGCCGCGACCATTGCCGGGGTAGAAAAGGCCTACGGCAGGAATGAATTCCAGATAAAAGACCTGGAGAATAAGTTCTACGAGATGATGGCCGGCCTTGAGTTTATGCCTAATTCCCCAACGCTAATGAACGCCGGAAGAGAGCTTTCCCAGTTATCGGCTTGTTTTGTCCTCCCTATCGAGGATTCGATGGAGTCTATTTTTGAGAGCCTTAAAGCCACAGCCCTGATACATAAGTCCGGGGGAGGGACTGGGTTTTCTTTTTCCAAACTCAGGGCTAAAAATAGCATGGTCCTTTCTACCGGAGGCATTGCCTCGGGCCCGGTTTCCTTTATGAAGGTTTACGACGCGGCTACTCAGGCGGTCAAGCAGGGAGGCACCCGTCGGGGCGCGAATATGGGGATACTGCGGATTGACCATCCGGACATATTGGAGTTTATCCAGTGCAAGGATACGGATAAAGAGATTACCAATTTTAATATATCGGTGGCCATAACCGAAGATTTTATGCGCAAGTTGGAAAAGGGTGAGGATTACGATTTGATTGATCCGCATACCAAGGCCCCGGTGAAACAGCTTAATACTAAATATGTCTTTGACCTGATTATCAAGCAAGCCCATAAGAATGGCGAACCAGGAGTTATTTTCATAGACCGAATGAATCAATTTAATCCTACGCCAAAATTAGGAAGCTATGAGGCTACTAATCCTTGCGGGGAACAGGTGCTTTTACCTTATGAGTCCTGCAACCTGGGGTCAATAAATCTAGAGAAGATTATTTTGAGCAAAGATGATCGGACGGAGGTTGATTGGCAGAAGCTGAAGGCGGTTACCCATCTGGCGGTGCAGTTTTTGGATAATGTCATTGACGCTAATAAATTCCCCCTCCTTGAGATTGAGAAAATGACCCGCTCTAACCGTAAGATAGGCCTGGGGGTAATGGGCTGGGCCAGCCTTTTGTGCCGGCTAGGTGTCCCCTATAATTCCGAGGAGGCTTTGGCTTTGGCGGAAAAGGTGATGGCCTTTATCTGGAATGAGGCGCGCAAAAAGTCTGAGGAGTTGGCCAAGACTAAGGGAGTCTTCCCTTCTTTTAAAGGCAGCGCACTGGATAAGCCCGCTTCGCCGCGTCTGCGCAATGCCACCTTGACCACTATCGCTCCCACTGGCACCATCAGCATTATTGCTGGTCCGTGTTCTTCGGGGATTGAGCCGCTGTTCGCCATTTCCTATTACCGAATGGTGATGGATCAGGATAAATTGGTGGAGGTGGATCCGGTATTTAAGGAGATAGCCAAGAAAAGGGGTTTTTACTCCCAGGAATTGATGTCTAGGATAGCCGAGAAAGGCTGTATCCAGCAGATAGCCGAGGTCCCCGAAGATATAAAGAAGGTCTTTGTGGTCGCCCATGATATCGCTCCCGAGTGGCACATCCGGATGCAGGCGGCCTTTCAGAAATATACCGATAACGCCACCTCCAAAACTATCAATATGCCTCATGAAGCCTCTCTGGAGGATGTCTGCCAGGCCTATTTGATGGCTTATAATCTGGGGTGTAAAGGGATTACCATATATCGCGATCGTTCCCGGGAAGATCAAGTGTTGAACATTGAGCGAAAAGGAGCCAAGATGGAGAAAAAGGACATCTCTGAGCCGCAGAAATACGAATCCGGCGCGGATATGATTGCCCCTCGGCCCAGACCGGAAGTAGTAATGGGAACCACTACTAAAGTAGCTACCGGATGCGGCAATCTTTATGTAACTATAAATTCTGACGAAGAGGAAATGCCTTTTGAGGTTTTTACCCAGATGGGTAAGGCCGGCGGCTGTGCCGCCAGCCAGTTAGAGGCGATTGGCCGGTTGGTATCGCTCGCCTTTCGCTCCGGGATTGAGGTTAAGGCGATAATTGAGCAATTGCGCAATATCCGCTGCCCTTCGCCTTCCTGGGAAAAAGGGGTGCGGATTTTTTCCTGCGCCGACGCTATTGCCCGGGTGGTTGAGAAGAGGCTTTTGAATATCGGCACCGCGCACAAACACAGGGAGATTTCCTCCAGGGCCACTAAAGCTGAAGAACATTTAATTGAACAGAATATTACTTCTAATATAATCGGAGTTTGCCCTGACTGCGGCGGAGCCCTTCGCCACGAAGAAAGCTGTGTCAAGTGTCAGTCCTGCGGGTATTCTAAGTGCTAATAAAAAGCGCTGAACTTACGCGGAATATATCAAGCGTAGTTTAGGGATAATTATATGAAAAAAATATTATATGTTGTATTGGACGGATTGGGGGATTTACCGATAAAAGAACTGGGGGATAAGACGCCTTTAGAGGCGGCGTTAACACCCAATATGGATAAGCTGGCCCAAAAGGGAAAGACCGGCATAGTCTATCCGGTAGCTAAGGGAATCGCCCCGGAATCGGATGTGGCGGTAATTTGCCTGTTGGGCTATGACGCTCATAAATATTATACCGGCCGCGGCCCTCTGGAATCGTATGCCGAGGGATTAGAAATCCATGACGGCGATTTAGCGCTACGGGTTAATTTCGCGACTGTGGATAAAGACGGTAAAACTATTCTTGACCGCCGGGTGGGAAGGAACCTTGCTACCGAGGAAGCCAAGGAATTAGCCCAGGAAATAAATTCTAAGGTAATTTTAAGTTCCGGAACCTTTGAATTTCGCAGTACCATCGGACATCGGGGGGTTTTGGTTATTCGAAGCCAGCGCGGCCGTTTATCCGGCTGGATTACCAATCCTGACCCGGCTTATGGCCGGGAAGGGGTATTTGGAGTGGCCTTAGAGAAGTTTCCTAATACCATTCAGGAATCAAAACCGGTTGAAGGCCATGAAAATGACCCCAAGGCGGTTGAGGCAGCCAAACTGATTAATGAATTCACCCAAAAGGTTTTTCATGTCCTTCAGGAGACTAAGGTTAATAAAAGACGCGTTTCTGAAGGTAAAATGCCTGGTAATGCTATTGTTTCCCGTGATGCCGGGGATTGTCTACCTAAGTTTCCTTCTTTTACAAAAGCCAACGGCCTGAGGTTTGGTTCTTTTGTCCAGATGCCGGTGGAAAAAGGGATTGCCCTTTTAACAGGGATTGATGTAGTGAATTTACCCTTATCCACGGGAAATTCGGAAATAGATTATCCTTTGTGGGCGGAGACTGCCGTTAAAAAGAGTAAAGATTTTGACGGCCTGTATATCCATATCAAAGGCCCGGATGAACCGGCCCACGACGGTAATTTTAACAAGAAAAAGGCCTCAATTGAAGAAATAGATAAGTTTTTCTTCGGCAGCCTCCTGCCCAAGATTGATTTGAACGATTTCATCATTGCGATAACCGCGGACCATTCTACCCCCTGCAAGCTCAAAAGCCACTCGGCTGACCCTGTGCCGCTTTTAGCTGTCGGCGGCAATATCAAGCCCGACGGCTCTTTGAGCTTCTCCGAAAAGACCGCCAAGCTCGGCTCAATAGGCGAACTCACCGGCCAGGAAATTTTGCCTTTCCTTGTGCAACACGCTAAAAAATAGGGACACATCCCATTTTTTCACAAGGTAAGGAAAGGAAAAATGGGATGTGTCCCTATTTTTTATAAAGTATGCCCCGTATTGCAAGAGTCGTTGCCGCTGATTATCCCCACCATATTATCCAAAGAGGCAATAACCGCCAGTTGGTATTTTTTGATGATGCCGATAGGCAGTTGTATTTAAAACTATTAAGAAAGTATAGCTTGGAATGCGGTTGCAGAGTAAAAGCATACTGTCTTATGGACAACCACGTTCATCTTTTGCTGGTTCCTCTTGAAGGCGTGGCGCTTGCCAAAACAATGCAAAAGCTGAGCTTGACCTTTACTCAACATATAAACAAGAAATATAAGAGGACAGGCCGGTTATGGGAATGCAGGTTTCATTCTTGTTTGGTGGATAAAGATGTTTATTTGTGGGCTGTATGCAAATATATAGAGAGGAATCCGGTGCGCGCGGGAATCGTTGTTTATCCGCAGGAATATTCCTGGTCGAGCGCAAGAATTAGCACTGCTTTAAATTGCCAGAATAACTGGGTAGAGCCTGTCTGGAAGGATTATCTGGGAAGCAGAGAAGAGTATGCTAAATTCTTGAATCAGGCAGAATTAGAAAAAGAGTTGGAAGAAATGCAGAAAGCTGTTTTTAGCGGAAAGCCTATCGGCACAGAGCAGTTTCTAGAGATGATGCATAAACAACAGGCAGGAATTAATATGGCGATTCGTGCGGTAGGAAGGCCAAGGAAACACGGAAGAGCCAGTGTTTCTCCTTTAAGAAAATGATTAAGACTAAAACCCTGTTTATCCTAGGGGCTGGAGCAAGTAAACCTTTTGGTTACCCTACCGGAATTGAATTGCGAGAAATGATTCTTAGAAGGTCTGTGTTGCCCGAAGTAGTCAGCGCGTTAACACCCATAAATGAACAATCTAAAGAGTATGAGAATAGTGCTCTGAATTTTATCAGCGAATTTTCAAAAAGCAGTGTTTATTCAATCGACTATTTCTTGGAGAAACGGACTGAATTTACGGAGATAGGTAAAATGTCAATAGCGGCTTGTTTGATTGGTTATGAGAATGATCAGGAGCTTAGAAAGCACTCAAATGGCAACTGGTATATGTATTTATATGATAGGCTTAAATCATCATTTGAAGATTTCGATAAAAACAATATTTCTTTTATCACGTTTAATTATGATAGATCACTTGAGCAATTTTTCTATAATGCCTTAAAGAGCACTTTTAACAAATCTGACCAGGAATGCGCGGCTAAGCTTAAGAAAATCCCGATTGTTCACCTTTACGGGTATATAGGTTTATTGCCATGGCAGCCTCAAGATGTTAATAATGAGGTTTGTTTTTCGTATACGCAGGAAGTTTCTAAACAGCGTCTCCGGGATGCGTTGAAAACTCTTAAATTGATTGGTTCTGAGAGAAGGATTGAAGATAGAGATGAATTTAAAGTAGCGAATAAATTAATAGAATCCGCGCAAAGAGTTTATTTTATAGGTTTTGGCTTTGATGAAATCAATTTGGAGCGGCTAGACATTAAGTTAATGAGTGGAAAACCCTTAATAGGTACTGCTTACGGATTAGAAATATCTAAGCAGCGATGGGTAAAGCAATGTTTTAAGGATAGGGCGAATTCAGAGATTTTCTTATTTGAGAAAGATGTTTTGTCTTTACTAAAAGACGATCTTAAATATGAATAAGTTTTGAATTTGAAAATTATATTGGGGTTAAATATAGCTGTATTATGAAAAAGTATGACATCATTGTAGTCGGCGCCGGCCATGCCGGGATTGAAGCCGGTTTGTCTGCCAGCCGCATGGGCTGTGAGGTTTTACTGATTACTATGCGCTTAGAAGCAATCGGCCATATGAGTTGTAATCCGGCCATCGGCGGGGTAGGCAAGGGCCAATTAGTTAAGGAGATTGACGCTCTGGGCGGGGAGATGGCTAAAGCCGCGGATGCCTGCGGTATACAATTTCGGGTGTTAAACAGCTCTAAAGGCCCGGCAGTGCAGTCATCCCGGGCCCAGGAAGACAGGCACCGCTATAAGGCTTATATGAAAAGCGTTATCAAAAGACAGAAAGGCCTTAAGATAAAACAAGGAGAGGTTATCGAGCTATTAGTCAAAGATAATACTGTTTACGGAGTGAAATTAGCCGGTGGTGAAAGTATTTTAGGAAAGGCTGTTGTGGTTACTCCAGGCACATTCCTTAATGGCTTAATGCATATTGGCTTGGAACATACTCCGGGTGGAAGGATCGGTGAGCCGCCTTCAGTAGGTTTAGCCGGGTCGCTTAAGAATTTAGGCTTTAACATCTTGCGTTTTAAAACCGGAACCTGCGCCCGCTTGGATTGCCGCAGTATAAACTTTAAGAAATTACAGATTCAGGAAGGCGATAAAGAGCCTCGCTTGTTTTCTTTTTCCACTAGAAAACTTAAACTCAAGCAAGTTCCCTGCTACATTACTCATACCAATGAAAAAACCCACGAAATCATCCGCTCCGGGCTTGACCGTTCTCCTCTTTATACCGGAAAAATCAAGGCTACCGGGGTGCGCTATTGCCCGTCAATAGAAGATAAAATCGTTAAATTCGCGGATAAAGAGCGCCATCAGGTATTTTTAGAGCCGGAAGGTTTAGATACTATTGAGTATTATCCTAACGGCGTTTCTACCAGCCTGCCTTTGGATATCCAAATGAAGATGCTGCGTTCAATTGAAGGCTTAGAAAATGTGGAGATAACCAAGCCGGGTTACGGCATTGAGCATGATGTGGTTGATCCCTTAGAGCTTTATCCGACCTTAGAAACTAAACGCGTGCGTAATCTCTATCTGGCCGGTCAAATTAACGGCACTACCGGTTATGAAGAAGCCGCGGCTCAAGGTTTAATTGCCGGGATTAACGCGGCCTTAAGGCTTAAGGGTAAGCCTCCGCTTGTCTTAGACCGCGCCAGCAGCTATATCGGAGTTTTGATTGATGATTTAACTACTAAAGGCACAAATGAGCCGTATCGGATGTTTACCTCCCGGGTGGAATACCGCCTGCTTATCCGCGAGGATAACGCGGACCTGCGCCTGCGTAAAATCGGCTATGAAATCGGGCTTATCAAAGAGAGTGAATTCAAAAAGGCGCAAAAGAAGGAAAAAGAAATACAGGAGGGGATTGCCTATTTAAGGAAAACAAGCGTTTTTCCGACAACAGAGGTGAATAAAATCCTTCAGGGGTTAAACACCGCGGTGATACATAAGAAAATAACTCTTGAGAATTTGCTGAAACGCCCGCAGATAGATATTGCTTTCTTAAAGGATTTTTGCAGTATCAATCTTAGGAATGGCGCGGCAAGACAGATAGAAATCGAAGTAAAGTATGGGGGTTTTATCCAGCGCCAGCTTAAAGAGGTGGAGAGGTTTAAGAATCTGGAAAAGATAAAGCTTCCGCAGGATTTGGATTATATGGCGATCCCCAGCCTGTCCCGCGAAATCAAAGAGAAGCTTATTAAAGGCAGGCCCCTTACTTTAGGCCAGGCCTCGCGGATTTCCGGGGTGACCCCGGTCGCGATTTCGGTATTGATGATCTGGCTGAAGAAGAAAGGATCTATCGGTGAAGATACTGGTGGTAGAGGACAATAAAGACATTCAGAAGCTCCTGCGCCTGAATCTCATCCAGGAGAATTTTGAGGTCATCCAGGCCTTTGATGGAGAAGAAGGCCTGTCTTTGGCTAAAGAGTCAAGCCCGGATTTGATACTCCTGGATATAAACCTGCCCAAGATAAACGGCATAGAGCTCTGCCGGCAGTTAAAAAGCAATCCCGCCTTAAGGCATATCCCGATTCTTATCCTTACCGTAAGAAAAGAAGAAGTAGACCGGATTATCGGATTTGAATTGGGGGCCGAAGATTATGTAGCCAAGCCCTTTAGCCCCAGAGAGCTGATCTTAAGGATAAAGGCGATACTCCGGCGCCAGGACAAACCGCAAGGGTTTTTAAGGCTTGAGGCCGGGGACTTAAGCCTGGATGAGAACAGCTTTGAGGTAAAGGTGGCCGGCAAGGTTAAGCCGCTTACCTCTACCGAGTTCAAACTCCTGAAATATCTTATGTTGAATAAGGGGCGGCTTTTGAGTCGGGAAAACCTATTACATAATGTCTGGGGATACAATCACGAGATAGACAGCCGCACCGTGGATGCCCACATAAAGAGCCTGCGCAGGAAAATACCCTCCAGAAAGGTCAAGATCGCCACGATTATAGGTATGGGCTACAAGCTTAGCGAAGATGTTTAAGCACCTGCGCAACAAAATACTTTTTTCTTATTTTCTGGTGCTTTTGTTGTGTTTTATGGTGGTCCTGATTACCACTTCCCTGTTTATCCGCCGGACATATTTTTCCTACGCCCTCCATGACCTAAGCGATGACGCCGGTCTGTTCATTGATGAATTTACTAGAGAGGCCATTCTTGCCAAGGATTCGGTTTTGCTTAAGAAGATACTGGCCAAGGCCGAGGATAATTATACGATAGATATCCTGGATGTTTCAGCCGTGGTCCTGGGGAGTTCGCAAAAGGCCTCCGGTTCCCTGCCGCAGGAGGCCATAGGCCGTCGGGATGAGTTCCAGATTATCCCTTCCCGGGGTTACGGATACAGCTTAAGAGAGGCCCAAAACGGCGTAAAGACAATCTATGTGGTCCTGCCGGTTGAAAAAGATGGGGCGGGAATAGGCTTTGTCCGGATCTCCACCCCTTTAGTCTATATTGAGAAAACCATCTCCAGGCTGAATGTCTATGTGATCATCATCTTTGTTTTGGCAATGGCGGTTTCATCTTTGTTAAGCTTTATCCTGGCCAGGAACCTGTCTTCGCCCCTCCTGAAAATGGCTGAAGCAGCCAGGGAGATCTCCAGCGGCAACCTTCAGGGCCGGGTAGAGATAAAAAAGAGGCAGGATGAGATAGGCCTCCTGGTCCAGGCCTTTAACGAGATGATAGAAAGGCTTAAAATAGTACGGGAGGAAAGGAAGAATATCCTAAGTAATATTTCGCATGAATTGCTCACCCCGATCACCAATATCCGGGGGTTTGCCGAGACCCTTTACGAAGGCAGGCTTAAGGATAAAAAAGAGATTGAGGAGTGCATTGAGGTGATTAAGCGGGAGTCTGATTACCTGGAGGGCCTGATAGAGGAACTGCGCCTGCTTTCCCGGCTGGACTCCTTGTCAATGCGCTATGACTTCCAGCCATTACAGGTTAGCGAGGTGGTCCTGGAGGCGGAAAAATCGCTTTCGCTAAAGGCGCTTGCCAAAAGGATAAGCATACATAACGACTTTATGCCGGATTGTCCTTTGGTAAAGGCCGATTATAAGGCCTTGCGCCAGGTTTTTATCAACCTCCTGGATAATGCCCTCAAGTATTCTTATCCTGATCAAGAGGTGCGGGTTTCGTTAGAGAGGGCGGATAGATTTTTAAAGATATCGGTTGCCGATAAAGGCATCGGTATCGCGGAGCAGGACCAGGAAAAAATCTTTGAGCGTTTTTACCGGATTGAGGACCCCCGGCACAGCGAAAAAGGCTTAGGCCTGGGCCTGGCGATTGTCAAAGAAATCCTCTCCTCACACCGCGCGCTTATAGAAGTAAAAAGTTCACCTTCCCAAGGCGCGGAATTCATCATCAGCTTTCCGTTAGCCTGATTCTCCCTTCACATAAATTTTACAGAGAATTCCTTGGGGTTTCATAGGCCTTTGGTAGAATCCCCCTTATGCTTAATCATATAGAAGAGCTATGGGCGAAGGCCGGATTGCTTAAGGAATCCTTTGAGGAATACAGCCTTTGCGCCTCCGGGGTTTATTCCAAGGCGCAAGAGCTGGTCCGCTGTCCCGAAGATGTCCCGGCGGAATTTAGGGTTTCCTGCCTGCCTGTGCCGGCGGAATTTTTTTCTTTAAGGAAGAATCTCTTTTCCACATTGTTCCAGTCGGTATACCGGATTTTGGGGGTTAAAGAGGAGAGGCGCCGTCTTTACGGAGGGCTGAACCATCTTTTCCGGGTATGGGTAACTTCGGCGGACAATCTTCTGGATGGCGAAGACAAGATAACCCTGCCCCTGAAGATGCCGGGAGAATCCCGGATTATGCGCCAGGTAATTTCCATAATGGCCGCGGACCGGATAATGAAGCGGATGTTGGATGAAGCGCAAGGTAAGGCCGTTATCACAAGAGAGGAATCGTCTATTCTTTCTGAGCGGTCGCTCCAGATACTCCTTCCCAGCGCCGCGGAAGAGGCTTCCGAGGAAGGGGGGATCTGGCGAAGGCCGCATCCGGATTATGTGCTGAATACCATCCACAAGCTCAAGACTGGACTGCTTTTTCATATCCCTTTCCTGGGGCCGGAGGCGATAGAGGCAGGTATGGACACAGATAAGCTCTTTGCCTGTAAGGAAGGCCTGGCAAGATTCGGGCTGGGCTGTCAGCTCCTGGATGATATCCGGGATATGGCCGGGGATTATCTGGAAAAAAGGCATAATTATGTCCTGTCCTGGATTTTCTGGAAAGAGCGCTCCGGGGACATAGAACTGCTTAAGGAATTAGAAAAGGATATGCGCATCCAGGATAAGATTTTCCCGTATTTTAAGGGGGCAGTCCCTGCCGCGGCGGATTTGGCCGGGGATTTACTGCTGGATGGGCTTACTATCCTGGATAAACGCGGATTGGGTCTGGGCGAATATGCCATAAAGCGTATGGCCTTGTCTATGTTTAAGGTTTTGGATGTGGGAGAATTGGCAAAATGCAGACTTCAGGCCGCACCCTTGACTATGCAGCCGGCGTTTATGACTTCTTAAGCCCGCTAATGACCTTCGGCCAGGAGGGGCGTTTAGGCAGGAAGGCGATTGGCTTATTAGGGCTTAAGGCCAGGAATAAGGTCCTGGATATCGGCTGCGGCACCGGGACCTTGAGTATTGAGATAGCCGGATTGATGCCGGCTAACCCGGATTCCCTGGCGGTGGGTTTGGATGCCGCTCCTAAAATGATAGAGCGGGCAAGGCAAAAGGCCAGGGGCCTGCGGAACATCCGCTTTGATGTCGCCATAGCCGAGAGCCTGCCTTATCCGGACGGGTATTTTGACTGCGCCGTCTCCACCTTCTTTTTCCACCACATTAATTTTGGGCTTAAGAGAAAATCCCTGGCCGAGATATGGCGGGTGTTAAAGAAAGACGGAGAGCTGGTCATAGTGGACGCGGCCCGGCCGTATAATCTCTGGGGCCGGCTTTGCGCCTGGAGCGGCTATTTTCTTTTTAAGCAGGAAGAGATTAAGGAGAACATCCTGGGTAAATTGGAGGAGGCCTTTGGTCTTTCTCCCTTTCGCTCCTGGCATAAGGTGTCTTCGCATTTGGGCTATGTGTCGGTGTTTAAGCTGGTAAAATAGGAGGGAAGAAAATGAAGAAGATGGTTTTCGCGCTTTTTGCCATAGCCTTTAATTTTTTCTTGGCCGCTCGAGGGCTGGCTTTGAGCGAGGCGGAATTGGTCCAAGGGGCTAAGGCCTATTTTGAGGACAAGTTTACCAGGCTTTCGCAAGTGGCCAGGCAGTATCCGACGATAGAGACATACCGTCAACTGATGCGTCCGCAGGCGGAGAAAATAGAGGGTTTTTTCGGGGGCAGTCTGATCGGGCCGGATTTTGTCATCCGGCAGGTGTATCATCCCAGCCACTTCCTGGCCCGGGGCTATGATTTAAAGAAGGTGATAGAGCTTAAGTATTTTTATAAGAAGATGACGGAGGCCCCGTCGCCGCAATTAAGCGAGCCGGCCCACGGCAGCCTGGTCCAGCCGCGGCTGATTGCGATGCGCTATCCGGTGCTTAAGGACGGTAAATTGGAGAATATAATCTCTATGATGGTGCGCACCGAATATTTTTTAAAGGCGGTGGGTCTGGATAAATGCAAGGCGTTTAAAATAATTTGTCTGGGTGAGCCGGCCGAGGGAAAGGGAGTCTTATCCGATAAATTTAAAGAGGTAACTTTGGACCTGCCTTGCACCAAGTGGAGGATCCAGTATGAGGAATGATGCCAATGTCCTGGTAGCCGGCGCCGGTGGGGTGTTGGGCCGGAACATCGTCGAGGCTTTTTATAAAAGAGGGGTTAAGGTTATTGGCCTGGGCCTTGGCGAGCGCGAGTTTGACGGGATAAGGGACAAGTTTGCTAAGACCGTATGCTGTAATGTCGCTGACCCCGGACAGTTAAGAGGGGCATGCCGGGGGGCGGATATTGTGATTTCCTGTATCGGCATAAACCGGCTCAAGGGAAAATTAAGCCATATGGATGTGGATTACCGGGGTAATCTCAACCTGCTTAAAGAGGCCCAAGAGTCGGGGGTGAAGAAGTTTGTCTTTATATCCCCGGCAGGAGTGGATCTGGGGCATAGGCATGTGCCTCTTTTTAAGGCCAAGCATCTTTTTGAGCAAGAGTTAAAGAAGAGCGGGCTCAAATGGCTGATTTTCAGGTCAGGAGGGTTCTTTCGGGATTTGGCCGAGATGGGTAAATCCGCGAGCAAAGGGATGATGTTTGTTATTGGCAGCGGTAGAAATAAATTCACTCCTATTGACGTCCGGGACCTGGCCGAGATTATGGCCGAAGACAGCCTGGACAAGGAGAACCAGCTTATAGAGGCAGGCGGCCCTGACGATATGAGCTGGAAAGAAATATGTTATGCCTGTTTTGAATCTTCAGGCCGTAAGGCACGGATTATCCATTGTCCTGTCTGGATGTGTAAATTCGCGGCGTTTCTTATCCGGCCGTTCTCGCGAAAGTATCACGCGATGGCCAGGCTTATATTGTTTACTTCCCTTACCAATCTACCCACCCGGAAACGGGGCCGGATTTCCTTCCAGGACTATCTTAGAGAGCAATATTCAAGGCAGCAATAATTTTCACGAATATTAAACCCCCGCCCCGCCAATTTACTTTCCTTGACCTCCGGATGTTTAGAGGTGTATAATCAAAGGCATTATGGCTAAAGAGAAGATATTAATTATTGAGGATGAGCCGGATATCGTCAGGATGCTGGAGTATAACCTTAAGAAAGAAGGCTTCCGGGTTGTCAGCGCGCCAGACGGCCAGGAGGGTTTAAGGCAGGCGCGCAAACAATGCCCGGATATCATCCTCCTGGACCTGATGCTTCCCGAGATTGACGGATTAGAGGTCTGCCGGGCCTTAAGGCAGGAGCGGGATACCGCCGGCATCCCGGTGATTATGCTTACGGCTAAGGGCCGGGAGAGCGATAAGGTGGTGGGATTAGAGCTGGGGGCGGACGATTATATCACCAAGCCCTTCAGCCTGGGCGAGTTGATTGCCAGGGTCAAGGCGGTGCTTCGGCGTTCGCGGGACAAGGAGAAGCAGCCGGATATTTTTAAGGCGGGAAGTTTAACCATAGATTTTTCTAAAATAAAGGTGAGTGTCGGGAATAAGCGCTTAGAGCTTACGGCCAAGGAGTTTGAGTTGTTATCGGCCTTGATTAAAGCCAAGGGCAGGGTCCTGTCGCGGGATTATCTTCTGGATAATATCTGGGGTTTTGACAATGCCCTGGAGATCCAAAGCCGCACCGTGGATGTGCATATCCAGACCCTGCGCAAAAAGCTAAAACAAGAGGCAAAACGGATTGTTACCGTGAAAAACTATGGTTACCGTTTTGAGATAGAGGAGTAATTTTAGCAATGTTTTTCTGGCGCGATAGACAACAGATAAGAAAGATAAAGGCGGTATTAGAGAAAATTGAGAAAGGCGATACCAGCCAGAGAATAAACATTTATTCCCGGGACAGGCTTGGGCGGCTGGCCCAAGCCATAGACAGGGCCATATCCGCTTTAGGCCTTCGGATCTCCGGGTTAGAGAAAGAGGCTATCCAGGCCCGGGCTATACTCTCCGGGATGTCGGAAGGGGTCCTCGCCATAGGCGATGATGAGCGGATTCTATTGGTTAATCCCGCCGCCGAGGAGATATTTGGTATCAAGAAACAAGAGGCCGAAGGCAGGCTGTTCTTAGAGGTTGTCCGCAACAATGATATTTCCGAGATTATAAACACAGCCTTAAAAGAAGGCCGGACTATATCAAGAGAGCTGATCCTGGTCCTGCCGGTGCAAAAGACCTTTAAAATCAACGCCTCTCCTATTCTTGAGAATGAGCGCGTCTCTGGCTGTGTCCTGGTGGTCCACGACATTACCCAGATGCGCCGGCTGGAGAAGGTTCGCTCGGACTTTGTGGCCAATGTCTCCCACGAGCTAAAGACCCCGCTTACCTCTATTAAGGGTTTTGTGGAGACCCTCCTTTCGGGCGCTTTAGAGGAAAAGGAAAACAGCCGGGAATTCTTAAAGATCATCCAGGAACAGGCCGATAGGCTGGATGCCTTGAGTAACGATTTGCTGAATCTGGCCTCTTTGGAGGAACCGGGGATAGCCTTTAAGAAAGAAAAGGTGAATTTGAAGGCCTTGACGGATAAGGCCCTGGCTGTTTTTGACGCGGAATTAAAGAAGAAAGAGATAAAGACCGCCAATGAACTGGCTGAAGACCTCTCTGTGAGCGCGGATAAGAATAAGATTGAGCAGGTCTTTACCAATCTCATTGATAACGCCGTTAAATTCAACCGCCAAAATGGGAGCATAACAATCCGCTCCGCGGAATGCCCCGGCAATAAAATAAAGATTACGGTCAAGGATTCCGGGATAGGAATCCCTGATAGAGACCTCTTGCGCGTGTTTGAGCGCTTCTACCGGGTGGATAAGGCCCGCTCCCGCGGCTTAGGCGGCACCGGGCTGGGGCTGTCAATAGTCAAGCATATCGTTGAGCTGCACGGCGGCGCGGTGAGCCTGGAAAGCACCGAAGGCCAGGGCTCGGAATTCTCCTTCACCCTCTCCAAAAAATAGTTCTCTAAAATAGGGACACATCCCATTTTTTCCGGGAAATAGCTCTGGAAAAATGGGATGTGTCCCTATTTTTTTATTTTACCCGGATTTTACATTGTCTTGAAGCGGATTTTACCCGCATAGTTTATACTTTAGTTGAAAAATAAAAAGGAAAAAGAAAGGAGGTGAGGAGAAGATGACGGAAGTATTATTGAACATGGAAAAGGATTTTCTTGCCAGCTCACTTCGGGCGCTGATTGACCGTTTAAAAAATGTGTTATCAGCAATAGAAGAAGGAGAGAGCATAGAAAATGAGTTCACCAACAACAGCCTTAAGTCCGTGGAAACACAACTGCGCCAGATACGCAGATTTTGCGCCAATGGATAAAAAGTACTCAAAGATGTATGATAAATTATTAAGAAAGGAGAAATACAGATGGTGAAGAAAATATGGATAATGGTTTTAGCGGTATGGTTTTTGGGGCTTAATCCCTTATGTTTCGCCGCGACTACCCAGGTGGACGCCTTAATTGAGAAGTTGGTGGAGAAAGGTATATTGGACCGCCAGGAGTCAATCAAGCTTAAGAGCGAGATTGCCGAAGATGAAAAGATAGTCCGGGAAGAAGGGCTGAAGCAGAGCCTCCCTAGCTGGGTTAGGGAAATGAAGTTAAAGGGAGATTTTCGCCTGCGCTATCAGTATGAGAAGAAAAAGGGCAGTAATACCAACGCCGGAAATACCACCGAGCGCGACCGGGCAAGGATCAGGTTCAGGTTGGGCGCGGAAACCAAGGTGAATGACCAGACAAAAGTGCTTTTTGGTCTGGCCAGCGGAGGAACTGACCCCCGCTCCACCAACCAGACCCTGGAAAACAGCTTTGAGCTTAAGGATATCCGGCTGGACTATGTCTACGGCGAATACGCGCCTTTTAGCTGGGCCGCGTTTTCAGGCGGAAGAATGAAGAACCCGCTCTGGGAACCCGGGGACCTGCTTTGGGATACGGATATCAATCCCGAAGGGCTGGCTGCCAAGTTAAGCGGCAAAGTAAACGACCGTTTAGAAGCCTATCTTAATACCGGAACGTTTATCCTTGATGAGAACGCGGCCGCCTCCGACCCCTGGATATACGCCTTACAGCCGGGGCTGAAGTGGAAGTTGAATGATAAGGTGAGTTCCAACATCGCTGTTTCGTATTACGGAAGCAGCCAGGTCAAGGGGGCGATCCTGGACTATTCCGCCGGGAGTAACACCAATAACGGCAGGCGCGGCCTGCTATACGGTCTTAGCGCCTTTAGCCCGAGTGTGGAATTAGCCGTTAAAGACCCCTTGCGGTCCCTGGGTATAGGCTTGCCTTATGCTTCGTTCTTTGGCGAATATGTGCATAACCTGCCTTCGGCAAAGAGCGGATACCTTGGCGGACTTAAAATAGGCCACGAAAAGGTAAGTAATGCCAGGCAATGGCAGCTGCGCTATTTTTATAGTATGCTGGCCACCGACGCCTGGTTAGATATCCTGCCGGATTCGGATAGATACGGCGGAAGGACCGGTATCCGCGGCCATGAACTACTGCTGACCTATGGCCTGGGCAAGAACTGGAGCCTGGAGTTGGATTACTATCGCACGGATTTGACCACCACCCACGCGGATACCGCGGCGAAAACCGAGAATATCTTCCAGGCGGATTTGAATTTCAAGTTTTGATTATATTGATTATATGAAAGGAAAAGAGAAAATGAAAAAGTTTCTGAATTTGTTTATAGCAATAAGCGCCCTGATCGGCGGCTTGTCCGGTCAGGTATTTGCCGCTTCCAAATTGATCAAGGTGGACGGCTCAAGCACGGTGTTTCCCATCACCGAGGCCGTGGCCGAGGAATTCCAAAAGGAAAACAGCGGGATAAAGGTGATGGTGGGTATCTCTGGGACCGGCGGCGGGTTTAAAAGGTTTGGCCGGGGAGAGACCGATATCAGCGATGCCTCTCGTCCCATAAAACAAAAAGAGGTGGATTTGGCCAGGGAAAATAATATTGAATACATAGAGCTTCCGGTGGCCTATGACGGCTTGGCAGTGGTAGTCAGCTCGCGAAATACCTGGGCGGATCATCTTACGGTCAAGGAATTAAAGAAGATCTGGGAGCCGGACGCCCAAGGCGCAGTTACTAAATGGAGCCAGATACGGGCGGGTTTTCCGGATACGGAATTGCGGCTTTACGGCCCGGGGACAGACTCGGGCACATTTGATTATTTTACCGAGGCAATCTGCGCTAAATCCGGGGCCAGCCGCGGCGATTATACCGCCAGCGAAGACGATAATGTCCTGGTTGAAGGGGTTTCTTCGGAAGCCAATGGTTTGGGGTATTTCGGCCTGGCCTATTATGAGCAGAATAAGGATAAGCTTAAGCTGGTGGCTATTGATGATGAGAATGACGTTAACGGCAGAGGGCCGATCGCGCCGTCAATGGAGACGGTAATGGATTCAACCTATCAGCCTTTGGCCCGGCCCATATTTATCTATGTGAGCGTCCAGGCCGCCCAAAAGGAAGAGGTAGCAAAGTTTGTTGACTTTTACCTTACCCATGCCGGGCAATTAGTAAAAGAAGTCGGTTACATACCTTTGCCGGATACCGCGTATCAGGCGGCCTTAGAGCGTTTTAATGCCCGGATCACAGGCTCTGTCTTTGGCAGTAAGGGCGCGACTATAGGGGTCAAGATTGAAGATTTGCTCAAGCGCAAAAAATAGCTTAAAGATATGTTCAAGAAGAAAGAGTTTCAAAAATTAAAGGAATATCTGATTGAGAAACTGCTTTTTCTCTTTAGCTTAGTTTCCATCCTTGCCACCGTGGGGATTGTCGCGGTCTTATCCTTCGAGACTTTCGCCTTTTTTAATGAGGTATCGCTTTTAAAGTTCTTTACCGATACCCAGTGGACGCCGCTTTTTGTCAAGAAGCATTTTGGCATCCTGCCGCTTTTGTGCGGGACACTTCTGACTACTCTAATTGCGATGCTTATCGCGCTTCCTGTCGGCTTGATAAGCGCGGTGTATTTAAGCGAATATTCCTCTGAAAAGGCAAAAAACATCATCAAACCGATAATGGAAATATTAGCGGCAATCCCTACAGTGGTATATGGTTACTTCGCGCTTTTGTTTGTTACCCCATTGTTAAGGAAATGTATCCCCGGGATGAGCGGGTTTAATTCTCTTTCCAGTGGATTTGTAATGGGGATAATGATTATCCCTTTGATTTCATCTCTAAGCGAAGACGCCTTTCACGCCGTGCCTATGGGCCTGCGCGAGGCAGGGTATGCCTTAGGCTCAAACAGACTGCAGGTGTCCTTAAGGATAGTTTTTCCGGCTGCCTTTTCCGGGGTCTTGGCGGCCTGCGTTTTGGCCGTATCCCGGGCGGTGGGTGAGACGATGATTGTGGCTATTGCCGCAGGTCAGCAGCCCCGGTTGACCTTAAATCCCCTGGTTCCGGTTGAGACAATTACCGCTTATATTGTCCAGGTGAGCTTAGGCGATACTCCCCATGGCAGCCTGGAATACCGCACTATCTTTGCCTGCGGGATGTTTTTGTTTGTGATGACCTATTTTCTAAATATCGTAAGTTATAAATTAAGAAGGCGTTTTCAACAGGTATATGAATAATAGAGTAATCAATAAAAGATTGGATGGGCTGTTTAAAGCGCTGGGCATACTGACCACAGTTTTCGGGTTATCGGTGCTTTTGGTCCTGTTTATTGATGTGTTCTTAGACGGGGCCTCAAGGCTAAGCCTTGATTTTTTTACCAGCTTTCCCTCCCGTAAGCCGGAAGCCGCGGGGATACTTTCGGCCTGGGTGGGCACGATCTGGATTATGGCGGTTACCGGATGTATCGCGCTTCCTTTGGGAATAGGTTCAGGCATTTATCTTGAGGAATACGCCCCAAAAAACAGGCTCACCGCTTTGATTGAGATAAGCATCGCTAACCTTGCCGGGGTGCCCTCGGTAATTTTCGGGCTTCTGGGGTTAGGGCTTTTTGTGCGCTGGTTTAACTTAGACAGGAGCGTCTTAGCCGGAGGCCTTACTTTAGCCATTTTAGTCTTACCGGTAATCATTCTTTCCACGCGGGAGGCGCTTCGGGCCATACCTTTTTCCATCAGGGAGGCCTCCTACGCCGTAGGGGCGACCAAGTGGCAGACGGTATATTGCCAGGTGCTCCCCGCAGCACTCGGCAATATTATGACCGGGGTCATCCTGGCAATGTCCCGGGCAGTGGGGGAGACCGCCCCCTTAATCACCATAGGCGCCCTTACCTATATCGCTTTCCTGCCCCAGGCTCCGGTTGCTTTTTCGGGAGAGTTCCCTTTTATCCATTTGAGCCTTCAAGGGTTATTTGACCCTTTCACTGCCCTGCCTATTCAGATATTTAACTGGGTGTCCCGTCCGCAAAAGGGCTTTTCGGTGAATGCCTCGGCAGGGATTATCGTTCTTCTGGGGATTACTTTGGCAATGAACAGTGTCGCCATAATTTTACGTTATCGTCAACGAAAAAAGACAAGGTGGTAAAGATGAATAACACAGCTTTCAGCATAAAACAAATGCGCGCCTTTTACGGAGCAAAAGAGGTGATAAAGGGGGTGGATATTTCCATTATGCCCAATACGGTTACGGCCTTAATCGGGCCTTCCGGATGCGGCAAGAGCACCTTTATACGCTCGCTTAACCGCATCAACGACCTGATTCCTTCTTTTCGGATCTCCGGCGATATAATGTACCGGCAGAAGGATATTTATGACAAGGAAACGGATGTGGTGGAGCTGCGCCGGCGCGTGGGCATGGTGTTCCAGAAACCTAATCCGTTCCCAAAATCCATTTACGAGAATATCGCCTATGGCTTAAGGATTCACGGCTTAAACATCAAAGACACCATAGATGAGATCGTGGAATCCAGCCTTAAAAAAGCCGCCCTCTGGGATGAGGTAAAGGATAATCTGAAACAAAACGCCCTCACTCTTTCCGGAGGCCAGCAGCAGCGGCTCTGCATTGCCCGGACATTAGCCACCCAGCCGGAGGTTATCCTTTTTGATGAGCCATGCTCCGCGCTTGACCCGATTTCCACCGCCAAGATAGAGGAGCTCATTCATCACTTAAAACAAAATTACACTATCGTTATTGTTACCCACAATATGCAGCAGGCAGCAAGGGTTTCTGACTATTCCGGATTCTTCCTGCTGGGCGAGCTGATTGAGGTTGGCAGGACCCATGAGATATTCACCGCGCCCAAAGATAAGCGCACGGAAGAGTATATCACGGGGAGGTTTGGATAGCAGTCTCGGGTCACCAGTCGCCAGTCTCGGGTTTCTGGTCTCGAGTCATCGGTGACCGGTGACTCGAGATTGGCGACTGAAAACCAGCGACCGACGACCGGAGACTGGAGACTGATAAAATGGAACGGCATTTGGACAAGGAATTGCAGGAGCTCAAGACAGAGATTCTGCGTATGGGCGGCCTGGTGGAAAATGCTATCGGGGTCTCCGTGGAAGCCTTGAAACAATTAGACAGGCTTGCGGCGGAAAAGGTCATCTGCTCTGATAAGGCAATTGACGAGTTGGAGCTTGGCATTGATGAGAAGAGCCTGGATTTGCTTGCCTTGTATCAGCCTATGGCTGTGGACCTGCGGTTTATCACTATGGCAATGAAGATTTCCACCGACCTGGAGCGGATGGCGGATCTGGCAGTTGATATTGCCCAGAGGGTTCTGGAGCTTTCCGGCAAACCCCTGCTTAAGCCTTTGGTGGATATCCCGCGCTTAGCCGCCGTGGCGCAGGATATGACAAAGGGGGCGATAGATTCCTTTGTCGGGGCGGATGTGTCTTTGGCAAAAAATGTGATTCTGCGCGATACGGAGGCGGACAGCCTGCGCAATAAAGTTCAGGTTGAATTGATCAATGACTATATAGCCAAAGATAAATCCAGCGTTTCCCGGGCCATCCCCTTGCTTCTGATTGCCCGCCATCTGGAGCGCGTCTGCGACCACGCCACCAATATCGCCGAAGACGTGATTTATATGGTTGAGGCCAGGGTGGTCAGGCATCATCAGGAAAAGCTGTAAATTCCTTACCGCCATTTTGTGTCATTATCCCGGAATTTGGCGCGTGTATTTTGCGGGAAACTATGGAAGCTTTAGATAAGGGGGAAGGCGTTCAGACAGCCATACCTTTATAACGGATTGCCGGGGGATGCCCAGTCGTTTAGCTTCTCGGTCCAAAGAGTGAATCATCCAGATAGGGAAATCAACATTGACCCGTTTTTGTTCCTGGTTGGGCCTTAGGGCCTTTGAGATGTTAAGATGTTTAGATATATCCTCCCCGGAATCAAACTTTTTGTCAAATTCCTTAGCTTTCATAAATATCAACCTCCTCTTGCCTGGCGCGGCGCGCGGAAATGATTCTTATTCTTTCTCCTCTACGCGTAATCACGGCAGACCAATGTTTGTCTTGTATGCGCCCTATTATCAAAAATCTTGGTTCATCGCCCGTTTTAGCCGGGATTTCAATGAAATCCGGGTTCTTCCATAATAATTGCGCTTCAATAAAATCAATCCCGTGTTTATTCTTGTTAGTTTGGCTCTTTACGGGGTCATATTCAAATTCCATAGTATATAAAATATACCATAAATATACCTTTATTGTCAACTTTTTTATGGTATCAGAGTATCCTTTTTAAAAAATCTAAGATAATTTCTTGCGCAGGCAGGCCGTCTTCGGTTCAGGTCTGTTTTTGTGCCTACTTGCTTCTTTTCTGTTTACAGGGGGTAAATAAGATTATATAATGAGGCTTCATAAAATGAAGGTATAAGTTATGCGCTCATTAAGGAGGGATAAAGCAATGCGTTATGTGAAAACAGCAGCGGTGGCTTCATTAGTTTCTTTGTTTTTGGCGGGTGCGGTGAGGGCGGAAGATCTTAAAGGTTCAATCCAAATCAAGGGCTCAGATACGATGGTCAATTTGGCTCAAGCCTGGGCTGAAGAGTTCAGCAAGAATAATCCCGGGGTGAACGCCGCGGTAACCGGAGGCGGCTCGGGGACCGGGATTGCGGCGATGATTGCCGGAACCGCGGATATCGCTATTTCCTCGCGGACAATGAAGGAGAAGGAAATCAATAAGGCCAAACAGAACGGGATTGAGCCTTTTGAGATCAAGGCGGCCTTAGACGGGCTGGCGGTGGTGGCGCATCCCTCTAATCCGGTCTCCCAGTTGACCATTGACCAGCTCTCGGATATCTTTACCGGTAAGATTAAGAACTGGAAGGAAGTGGGGGGTAATAACCTGCAGATAGTCATTCTCTCCAGGGAAATAAATTCCGGCACCCATGTTTATTTTAAAGAGCATGTTTTAAGGAAGGGCGATGAGAAATCGTTTGAGGAATTTTCTCCCATGGCCCTCTTAATGTCCTCCAGCCAGGCCATTGCCGAGGAGGTCTCCCAGAATCCTAATGCCATCGGTTATTACGGGATGGGTTATATCAGCCCAAAACAGAAGGTGATTTCCGTGGCTAAAGACGCTAATTCTCCATATATCGGGCCGGTAATCGAGAATGTGCAGGATAATTCTTATCCTATTTCCCGGCCGCTTCTGCTCTATACCAAAGGCCAGCCGCAGGGGATAGTCAAGGCCTTTGTGGACTTTGCTTTATCAACAGAGGGACAGGAGATTGTGAAGAAGACGGATTTTGTGCCGATAAAATAAAGACGCGAATACGCGCGAATTAAAATATTCGCGAATAAACCTGAAATGGCAGTGATTCGCGTACACTCGCGTTAAAAAATGAACATTCGCTCAGTCAAAGAATTCATTATTGAGAAGCTGATTTTCCTAAGCGGTATAGCTTCCATACTTTTTGTTGTTCTCATCTTTGTTTTTTTGCTTAAAGAGGGAATAGCTTTCTTTAAGGAGGTTCCGGCCGGGGCTTTTGTCGGCGGGAAATACTGGTATCCCATATCTGATCCGGAGCGCTTTGGTATATTGCCGCTTATTCTGGGTTCATTGCTGGTTACTTTCGGGGCGATACTTGTTTCGGTGCCGGTAAGCATTGCCTCTGCCTTTTATATCTCTGAGGTAGCCCCGGCTAAATTAAAGGATATTTTAAAGACCGGGATTGAGATGCTGGCGGCTATTCCTTCGGTAGTCCTGGGTTTTATCGGGATGACCACCTTGGTTCCCTGGGTAAAGAAAACATTCCACCTGCCTACCGGACTGACTGCCTTATCCGGCTCAATTATGCTGGGGTTGATGGCCATGCCCACCATTATCAGTATATCGGAAGACGCCATCAATGCCGTGCCCAAGTCTTACAAGGAAGGGGCCCTGGCCTTGGGGGCGACCCGCTGGCAGGCAATGTATAGGGTAGTTATTCACGCCGCGCTTCCCGGGATTATTGCCGCCTCAATGCTGGGTATCGGCCGGGTGATCGGCGAGACTATGGCGGTGATGATGATTACCGGAAATGCCGCGGTCATTCCTCAGACCTTTTTACAGCCGGTGCGCACCCTGACTGCCACTATTGCCGCGGAGATGGGGGAGACGGTGCACGGATCAAACCATTATTATTCCCTCTTTGCCATCGGGATAATCCTCTTTATACTCACCTTTATTATCAATATTACCGCGGATATGTTCCTGCACCGGAATAAGAAATGAAAACCACCACCAAACAAAAAATTGCCTTTAGTATGCTCTTTCTTTGTACCATTATCGTGATCTTGCCGGTTTTGTTTGTTTTAGGGGTGATCATTAAAAATGGCGCTAAGGGGATAAGCTGGAATTTCTTGACTACTATGCCCTCTGACGGGATGCGCCAGGGAGGGATTTATCCGGCAATCGTCGGGACATTATACCTGGTTTCCTTGTCAATAGTCTTTTCCCTGCCGGTGGGGGTAATGGCCGCGATATATCTTAATGAATACGCCAAAGATAATCTTTTGACCCGCCTGATTAGGCTGGCGATTGTAAACCTGGCCGGGGTTTCTTCGGTGGTTTACGGATTATTCGGGCTGGCCTTATTTGTTACCTTTATGAAATTCGGGGTTTCTATTCTTTCCGGGGCGCTGACTCTGGCGATAATGAACCTGCCGGTGATTATTACTGCCTCGCGGGAGGCCTTGGCCAGCGTGCCTTATTCCTTCCGGGAAGTGAGTCTTTCTTTGGGCTTAAGCCGCTGGCAGACCATCAGACATTCGGTTTTACCTTTCGCTATCCCCGGCATTCTCACCGGGGCGATTTTGAGCCTGGCCCGGGCCGCCGGGGAAACCGCGCCGATTCTCTTTACGGTGGCCGCTTTTTATCTGCCTAATCTGCCTGCTTCCGTATTTGACCAGGCAATGGCTTTGCCTTATCATCTTTATATTATTTCCACCCAGATACCCAATATATCCATTCAGACCCGCTATGCCACGGCCTTTGTCCTGGTGGGGATAGTCTTTACGATGAATATTATTGCCGTGGTTCTGCGCGCGCGTTTGAGGAAAAAGAAGAAATGGTAGAAAACAAAGGTAAGAGTCAAAAGGAAAAAGGCAAAAGCCAGGTAAAGATTGAAGTTAAAGAGTTGAATATCTGGTTTGGAAAGGCTTTGGCCCTAAACAGCCTTAACCTGGAAATTCAGGCCAATGAAATCCTGGGGGTGATTGGCCCGGCCAATAGTGGAAAGACCTCTTTTTTAAGGCAGTTGAACCGGCTTAATGAGTTAGAGCTGAGTTTTAAAATGAGCGGAGAGGCCTTTCTGGATGCTAAGAATATTAATCAGCTTAAGCCTGAGGTTTTAAGGAAAAGGGTAGGGATGATTTTTGCTTTGCCCCAGGTCTTGCCGATGTCTATTTACGACAATGTTACCTACGGCCCCAGGATGCACGGGATAAATAACAAACAAGAGTTAGCCCGGATAACGGAAGAAGCGCTCAAGGCCTCTTTTTTATGGGATGAGGTCAAGGATAGGCTTAAGGAATTTGCCACCAAGCTTTCCGGAGGCCAGCAGCAACGTTTATGTATATCCCGCACCCTGGCAGTCCGGCCGGAGGTCATACTTTTTGATGAGCCGTGCTCCGGGCTGGACCCTATTTCCACCGCCAAGGTTGAGGAGTCAATGCTCCGGCTTAAAGAGCAGTATACTATCGTTCTGGTTACCAATAACACCAAACAGGCCGCCAGGGTGGCTGACCGCACCGCGTTTTTTCTGATGGGTGAGCTGATAGAAATAGATAAGACGCATAAGATATTTACCGCGCCCCGGGACAAGAAGACAGAGGATTATATACAGGGGAAGTTTGGATAACAGTCTCGGGTCTCGAGTCGCCAGCCAACCTTGACCCGCCTCTCCACCTTTGGCGGAGGGCGAGGTCTCGTCAAATTGCTACGCAATTTGACGGACGCTCAGGCGAACTATAGTATCGCCAATAACAAAAGAGGTGCAAAATGTTTAAAAAAGTGTGGCTTCTGATTTTGTTAGTAGGTAGCATTCTAGCAATATATTGCTACGCGCAAGGAAATGAAGAGATTGTGTTTTCTGGAGTTCCAGCTGTCAAAATTAGCGAAGGCGGCGTTAGTCGTGTAGTCGAAGATTTGAAAGGGGCTAAGGTATCGGAAGCAGAATGCGTAATTACTAAAACCGGCGATAAATATTTTTGGAAGACCAGAAATAATACGGAACTATTTATGATTAAAAGCGGCGCTTTTGTGAGTTTTATCGCAACGAATGGGTCAGGCTACGTACGTATTATTCCTTCTGATTTTAAAGAAGCGGCATCTTTAATGGACGAAACAGAAAAGAAATACGATTATGCCGAACACTTATTAATAGGTCTTAGGTCTGTCACCTATTACGGGAAGTCAAAATAACAATCGGTTGTCATTTAGGTTATCATTTTTAATTCTAGCAGAAACATATTAAAGGCGTTCAATGTCAGTAATAGTGTATCTTGATGAAAGCGGGGATCATTCACTTGAGCTTGTTGATAAAGACTTTCCATTCTTTGCTCTTGCAATGTTTATTTGCGAGGAAAAAGTATATAATCAGAAAATCTCCCCAGCGATTAACCAGTTTAAAATGGATTTTTTTGGGCACGAAGCGGTTATAATTCATTCGCGAGATATACGTAAAGCCCAGCACGATTTCGGAATTCTTACTAATCCTGTTAAGCGAGAAGAATTTTATAAGAAATTAAACCTGATAATGTCGGATTCAGATTACCAGTTAATAGTTTCTGTGATAAAAAAGCAAGACCATAAGGAAAAGTATGGTATATTTGCAGATAATCCTTATGACTTGGCAATGACATTCTGTATGGAGAGGCTCTTACCATTACTCGAAGAGAAGGGGCAGGGCAAAGTTCAGCTTATCGCAGAAAGTCGCGGCAAAAAGGAAGACGATGAGTTAATGCTTAGTTTTTTGCGGATTGCTAATCAAGGTACCGATTATGTGCCCGAAGATCGATTTAAAAAGATAAATTTTAAGTTGAAATTTGTTCCCAAAATGATG
This sequence comes from Omnitrophica bacterium GWA2_41_15, assembly GCA_919902675.1. Lineage (GTDB taxonomy): Bacteria > Omnitrophota > Gorgyraeia > Gygaellales > UBA12090 > UBA12090. Next base: position 64,731 of record CAKKRH010000020.1, read on the forward strand.
AATGTGGTAGGCACGCAGTTAGCGGATTTGGCAGCCTATCCGGTCGCTCGTTATATACACAATCCTAATAAGCCGAATCCTGCATATGATATTGTAAAAACGAAATTTTACAAGGGCAAAGGAGGGATACAGGGGTTAAAAATATTCCCATAAAAACAAAAAGCTCCGATTTGCATCAGAGCTTTTTGCCGACCGGGAATCCCCAGTCCCTTGAATCAAATTATATATAAACTATACATGAAAGAACGCTATTTGTCAAGGCTTTTGTTAGAAATTAGCCCAACCGGATAAATCCGCCTTTATAATGGCGAACAGTTATCTTCACAAGTAGGTGAAGCACTTGAGGTTCTGAAGTTCGCCTGGCGTCCAGTTCGGGCAGTCTCTGGTTTTTAGTCTTGAGATGGGTGAAAAAACCATAGAATTAATTTTAAAAATGACTGGAGACCGGCGACTAAAATATATGTCTAAAATAGTCACTAAAAATCTAAATCTCTGGTATGGCGCCTTTCAGGCCTTGAAAAGCGTTAACCTGTCTTTCGAGCCAAACCGGATTACCGCGATTATCGGTCCTTCGGGATGCGGCAAATCCACGCTTTTGAGAGTTTTTAACCGGATGAACGATTTGATTGACGGAGTGCGCCTGGAAGGCGAGGCGCGCATTGATGATGAAAATATTTTAGGCGGCAATTTTGATGATTTGGTGCGCTTACGCAAAAAAGTAGGCATGGTTTTTCAAAGGCCTAATCCCTTCCCGCTCTCGGTGTATGAAAACATAACTTTCGGGCTTAAGGTGCACCATTTAGCCAAAAAAAAAGACTTTGACGCCATTGTCCAGGAGGCTTTAGAGTCGGTAATGCTTTGGAAGGATTTAAGGGATAAATTGCGTAAAGATGCCTTAGGGTTATCTTTGGAGCAGAAGCAGAGGCTGTGCATTGCCAGAACAATCGCGGTTAAACCGGATATCGTGTTGATGGATGAGCCCTGCTCGGCCCTTGACCCCCAGGCAACTTTAAAGATAGAAGAGCTGATGCAGAAACTCAAAAAAGATTACACGATTGTGATTGTTACCCATAATATGCAGCAGGCCGCGCGGGTCTCTGATGATACCGGTTTTATGCTTTTAGGCGAGTTGGTTGAATTTGGAAAGACAGTGGAAATATTTACCGCGCCCAAAGATAAAAGGACGGAAGAGTATATCACGGGAAGATATGGATAAATTAAACCCTAAATTCAAAACCCTAAATCCTAAATAAACTCAAAATTCCAAACTCGAAATCTAAAACAAACTTTTTAGTTTAAAGTTTGTGATTTTGGATTTGTTTAGAGTTTAGAATTTAGTGTTTAGAGTTTATTAAAGCGGAGGAAGAAATGGAACGTATATTTGATGAAGAATTAAAGCAATTGCGTCAATATATATTGACTATGGCATCTTTGGTTGAAGAAGCCATTTTTAAATCAATAGAGGCGCTTAAGCAAAGGGATAAATCGCTGGCCGAGGCGGTCATCGCCTCCGACAAAAGAATAGACGAGTTGGAGAATAAGATCGATGAATTTTGTCTTGATCTTATCGCCCTTCGCCAGCCGGTGGCCCAGGACTTGCGTTTTATTACCATGGCGATGCAAAGCGATGCTGACCTTGAGCGGATGGCGGACTTGGCGGTAGACATTGCCCAGAGGGCGCAAGAGCTCACTGCCCAGCCGCCGTTAAAACCGTTAATTGATATTCCGAAATTGGCGGAAATCGCTCAGAAAATGGTAAAAGAAGCAATCGATGCCTTTATTAATAAGGACGTAGAATTAGCAAAGAAGGTTGTCTTTGCGGATAGAGAAGCGGACGCGCTTCGTGATTTGATTCAGAAGGAATTGATTTACGATTATATGGTAAAAGACGGCTCAACCGCGCCTCGCGCGGTTCCCTTAATTTTAGTTACCCGCCATTTAGAGCGTATCTGCGACCACGCCACCAATATCGCTGAAGACGTGATTTATATGACAGACGCGAAGATGGTCAGGCATCATCCTGAGAAACTCTGATACGCGTATAGCATATGGTAAAACAATAAGTAATTATATGGGGAAAGAAGAAAACTATAAAAGAATCAAGAAATTCTGCCTTAATTGGGGCGCGGATTTATTCGGCACAGCCGATGTTTCTTCGCTTAAGGATGGCTTTGCCGTTTCAGTTAAGGCCGCCAAAGATTTAAACACCGCGATTTCTCTGGGGGTGCGGGTTTCGTCAGGGGTTCTTTCTGAAATCGAAAATCAACCGACCAAGCTTTACTTTCATCACTATCGCGTGGTAAATATGTTTCTGGATCAGCTGGCCATGCGCCTGAGTAACTTTATCCAGAACTCAGGCTCTCAAGCCCTGCCTATCCCGGCTTCAATAATCGTGGACTGGCAAAGACAGACCGCCCATCTTTCGCATAAACATATAGGATATTTAGCCGGCATGGGCTGGATAGGCCGGAATAATCTATTGGTGAATAGGGCCCTGGGCAGTCAATTCCGCCTGATAACCGTGCTTACGGATATGCCTTTAAAATACGATAAACCGGAAAAAGAAGATTGTGGAAATTGCCGGGCTTGTGTGGTAGTATGTCCGGTAAAGGCTATAAAGGAAAAAAAAGAGGATTTTGACCATTTGGGCTGCTTTGAACTGCTTAAGGATTTTCAGAGGCAGAAAATTGTAGACCAGTATATCTGCGGGATATGCGTTAATATTTGCCGGGGGAAAAATGCCAAAAGCCGCCAATCATATTGAAGCCCTTTCCAAGATAGCCCAGGCTATTACTTCAGAGCTTTATCTGGATGACATCCTGCGCCTGATAGTTACGGTTACCGCCCAGACCCTGGGTTCAAAAATCTGCTCTTTGATGCTCTTAGATGAGAAGAAACAGGAGCTGATTATCCGGGCAACCCAGTCTATATCCGAGAGCTATAACAAAAAGCCGCCTCTAAAAATCGGCGAGGGCATTGCCGGTAAGGCAGTCGCAGAAAAAAGGCCGATCGCGGTGTATGATGTCCTTCAGGAAAAGGAGTATAAATATAAAGATATAGCCAAGAAGGAAGGCCTGGCTTCTTTGTTGTGTGTTCCGATGATGGTAAAAGGAAAGGTAATCGGAGTTATCAATCTTTATACTTCCAAGCCTCATAGCTTTACCAAGAACGAAATCCATATGCTGACTACCGTGGCCAATCAGGCGGCAATGGTGATTGAAAATACCGAACTGATAGTAAAGAGCCGGATTATTCAGGAAGAGCTGGAAACCCGCAAGGTTGTGGAAAAGGCCAAAGGGATATTGATGCGGGAACAAGGCCTGCCTGAGGATGAGGCCTATCGGACGATTCAGAAATACAGTATGAATTCGCGCAAGTCAATGCGCCAGGTAGCCGAGGCGATTGTTACGGCTCAGGCAGTAAAAGAGAGATAAATACAATGCGCGCTAGCTACATGGAACTTTACGCGCAACCACGCAATAGAAGTTATGCGTAGTTCTGCGTCGCGTTCCGCGTAGTTCAGCGGTACTTAAATGGATTGGAAGATATTTTTTACCGCCTTCGGGACCATATTCCTGGCAGAGTTGGCGGATAAGACCGAGATGGCGGTTTTAAGCCTGACCGCCAAGACTAAATCTCCCTGGCCGGTATTCTGTGGGGCGATGCTGGCCTTTGGAATAGCCACTCTACTGGCAGTGGTTTTTGGCGGGGCCATCGGGAAATTTGTCCCGGAGAATATTTTGCGCATGGTAAGCGCCGGGATATTTATCCTTATTGGAGTCTTGACCTTGATGGGAAAGCTTTAGGATGGGGGAAAAAGAGGCGGTAACTGAGGCGGCCAAGATTATCGGAATCTCTATCCGCACCGCGCCCAAAAGCGCCGGCGTGGATGATATTTCATATAAGATATTAAGTGATTCTGAAAAGACAGCCCTGGTTAATGAAATTAAGAAGATGGCCGTCTTTCTGATTAAGGAAAATAGCGAAGAAAAAACCAAGAAGGCGATAGAATTGGATTGGCATAGCGACGCGGACGCGATTGATAAGTCTGATTGCCTGATTATTATAGGAGTCAAAGGCAGAAAGCCTTTAGGCTTTAACTGCGCAGGATGCGGCTTTAAAGGCTGTCAGGAATTTTTAAGCGCTCCTCGTCCGGAAACCATATTTATGCCCGGCCCTTTCTGCGTATTTAAGCTCTTGGATTTAGGCATTGCCATCTCCAGCGCCGCCAAGAGCGCCTCTACCCTGAACATTGATAACCGGATAATGTACCGGGCGGGGCTGGCCGGATATAAATTAGGCCTGCTGAATGAGTGTAATCCCGTTCTCGGGCTTCCCCTTTGTTCGTCCGGAAAAAATATTTATTTTGACCGTAAGGAAAAATTAGAAGCCAAAGAACTCTGGAAGCAGATTAATAGTCTTCAGTCGCCGGTCTTCAGTCGCTAGTCAGAATGATAACGGATTGGTCTATGAATGACTGGAGACAGGCGACCGGTGACCGGAGACAGGAGACTAAAAAATGGATGAGATTTTAGAGATTTTGGAAAAGGATGCCCGGGCCACTCCTGAGGAGATTGCCAGGATGCTCAAAAAGGACGCTTCCTCGGTCAAAAAGGCAATCAGAAAATACGAGAAAGACAAGGTAATCCTGAAATATAAGGCGGTGATAAATAAAGAGCTTATCCGCGACGAGGAATCGGATGTCCGGGCGCTGATTGAGGTAAACATCGTGCCCCAGAAGGATTTAGGCTTTGACAAGATTGCCGAGAGGATATATTTATTCCCTGAGGTAACCAGCTGTTACCTTATCTCCGGGACATATGATTTATTAGTGGTGGTTGAAGGAAAGAGCATGCATACGGTCTCTAACTTTGTGGCTGAGAAGCTTTCCTGCATGGAGAATGTCCGGGGCACGGTAACCCATTTCCTGCTTAAGAAATATAAGGAAGATGGGGTATTGCTAAAACACAAGGAGGAAAATAAAAGGATAGCGATTTCATATTAGATTTTTCCTCACAACCAAAAAGAAAGGAGTTACGATGTTGAAGAAAGTCGGATTGGTATCTTTAATCTTAGCTTTGACCGGGGTTACGGTTATATCGGCGAATTTTGCCGCGGTGTCTAATGAGCAGTGGGGTGTGATTATGAATCTTTCCGGAAGACAGCGGATGCTTTCCCAGAAGATGACCAAGGAAGCGCTTCTGGCTACTTCCGGAATAAATGCCGAGGAAAACCGTAAGAATTTAAAAGAGACAATGAACACTTTTGAGAAGGTGTTAAAAGGCCTGCGGGACGGAGACGCGGCTTTGAATCTGCCTGCCTGCGAAAATGAGGAAATTACCGCCAAGCTGGATAAGATAAACCTTTTGTTTGATGAGATGGTTCCCTTATTATCCAAGGTTACCGAAGGGGGAGTCCTTACGCCGGCTGAACTGCCGGTATTAGCCAAGCTGAATCTGCCCATTCTTACCACGATGGATTCAACGGTTAAGATGTTTGAGCAGGAAGCGGGAAAGGTTTTAACTAAGGACCCGGCCTTGGCCCTGGTAATTAACCTCTCCGGAAAACAGCGGATGCTTACCCAGAAAATGTCTAAAGAGGCCCTGCTGATGTATTTGAAGATTGATATGGTAAGTAACAGCAAGATGCTGCGCGATACGGCTTCGCTTTTTGACCGGACTTTGAAAGGGCTCAAAGACGGCGACAGCGAACTCGGCCTTCCTAAGGCTGAGGACACGGGAATAATATCCCAGTTGGATTTGGTCGGCAGTTTCTGGTCCGTGGTCAAGCCCCTGGTAGAGAAGACTTCTAATATGGACAATTATGTTTCTAAAGAGGAAGCGGCCGCGGTTGTGGAACTACTGAGCACCATCTTGAAGGAAATGGACAAGGCCGTCAAGATGTATGAGGCCTTGTCTAAATAGTTACCGCTCTAAAAGTTTGTAAAGACCGTAAGATTGCGATTTTGCTTGACTTAGGTAAATTGCTGTGTTATCTTAAGTTTGGTAGGGATAGAAAAGCTTAAGTATATTTTAAAGGAGCGCTGGAGCAATGAAGAGAATGAATAGGTTAATGTATGGAATTTGTGTTCTTATTATCGGTATCGGGCTTTCCGGATGCACCGTAATTTTTCAAAAAGGACGGCGTTCGGATTTAGAGAAAATTGATAAATTAAGCAATCAGTTGGATGAGTTGGCCTCGGCCCGGAATCTTCTGGCCGAACGGCTGAAGCAGGAGATTGCCGATAAGGATGTGCGTTTGGATATGGCTGAGAAAGGCCTGGTAATTACCTTTGTTGCCGATATCCTTTTTGATTCGGGTAAGGCTAAACTGCGTTCGGAGGCCATTCCTACCTTAGAGAAGGTGGCAGTAGTCTTGAAGGACAACTTGAATGATTTTAATATCGGGATAGAGGGCCATACCGATACCCAGCCGATAAAATATTCCGGATGGGAATCCAATTGGGAGCTCTCCTCAGCCCGGGCCTTAAGTGTCCTGCATTATCTGGGAGAAAAAGACATTGCCGGAAAAAGAATGTCGGCAGATGCTTATGGCGAGTTTCATCCGGTAGCTTCTAATGACAATAAAGAAGGAATGAAGATGAACCGCAGGGTTGAGATTGTGGTTCTTCCCAAGGTGGCTAAAGTAAGGAAACAAGAGGAGAATACATCAGCGGTAATCGAAGAAGAGCCGGTAACCAAAGGCCCCAAGTCATATTTCAAATAAATCAAAGAAAAGGAGCATAGATGGACGATAAAATAAAAGGCAGAGTAGTTATGATTCTTTCTGTTGTCGCGCTGATATTTTTTATTCTTTGGCTGGGGGCTTTAAAGGAATTATCCCGCCAAAAGAGGCTTGCCGTGGATAAGGCGGCTCTCAGTATGGAGTTGGAAGAAAAAAATGCCAAATTAGAAAAGGAAAAGGCTGATTTATCCGGGGAGCTAAAAAGTACCCAGACGCAACTTTCCGGGGAAAAAGCGGCTCATGAGATAACCAAAAAAATCTTATCCCAGGAGCAGGTTGCCGAGAATGCCTTAAAGGTTGAGTTAGAGCGGGTTACCCGCGTCAACGAAAAGCTGGAAAACAATTCTCAAGAGGTTTTAGATGTGAAAAAGGAATAAGTTTTTCCGGCTTGTTTTTAGAAATATTTAAGGAGAGGCAAGATGGAGGATAAGAAGTAAGTTATCCTCCATTTTTGTAAGATTGGAGGCGAGAGATATGGCTAAGGCGGTTAAGAAGATAAAAAAAGTAAGTTCTCCCGGTAAGGCCGGAATCCCGATTCTCGACCTGGTCCCGGCAAGTTCGGGATCCCGGATTTCTGTCGGGGAAAAAGTTAAATCTTTATCTAACAAGGTGCGCAAGGTCTTGAATAAGGCCGTATTTAATAGGCCGCAAGGCCATGCTTTGGCTTCCCCTAGCCAAAGCCACAAGCCAGAGGGCGGTGGTTTGGCTTCCCCTAGCCAAAGCCACAAAAAGCCGGTTACCAAAGCCAAAACCGCGAGGTTAGCAGTCGTTAGAAAGGCCCTAACCGCCCAGGAGGCCAAATATTTTACCCATCCGGAAAATAGGATTGCTAAAACTGTTCAGGCTGTTGAGCCGGTTCGGGCGGACTTTGATAAAAAAGAGCTTCCTCAAGGCTATGATAAGGACCTTATTGTCTTGCAGGTGCGCGACCCCTGGTGGCTGCATACTTATTGGGAGGTGCGCGAGGGCACCTGGGGAAAACTGAAAAACGAATTAGCTAAATTATTTGAAACCGCCAAGAAGGTCTTACGAGTTTATGATGTCAGCTGCATCAATTTTAACGGTTCAAACGCCCACCGCTCTTTTGACATTGAGATACATCAGAATGCCAAGAGTTGGTATATTGATACCGCGGGCCCCGGCAGGTCATGGTGCGTTGATGTAGGGCTGAAGCTTTCGGATGGAAGATTTATAACCATAGTCCGTTCTAATATAGTAACTACTCCCCTTGATGCTCCTTCCTGGGTTACGGATGAGGAGTGGATGGTGCCGGATGAATTATTCAGCCGGCTGTATACCTCAAGCGTCGGTTTGGGGGGTTCACCGGTTAAGCTAAAGAAGCCCTGGTTAGAACTGCAAAAAAGAGCTCAAGGCTCAGGGGGCGTTTCTTCGGGGTTTTTTAGTCCGGTTAAGAAAGAGAAATACAAACGCGAATTCTGGTTAGTGGTAAATACCGAGCTGATTGTTTATGGGGCAACTGAGCCTGATGCCAAGGTTACGGTTTCGGGAAAGGAAATCGCCCTGCGGCCGGACGGAACCTTCTCTTTGCGTTTCAGCCTGCCTGACGGAAAACAGATTATCCCGGTTAAGGCCGTATCAGCAGACAGCCTTGATGAAAGAGTGATCACGCCTGTAGTAACCAAGGAAACCAGGTAACCAATTTAGAAATCAGGGGTTAAAAATTATGAATAAAGGATACCTTTGTTTGGTTCTGCATACACACCTGCCTTATGTGCGCCATCCGGAGTTTAATGATTTCCTGGAAGAAGATTGGCTGTATGAAGCCATCACCGAAACCTATATTCCTTTGATTGAGGTTTTTGAGGGATTGGTTAAAGACGGAGTGGATTTCCGGGTGACGATGTCGCTTACCCCGACGCTCATTTCTATGCTCAGCGACAGCCTGCTTCAGGAGCGTTATCTAAGGCACATAGGAAAGTTGATTGAGCTTTCCGAACACGAGATTGAGCGTACCCGTTTTGAACCGGAGTTTAACGCTTTAAGCCGGATGTATTTTAAACGTTTTAAATCCTGCCGTGATATCTTTAATCAGTATCACCGTAATCTCGTCTCTGCCTTTAAAAGATTTCAGGATTTAGGAAAATTGGAGATTATTACCTGCGGGGCGACCCACGGTTATTTTCCCCTGATGGATGTGGCCAAATCTTCCATAAGGGCCCAGCTGAGGGCGGCGGTATCCCAATATGAAAAGGTGTTTGGCCGAGCGCCGCGCGGTATCTGGCTTCCTGAATGCGGTTATAATCCCGGGGATGACCAATTCCTGAAAGACGCGGGCTTAAAATACTTTTTTACCGATGCCCACGGCCTTCTACATGGTTCACCGCGGCCTAAATACGGGGTATTCGCGCCTGTTTACTGCCGGTCTTCTCAGGTAGCTTGTTTCGGCCGCGACCTGGAATCCTCAAAACAGGTCTGGTCTTCAATTGAGGGTTATCCCGGAGATTATCATTACCGGGAGTTTTACCGGGATATCGGTTTTGATTTAGACTATGAGTATATTAAGCCCTATATTTCCTCAGATGGGACAAGGATAAATACCGGGATAAAATACTACCGGATTACCGGAACTACCGGCCAAAAACAGCCTTACATGCCGGAGTTAGCCAGGCAGAAAGCGGCGGAGCATGCCGGAAACTTTTTGTTTAACCGCCAGCGCCAGGCGGAGTATCTTTATGAGATCTTAGAGAAGAAACCGATTATAGTTTCTCCTTATGATACCGAACTCTACGGCCATTGGTGGTTTGAAGGGCCAATGTGGCTGGATTTTCTCATTCGTAAAATCTATTTTGACCAAAATATCATCCAAATGACCAACGCGGTGGAATATCTTGAGGAGAATCCGCGCAATCAGGTGATTACTCCCTCAATGTCCAGCTGGGGATATAAAGGATACTCCGAGGTTTGGCTGCAGGGGACCAATGACTGGGCCTATCGCCACTTGCATGAGGCAAGCTGGAGGATGGATGAATTGGTAAAAAGATTTCCCGAAGCCAGCGGTTTAATCCGGCGGGCTTTAAATCAGGCCTTAAGGGAATTGTTCCTGGCGCAGTCATCGGATTGGGCCTTTATTATGGCTACCGGCACCCATGTCAGCTACGCCTTAAAGCGCACCCAGGAGCACATCCAGAGGTTTAATAAGCTCTACGAAGAGATTAAAGCCAATTCCGTTGAGGAGCCCTGGCTCAAGGATATTGAATACAAAGACAACATCTTCGCGGATATAGATTATCGGATACACCAGTAATAGTTCATTGAGTTTATAGAGTTTGTAGAGTTTATTGAGTCAGGCTCAAGAAACTCAAAGAACTCAAGCAACTCAAATATGATTGATAAATCCAACCTTCCCGGACATATCGCCATAATTATGGACGGTAACGGCCGCTGGGCTAAGAATAAAGGCCTTTCCCGCGCCCAGGGGCACCGCGAAGGGATAAAGCGGGTGGAAGAGATTTTAAGTCAGGCTTCGGATTTAGGAATTAAGTTTGTTACTTTTTACGCTTTTTCCTCCGAGAATTGGAAGAGGCCTAAGGTTGAAGTAGGTATCCTGATGCATTTACTGGATATTTTCCTGGGCCGCTATGTCCGGATGATGATGAAAAACAATATCCGGTTTCTGACCATAGGCCGTAAAGAGCCTATTCCGGAGCGCCTTTGGAAGAAATTGCTCGCGGCCAAAGAGAAGACCAAAAACAACCGTGGACTGACGGCAGTCTTTGCCTTTAATTACGGCTCGCGCCAGGAGATAGTTGACGCGGTTAAGAAAATAGCTGATGATGTCCTGGAGAAAAGACTCAGGCCGGAAGATGTAAGCGAAGAGCGGATAGGGGATTTTTTGGACACTAAAGGAATTCCCGACCCTGACTTGCTTATCCGCACCAGCGGTGAACAGCGTATCAGCAATTTTCTCCTCTGGCAGTTATCCTATACGGAGCTATTCTTCACCAAAACCTACTGGCCGGATTTTAAGAAGGAAAACTTAGAAGAGGCAATCAGCGAATATCAAACCAGGGTAAGACGATTCGGGGCAGTTTAGTTCACAGTTCACGGTTGACAGTTCACAGTTTATGGTTAGTGAATAAATGTTTAAACAAAGACTCATTAGTACTATAATCTGGTCGGTAGTAATATTTCTGACAATTAAATATCAGTTTGTCTTTGCCGTGTGTTTCCTGGCTCTGGTGATCGGGGGGTTGTATGAGTTTTTCGGCCTGATTGAAAAAAAAGGGATACCCATCTATAAATATTTCGGGATGTTTCTGGGGATAGCCATTCCCTTATCCGTCCTTTTCAGGTTTGAACTGACCAAGGGTTGGGAGCTTTTATTTATTGTGTTAGCCTTATTTACCCTTTTCATCCTGCAGTTGAAAAGACAGGACAGCTCTCAGGCGGTGGCCGGTATATCTACCACCTTATTCGGCATTATCTATGTCTCCTGGTTTTTTAGTTTTTTGGTTAAGGTGCGTTATCTGCCCGGAGGCGATGGGTATCTGGCGGCGCTGATTTTAATTACTAAATCCTCGGATATCGGGGCCTATTTGGTAGGCAGCCGCGTAGGCAGGCATAAATTGATTCCCCGGATCAGCCCTAAAAAAACCGTGGAGGGCTTAGTTGGCGGATTGCTCTTTGGTATTCTCACCGCGATGCTCTGCCGGCCGTTTCTGCCGGATTTTTCTTATTTGCATCTGGCGGTTCTGGGTTTGGCTATCGCCTTGATAGCGGAATTAGGAGACCTTTCTGAGTCCTTGATTAAACGGGATTGTCAGGTCAAGGATTCGGGGCTTCTGTTTCCCGGCCTGGGCGGGATTTTGGACCTGATTGACAGCTTATTATTCACTGCCCCGGCTTTTTATTTTTATATGAGCAATATTAGAGGATAGATGGCTCCGCGCCTTCTTTCGAATTCAATGGTTTTAAAATTTATAAAAGGCGCGGTGAATAATGAAGAAGGTGCGCGGTGAAACGGGTAGCGATTTTAGGCTCAAGCGGTTCAATCGGGGTAACTACTTTAAGAGTAATCAAGCAGTATCCGCGGGAATTTAAATTAGAGGCTTTAGCGGTAAACAAAAATATTGAGTCTCTTAAAAGACAGGCAGCTGAATTTAAGCCGGGCAAGATAGCCGTCGGAGATGAAGAGACCGGCAAGAAGATAAAGAAAATCGGCGCGCGCGATATCCATTACGGCATTGAAGGTTTAAACCGGATAGCCTCGGATAAGGATGTGGATATCGTAGTAATCGGATTGAGCGGCTCGGTTGCCCTGCATCCGCTTTTATCGGCAATCAGGGCGGGTAAGCATATTGCCCTGGCCAATAAAGAGGCCCTGGTAATGGCCGGCTCAATTATAATGGCTGAGCTTAAAAAGTCAAAGGCCAGGCTTATTCCGGTAGACAGCGAGCAATCCGCCATATTTCAGTGTTTAGAGGGCAAAGAGCAAGATGAGTTGAAAAGGCTTTATTTAACTGCCTCCGGGGGGGCGCTTTATGATGTGGCGCTGAAAGATTTTAAATATCTCAAGAAGAAAGATATTTTAAATCACCCCCGCTGGAAGATGGGCCAGAAAATAACCGTGGATTCGGCCACGCTGATGAATAAGGGCTTAGAGGTGATTGAAGCCGGTTGGCTCTTTGACGTTGAGGTTAGAAATATTGAGGTGCTTATCCACCGTCAGGCAATAATTCATTCCATGGTGGAGTTCGTTGACGCCAGCGTGCTGGCCCAATTAGGGGTAACCGACATGAGCCTTCCGATACAATACGCCCTTACGTATCCCAGGCGGCTCTCTAATCCCAAAAACCACTTGAATTTTTTTAGTATTGAAAGTTTAACCTTTGATAAAGTTGATAACAAGAAATTCCCCTGCCTTGATTTTGCCTACCGGGCGGCGAGAGACGCCGGGACGGCTCCGGCAGTAATGAACGCGGTAAATGAAGAGGCGGTTTCGGCCTTTCTTGATCAGAGAATAGGTTTTACGCTTATTCCCGATATCATCGAAAAGATAATGTCTAAGCATAAGACGCTTAAAAATCCTAATCTGCCGGCAATATTGGAAGCGGATACCTGGGCCAGGCGCCAGGCAAGGGAATTAATCACAAGATTAGATAGTTGACAGTTCACAGAAATATATTTTCTGTCAACTGTCAACCGTGAACTGTCAACTAACCACCCGAGCAAAGCGAGGGAGAATGTTTTCCTTATTAATATTTTTAATTATTTTAAGTATAATGATTCTGGTGCATGAATACGGCCATTTTGCCCAGGCGCGCAGGCTGGGCATTCGGGTGGAAAAATTTTCGCTGGGGTTTGGGCCGAAGCTCTTAAACTACAAAAGAGGAGATACCGAATATACCTTGTGTCTTTTTGCCTTTGGCGGATACGTGAAGCTGGCCGGAGATAACTGGGAGGAGTGTAAAGGCGAACCCCATGAGTTTTTAGGCCGCAAGCCTCTGGACCGGGCTAAGGTTATCTTTGCCGGTCCGGCCTTAAATTATCTCTTGGCTTTTATTTGTCTGTGGCTGGTTAATTTAGTGGGTTATCCCAATCTTACCACCAGGGTGGGTGAGGTAATGTCCGGTTATCCGGCCGAGTCCGCCGGAATCCTGAAAGATGACTTGATTATTTCCATAGAGGGAAAGAGCGTCCAATATTGGAATCAGCTTCAGGAGATTATTTATAAGAATAAATCTTCTTCGGTAAAATTAGAGTTACTGAGAAATAATGAGAAGTTGGAATTAACCGCGAAGCTCACCCAGGAGACAGTTAAAAACGTATTAGGAAATAAGCGCAGAATAAGCCTTCTGGGGGTAAGGCCAAAGGGTGAAACCGTAATTGTAAAGCATAATGTATTCATGGGTTTTGTTTTGGCCGGGGAAAACCTCTGGAATTTGACTACCCTTACCTTGTCGGCTTTTGGCAAGATGCTTACCGGAGGGCTTTCTTTTAAAGATAATGTTACCGGCCCCTTGGGGATGTTTTACGTGACTAATGAGGCAGTCAAAATCGGCTTTAACGCGGTCCTGCATTTAATGGCGGTCTTAAGCGCCTCGCTTTGTATCTTTAATCTCTTGCCTTTTCCGATCTTAGACGGCGGGCATTTGTTTTTCTTGGGGTTGGAGAAGCTGCGCGGCCGGCACTTAAGCCAGAAGGTGGAAGAAAAGATAGGTCAGGTTGGTTTTGGATTTATCATCAGCTTAGCGGTGTTTGTCTTTTTGAACGATTTGGTGAAATTCGGACTTTGGCAGAAGGCCGTGGATGTCTTAAAACAATTTAAACCCTAAACCCTAAACCCTAAACCCTAAACCCTAAACAAACTCAAAATCATAAACTCAAAAATCAAAATATAATGTTTTGGGTTTGGAGAATTTGGGTTTTGGATTTGTTTAGAGTTTAGTATTTCGGGTTTAGAGCTTATCGTAAATGATTATAAAACGCAGAAAAGTCAAGGAAGTAAAAATAGGTAAGGTTAAAATCGGAGGCAATAATCCTATTGCTATTCAGTCAATGACCAAGGTGCCGACCAAGGATTACCGTAAGGTAATTGCCCAAATTAAGGTTTTGCAGACGGCCGGTTGTGATATTGTGCGCCTGGCAGTTCGGGATGAAGAAGATGCCCGGGCCATCTCCCGGATTAAAAGCGCTATAGCTATTCCTTTAGTCGCGGATATTCATTTTAACTGGAAGCTGGCAGTGAGCGCTATTTCAGCCGGCGCGGATAAGATTCGGCTTAATCCGGGAAACATCTATAAACGGGAAGAACTTAAAGAAGTAATTGCCGCGGCCAAGGATCGCTCTTTGCCTATCCGGGTGGGTTTAAACTCCGGCTCTATTCCTAAGATATTCAGGTATAACCAAAAATTGAGGCCGCCGGTAAAGTTAGTCAAGGCCGCATTGGATTACCTCAAGATTTTAGAGGATTTAAAATTCACCAACATCGTGATTTCTTTGAAGTGTTCTAATGTCCTGGATACCATAGAGGCCTATCAGCTGGCGGCTAAAAAATGCGATTACCCCCTGCATTTAGGGCTCACGGCTACCGGTTTTCCCGAAGCCGGTAAGATAAAATCGGCAATTACTTTGGGTGTTTTGCTGGCTCAAGGCATCGGAGATACCTTGAGGGTTTCTTTAACCAGTGATCCGCTTGAGGAAATAAAGACCGCCCGTTATATTTTAGCCAGCTTAAGGCTGGCGAGTTTCGGCCCGGAGATTATCAGTTGTCCTGCCTGCGGAAGGACCGAGGTGGACATTGAGAAAATTGTGGATGAACTGCAGGATAAATTGTCCGCCCAAAAGGCTGATTTTTCCGCCAAGCCTTTTAAGATAGCGGTGATGGGCTGCGTGGTCAACGGCCCGGGTGAGGCTGAGGAGGCGGACTTGGCGGTTGCCTTTGGTAAAACCGATGGCCTTCTCTATAAAGATTCTAAACCCTTTAGAAAAATTTCCGGGCGCCTGGCGGTGAGTGAAATTATCCGGGAGTATAAAAAACTATGTCCAAAGAGCTGAAAGAAAAGGTCAGATACCGTCTTAAGGAGCACAGCCATATCTTCACCAACGAGAAGATAAATGAGCAGGAACTGCGTTTTACCGTTGCCAGAATTGTTGAAGAGCTCAGGATCAGGGAGCGCCTGCAGTTGGACGAAAACGGCAGTAAAAAAATAATTGACGAGCTGATTGATGAATTTATGGGTTTTGGGCCGCTCAAAGCCCTCTTAGAGGATAAGGCGGTTACCGAGATAATGGTTAACGGTCCGAAGAAGGTCTATGTGGAAAAAGAGGGCAGGATGCTTCTTTCGGATATAACTTTTGAGAATAACCAGCACCTTCTTTATATCATCCAGAAGATCCTTATGCCTACCCGCCGCCATGTGGATGAGCTGAGCCCTTTTACCGATGTGTCTTTGCCGGACGGCTCCCGGGTGAACATAATCATTCCGCCGGTTTCTTTGAGTGGGCCGGTGATCACTATCCGTAAATTCATTAAGGAGTTCGGCAGTATCGAAGACCTGGTTGGCTTGGATACCTTAAGCCGGGATATGGCGGATTTTCTGATAGCGGCTATCCGGGTTAAGCTGAATATTATATTTTCCGGGGCCACCGGTTCCGGTAAAACCACGACTTTAAATATATTATCTACCTATATTTCAACGCGGGAGCGGATAGTTACTATTGAAGATACCGCGGAGTTAAGATTAAACCAGGAGCATGTGGTAAACCTTGAGGCCAGGCCGGGAAATATAGAAGGCAAGGGTGATATAACCATCAGGGACCTTTTTCGTAATACCTTGAGAATGCGTCCGGGCAGGATTATCCTGGGTGAGGTGCGCTCAGGGGAGGCCCTGGATATGCTTCAGGCAATGTGCTCAGGCCATGACGGGTCTCTGGCGGTTTTACATGCCAGCTCTCCCTTGGATGTGGTATCCCGGATTGAGACCATGATTTTGACCTCAGGGATAAATATACCGGTCTGGGCGATAAAGAAACAGATTGCCTCCAGCCTTAATTTAATCATCCAGCAGGAACAATTAGCCGATGGTTCGCGTAAAATTACCCATATTACCGAGGTGAGGGGATTGGATAAGGATGAGCTGGTTTTGCAGGACCTTTTTTCTTACGAAATAGAATGCGTCCAGGATGGTAAGGTTAAAGGCGCCTGGAAAAATCACGGTGCCGTACCTTTATTTTTCAGCCGTTTCAAGAAAAAAGGCGTGGAATTGAATGAAGCAATATTCAAAAGTTAGAGGATTATAAATAAAACCCTAAATCCGAAACCATAAATTCTAAACAAGCTCAAAATCCTAAAACCAAAAACTCGAAATAAAATTTCTTGAGTTTATAAAATTTGGATTTTGGATTTGTTTAGGGTTTCGAGTTTAGAGTTTAGGATTTATTGCTTATGCTTTGGTCTAAATCTTTTATTCCAACTTTAAGGGAGGCTCCCCAGGAGGCTGAATCCATAGCCCACCAGCTAATGTTAAGGGCTGGACTGGTAAGGATGCTGGTTGCCGGGGTATATTCTTATCTGCCTCTGGGCCTAAGGGTCCTCAATAATATTAAGAATATAATCCGTCAGGAGATGAATTCCGCCTTTGCCCAGGAGCTTCTTTTGCCTGCTCTCCAACCGCAGGAGCTCTGGGATAAAACCGGCAGGAATGCCCAGATGGAAGAGATAATGATTCGTTTTACGGACAGGCGCAACAGAAAGATGTGCCTGGGGCCTACCCATGAAGAGATAATTACCGAGCTTGTGGCAGGCAATGTCAGCTCTTATAAACAGCTTCCCTTGATTTTGTATCAAATCCAGACCAAATTCCGCGATGAGATTCGCCCGCGCTTCGGTTTGGTTAGAGCCTGCGAGTTTATAATGAAGGATGCTTATAGTTTTGATATTAACGAGGAAGGCCTGGATAAGAATTATAAGCTTATGTCCGAGGCCTATAACCGGATATTCAAGAGATGCGGCCTTAATTGCTTTACTCCTGAAGCGGATTCCGGGGTAATGGGCGGAAGCCTCTCGCATGAGTTTATGGCCCTGGCGCCTTCCGGAGAGGATACCTTATTTGTTTGCGTTAAATGCGCCTATGCCTCGGCTAAAAATATCGCGGCTTGCCCTAAATGCGGCCTGGAAATCACTGAGCAAAAGGCAATTGAATTAGGGCATATCTTTAAATTGGGCGTTAAATATTCTCAGCCTCTTTCTGCCCTATTCACTGATGAAAAAGGAAACCGTCTGCCTATAATTATGGGTTGCTATGGAATAGGGGTTTCTCGGATGCTGGCGGCTATTATTGAAACCAGCTATGACCAGAACGGAATCATCTGGCCGAAAGAGGTTTCACCTTTTGATATTCTGGTCCTGCCTTTAAACATAACCGATGCCCAATCCAGGGAATTAGCCTTTAAATTATATGCCGAACTTAGTTCCTCAGGCGTGGAGGTGCTCTTGGATGAGCGTGATGAGCGTCCGGGGGTAAAATTTAAAGATGCCGACCTGACCGGAGTGCCGCTGAGGGTGGTTATCGGAGAAAAGAACCTCAAAAATAATATGATAGAACTGCAGTTTAGGGCGGATAAGCGCTTTGAGGTCGTTAGTATTGAAGATGCCATGGGTAAGATTACTCAGGCGCTTAAGAATGGAAAATTCGCATGATTAACAAGCACCAGGAATTGATAGATTTCATAAAGAAAGACTGCCTCACCCAGCTTAGCGAGAGCGATTTTCTCCAGTCTCAGGAAAATGAACCGGCCTTCAGGAAAAAGATAGAGGCTATGATAAATGCTTCTCTGAAACATAAATACAACGGTTCATTAAATACGCAGGAGCGCCAGATGATTTTGGCTCAGGTTATCTCGGATATTACCGGTTTAGGCCCGATAGAAAAGATGTTTCACGAGCCCCAGGTAAGCGAGGTAATGGTTAACGGCCCAAAGCAGATTTATATAGAAAAAAATGGCAGGCTGGAGTTAAGCAGTGTTACTTTTAGAGATGAACAGCATTTGGAGTATTTTGTGGAGAAAATACTCGCGCCTTTAGGCCGGCATGTTACCGAGGCCGAGCCTTATATTGATGCCCGTCTTCCGGATGGCTCACGGGTAAATGTGGTTCGCCATCCCATTTCTCTTATCGGGACGGTCTTAACTATCCGTAAATTCTCGCGTAAAATTTTGACTATGGAGGATCTGGTAGAGCGAAAAAGCTTAAATCAGGCGGCGGGAGAATTTCTTTCGGCCTGTGTCCGGGCCCGGATGAATATCATCATTTCCGGAGGCTCCGGCGCCGGTAAAACCACAATGCTGAATGTCCTCTCCAATTTTATCCCCCAGGACCAGCGGGTTATTTCTATCGAGGATATAGCCGAGCTCCAGCTTAAAGGAAAACATATAGTGCGTATGGAGGCCAGGCCGGCCAATATTGAAGGCAAGGGTGAGATTAACATCAGAAAACTCCTGAAGAACGCCCTGCATATGCGCCCGGACAGGATAATCGTGGGCGAGGTGCGCTCCAGTGAAATATTAGATATGCTCCAGGCAATGACCACCGGACACGAAGGCTCAATGGCAACCGTGCACGCCAACTCCGCTTTGGAGGCGTTAGACAGGCTGGAGATATTAACTTTGATGGATAATCCGAATTTCTCAAGCTCCGTGGCCAAGCGCCACATCATCAGCGCCATAGATATAATCGCGCATATGATCCGCCTCCCGGACGGCTCGCGTAAGGTTTCTCAGATTTCGGAAGTAGATAAGGAAAATAGAAATGATTTTAAACTTCAGGATATATTTTACGCCGGGGACAATAACGGTTTTGAGATGAAATTCACCGGAAACATTCCTTTAGTGTATGAGCGGCTGAATAAACAAGCCGGATTCAGCAGTGAGTTATTCAGGAGTAAATAGTCTATGTATAACGGCGCGCAAGAGCTTTTAGATAAAACAAAACAGGTTGTTCAGGATTACATAGAAGATTTAGGCTATGAGCTTGTGGACTTAAGTTTATCCAAGACAAGAGGAAATATGACCTTAAAGGTCCTGACGGATAAGCCCAGAGGCGGGATAAGCCTTAAGGAGTGCGCGGATTTAAACCAGGGCCTAAGCGCGATTTTAGACCGGGAGAATACCTTAGGGGAGAGTTATGTTCTTGAGGTATCCTCTCCGGGTATAGATCGTCCTCTTACGTTGAGAAATGATTTCTTAAGGGCCCAAGCAAGACAGATCCGAGCTGTATTGAGCGAACCCATTGAGGGTAAGTATGAAATAACCGGAGTTATTACTAAGGTTGAAGATGATCATTTGTTTCTGGACTCAGGTGAAAAAATAATTGATGGTGAGCGCGGTCGAACCATCAGGATACCTTTAAACAAAATCAAGAAAGCAAAACAGGTGATTAAATGAATCTCGCCCTTCATAAAAAATTGAGGGCGGGGTTTTGAAAGGAAGGGCGGGATGAACGGAGAGTTATTAGCGGTTTTAGAACATATGGAGCGGGAAAAAGGCATCAAGAAGGATATTCTTATTGATGCCGTGGAGCAGGCCTTGGCCAGCGCGGTCCGTAAGATCGCGGATATAAAGCCGGGCATAGAAGTAAAGGTGACCTTAGACAGGGAAACCGGAAAACTCAGGGCCTTCGCCGGTGAGGAGGAAATCAAGTCCGAGGGGCTGGGCAGGATTGCCGCCTCTACCGCCAAGCAGGTGATCATACAAAAGATAAGAGAGGCGGAGAAGGATGTGGTTTTTAACGAATTTAACGCCAAGGTGGGTGAAATTATCAGCGGGACCCTCTACCGTTTTGAAAAAGGAAATATTATCGTGGACTTAATGGGTAAAGCTGAAGGAATATTGTCTAAGCGCGATCAGATACCGGGCGAGGAATTTCATCAGGGCCAGAGGATCAGCGCTTATTTAACTGAGGTCAAAAGGGAGGCCAGGGGGGCTCAGATTATCCTTTCCCGCAGCCATCCTAGCTTTGTTAAAAAAATATTCGAGCGTGAGGTGCCTGAGATATATGAAGGGGTGGTGGAAATCCGCTCTATTTCCCGCGCCGCCGGTGAGCGGACCAAGATCGCGGTCTGGTCAAAGGATGAGAAGATTGATTCCGTGGGCTCCTGCGTGGGGATGCGCGGGGCCAGGGTTAAGAATATCGTCAATGAACTGCACGGTGAAAGAATAGACATAGTCCGCTACAGCGAGGACGCTCACGCGTATATCTCTGCCAGCCTTTCTCCGGCCGAGATAGCGGAGATTAAATTAGATAAGGAGAATAAAAAGGCTTTGGTGATTGTGAATCCGGATCAATTGTCTTTGGCTATCGGAAAGCACGGTCAGAATGTGCGCCTGGCTTCAAAATTGACGGGTTGGGATTTGGATATCCGCACCAAGGAGACCATACTCGCCAAAGATCAGGCCAAAGAAGAAACAGTTGTTCAGAAAGAAGAAGAGCCGAAGCCGCAAGGGTTGTCTTTGGATGAGTTAAGCGGCGTGGGAGAGAAGACCAAGGCCGTGCTTATTGAGCAGGGCTTCGCGGACGTTCAGTCTGTTGCCGGCTCTACACTTGAGGCTCTGGTTGAGGTTAAAGGCATAGCAAAGGCCAAGGCCAAAAAACTCATTGAGGAAGCCAAGAAGTTATTAAAGAAGTTATAGTTGATTTAACCCGGAATTTGCAATAGGATTTCGGCAAAATGTCTCTAAATCCTTGCCAATACTGCGTTATGCTCGCAAAAGTGTCCTCGGCGTATCGCACCGGATACGCCTGCGGTACTTTTGCTCGCATGCCTTGTCTTGTCAAGGATTTAGGCCATTTTTCTCGAAACCTATTGCAAAATCCGGGTTTAACCCGGGCTTAAACACTTAAAAATTTTCAGGGAAATTTATCGCGCAAGCTCAGGTCTAATTCGCGCAGTAATTTATGAACACTATCGTTCCATAAATTATCTGCTCATCAAAGGACTAAAATGCCAAGCAAAAATATTAAAATTAAATCCGCGGTTTCAAAAGAAGCTTCCGGGAGCCCGGAAGAAAAAAAAGAGAAAGTTAAGAAAACAGCCGTCCGGAAAACGAGCCTTAAGCCTTCTAAAATAGCGCTTAAGCCCAAGAAGGCCAAGGAAGTGAAAATCCAGAAAACTCTTAAGGGGCCTTTAGTCAAAAAAACCGTCCCGGTTTCGCGCAAACCTAAAAAAGAAGAACCCAGGTCTACCCTTATTCCCCGCCTCCACCCAGAGGCCCGGGTAATTACAGCTAAGCCGGAAGAATTTATTCCAAAGCCAGCAAGCATCACTCAAGAACCTAAGATCGCGCCTGATGCGCGAAAAAGCGTTCCTTTAACAGCGGCGCATCCTCCGGTTGAGGAAAAAAAAGTTGAAGCGATAAAAGAAATCGGATCCCAAAAAGAAGCCGGAACAAAAATTGCCGCTCAAAAGGAAGAATTGCCCTCAGGGCCTCAAGTTAAGGTTATTTCCGCTATTCTAGCCAAAGAAATTCCTCCCCCGGCGCCCGAAAAAGAAGAAACACCTGAAAAGGCAAAAATCATTGAAATAAATATTCCTATAGCCTTAAAAGATTTAGCCTTATGTTTAGGGGAAAAGCCGGCAGTCTTAATTAAGAAGCTTCTCCTGGGCCATAAAATAATCGCCAATTTGAATCTTCCTGTCGGCGAAGAGTTGGCCGGAAAAATAGCCCTGGAATACGGATATCAAGTAAAGAGAAAGCCTACTGAGGAGGAATTGCTTTTTAAGCCCCATGAGGCGCTGGATCCGGCCAAACTTAAAGTCCGGCCGCCCATAGTTACCTTTATGGGCCATGTTGACCACGGCAAGACTTCTTTGTTGGACGCTATCCGTAAATCCAAGGTGGCAGACTCAGAGTATGGCGGCATAACCCAGCATATCGGAGCCTATTCGGTTACGCTTTCCCACGGCAAAATCACCTTTTTAGACACCCCTGGCCATGAAGCCTTTACCGCGATGCGGGCCAGAGGGGCTAAAGTAACTGATATCGTTGTCTTGGTGGTGGCCGCTGATGACGGAGTGATGCCTCAGACAGTGGAGGCAGTAGACCACGCCAAAGAGGCCAAAGCCGCTATTATGGTGGCGATGAATAAGATAGATAAGCCGCAAACAGATGTTAACCGGCTAAAAAAACAGTTAGCCGAGCTGGGATTGGCTGCCGAGGATTGGGGCGGAAAGACTATTACCGTGGGGGTATCGGCAAAAACCGGTCAGGGCATTGACGACTTGTTAGAAATGATTATTTTAGAGTCCCAGATGCTGGAGTTAAAGGCTGATCCCTCGGCCCCGGCCAGCGGAGTGGTTCTGGAGTCTAAGATCAGCGAAGGAAAAGGGCCGGTAGCCACCCTTTTGGTGGAGAACGGCACCCTTAGGTATCAGGATACGATTATTGTTGGTTCGCACTCCGCTAAAATCCGGGCGATGTTTAATGAGTACGGTAAGCCTATCCAGGAGGCGCCTCCGGCTACGCCGGTGGAGATATTGGGTTTATCCGGTTTACCCGAGTCGGGCGAACAGTTTTTTGTTCTTTCCGATGAGAAAAAAGCCCGGGAATTGGCCGGTAAACGTAAAGCTGAACTCCGGGAAAGACAACTTAAGCCGATCAAGATGAAATCCCTGGAGGATCTTTCTGAGGAAATCAAAGAAGGTAAAGTCAAAGAGCTCAAGCTTATTTTAAAGTCCGATGTCGGGGGATCATTAGAGGCAATCAATGAGTCTTTGAAGAAAATATTATCCTCAGAAGTAAATCTGAATATTATCCATCAGGGCATAGGAGGAATAAATGTCGCGGATGTTATCTTAGCTGAGGCTTCCGGCGCCATCATTTTGGGTTTTCATGTGGCTACCGATGAGCGCTCCAAGGCCGAGGCCGATAAGACCGGAGTGGATATCCGCACCTACACGGTAATCTATGAGCTAGTCAACGACATCAAGACTGCTTTGGAGGGTTTATTAGAGCCGAAGTTAAAGAAGATATTTATGGGCAGAATTATTATTCGTCAGGTCCTTAAACTAAGCAAGGCCGGGACCGTGGCCGGCTGTTATGTGGAAAAAGGAAAGGTTAACCGCTCGGCGAAATTGAGCCTCCTGCGTAACGGTGAGCTGGTATATGAGGGGACGGTTCAATCCCTGAAACGTTTTAAGGATGACGTGCGTGAGGTTACTGAGGGAATGGAATGCGGATTATCTTTAGCGGGTTTTAGCGAAATAATGGCCGGGGATGTGCTTGAGGCCTACGATGTGGAGAAAATAGCAAGGAAATTATAACAGCAAACCCTAAATCCAAAATCCTAAACCCTAAACAAATCCCTGACTGCCGTCAGGCAGGCAAAACCCAAATTCTCCAAATCCAAAACATTATATTTTGAGTTTTGGGTTTATGGTTTTGGGTTTGTTTAGGATTTAGAGTTTAGCGTTTAGAGTTTTTGCTTGATTAGTTATGTTAAAGAAGCGTATCTTAAGCGGGATGCGTCCTACCGGGAAGCTGCATCTGGGTCATTTGTTCGGGGTTTTAGATAATTGGAAAAAGCTCCAGGATGAGTATGAATGTTTCTTTATGGCCGCGGACTGGCACAGCCTGATGTCCGAGTATGAAGACCCCAAGAATTTAAGAGCGAATATCCTGGATAACATCGCGGATTGGCTGGCCTGCGGTATATCCCCTGAGAAATCCCATATCTTTATCCAGTCCAATATTAAAGAGCATTTAGAATTATATATTATTCTTTCCATAATTACCCCTTTGGGCTGGTTAGAGAGATGTCCCACCTATAAGGAACAACTGCGCGAAATCACCAACCGAAATTTAAGCACCTACGGTTTTCTGGGTTATCCTGTCCTGCAGGCGGCGGATATTTTGCTTTATAAGGCGGATTGCGTTCCGGTGGGCGAGGACCAGCTTCCTCATCTGGAGTTGACCCGGGAAATCGCCAGGAGATTCAGCAGCCTTTACAAAAAAGAGCTTTTTCCCGAGCCAAAGGCGCTTTTAATCTCCGGCCGGGCCAAGGTTTTAGGCACAGACGGCAGGAAGATGAGCAAAAGCTACGATAATTATATCTTGATTTCCGATGAGCCTGAGGCGATTGAGCGCAAGGTCCGGTCAATGTTTACCGATCCCTTAAGGATAAAGCGGACTGATCCCGGCCATCCCGATAAGTGTAATGTGTATGCCTACTACGATGTTTTCTCTCCGGAAAAAAAACCTGAAATTGATCAGCTTTGCCGCCTGGCCAAGATCGGCTGTACCGACTGCAAAAAAGAGCTCAGCCTGAGTATGGTTAAATATTTAGAGCCTATCAGGGATAAGAAGGATGAATTCCTGAAAAATAAAAAGACACTTCTGGATATTATCCATCAGGGAGAGCTCAAGGCCCGCGAGGCTGCCGCATATACTATTTCCGAAGTAAAGAGTTTATTAGGGATAGGTTAGTTTTATATGTTAAGAAGAAAGTAGCAACGTTAAACACGAGACTCTGAATTCTAAGCAAATCTAAAACTTTCTGCCTACCGGAGCAGTAGAAAAACCTAAATGCCCAATACAAAATCTTTTAATCCTTCGCAGAAATCCCCGGGTTTCAAGTCCGTGGGATGAATGTATTGTGCTTTCTACTCTAGGAGGAAGCCCCGAGATTAAAGCCCGGGGAGCTTCACTTTTGTATTTTAGGTTTTGGGTTTGTTTAGAGTTTAGAACTTAGAGCTTAAACTTATGTAGTTACCGTTCTGAAAATGAGCTATAAAATCAAGTTGGAATTATTCGAGGGGCCGCTGGATCTTTTGTTGTATCTGGTGAAAAAAGACCATTTGAATATCTGCGATATACCTGTTGCCCAGATTACCGACCAATACCTGCGGTATATGGAGTTGATGCGCCTTTTAGACCTGAATATCGCCGGTGAATTTATAGTGATGGCCTCTACCCTTATTCATATTAAATCCAAAATGCTTCTTCCTCCTGAGCCTAAAGAAAATGAGCAAGAGGAGGAAGAAGACCCGCGCTCAGAATTGATTAAGAAACTCCTGGAATATCAGAAATTTAAAGAGGCCGCCGGACTCCTGCGCCAGAAAGAGCTCAGCCGCCAGAATATCTTTACCCGTACCCAGGGCCCCGCGCCGGTAAATTCCGGCGAAGAGGTTTATTTTGAGGCCAGCCTTTTTGACCTTCTCTCGGCTTTTTCCAAGGCCCTTAAAGATATTCCCCGGGAATTATTTTATGAAGTAATTAAGGATGAATTCACGGTTGAGGAGAAGATTCACGATTTACTGCATATCCTTTTAAATGAGTCTTCTTTGCAGTTGAGCTATTTATTCGCTAAGGTCAAGAACCAGGTGGAAATGGTGGTTACTTTCTTAGCCGTGTTAGAGCTTATCCGCCTGAAAGAAATTGTGATAGTTCAGAAGGATATCTTCGGTGAGATTCAGGTTATCCGCAATCAAGAGAGAATAACTTCTTATGGGACAAGAGTATAATCCGGTTTTGGTTAAGAATAAGAATAGTAATCCAAAAAATGCTTCTTCCGCCCTGGCCCAGCCTTTAGAAACAAGGGTGGGGTTAATTAAGGCCCAGGAGAGCGATGAAGACGTAGTTTTGAATCTTTCCCTGCGTCCGGCGAGGCTTTCGGAGTTTATCGGCCAGAAGGACCTGGCGGATAATTTAAAGATTGCTATTACCGCCGCCGGGCAAAGGGGCGAGCCTTTGGAGCATATTCTTTTTGACGGGCCTCCCGGACTGGGAAAAACCTCGTTGGCCCATATCGTTTCCCATGAGATGTCCGGTAAGATTACCGCTACTTCCGGCCCGGCTATCGAGCGGGCCGGGGACTTAATCGGGATATTAACCAACTTAGAAAAAGGGGATATCCTTTTTATTGACGAGATACACCGGCTTTCCAAGGTGGTGGAGGAGTTTTTATATCCGGCAATGGAGAATTTTCAGATAGATTTTATCATTGATAAAGGCCCCTATGCCAAGACCATCAAGTTTAACCTCAAGCCTTTCACTTTAATCGGAGCAACTACCAGGCAGGGGCTGTTGAGTTCGCCTTTAAGGGGAAGATTCGGGATGTTTTATCATCTTGATTTTTATGAAGTAGAAGACCTGGCCAAAATTATCCGCAATTCGGCCAAGCTTCTTAGCATGGATATTGACCAGGAGGCCTGCCGCTGTATAGGTCAGCGCGCCCGGGGCACCCCCAGGATTGCCAATCGTCTTTTAAGAAGGGCCCGCGATTACGCCCAGGTGAATAAAATAAAAACCATTGATGCCGCTTCCGCCCGCGGCGCCTTGGATAATCTGGGTGTGGATACAATGGGATTAGACGAGCTTGACCGTAAGGTCTTAAGGACTATTATTGAAACCTATGACGGAGGCCCGGTGGGAATTGAATCCCTGGCCGCCACCTTAAATGAAGAAATAGATACCCTGGCGGATACGGTTGAGCCTTACCTCCTTAAGACCGGTTTTCTTAAACGCACTCCCCGGGGCAGACAGATTATGGAGCTCGCCTTTCGGCACTTAGGCCTAACCCCAAAATAGAGAAAATAGAAAGAGCTGCTTTCGGACATCAGCCTTCAGCCTTCAGCTTTCAGCGGGTAAGCTTTTAGCTGATAGCTGAAGGCTGACAGCTGACAGCTTAAAAGTGAAAGTTTTACTGCATACCTGCTGCGGGCCCTGCGTTATCTATCCTCTGGAAATCTTGCGTAAAGAGGGTTTTGAGGTGGAGGGTTATTTTTATAATCCTAATATCTATCCTCAGGAAGAATTTCTAAAGCGCAAAGATGTCTTTTTAGGTTTCGCCGAGTCGGAAAAACTTAAGATTCATATTCCCGAATATGAGCAAGACGAGTATTATAGCGCGGTTACGGATAATCGCAAACCTGAGCGCTGTTTAAGTTGTTGGGATTTAAGGCTTCTTAAAACCGCGGAATTCGCTAAAGCAAATAACTTTTCCGTTTTCACTACCGCTCTTTTAGTCAGCCCCTATCAGGATATTGAAGCAATAAATAATATCGGACAGCGGATTTCTAAACATTTAGGAGTGGAGTTTTTGTTTCGGGATTTTCGGGCCGGTTTCCGGGAGGCGCACAACCGGGCCAGGGCCTTGGGTATGTATTGCCAGAAATACTGCGGCTGTAAATGTTCCCTGGAGGAAAGGATGGTAAAGAAGTGATGCCTGGTTTTTGGGATTTAGGAAAGACGCTGATATTCTTGGGGCTGGTGATTGTTTTGCTGGGTGTATTCTTGCTTATATTCGGCAAGATTCCTTTTTTGGGCAAGCTTCCCGGGGATATTTATGTCAGTAGAAAAAACTTCACCTTTTATTTCCCATTTGTAACCTGCATATTGCTTAGCCTTATATTTTCGCTTATCATGCGCTTATGGTCAAAAAAATAGCTGTTTTTTTGTTGTTTCTGGGTTTGGGTTTTATATGTCCGGAGAGCGGCATTTATGCTGATGAAGTTGTGCGCGTAGCCGTGCTTCAGGACGGGCCATCTTTTTATCTTCAGATAAAAGGCGCTTTTGAAATTCAGGATGAAAGCGGCAGGCAGGTCTATAAAGGGAAAAATCTAAAAAAGCGCCTGATTAAGGCTGATTCCGGAAAGATAACCCTTCCGGGCGCCCTTTTAAATCTCGCCCGGCTCAGGATATTCCCCAAGAACGGGTCTACCTATATAAATAATCGTCTTTACAGAGGAAGAGTGAGTATTATTCCTAAAGAGAATAAGCGTTTTTTAGTGGTTAACGAATTAGACCCGGAGAATTATCTGCGGGGAATCCTTTGTAATGAAATTGCTCCCTGGTGGCCGCTGGACGCCCTTAAGGCCCAGGCGGTGGTGGCCAGGACTTACGCCCTTTACCAAAGGCAGTTCACTAAAAATAAAGATTTTGACTTAACTAGCGATATCTATTCCCAGGTCTATGGAGGCAAGACCTCGGAAAAATGGCGCTCCAACCGGGCGGTAGATTTGACCAGGGGTGAAATTTTAACTTTTAAGGGAAAACTATTCCCGGCATATTATCATGCCGCCTGCGGCGGGCACACCGAAGACGCGGGCATGCTCTGGAAAGTTGATCTCGCGCCGCTTAAAGGCGTGGGGTGCGTTTTTTGCTCCGGTTCGCCGCATTTTAAATGGCAGGCTGAAATTTCATCCGCTGAGATAAAATCAAAACTTTCAGCCAAAGGTTTTAAAATAGACTATTTTGATGAGATTGAAATCGCCAGCCTCAATCCTTCGGGAAGAATCAACGAGCTGGAAATTAAGAGCGCGGACAATAGCCTGGTTATCAGCGCGAAGGATTTTCGTCAGGCCCTGGGCCCTAATGTCCTCCGCAGTACGAATTTTACCATGAAAATAATTTCCGACAAAGTTTATTTTGAAGGGTTAGGCTGGGGCCACGGTGTGGGGCTGTGCCAGTGGGGAATGTACGAGCTGGCTAAAAACGGGAAAAACTATAAAGAAATCCTTAAATATTATTACCCGCAATCCGAGATAACTAAACCGGATAAAAAATGAAACCGCGCATCAGAATTCAAGGCCTGTCTATCTTTATTTCAATTATTATAATTATTTTTCTGCATACAGCGCTTTTTCCACGATGGAAAGGGATGCTCTGGAATGAGCTATTTAATTTTCTGGGTATTCTCCTGGTTTTATTCGGTTTTCTCTTTCGCGTTT